>CAYLMO010000022.1:3735-63343 GCA_964384605.1 uncultured Bradymonadales bacterium | reverse complement strand
CTAGAGGGTCGATTCGACCTTTGTCTCGACGGCGTCGAGGTCGACGAGCGCCCAGCCCAGCTTGTTCTTCACCCACAGATCGAATCGCCCGGGCACAGGCGCTTTCCCGGACCATCCCTCGGCCTGGAAACGCTCACCGTCTGGGCAGGTCCCGAACGCCACCTGGCCATCGATGCGAATCGCACATGTGCCCTCGCCCGCGTAGTAGAGCGTCTCGAACGAATCGCCAGGTACGAGCTTTTTCGACAGGCGAGTGCCGTCGTCGGTCGTGCCACCCACCTCGACTTGATGCGTGGCTTTGGTCACGAACGGCTCGAAGATGTGCGTCTGTGTCTCGGTGAACTCGAGCTCGGACCCCGGTTTGAGGACCTTCTGCGACTGCACTTTCGAACTCAGGTCAGGCTTGGCGTAGAACGCTATCTCGCGCTCCTCGACCATCGTGATCGTGAGCTTGTGAAACTCTTCGGACCACGGGTGCTGCGGAGCGACGAAGATCGGCTCGCCTGACGAAACGGGCGCGGGAGCTCGCTTCGGCGTCGGCGCTTCTTCGGCCTGAGCGACGGATTCCGCAGGCGCTGGCTGCGAAGCGGGTTCCGTCGTGGAAGCGTCGTTCTTGCAGGCCGAGACGGCGAGGAGGGCGATGGCGAGGAGTGCAACGGTTCGCATCAGAGGGCACGCATGGCTGGCTGGCTCTGGATCTCCCAGAGGAGAATCGAAGTCTTCTCGATGCTCATCCCCATCAGCTGGCTGTCCGGCGCAAACGCGAGCGCTTTGAGGTTCGCAACTTCCGCGCGGATCTCGAAGAACTGCGTGCCGTGGTGCAAGCTGAGGATTCGCACGAGTGAATCACGGTCGAGCGCCGCGGCGATGTAGCCGTCGTCGCTCACCACGATCGAGATTGGGTCGGCCGGCATCCCGTCGAGCGGCTTCCGCTTCTGAGTGCTCAGGTCGACAACCTCTAGCCCGCCGCCCCAGTAGCCTACGAGGGCTTTGCTCTCGGTAGGAGAGACGGAGAGCGCCGAAATCGCTGGACCGCTCGCGATGAGCGTCGTTTCCTTCCCGGTTCGCAAGTCGACCTGTACAACCGCGCCGTTCTCGGTGCCACAGACTACGCGGGACCCGAGCTTGTCGGTCGACATTGCGTAGATGCGATGCTGCAGCTTGCAGACTTTGCGCGGATTCACTCCGTTGCCGTCGAGTTTCCACTGCCAGACGGTCCCGTCGAGTTCAGCCGCGAGCACGTTGTTCGTCGCGGGGTCGACGTGGACCGAGGTCACGATCGAAGTGGCGCCGTCGTAGGTGTTGAAGAACCCGTCGTTCTTGAGGCCAATGGCGTGCACGCGATTGATCTTGTCTGCGACGACGGCGAGGTTGCCGCGTCGATAGAGCGACGTCGCGGTGATGGAGCCGGCCTTCTCCGCGATCGTCTCGGGCAGCTGCATCTCGATGAGCGGCCGTACCAGCTGCATCGTTCCGGACGAGCTCGCTTCACTGAGCGAGGCAGCAGGAAAGTCGGAAGTGTCGATGCGCTGTGCCGCGGCGAAACTGGTCGATCCTTCGACCAATCCGCTCGACGGCTCGTCTAGCTTGTCGGGACTGTGGAGGAGGTGGTCGATCTCTCGAATCACCACGCTCATGTCGGCAGGTCGTTCGGCCGGATCTTTGGCCAGCAAACGCATCATCAGATCGTCGAGCGCTGGCGGAACCTTGGAGCGAGGGATGATCTCAGACACCATGGGAGGTGGGTCGTTGACGTGTGCGTCCATGACCTGCAGCGAGTCGGTCCCAGGGAACGGCGGCTGACCGGTGAGGCAGTGAAAGAAGACGGAGCCGAGCGAGTAGATATCGCTGCGGTGGTCGATGCCCGGGTCGCCCGTGCATTGTTCAGGTGACGCGTAGAGGGGCGTTCCGCGGAATCCCTGAGTCGACGTCACATCGTCCATCATGTGCACGATGCCGAAGTCGAGAATGCGAGCGAAGAAGCCGGATGCCGGCAATCGCTCGATCATGATGTTGTCTGGCTTCAGGTCGCGGTGAATGAACCCGAGCGCGTGAGCTTCGAAGAGTCCGTTCGCGACCTGGCGAATGATGTCGAGCGCGCGCTGCATCTTGATGCGGCCGACTCGCTCCAGCAGTTCTTGCAGCGTGCGCCCGTCGACGAAGTCCATGACGAGCGCGAAGATGCCCTCGTTCAGCTGCATTGCTTCGTAGATCGCCACGACGTGCGGGTTGCGCAGGCGGCTCATGGCCTCGACTTCCATTCGGAAGCGGCGCAGCAGTTCTTGCTCGAACTCCGGTTTTCCATAACGGCGCGTGTCGACGATCTTCGCCGCGAAGTTTCGCGAGATCTGCATCGCTTTCGCGCGATAGACGTAGCCCGTTGCGCCGTCGCCGAGGAACTGATTCAGGAGGTAACGCTTGTCGAGCACCTTCCCGAGGTAGGGGAACGGCGACTCTATGAGGATCGGCCAGCCCTGTTGAGGCGGCTGACTTCCACACTCCGGACAAGCGGTCCGGGCGTCCTCGAGCACCTGCGTACAGAATACGCAGTAATTCTCGTGCTCTTGTGAGGCAGTGAGGAGCGAATCACTCACCGTGGTTCCTTGGAGTGAGGTTAGCGGTTGATGATCCGCTCGTTGGCGCCGGGTTTGATGTCGACGTAGAAGGTCTTGTTCAGGCCGAACTCTTCGTTCACCAGTCGGATCTTGTGCTTTCCAGCCTGGATCTTGAAGTTGATCAACGGCGTGTGTCGCCCGGTGTCCTCGCCATCGATGTAGACGCGAGCGGCGGGCTTGGAACCGATCATGAGGGTACCCGTTCCGGTCGGTGCCGGGTCCTTCTTGGGCGGGTCCTTCTTGGGTGGGTCCTTTTTGACCGGATCCTTCTTGATCGGGTCTTTGCGGATTGGGTCCTTGGTCGCCACCGTCGAGCTTCCGCTGTTGCTCTTGCTGCTCGAGCTGGCGACTTCTCGGCCTTCGCGTTCGAGGTCGACTTCGAGCTTGTCGTCGACTTCGAAACCAGGCTCGAACGTGGCTGTCTTCTTCTCGTAGCCCGACCGCTCGAACACGACCTTGTAGGTACGCGTCGCGTCGAGTTTTTCGACCTTTTCAGGCGTTTTGCCGGTGAAGACGCGGCGGTCCTCGGAGTCGAACACGGTGAACTCGGTGCGGCCCGGATCGGAGTCGACGGTCAGGTGGACCATCTTTGGCCGAAGCTTCAGCTCGAGGGACTCTTCCGGTTTCGTCAGGTCGATGTCGCGGAGTTCTTCGATGAACCCGTCTTTCAGGACCTTGATCGAGACCTTCGGACCTTCGACGCCTTCGAGGGTCGCAGGAGTTTCGGCAGCTCGTTCTTCATCGCCGACAAACACCTTCGCGCCCGCAGGCTCCGTGGTGATCACGAGCTTGTGCTTCGAGGCGACGAGCGGTGAGAGGCGGTGTTTGAACGTATATTCTTCGTCGGAGGTGAAGTTGCGCGAGACGACGTACGACTCGTGTCCTTCAGCCCGAATCTCGACCTGGTGTTCGCCGCTGGGGAGCTCGATGCTCTTGGGCGTCGCGCCCGACCAGTGCTTTTTGCCGTCGACCCAGACTTCGATCTCGGCTGGTTGTGTCTCGAACATGACCATCGGCGCTTCTTGGCCGATGCGGTCTTTCAGGAGGTACAGCCCGGCACCGCCGATCAGGAACACGGCGACGGCGATTCCGATGATCACTCCTAGCGACGAGCCCTTCTTGCGCCGTGCTGCAGGGCTCGGGTTCGTCGTGCGGGTGGTACGCGTACCAACGGCGTTGACCTTCGCGGTCGGCTGTTTCGCTCGCGGCGTGCGCACCGAAGATGGCGGCGAATCGTCGAACGAGAAGTCCGGCTCGGCGTCCACCATCGACGGAACTTCTTCGGCGTAGATGATGTCCGACTCTCCGATCTCCTCTTCGTATCGATCGAAGATCTGAGTCTCCATCTCTTCTTCGCCCCAGGCCAGGCCCGGGTCAGCGAACCCATTGGCACCGTTCGAGCCGTTCGAGTAGCCGTTCTTCTGGTTCCCTTCGAGAGGCTGGAGGTTGAGCGACCGGTAGTACTCGAGCTTCTTGTTTTCGAACTCGATGTCGGCGCTGAACCCGTCCTTCATGTACGAAGCGAGGTCTTTGTTCGTGTAGTAGTAGCCCTGGTTGCGCATGAAGCGCTCGAGAGCTTCTCCGAACTCGAAGGTCGTCTGGTAGCGGTCGTCGGGCGAGCGCGCGAGAGCTTTGAGGACGATGTCCTCGAGCTCTTTGGGGATGTGCGGGTTGTACAGCGACGGCGGGCTCATCTCGACTTTGCGAATCTTCTCGAGCGTGTCGAAGTCCGACTCCCCGAGGAAGAGCCGTTCGAGCGTCAGCATTTCGTAGAGCACGATGCCGAGGCTGAAGATGTCGCTGCGGTGGTCCACATGAAGGCCGCGAACCTGCTCGGGGCTCATGTAGCTGAACTTGCCCTTGAGAATACCGACCTGGGTCTGCGACTGCTTCGTCGAAGCCTTGGCGATCCCGAAGTCGATGATCTTGACCTCGCCCTCGTACGACATGAGGACGTTCTGAGGCGAGACGTCTCGGTGGACGATGGAGAGGTCTTGGCCGTCTGGGTTCTTCTTGTGGTGTGCGTGGCCGAGGCCTTCGCACACCTTCATCGTCACGTAGCAGACGCGCGGAATGCTGACCTTTTCCCCGAGGCGACGCGAGCGTTCGAAGATCGTCTTGAGGTCTTTCCCGCCGATGTATTCGAGCGCGATGAAGTAAGACCCGTCGACCATTCCGAGGTCGAAAATCTGCGCGATGTTGGGGTGGTTGAGCTGGCCAGCGATCTTCGCTTCGTCAATGAACATCGAGATGAACGATTCATCTTCGGCGATCGACGAGAGGATCTTTTTGACGGCGAGGAGGCGTTCGAATCCTTCGACACCGAAGGCTTTCGCCTTATACACCTCGGCCATGCCTCCAACGTTAATACGTTCGAGGAGGTAATACTTCCCGAAGGGGATCGGGTTGGGAAGGATTCCCGGTTCGCTCATTTAACCTATGCCTCGAAAAGCGCGGTGTAGCCGCCAGATGCGCATTCTGTGCGGAGTTCGACCGCCTCTCGGAGGCTCCAAAAAACCTGTCGACAAAGCGCCGGAATCGTAGTGAGTCCACCTCGACGTTGTCAACGCTGGCGACCCTCGATTCTCGAACGATCCGATACTACCGCAGGTTGGTCGTGGTGTCATGCTGTCCTGTCGCATCCTCAACGTCGCGAAAACCCGCATTCATCAAGGTTCAACGCACGTTCTTGAAGCATTTCTTCCCGCTTGACGACTCATCCTCGAATCCGCCCGTGATCGGCTGCCATCCCTTCGCGGTCATGGTCTCGATGGATTCGGTGTCGTCTTCGTCGACACACGTCAGCTCGATCTTCTTGTTCGCCGCCGAAACCACGTCGGTCTGAACGCGCGACTGCATCACGTACCAACCGCCCACCACGAGCAACAAAAACGCAAACGCTGCCCCAATCCAGACTCCCGAACCGCCCACTTCCTCCGCCTGCGCCTCCTCCAGCACCGCTCCCCAACGCATGCACGAGTCACCTCCGTCCGGGGTTCTCTTTCCACAATGAGGACAGTCCATGGGTCTCTCCAGATCTCGACAATGTCGGTCGCGAAGCTTGATTCTATCAAATCCAACCGCCTGATCGTTCCCGCATTTTTGCAAGAGGTGTTTGACAAACAAAAAACTACAAATCACGCTGTTGGTGCACTTAAGGCTGGTCGATGCCCGACGAGTAGGCGATGGCAGAGCAGAAACGATTTGGGAGGCGAGCATGATCTCGCTCGGGGAGTCTTCCACGTTGGCCGACGAGGTGTCGAACGCTGAGCAAGATCAGGCTCGAAGCGATGACGTCACCGATTTCGCACTCTCCGAGATTGGCCGGCTCAATTCGATCCTGGGCGCCTCCACATCAGACTTGGAGCTCGCCCTCGACGTCCTCGAGATCAACCTGGACAATCCACGCAAAAACGAGGCGTTCATCGCAATTCGCGACGCCCTCGTCGGCTGCCGGCAGCTCGCGCAGTTCCAGCGGATGCTCGCTCGAATCAACTCGCTGAACAAAGTCGAACGCAAACCTGTGCCGATCAAAGACTGCCTCGAGAACGCGGTCGACCGGGTCAAAGGGCACAGCCTGCTGCGTGGCGTATCCCTCGTGAGCAAATTCACGGTCGACGACGTCGACATCACGCTCGATCAACGCCGCGTTTCACAAGCGGTTCAGTGGCTCATCTTAGCTACCGGCGCGGCTCTGCAGCGTACCAGCAGCATGCCCTCGCAGCGCGTGATTACTCTGCTTCTCGATGTCACCTCGCGCGGCTGTGAGGTGCAGGTCGGACAGTCCGCCGGGGTACTCGCGCAGTTTCCGTATTTCTACGAAACCGACATCAGCGCCCACTGGTGGATCGAAGGCGCGCGGATGGTCCTCGACTGGGAAGGCCAAGTGCTCGAAACCTTCGAGTCGGGGTCATACGGTGGGTTCTCGTTCAAGCCCGCCCGGCTGACCAACTTGAGTCGCTTTCAGAATCGATAGAGGAGGCCAGACTCGGCCGTGAGCGGCAGGTTCAGATCGCGATCGTTCAGCGGAATGAAGAAGTAGCTGAACGAAACGCTGGCCTGTAGCTCGAGGGAATTGAGCAAGTGGTAGCTCAGTCGCGGCCGAGCGTTTACTCCCACGAACAGCGGCGACGAATAGGAGCGCCTCGATGCCGTACAGTTCGGGTCTTCGGCCAATGGCGGCAAGTCCGAATCACATATCGTGATGTCACCCACTGTCGTCACTTCCAGACTGGTGGCGAGGCCGACAGAAAACACCCAGAAGTCCCAGCCGAGGTCGACACCGGCAAATCCTCGGAGCGTCGTGAAATCCTCGAGCAGATATCCGCTCAGTTCCGAGGTCGACGTCAGCACCTGTAACATCCCGATCACCGCGAATTCTCGCGTGAACGACCACTCGACACCGAATGAAGCGCCGATGTTCGGGAACGAAGTGATCTGCTCAGGCCCCGGCAAGGTGAAGAACGCGGCGTACGCAAAGTTGAGCTGGAAGGCGAACGGCGACTTTCCCTGCGACGCCGGAAGCTCCACAACTTCGACGTCGGGCGGCGCGATACATGCCAGAAGTCGCGTGGCCAGTCGGTTTGCGGCGTCTCGAACCAGCTCCGGGTCCAGCGATTCGAGGGTGATCGACTCCGATGGGAGAGACTGACCGGCCTTGGCATCCCACAAGTAGCCGACCATCTCGTACGACCCGTTCGATTCGAACAGGTACGCCGAAACGACGTAGTCCGAATCGAGCCGATCGACCAATCGTTCCGAGATTCCAAGGTCTGGGGCGCGCCGGAGGTCGCGCTCCAACGCGATTCGAGCGCTCTCGTAGAACTGCACCACCCGCTCGGGGTAGAACCCGCGCTCGAGCACGCGGCCCGGGTCGTACAGGATCATCTCCTGCATCCGGTCGAGTGGCTCGACCATCTGACTACGCTGCTCCAGATGGCTGACGCTCAGGAACATCAACAGCTCGGCGAAGCGGCCTGGAGCGACGAGGTCGTGGTCTACCTCGCGAAAGCTCTCGACCGACTCGCTCAGGGAGCGCACCGCGCCGTCGAGGTCGAGCCCCTTGTACGCATCGATCCCCATGGTTGCCCACGACTCGCCCAGGTCGACGGTTTTCTCGTAGAGCGGGGTGGTCGAGGCGGTCGAGATGATGTCGTCGTAGTCGTCGACATCCGTACTTTCCGCCGTGCGGAATGGTGTGGCGAGTCCTTCGCGGACTGCGGCGACGACCTCTTTGGAGGAGACCTCTCCGCTCGTCGCCGGATGGTAGGTGAGCGGCGATACAGCGACTCGGATTGGGCGCGGCTCTTCCGGCTCGACCGCTTCTTGCGCAAGAGCGCTCGAGAGCGGAAGCAACATAGCGAAGATGACCAGGATCGAACGCACCGACGGCCCCGAGGGAGGTTCGGCTAGCTTCGCGAGCAGTCGATCGCGCGTCAACCGAATCACGACGCTTGCGCAGAATTGGCGCAATTCGAAGGGCTCAGCGGCTTGGATCGTCGAGAGACGGCGGTTTCTCTGGGATTCGCGACGGCATTTTCGGTTCGCGGGGCAGAGCGCGCGGCTTTTCGGAGTCTCGGAAGGCCACGTCGAGTCGGTCGTCCCCGGCGAAAACAGTGACGCTCCGGCCGGCGACCGGTCCACCTTCCGACACGATGAGACGCGAGAGTGGGGTGAGCACGTCTTTCTCGATGACTCGTTTGAGTTCTCGCGCACCGAAGCGCTGGCTGAATCCGTTCGTCTCGAGCCAACGCCGTGCACTCGGGTCTACCGTCACACGAAGACCTCGGCGCTTTACCCCTCGGCGCGCCAGCGCTTTCTCGAGTTCGATCGCGACGAGCCGCTCCATGGCGTCGGGGCTCAGTGGGTCGAACACGACGACATCGTCGAGGCGGTTGAGAAACTCGGGCGCAAAGAACTCGTCGAGCTTGCGCCGAATGTGGCCTTGGAATGGCTTGTCGAGCTCGTCGCCAAAGCCTACCGGCGCGACGGAAGTGCGCGACGCACCCAGGTTCGACGTGAGGAAGATCAAGGTCTGCCGGAAGTCGGTGGTCTGCCCGGCCGCGTCGGTGAGGCGCCCTTCGTCGAGGATCTGCAGGAAGAGGTTGAAGATCTCGCTGTCGGCTTTCTCGAACTCGTCGAACAGCAGAACCGAGTACGGCTGATTTCGGACCGCCTCGGTCAACAATCCTTCGCGGTCTTTGTCGTGTGGCGAGCCGATGAGCTTTTCGACGGCGAACCGGCCCTGATACTCCGAGAGGTCGAACCGGAGCATGCGGTCGGCGTCGCCAAACAGGCGCTCCGCGACGAGCTTGGTGAAGTACGTCTTACCCACGCCGGTCGGGCCGACGAGGAAATAGACGCCAAGTGGTTTGGTGGGGTCGCCGAGCCCGGCTTTGACGAGCGAGAGCCGGTCGACGATCGACTGAACCGCTTTCTCTTGGTCGATGAGCCGACGGTCGAACCATTCATGCGTCGCGTCGAGGTCGAGCGGCACGGTGTCGTCGAGCAGGTCGAGACTCATCCCGGTGACCTCCGAGAGGCACGGAGGAATCTTGGACGGTGTGAGCTCGATCGTCGGCGTGTCGGTCTCCTTTCGATTCACGTAGTCGACCAGCGCGTCGAGCAGGTCGCACGCGCGTCCAGGAGCGACCGAGCGCGTGTAGAACGACCGTGCGAAGTCGACGACTTGGTCGAGCGTTCCCGGAGTCGCACTGACCGTCCGGCCACCGGCCTTCAGCTCGCCAATCCTCGCGCGCAGAACGTCGGCGGTCTCTTTGTCGGTCATCTCGTTCAGGCGAACCTGGCGGAAGAGCCGCAGAAAACCGGGGTCGCGAGACAGACCGTTTTTCAGGGCGTCTTCGGTGCACTCGGCGATCATCCGCAGCTGGCCGCGATGCAGATAGGGTTTGAAGAAGTCGGCGAAGTTCTCGTCGCTCTTCGAGTGCGCACCGGCCCCGAGCAGGTCGTTCGGGTTCGTCAGATAGAGGATGACCTTGTCGTGCTTCATGATGGCTTCGGTCATCTCTTTGAGCTTGGTCTCCCAGTCGCCGAGGTACCGCGTGCCGCTGATCAGTTCGGAGGTGTTGGTCTCGAGCACGTGCCAGCCCGAGTCGGTGTCGGCCAGTCGCTGGGCCATCTCGTGGATGACCGCCGTTTTCCCGGTCCCGGCTTCGCCGACCAACAGGATCGAACGACTCGCTTCTTGGTCGCCGAAGTGCTCCACGAGCAGGTCGACCACATCGTCGCGACCGTGGGCGTGCTGCAGGAATTCGCGTTCTTCGGCGGCGTCGAGCAAGCGGCCATACTTGTCGAGGCCACGCTGCGGTGTCGCGTTTCGCGAGACGACCTGGAGCCGCTGCCAGAGGGTGCCGTAGACCTCCTGGAGGTTCCTGGCTTCGAGGTAGTTGAGGATGAGCCGGCGTTCACGCGGCGTGAGCTGCTCCTGCAGCTTCTTGTAGTCCTCGCGAGTCATCTTCGGCACGAGACGGTCGAGGGCTTCCTCGGCCATCTGTTGCATCTCGGGCTCGCGCTCGAGCAGCGCCTTGAGGATCGTGGCGACCGACCGCGCGGTACCGATGATTCGAAGTTGCGACAGGGCCTGCTCGCGCACGCCGTACGACTCATCGTTCATCGCGTTGATGAGCACACCTTCGAGGTGCGGGTAGCCAAGGTCGGACAGTGCGACCACGGCCCGGTATCGTACGTCTGCATCGTAGTCGTTCAGCGCGGCCAGGATGGCGTCGACCGCGGCATCGTCTCCGAGGATCCCGAGCGCGAAGAGCGACATCTCGCGCACGCCGGCCTGCGGGTCGTTCAGTAGCTGAACGAGGGTTGGTACAGCTCCCGTGTCTCCCAGCCGCCCCAGATTTGTCGCGGCCGCCATTCTGCGGCGGAAACTCACGCTCAAGAGTTCGTCGCGCAGCAAATCGACGATCTCCACGCCCAGCCCGTAGAGCTGGTCTCTCAGGCTCCGATACCTCTCTTCGTCCTCGGTCTGCTCAATCTCTTCGAGCAGCTCACGCGCGAGGTCCAGGCGATCCGACATAATACGTCCGTGCGGCGGTAGCTTGTGTGACTTGGGTTGACCCGTTTGCATCTTATCGCCACAACGGGCCGAGGGCTAGAGAATGGGTCCCGAGGTCAACCCCCACCTCCCGAGAGTGATTCCATGAAGATCGCCGCACGCGCACCGCACGACTTTTACCTGACTTTCGACGTGGTCGATTACTTCGACGCCGAACACGATGACTTCGAGTCGATCTTCGAGACGGGCCTGGTGCGACCGCTGACGCTGGCAGACCGAGATGTGCTCTCGGTCATCCACTTCAACGGCGACCCGGAATCGCCGGAGTTCGATGTGTCGTTCCCTGGGTACGAGCTCAGCGAAGACGAACTCTCCGAGGCCGAAGCGCAGGTCCGGCGCATCGTGGGAGCAGATCTCGACCTCGGGGCGCTCATGGAACAAGCCGGCGACGATCCCCTCCTCGGCCCACTCATGACCGAGCACTACGGCTTTCGTCGCGTCGCCCGTGCCAACCTCTGGGAAGACGCATTCGACGACATTATCCGCACGCGAATCTCGCACCGGCCAACCGCCAAGCGAATGGCTCAAGACGTACGGAAAGCCTACGGCACCCACTTCGAGTTCAACGGCAAGGACTACTACGCGTACCCGCGCCCCTCGGCCATCCTCGGCGCCGATCCCGAACAGTGGCGAGACGACTGGGGGATCTCTCGCCGAAAGGCACAGTACGTCACCGGGCTGGCGCAAGAGATTGTCGACGGCGTCACCAAGCTCGAAGACCTCGAAGCGCTCGACCCGGACGCTTTCTACGAGCGCATCCAACAGGTGAAGGGAATTGGCCCCTCGACCGCGCAGGAACTCATGCTCAAACGCGGACGCCCCGACGCATCGTTC
The DNA here is from genome assembly GCA_964384605.1 of uncultured Bradymonadales bacterium. GTDB lineage: Bacteria > Myxococcota_A > Bradymonadia > Bradymonadales > Bradymonadaceae > CAYLMO01. Next base: position 51,808 of record CAYLMO010000022.1, on the reverse strand, counting down.
CCGTCGAACGAAAAGAAGGGGCAAGAGAAAGGGCTTCGTCGCTGGATCATGTATAGCTACGGCCTCGACCCCGACTCGACTTCCGAGAAGCAGTTCCAGTCGATCACCAAGGCCTGGCGCGGCTACGAAGCCCTCGCCATCAGCTTTCTCTACATCAACTACGTCATGAACGAGAAAGCAAAGAAGGCGAAGTGACGAGACCTTTGAGCGACATCGAGGGGTTCGCACGAGCGCTTCAGTCGGCTGTCGAAACCGACGACCGAGCGTGGTCCGAACTCGCAGGCGATCTCGATGCCTGGCTCCTTCACGGTGTCGCGTCGAGATTTACCGATGCACTCGCCGAAGCCGGCGCGCTCGAAGACCCTCACATCTACGGATGGGTGCACGAAGCCCTCGGCCGCGAGCGTCGCGAAGCGAGCTTTGCATCGCACAACGTGCACGAGTCGAAGCACGTGGATTCGGTCACTGCTACCCAGATTTATACCCCGCGTTGGGTTGCCGAGTTGTTGTTGCGCGAGGCGGCGTACGGTGCTCCGGCCGACTACACGATCTGCGACCCGGCCTGCGGCGGCGGGCAGTTTCTGCTGGTCGCGCTCGAAGAGTTGGTCGACGGAGACGTCCCGATCGATGTTGCGCTGACCCGGATCCACGGTCGCGACCTCGACTCCACCGCCGTCGATGCCGCCCGGCGGGGACTTCTCGCATTCGCAGTGACCCACGGCGCCAGCCGCGACGCGGCGATGACAACGATTGAGACCAACGTGGTCGTCGCCGATGGTCTCGAGATTCCCGACCAGTGCTTCGACATTGTCGTCGCGAACCCGCCCTACATGGGGCACCGGGCCATGCCGCCCGAATGGTCCGCCCGATTGCGCGACGAGTTTCGCCCGTTTCACCTCGACCTCGCCACCGCGTTCATCGACCGATGCTCCAAGGCCGCGCGCCATGCTTGCGGGATCTTGAGCCAGCAGAACATTTGGTACCTGAGCCGGTTCGAAGACGCTCGGCGCCAGATGTTCGAGCGAGGGCAGATCACACTGTTCGCGCACTTTGGCCCCCATCTCTTCGATTCCCTTCAAGGCGAGAAAGCGTCGGTCGTCGGCTTTGTCCTGCGGCGCGGGGCCAAAGGCCAGACGCGCTTCATAGACCTTCGAGAGTTGAACTCGCCCGCCGAGATGCGAGATGCCATCGACGAGCGACGGACCGAGCGGCCGATGCGAGAGGTTTCCCGGCTGCCGGGAGCACCCGTGGCTCACTGGGTGCCGGAGCCGCTCTTCGCGGCTTTTGGAGACGATGTCCCGACCGTCGGCGAACTCTTCGAGGTCCCTGGTTCTCAGAACAAGACCGGGCGCAACAAGAAGTACGTGCGGTCGGCGAGCGAGGTCGACGACATCGCTCCGCTCGACGCCGAGACGAGCAACGGCGAGCGGTGGCGGTACTACTCGAAAGGCGGTCGATACGCCCCTTGGTGGGGCAATTGGGACTGGGCCGTGGACTGGTCCAAGGCGGCACGCGAGTTCTATCGCGACAACCGGACCTCAAACCTGCTCGACGAGCGCTGGGTCGATCGAACGGGGCTCGTCTACACCGACTTTGGAGGGCAGACCTTCAACGCGCGGTGGAAACCACCAACCGCGCTCTTCGACATGGCAGGGCCCGCGATTTTCCACCCCGAAAATGACCACGATGCGCTCTACGCGTTGCTCGTCTATCTCAACTCAGAGCCCGCCAGAATGCTGCTCAATGCGCTGAACCCGAGCCTGCACTACCAGGTCCGAGACGTTCGCAGGTTGCCGCTCCCCGACTGGTCGCTCGAGGCGTCCATACTTGGGCGGGACCTCGTCGCGGCGGCTCGTGATGCGCTCGATGGCGGACCCGTCAGCACGGTGTTCGAGCTCGAGCGTCGCGCGAACGACTACGCGTGCGCCCGGTACGGGATTCAACCGACGGGAGCACTTCCGAGACATCACGAATTGTAGGGGTTATCGCGTGCCGTAGGTGCTCTCGACGGTCCGCGAAAGTTCGCCAGCGAGCGCGTCGAACAGCGTCGTCTCGGAGGTTGGCGAGCCAATCTCGACCGTCGGAGTGTTGTCGGCCGTGAACTCCGGCGTGAAGACGCCTCGAACGAAGAATGTTTCGAACGCTTCGTCCGTCGTCTCCCATGTCACGAAGTCGCCGAACTCGTCGGTGGTCACGGTTCGCTCGAACCATGGCGTCTCCGCCGGGAGCGTGCGGCCGTCCTCGAAGAACACCGACAGGTCCATCGTCAGGTCGGGCTCCGTGAAGGGCACAGCCGTCGGGCCGAAGAGCGAGTTCTCGATCGCCTGAATGAAGTCGATCGCATTGCGAGCTTCGTCGAGGTCAGCCTGACCGAACTCGAGCTCTCGGTCCGGCTCATTGGTCTCGACACGTGCGATGCCGAACTCGAGGCCAGCACGGACGTTGAGAAGTGCGTCTCGCGCCGCTTCGCGCGAATCGCTGAGCCGCTGCGCATTGCGAATTTCGCGGGCGAGCACGTCGCTCAAGAAGCCGTTCACGTAGTCGTCGTAGGTGAAGCCCGGTTGATGCAGCGGGTCTTCGGGATCCAGCGAAATCGCTTCCCACCGCGGACCGAATGCGTCGGCGAGCGACCAGTCGGCGTCGTAGGCGGCGGCAAAGTAGATTCCGGTCCGCAGTCCGGCGACGCCGGCGCGCATGAATGCGATCTCCGACTTGCCCAGCTCCAGCGACAGCTCTTCTTCGAAGAACACCGTGCCGGGCATGTAAAACGCGCCGAACGACGAGTCTTTCAGGGCAATGTCGAGAGTTTCGTAGATGGGCTCCATCGAATCGGCGACGTCGACCAGGCGGTCGAGCAGCACGTTCACGGTGGAGGTCGCGTTCGCGAAGAACGTCTGCGGTGATTCGAAGCTGCCGCGCTCCCAGGGGAGTTCACCCTCCAAGATGGTCTCGATACCGCTCAAAACGCCGTCGTCTTGGAAGTCGACGCCGCGGCTCAAAAGGTCGAGAAGTCCTTCCTCGCGAAAGAGCACGTCACGATCTGAGTTCAGCGGTCGCGTCGCACCAAGTCCATCGGTGAGCACTGCGCCAAACTCGGGAGAGTACGGGATCAACAGGAAGTCGGTGACGGCTTTGCCCACCGCAATGGAACCATTGTCGGGGTCGACGAGAAGCCGTTCCGTGTAGATTCGGTTTGCCGCAACTAGATCGTGATTGAAGAGGCGGTCTTCAGCAGTCAGGAGAGGGTCACCGCCCACGTCGACGTTGACGGGAGCAGTGTTCGGCGACGCCTCGTCGGCAGCAGCACAACTCACTGCCACGAAGGCCGCGAGGAGGATGATGAGCCATTTCAGGATTTGCCGATTCATAATCTACCGCCGTGGACGGTCGAGCTTCACTGCTCGTACTGCCACTTCCGACCTAACTACTTCCAACAATCATACCAACAAATTTCCGCTGGCGATGCGGACGAGATCCGCAATTTGATGGTCCAACGGGCGATGCGCCCGTCGCATTCCGGGGCACGACACCGCATTCGCGGAGTAGACGTACACCATAACGCTCAGCGTTTCAGCACGCCCCACAATCCGTTACGATGGCGCTCGGCGCAAGCGTTTGGATGACGATGTTCCTTCGAACACCACAATGGATTGGCCTGATCGCCGTACTGATCTTGGCGACGGGCTGCCCCACCTACGAAGACGCGTTCTCGGGAACGTATCGGCAGGTCGTCGACGAATCGTCGACCGAGCCGGTCTACGCGGTCGACTTCTTCCGGTACGGCAAATTCGCCCAGGCCGTGTTGCGCCAGTACGACCTCGTCGCTCCCAACGGAAGTGGCGATCGATTTGTCGAATACACCGAATGCAGCTGGTCGAACCCGGCTCCATTCGACACCGAGCGCGCAGCATTCGAGCTCGTCATCGACCCCGCCCGAATCCAAGATTCCCAGCGTCGGCTCGTCGGTCTCATCAACGACAATGGTCGCATTATCGCCGACCTGCGCGACGGCAACGAGTCCCTGTCGCTCGAGCTCGAGCGCATCGCGCTCGACGCCGATGACGACTGCGAGCAGGACGAGCAATTCTTCATGTCGACCGCGTTCCCCGAACGAAACGTCTTCGTCGAAGGGACTACCTACGAGATCGAAGACCCAGCGCTCACCGTCCTCTGGCTGGGCGTACTCGCGACCACGACCGGCAACGGAACGGTCTTCTCGGGAACCCGTCAGAATCCTCGCCAGGCCGTTCGCCTCGATGCTTTCCTCACCGCCGAACGCGACGGCCTCGTGAACCCGGGCCAGAACCTCCGCGCGCCGTGGGACGCTCCCGACGAAAACGTGCTCGTCTTCAGTGGGTCCACTCGCTACACGATCGGCCACGTCATTGTGGTGGACGACCGCGACAGCGGTGGCGCGCAATTCTCATGGAACATCTCGGACGAACCGATCGTCGCGTCGGCTGTCACACGCGGTCGCCGCGAGTCCGTCGCCATCGAACACAACGGCTTCGGCCGTGTCATCCTCTACGTCGAAGGCGACATCCGCGACCTCGGCGAATCGATGTTGCGGCAGATGAACACGGTGTCGGCCAACGGCGACCTCGTCTCGATCGCCGAAATGCCCGACCCCGACAGGCACTTCTTCTTGGCCGACGTCTTCTTCTTCAACGACGAAATCGTTCGCCTCGACGTGCGGGCTCAAGAGACGCCTACGACCGTCCGCGTGACCGCAGATTGGCTCAGCGAAACCGAGATCAACCTCCCTCGCCTCTTCCCCTGATCGCGAGCGCCGCATGCCCGTTCGGCTGGAACACCCCCGAATCGTCCTCGACCATACCGGCCATGCCACCGACGCCATCGCGATCGAAGGCGGCTACGTCATCGCCGTGGGCGACGCCGCGAAGGCTGTAGAAGCAGATGTCATTCGGCCCGACGGCGCTGTTGTGATGCCGGCGCTGCAAGACGCTCACATTCACATGTGGGGCCTTGGAATGCGGGCGGGCTCTGCGCGTATTCGAGACCAGAGAACGGTCGCCGAAATCTATGACGCGTTGCGCGCCTACGACCTCGAGGCAGCCTCGAGTGGTTGGGTCCTCGCGCGCGACTGGGACAATCACGCGTGGACGCCTGGCACCACGCTCTCGCGCGACGAACTCGACGCCATCTTCCCAAACCACCCCTGCGTTCTGTGGAGGGTCGATAGCCACGCGGTGTGGGCAAACTCGTTGGCGATGGAGCGGGCAGGTATCACCGAAGACTGGCAGCCCGGCTCGGGCGGCAGCGCGGGGCGAACCGACGGTCGCCTGAACGGTCTCTTCGTCGACGACGCGATGGACGTCATCCTCGAAGCAATCCCCAAACCCACGGTGGAAGAGGACCGCGAGGTGTTTCTTCAGACCGCAGAGATGTTGCGCGAGCACGGAATCTGCGCGGCCCACCTCGCCTGGGTTCCGCTCGACCGTGTGGGTTTTCTGAGCGAGCTGCACGACGAGGAAAATTTGCCTTTGGGGATCTCGGTCTGGGTCGACGGCAAGGACCCCGGCATCGAAGAATTCGTCGGAGCCGGCCCCCGTTTTGGCGAGCGTTTTAGCGTGCATACGGTGAAGTTTTTCGCCGATGGGGCGATGGGTTCCGAAGGGGCGTGGATGCTCGAACCGTATCGCTCCGGAGAGCGAGGGCTCGTCGTGACCGCCCCCGAGGTGCTCGAGGACCGGGTGCGTCGATTCACCGAGAAGGGGTGGGACATTGCCGTGCACGCCATCGGCGACGCGGCAGCGCGTGCGGTTCTCGACGCGTTCGACCACGCCGCCGACGGCGCGAGATGCCGTCTCGAACACGCCCAGACCATGGCCGCCGAGGACATCGAACGGATGGGGGCGAAAGATCGCGTGGCTTCCATCCAACCGATTCACATGTACTCCGATGCCGCGTGGGCACACACGATCCTGTCCGACGACCAGCTCGCCCGCCTCTTCAACTGGCGAGACCTGATGGCGCAGGCACCACTCGCCGCGGGCAGCGACTTTCCCATCGAAGATCCCAACCCCTGGCACGGCATCTCGACCTTTCTCACCCGCAAAGATGCACGTGGCGAGGTGTTTCGGCCCGAGCAGGCAATCGGGATCGAGGATGCAATCTGGGCCTACACGAGCGGCGCATCTCATGCCGCTCGATGGTCCGAAATCGGCGCGCTTCGCCCCGGGCAGCGCGCAGAATGGATCGCCGTCGACACCGACCCATGGCGAGCAAATGCCGACGAAATCTGGTCGACGCGAGTGGTCGATAGCGCATATTTTCGCACCCAAACTTGAAGAACGTCATCGTTAACAGAGCTTAACTTGTTTGGTTAACGACCGTTAAAGTACCCTGCCGCAGACCTCATCCGACACAAAGATTGGTTTATGGTTACGATCGGTTGGAAGCGTTGTTTACTCGGGTTCGTCGCGCTCGCGATTCTTGCGGGATGCGGGCGAGAGTTCGATCCTTATTATCGCGCGAACAAGTTCCGGTTGTTGGCCGTGAAGTCGAGCGAACCGTTGCTCGAGCCGGGCGAGACCGCCGAGCTCACGGCGCTCGTGTACGACCCGGATCGTGACGGTGAGACCACGTACAAGTGGGAGTGGTGCCCGTTCCGAACGTCGGCGAGCCAGGAGTACGAGTGCCCGGTCACCGAAGAGGAACTCGCCGAACAGCTCTTGGGCGACCAGGTTCCTCCCGGTTTCATGCTGCCGCTGGAAGATTTCGAGCTCGGAACCGAGCCGACCGCTTCGCTGCCGTACCCGGCACCGCAGCCGGTGATCATCGAGTTCTGCAATGCCCTACAAGAAGCGTTGGACGACGCTCCCGAGGAACTCGCGTCGCTCATCCCGGTCGTCGACTGCTCTCGCGGATTCGAGATTTCGGTCCGACTCATCGTCGAGCGCAATGGTTCACGAATCGTCGCCGGCAAGCGAATCGCCCTGGCGGTGCCCGACGTTCAGCCCAACGAGAACCCCGACGTCGTCGACATCCAGATTCGACCAGGTGAGAACGAAGACCCGGCCGCACTTCGCGCGCTCGGGCTCGACTGGATCCCGAACACCTCGGAACGTGACCAACTTTGGTACACGCTGCCGGCCGACGAATCGACGCCGCTCCTGAGCAACGTCGAGTGGGACTTCCGCTCGGTCGTCGACCCCGAGTCGGTCGAGATTTGGTCGCAGCCCGCACCCGACGGCTTGGACGTCGAGTTCCTGCCGCCAGAGAGCGAAGTCATCGCATTTCGATGGTTCGTGAGCGGCGGCGCGCTTCTCGAAGATTCGTCACCGATTTATCTCGAAGGCGCGAACGAACTGCTCTCGGCGGGCGACACCATCTACACGCGAACGTGTGAAGATGACGCGAGCTCTAGCGATTGCGACAACGACGGCGTGCCCGACTCGAGCGACAACTGCATCGCATTCCCCAACGACGATCAGGCCGACTTCAACGCCGACGGGATCGGCGACGCGTGCGACCACCGAGTCTTCTCGGTCATCCGCGACGGCCGGCTGGGGCTCGACTATATCTCCCGGGACTTCCACATCGTGGGGGACAACCGATGAGGCGTCTTATCTGGATTTACCTCACCATTCTGTGCGGCATTCTGTCGGTTTCTTCGGTCGCGTTTGCCCAAGACGATGAGAAAGAACAGGGCGACGTGCGAGTGACCAAGGCGCCCGTCTTGGTCGAAGGAACGCAGGCCGACTATACGCAAGAGGCTATCGACGCCCGCGTCGAAGGCACTGTGAACCTGCGGCTCACGATCGACGCCAACGGCGCGGTCACGAAGGTCGAAGTGCTCGATGGCATCGGCTACGGGCTCGACGAAGAGGCGGTCAAAGCCGCTGAGAATTTCGTGTTCGAGCCGGCCGAAATCAACAACCAGCCAGCGGCGGTCACCCTGACCTTCCAGGTCGAGTTCTCGCTGCCCGTGCTACCGTCGGCATTCACCGGAAAGGTGGTCGACTCGGCCACCGGAAACGGCGTCCAAGCCAGCATCACCATCACCTACAAAGAGGGTGAGTTCGAGTTCGAAGAAGCACCGACGGCGACCACGGTCACCGAGCCGGGAGACGGCACTTTCAGCTTCGAAGACGTGCCTCCAGGCATCTACGACGTTCGCCTCGAGATCGACCAGTATCAGGGCTTCTCCACCACGGTGGAGCTGGTCCCAGGCAAGACTTCCGAGGTCGACTACAAGGTCACGGCGAAGGCCGAAAACCTCGTCGGTATAGTTCGCGAAGCGGGTACCCGAACGCCACTGCCGGGCGTGAAGGTTGAGCTCGTCTCCCAAGAGTCGGCCGAAGTGCTCCAGGAGACCTTCACCGACGGAAAAGGTGAGTTCGGATTCCGCGGCGTCGAAACCGGGCGCGTGACCGTGCGGTTGTCGGGTGAAGGCTACTTCACCTCGGCGAGCGGTGTGGATGTGAGCGCGACGGAGATCACCGAGGCGACCTTCTTCATCGAGAAGGAGGTCTACGACGAGTACCGCGTTCAGACGACCGCACGGCGGGCGCGAACGCAGGTGAACCGTCGCCAGATTACGCTCGAAGAAGTCCGACGAATCCCTGGCACCGGCGGCGACGTCGTGCGCGTCGTTCAGAACCTCCCGGGAGTGGCGCGCGCGCCATTCGTTTCGGGCGCAATCATCGTTCGAGGCGCAGCACCGCAGGACACGCAAACTTTCCTCGACGGCGACAACATCCCGATCGTCTACCACTTCTTCGGTGGCCCGGCGGTCATCAACTCCGAGATGATCGATTCGCTCGAGTTCTACCCGGGCAACTTCAGCTCGTACTACGGCCGCGCAACCGGCGGTATCATCGACCTCTCGACTCGCTCGCCCAAGAAGGACCGCATCCACGGGGTGGTCGAAGTCGACCTCCTCGACACGACAGTGCTCGTCGAAGGACCGATCACCGAAGACCTCTCGGTGGCCCTCTCTGGACGTCGAAGCTACTTCGACGTGTTCCTGCCCCTGATCATCCCAGACGACGGACCCGACATCTTCGTCGCGCCGCGCTACTACGACTATCAGGCGTGGTTCACGTGGACTGGATTCGAGAACCACAAGCTCGAGCTGTTGATCTACGGGTCCGACGACCAGATCGAGCTGCTCCTGCCCGAAGATGACCCCGGCGGAAACGCCGAAGTTCAGATCACCGGCATCGACTTCCAGAACGGCTTCATCCGTGGCCAGTTCAAGTGGCAATGGCGGCCGACCTATCCGCTCGAGAACGACTTCATGGCGTCGTTCGGTAAGAATATCGTGGCGTTCGAGGCCGCGGAGAACTTCCGGTTCAACACCGACCTCTGGTTCTCGCAGATTCGAAACGATACGCGCTGGAAGATTACCGACAACATCACGTGGCGATTCGGCGCCGACTTCATCCTCGGCCTGACCGACTTCGAAATTCGGACACCGCGATTCGAGGACGACTCCGACCGCGACGGCGACGGCGACGGCAATGGCCGCCCCAACTTCTCGCGCGACGGGCTCGCATTCGACGGCCAGGACCCGCTCTTCCAGCCGGCTTTCTACACGGAACTGCAGGCGCGCCCGTTCGACGACTTCTTGCTCGTTCCCGGCCTACGAATTGACCACTTCGGGCAGACCAACTCGACGTCGGTGCAGCCGCGATTCTCGACTCGTTACGACATCACCGACCGAGTCACGGCCAAGGGCGGCGTCGGATTGTTCACGCAGCCGACCGTTCCTGGCTCTACGAACCCCGACTTCGGTAACCCCGACCTGACCTTCGAGAAAGCGCTGCAGTATGCCGTCGGCGCCGAATGGAAGCCGCTCGACTATCTCGAGTTCGACGTCACGCTCTTCTACCGCGACCTCTGGGACATCCTGTCGAACACCGACCAGGTCGACATCGACCCCGAGACCGGAGAGACCGACCCGATCACGTTCCTGAACGAGGGCGAAGGCCGGGCGTACGGCGCAGAGATTCTGCTCCGTCACTACCCACAGAACCGCTTCTTCGGTTGGCTCGCCTACACGCTTTCGCGGTCGGAGCGAAAGAACTTCGACACCGGCGAGTTCGTGCCGTTCGAGTTTGACCAGACACACATCCTGACCCTCGTGGCTGGCTACAACTTGCCATATGGCATCGACGTCTCGGCTCGATTCCGGCTCGTCACCGGCTCGCCGTTCACCCCCACGGTGGGCAGCGCCTACAACGTCGACCAAGACCAATACGAACCGGTCTTCGGCGAGCAGGGTTCGGCTCGCAACCCGACGTTCAATCAGCTCGACCTGCGGATCGACAAGAAGTTCATCTTCCAGTCGTGGATCCTCGGCCTCTATCTCGACGTGCAGAACGTCTACTACGCCGAGAACCAGGAGGGCGTTCGCTACAACTACGACTTCACCGAGCAGGAGCCGGTGATGGGGCTCCCGATCGTTCCGACGCTGGGCATTTCGGCGCAGTTCTAGTCGCTTCGCGGCCGCTTGGGGTCGGCATTCTCGGACGAAGACTTTGACTTCGAATCGGCAGTCGGAGCGTCTGCGCGCGATGACCCTAGTAGCGACGCGGAAGCGCCATTAGTATGCAGAGCATGTCGAACCCAAGCGAACGCCCCATTCAGATTCGACCCAAGACCGACCACGGCGAGATGGTCGCAGCCGTGGACCTGGGCTCGAACAGCTTTCACATGGTCATCGCGCGCAATGCCGATGGCGAACTGCAAGTCGTCGACCGCCTAAAAGAGATGGTCCGACTAGCGGCCGGCCTCGACAAGAACAACAACCTCGAGCCCGACTCGCGCGAGCGAGCGCTCGCCACCATGCGGATGTTCGGCGAGCGTCTGAAAGGCCTAAACCCGAACAACGTGCGCGTAGTGGGCACCAACACACTGCGAAAAGCGCGCAACTCACGCGACTTCTTGGTGCGTGCCGAAGAAGCGATGGGCCACCGAATCGAGATCGTCAGCGGTGTCGAAGAGGCCCGCCTCGTCTACCTCGGAGTTGCCCACAGCATCGGCAAGATGGCCCTCGAGAAGCGGCTCGTCGTCGACATCGGCGGTGGCTCGACCGAAGTCATCATCGGCACCGGCTTCGAGGCCGGCGTCTCGAACTCGAACTACATGGGGTGCGTATCGTTCTCGCAGCGCTTCTTCCCGGACGGCGAGATTACCCGGGAACGCTTCGACGCGGCTGAACTTGCGGCGCGTCAGGAGCTGCGTTCGTCGGAAAAGAACTTCATCGCCGAAGGTTGGGACCTCGCGATTGGTGCATCTGGCACCATCAAGGCGATCCACGACATCATCATCGCCCAAGACCTTCATCGCGGCGGGATCACTCGCGATGCAATGAAGGCCGTGCGCAATCAGATCTGCGACCTGGGCCACATCGAAAAGCTGGAGCTCGATGGACTGAGCGAACGGCGCCGGCCGGTGTTCCCGGGTGGGCTCGCGATTTTGATGGGCGTGTTCAAGTCGCTGAAGATCGAAGAGATGATCATCAGCGATGGCGCGATGCGCGAAGGCTTGCTCTACGACTTGCTCGGCCGGATGTATCAGCTCGATACCCGGAACGACACGATTGAGCAGATGGCCACACGCTACTCGGTCGACCGCGACCACGCCGAAGAGGTCGAAGCCACGGCGATGGAGCTCTTCGATCAGGTCGAGAGCTCGTGGCACTTCGATGATTCGACGATCTATCGAAAGATGCTCCGGTGGACCGCACGAATCCACGAGATCGGGTTGGCCATCGCGCATTCCGGCTACCACAAGCACGGCTCCTATCTGGTCGAGAACTCCGACATGCCGGGCTTCTCTCGCCAGGACCAAAAGTTCCTCTGGGCGATGGTGCGAAGCCATCGGCGGTCGTTCAAAACCCACCGTTTCGACTCGCTACCCGAACCGTATCCCGTCACCGCGCCTCGCCTCGCCATCCTCTTGCGGCTCGCAGTCATGCTCAATCGCAGCCGACAAGAGACTGACGTCCCCGAGGTGAAGCTCAAGGTGCCCAAGAACAAGCGCCACAAGCTGAAAGTGCGCTTCCCTAAAGGCTGGCTCGACGAGCATCCGCTCACGCGGGCCGACCTCGAAGAAGAGAAAGAGTACCTGAAGTCGGCCGGCTTCAAGCTCAAGTTCAAATAGCATCACGTGTGGCACAGAGCGCGCAGATCGCGTGCCACAGATCGTGGCGTGCACGCCACGGTGCGGGTGCCTTTTGTGGTCGAATTTGCCCCTAAGTGTGTCTTGTGTATGTTTTGGTGTGCTGGCACGCCCGTTGCTCTACTTCACCGTGAACCTGCCGGTGGAGGAAGAAAATGGCGACCGCAAATCGAAAGAGTGACATCGCAAATGTAGTGGACGCGTCGTGCGAGATCGTCATCGACGCCCTCTACATGACCACCGACACGCTGCACTCGATTCGCAACAACCTGCCGGTTTCGTTCGAAGAGGCTCAGCTCGTCCTTCGAAAGGTCGAGACCGACGAATTGCCCGGCGCGGTTGCCGCACCGAGCCGTCGTTCAGCCCGATGGGCAGTGGCCGCGGTCGGAGTCGTCGCCATGACCCTCGGCGCCATGGAGATTGCGCGGGCAGTCGACACCGTTCCGCCCGCTCCAGCTAGTCCGAAGGTCGTCATGGACCTCCCGTCGCCGGTCGAACAAGCGCGCGCCGCGCTGCAAGACGGCAAGCCGGGAGTCGCCCTGTCGACGATCGAATTCGCCGTCGCCCAGGGCTTCGACGGCACTGACCTTCGAAAAGCTCGTATTGATGCGCTCATGGCGCTCGACCGGCACTCCGAGGCGCGCTCCGAAGCTCTTCGCGGAGTCGCCGACGGCCTCGGCCCCGACTTTGTGACCGCGTACCGCGCCGGGCTCGAGCAAGACCCTATGTTCCAAGCAACTCCGGCGGCCTTCGCCGTCGAACTCGTCGACGAGACCGAAGTGCGAGGCGACCGACTGGTCGTCACGATGGATGGCGTCGAACGCACGCTCGATGTCGCGACCACCGAAGATTCCGCATGGGCAGCCCAGCTGTCGGCGTACCGGCTCTGCATGGCCATCGAGTGCGCCTTCGAACTCCCCGAAGTCCAGCACGTCACCCTCGACCGCAAGACCGCACAGCGTCTGGGGCTCGACCCTGAGACCCTCGACTGGCGCTACGACGAAACGTCTGACGGCGAGTCGGTCGAGCTCGTGGATGGAGCACTGACCGACGTGCGGACGGCGGCCGGAAACTTCCCCGTCGAGTACACGCGCACCTGGCGGAATCTGTTGTCGGCCGAGGTCGACGAGTCGGTGCTCGACGCGCCCTTCGCTGCGACCATCGAGCCGCTCGCCGGCAAGGAAGACTGGGCCGCACGCGTCGTCGCGAACCGGGGCGAAACCTCTAGCCGCGCATTCGGTCGCCAGGTCGGCAGCATGCTCGTATTCGATTTCCTGACCAACAACTACAAGCGGTTCGAACGACGCGCCGCCAACTACGGCTCGAACGTCGGGTGGGACGACGGCCACCTCGTCTCGGCGGACCACCGAGCCGCATTCGCCGAACGAAACTCTCGCCGCGTCAGCGACCGGATGAACTGGATGACGCGCCTGCCTGCCGAGACCGCAACGGCCGTGCAGCTTCTCGCCCCCGAGACCGTCGATGAGCGAGTTCTCATCGGACTCAGCGATCGTCAGCGTGAGGTCTTCTGGTCGCAGCACCAGACCTTCGTCGAGCGCGTTCAAGATCTCGAAAAGAAGCATGGCCGCTCACAGGTTCTGAGCCTCTGAGCTTGCCACACATCGGTGTGGTGGTTATCCCCAAGACGTGTCGATTCGCGGCACGATTACCATCACGAATGAGAACCGATGAGCTACTACAAAGAGATCGACGGAAAGAAGTACGACCGCGCACTCCTCGAGACGGCGGATGAACTCGTTTCAGGCGCGGGCGACGGCCGACTTTCGAAGGCAGACGCCGAGCAGCTACTCGAGAAAGTCAAAGACGGCGACAGCTACACCGACATCGAGAAAGACACCGTCAAGTACCTCCGCGAGAACTACAATTGGACCGATGCGGCCGACGAATGGTTCCGCACCGAAATCCGAAAGTGGGCCGCGACCAAGTAGAGCCAACCCGCGAGGTCGGCGACGCAGCGCCACGGCTTTGGCGCCGTCGCCGATCTGAGCTAGGATCAGGGCGAAAGAGAGGTGTTTCATGACACAACTTCAAGTTAGCGGAATGAGCTGCGGCGGATGCGTGAAGTCGGTGACGAAGATCATCGCGCGTGCAGCGTCGCTCGAAACGGAGTCGGTCGAAGTCGAGCTCGAGTCGGGCCGTGCAACGTTCCCAGATTCCGCCGGCGTCGATGTCGGTTCGTTGCTCGAAAAGCTCGAGGCTGCCGGCTTCCCCGCTCAAGTCGCGACCGAGTCGGACTGAATTGAACGATTCGTATCCCAGCCCCGCCGACCATATGTCGGGCCGACGAACAAACATCGGTCCGTTGGGGATGGTCTCACTCGCGGTCGCTCTCGTGGCGGCCGTGATCTCGTTTTGCGGCGTTGGTGGGCTCACGATCGCCGTCGGAAGCGCAGCCCTCCTCATCGGGTTTGCGTGCTTCTATCTGAATCGCGAGGCCGGCTCGAAGCGCGACCTCATCATCGGAATCGGCTCGATGCTCCTCGGTTTCCTTGTCGTGGCGAGCTCACTCATGTTCGACAACATGGGGCTGATGGGGCTTCGCACGCCGGAAGCGCCCGAAGAGCGACAGGTCGAAGAGTTTCCCGAGACCAACACCGAGTACCGACGGCCTCCGCCCACGCGAGCGAAGCCATCGCTGCCCGAACCCACCCGCCCGGCCACCCAGAATAAGGCCGCTGAGGAACCCTGATGCGTAGATTGATGTTGCTGACGTTTGTGATCGTCTCCTCGGTCGCAGCGCTGTTTGCCTGCTCGGGCGCACAGCCGCCGCCCGACACGAAGACCACGACTGACCTGCGAACGACGGTCACCGACTTCCACCTCAAGATGCGCTGGGGCATGTGGGAGCAGGCCGCCTCGTACGTTGCGCCCGAGTACCTCCCGACCTTCGAAGCCCGTTACGACGAGCTCGGCGACGACTTCAAGATCTCCAACCTCGACATTCGCAAGGTCGACATCGTCTCCATGTCGAACGCCCTCGTCGACGTCGAACAGGAGTCCTACAAGGAACCCGAGATGACCGTGAAGAATCTGCGGTACATCGAAGACTGGCGCATGACCGCCAACGTCTGGCGCCTGCACGACCGAATGGAGAAAGACGAGTGGGAGAAGATTCAGAAAGAGAAGAAGGAAGCTGCTGAAGCGGCGATCGAAGAAGCTGACGCAAAGGCAGAACAACCAGAAGGCGAGCAGCCAGAAGGCGAGTCCGCACCTGAGTCGGAATCCCCGGCGACCACTCCATGACGACCAAGATGGCAACCCGAGAAGAAACCTGCCCGAACTGCGGCAAGCCGGGCCTCGAAGCCTCGCGCCCATGGTACGGCTTCATCTTCGGCCCGATCCTCATGGTGGTGGGGTTCGTCCTCGGCATCACGACTCTCGGACTGTCGTTCATCCTCACCCTCTTCGGAATCTTCCTCTGGATGCCCGCGCGTAGCTGCCCGTCTTGTGGATGGCGCCAGCGCGAAGGTTCGCGAACCTAACGCGGCATCGCTTGACCCGGCCGGGCCAACTCCTTAAGTTCCACTGCCTTTTTCGACCGCTAGAACGGCCGGGTTGCGAACTCCATGACGACTGAACCGACAAGCAAAGATCCGTACGCAAACGACGGTGGCTCCAACGCGATGCCACGCACCGGAAGACCCGGAAAGCGTGTCTTCATCGAGACGTACGGCTGCCAGATGAACCTCGCCGACTCCGAGCTAATGGGCGGCATCCTCGCCACGCGCGGGTACGAGGCCGCGAACTCGATCGAAGACGCCGACGTCATCTTGATTAACACGTGCGCCGTCCGCGAAAAGGCCGAAGAGCGCGTCTATGGACGTCTTTCGCACTTGCTGCGGCTCAAGAACGAGAACCCGGACCTCGTCCTCGGCGTGACCGGCTGCATGGCGGAACACCTGCGCGAGTCGATCGTCGAACGTGCGCCTTACGTCGATCTTGTCGCCGGACCCGACTCGTACCGCCGTCTTGCGCAGATGCTCGAGAAAGCCCAGGGCGACAACGTCGATCCGCAGATCGACGTGAAGCTCGACAAGACTGAGAACTACGAAGGCCTCGCGGTTCAGCGAACCGACGGCATCAACGCCTGGCTGTCGATTCAGCGCGGCTGCGACAAGTTCTGCACGTTCTGCATCGTTCCGTTCACGCGCGGTCGTGAGCGCGGCGTGTCGCCCGATGAGATTCTGCGACAAGCCCGAGACATCGCCGAGCGCGGCTTCAAAGAGGTTACGCTACTCGGCCAGACGGTGAACTCGTATCGCTGGGAAGATTGGGACTTCGCGGACCTGCTCGAGGCACTCGTCGAAGTCGATGGAATCCATCGCATCCGATTCACCTCGCCATACCCGACCGACTTTACCCCGAAGTTGCTCGAGACGATGGCTCGGCATCGCAAGATTTCGAACTACATCCATATCCCGGCGCAGTCGGGTTCGGACGACGTTCTCGAGGTCATGAAGCGCCAGTACACGCGCGCCGAATTCGATCAGCTGATCGCCGATGTGCGCGCTTCGAATCCCGGAATTGCCATGTCGACCGACATCATCGTCGGGTTTCCGGGCGAGACCGAAGAGGACTTCCAGAAGACTTACGAATTGCTCGAGACCATTCGTTTCGACTTTGCTTATCTCTTCAAGTACTCGGAGCGCGAAGGCACGCTCGCCTCGCGCAAGATTCCTGACACGGTCCCGGAGTCGGTGAAGAAGGAGCGGTTGGCCGCTATCATCGAGCTACAGGAACGTATCTCGGGTGAGATTTTCCGAAGCCGAATCGGCAGTCGTCACGAGGTGCTCGTGCTTGGTGAGTCGAAGCGCGACGACGAGCAGCTTTGCGGCCGGACCGACGACTTCAAGATGACCGTTTTCGACTGGGCGAACGACGGCAGCGTGAAGCCGGGAGACCTGGTCACGGTCGAGATTACTGATGCCACGAGCCACACCCTCATTGGCCGAATGGTGGAAGCGTAACAACGCACATGACGCGGCGCGTCTTTGTTTGTATAGAGGGCTACTCACTTTGATTGTTGGACGAAAGTTATGACGGAACACAAAGATTTCATCTTCACCTCCGAGTCGGTCTCGGAGGGTCACCCCGACAAGGTTTCCGACCAGGTTTCGGACTCGGTTCTCGACGCGATTCTCGCGCAAGACCCGACCGCAAAAGTGGCCTGCGAAACGGCGGTGAACACCGGCTTTGCCATGATTTTTGGCGAAGTGACGACTTCGGCTGAGGTCGACTATCCGACCGTCGTGCGCAAGGCGATTGCGGACATCGGCTACGACGATCCCCGCTTCGGCTACCCGTCGGAAGACATCGCTGTGATGGTCTCGCTCGACAAGCAGTCGCCTGACATTGCTCAGGGCGTACGCACCGACTTGGGCGTCGTCGAAGAGCAGGGCGCAGGCGACCAGGGGATGATGTTCGGCTTCGCATGCACCGATACCGACGTGCTCATGCCGATGCCGATCGTCTACTCGCACCGCCTCGTCGAGACACTCGCGCACGTTCGTAAGAACAAGATTGTGGACTTCTTTGGCCCCGACTCGAAGTCGCAGGTCTCGGTCCGCTACGAGAACAACAAGCCGGTCGCCATCGACGCGGTCGTCATCTCGACGCAGCACCTGCCCGAGGCGACGAACTCGCAGATCGAAGAAGCCATCATGGAGCACGTCATCAAGCCGGTCCTTCCGGCCGATCTGCTCCACGGCGACACCAAGTTCCACATCAACCCGACCGGTCGATTCGTCGTCGGTGGTCCAAAAGGCGACGCCGGCCTCACCGGCCGCAAAATCATCGTCGATACCTACGGTGGATGGGGACGTCACGGCGGCGGCGCTTTCTCGGGCAAAGACCCGTCGAAAGTCGACCGTTCGGCCGCGTACATCACGCGCTACATCGCCAAGAACATCGTCGCCGCAGAGCTCGCCGAGCGCGCTGAAGTTCAGCTTGCGTACGCCATCGGCGTCGCCGAGCCGGTCAGCGTCATGGTCAACACCTTCGGCACCGGCACCATCGCCGAGTCGGAGATCGAAGCTCGCGTGAAGTCGGTCTTCAACCTGAAGCCTGCCGGCATCATCGAGACCCTCGACCTGCTCAAGCCGAAGTACGCACAGACCGCAGCATACGGCCACTTCGGCCGCGAAGGGTTCACCTGGGAGCGCACCGACAAGGTCGACGCACTCCGCGGATAATCTGGCCCAGCGCCAACAAAAAGGCCCGGTTCGCTCCAAAGCGAACCGGGCCTTTTTTCTGCGTAGTCCGGAGCCGCCTCCGGCTCCGTTCGGATTCATCTCTCCGATCTTTGATTGATATCGCGCTCGGTAATCCGATGGTCCGATGATCGGATCATCGCGCGAAATCTGGAGATCAGGATATCTGAGATATCAATCCGAAGGGATGCTCCGGTGACCTACCGAACGATGACTCGCGCCATCTGCGTGGCTGGGGTCGTTCGCTCGGGTGGGGCGTTGCAATCGCCGTCGCGGACGAGCTGGAAACTCACCGTGTACTCGCCAGGTTCGCCTGGGGCGACGACTGTGTCGGTGACAGCAGTCCCCTGAGTGGGGCCTGTTCCGAGCATGAGGGACTCACAGCGCAGCACTTCGAACTCGGGGCTCCAGACGATCAAGATGTACGAGAGCGTCGCGTCCAGCACGTAGTGCTCGAGCAGATAGCTCATCTCGAGAGAGGCTCCCGCTTCGACGCGAGCCACGGGTCCGACGCCGTCGAACTTCACGTCCTCGATGATGATTGCAACGTCGTCGGGCGTGGTGCGGTGAATGAACATCTCGACCGGTGAAGTTCGGCCGTCGATTGCGATGCGGAACTGCACCCGCGTGCCGTCGGCGAGTGGACCGACCGACGCGACTTCGGCCGCGCGCTGAGTGGAAGCCGAGGCGGTCGAAGGTTCCGTGCCGTCGGTCGTGTAGAGAATCTCGGCGCCAGGGATCAGCGTGGCGATCGTGTAGGTCGCGTCACGTTCGAACGTAACGGTTCCGCGCGAATCAACGGGGCTCACGAACGTGGCGGCGTTCGGGAGGCAGAATCCGGCGTAGCATGTCTCGTTGGCCAAACAGACCTTTCCGGCCGAGACCTCGCCGTCGACGCAAGGAGCTGTTGCGCCGCAGTGATTCGGATCAGATGCGGGGTCGATACACTCTGCACCACATGCGACGCGGCCTTCGGCGCAGTCGACCACGCACGAGCCAGCGGCACAGCGTTCGCCGCTCGCACACATCGTTCCCGCTTCGGGGCCTTCACACGAACCGGAAGCGCCGCAGAATCGGGCATTCTCCATGCCGTCGACGCATCCGCCGTCGCAGGGAACGCTGGTGCCCGAGCAGCCGGTCGCACAGATGCCACGGTCGCAGACTTCGTTGGTGTCACAGGCTTCGCCGACGTTCTGTCCGCTGCAGTTACCCTGCGCGCCACAGAAGTCCGGGTCCACGTTCGGGTCGATGCAGCTGCCGTCGCACTCGACCGTGCCGTCGGGGCACACGAGGGCGCAAGCGCCCGCCGAGCACACTTCGTCGTCGGCGCAAGCTACTGCGTCGGCGCAACTTTCTTGAGCGCCGCAGTACGAGGCATTCGACAGGGGATTCACGCAGCTACCGTCGCACGCGACGTAGCCGCTGGGGCAGGCGAGCTCGCATGCACCTTCTGCGCAAATCTCGCCGGCAGCACAGGCGTTCCCGCAGGTGCCGCACGCTTCGAAGCTGGAGTTGAGGTCGTGACAGGCAGCGAGCTCGGCGCAGAAAGTCTGCGGCGCCGGGCAATCCGTCTGGTCGACGATGGTCGGTTCGTCACTGACGTTGCACGCGGCCAATGTGACGATGAATGCGATAGCCAAGGTCCAGATCGATTTCATTGTACTACCTCCACGAGGCCAATTGGGGTGCCTCCAGTGCTCGTTCCGGACACGGTGCTACAGCCGAACTGGAGGTCTGTGCGAAAGCGCAGAAAGTAGAGTCCAGGTTCGTTTGGAGCCGTGATGCCGCCGGCCAAGAACTGGTTGGTCCCGGGCCATGTGCTTTGCACCTCTTGGCAACTGACCAGGCCGGCCGATTCGAAAGCCAGTACGGCTTGGACGAAGCAGCCTGGGCAAAAGCCGCCGGAGCTGGAGCGCCAGTATTGAGCGTCCATCCGATAGTTGAGTCGCTGCCCTGGGCTGGCGCGAATGACCGGTCCATCGCCGTTCAGGTCCAGGTTCTCGATGATGAAGCCGAGGCTGAAGTTGTTGTCCGGGGTGAACGTGTTGTTGACGACCGAGCGAATGTCGGAGAACTCACCGGCGTACTCGATGATGTAGCGAACTTCCGGCGAGGCGGCGGTGCCGATCCCCGAGACAGAGAGCGGAAGCATGGCCTTGAAGGTGGCCGCACCACCAACTTCTGGGTCGGTGCCGTCGGTCGTGAAGTGAATCGTGATGCCGTCGACACGCGAGTCGAGCGTGAAATTGACCGGACGAGGGTAGGCGTAGTTGGCCTGGTTACGCGACGACACGAAGATGGTGTCGGTGCCGAAGCAGACGCCTCCGAGGCATGCGCTGTCGGCTCCACAAGCCTGGCCGGCTTCGTCGCCGGTGCAGGTTCCCGATGCGCCGCAGAAGAAGCGGTCGGTGCGTGGGTCGATGCAGCGGCCGTTGCAGTCGATCTGCCCCTCAACGCAGTTTCCGACGCACGTTCCGTCGACACAGACCTCGCCGCCGCCACAAATTGTGCCGGCTTCTTCGGCTTCGCAGGTCCCAGTTGCGCCGCAGAAACGCGGGTTCACGCGAGGGTCGACGCATCCGCTTCCGCAGACCAAGGAGTCTGGACCGCACGAGCTTCGGCAGTTGCCCTGGTCACACACGTCGGCTGGGTCGCAAACGGTTCCAGCTTCGGCACCCGCGCAGCTGCCTGTTGCGCCACAATAGTCGGGGTCGAACATCGGGTCCGCGCAGCGACCGTCGCAGAGGAGCGTTCCGCCGGTACAGTTCAGCTGACACGAACCACCCGAGCACACTTCGGTATCGTCGCAGTCGGCACCCTCGTTTGCGCCGCTGCAATCCGCCGAAGCACCGCAGAAATCGCGGTCCGTGGTCGGGTCGATGCAGGCACCCTCACAGTTGACGAGCCCTTCCGCACATTGCAGCTCGCAGACTCCATCGCTGCACACCTCTCCACCGGCACACGGTTCGCCGCACGCGCCGCAGGCGAGGGGGCTCGAAGAGAGGTCGAGGCACTGCCCATCGCAGAGAGTCTGTGAGGACGGACAGTCACTCGCGGCGACCACCGGAGCCTCTCCGCCACATCCAAAAAACATCAGAGCCGCGAACATCGACGTCGCAACAACTAAAACTCGAGTAAGCACCCTCGTACCTCTTGCAGTGAATTCTCTAGGGAAGCGCGCAGACTAGGGCAATGACTCGCCGATAGCCACGAGAGACGACGGTACACGCACACTTTTTTGGGTCCGGTCTCGAGAGTTCGAAGCACCCGCCGTTCAGAAGAGTGGGCGGACCGTCGTTGTGATTCCCGTGAGATTCGCTAGACTCGAATTCCCCTAATAGTTGCTTTCGCTTCAAGGAGTTCGGCGTGACGGATACTCGTGTTCTGGTGATGTCGACAGACCACGCTCGCGTTCGTCGGATTGCGTCGTTTCTCGCTCACTTTCCGGTAAAGGTGTTGCGCGCCCGCTCTCCCGAGTCGGCGCTTCAGTTCTTTTCGACGGTCAGCATCGACGTTGCGATCGCCGACGACACATGCCCGGAATTGTTCGGCGCCTTGAAACGCTACCATCCTGAAGCGACATGCCTGCACATCGCCCATCGGGCCAGCGACCGGCATCCGCTCGCGAAGACAAATCTTCTCGCTCCGGTCGACCTCTTTGTGCTCGAATCGGCGCTCCGCGACACGCTCGCGTTCGAGAAGCACGATGAACTTTCAGAATTGGTTCCTGTCGCCGCTGAATGACGATCTAATGGAGTACCCGATGCGGATTGCGATGTTCCTCTTCGCTCTCGCCCTTGCCAGCTGCGGGGGAGACGAGACCGATGCACCTCGAGAGAAGGCACAGCCCATCCCGGTCCGCACTTGCGCCGCCTCTCTCGAGTGGGACGGACAGGGCGACTCGGTCGAAGTCGTCGGGGAGTTCAACGAGTGGCAAGCCCAATCAGTAGACGGTTCCATCGAGCTCGACCTCGAACCGGGCGAGTACGCTTGGAACTGGGTGATCGATGGCGAACCAGTCGATCTTCCGCGTGGAATCTTCACCAAATGGTTCGACGGCCAAGAGTACCGCAACCTGCGCATCGCCAATTGTGATGCGCCCGCGATCGAGGTCGACAACGTCGAGGTCGCTGACGGCGAACTCGTCGCAAACCTTCAGTTCGTCGCGGCACGTTCGGAAGCCTCGCCCGACCCTGAGACGCTGACCATCACGGTCGGCGGCGAGCCCGTCGCGGCCGAAATCGCAGAAGACGGCACGATCGAAGTGCGGCACACCCTCAGCGCCCCTGGCAAATGGACCGTACGCGCAACCGTCGCCGACGCCGACGGCGTGCCGATCGAGGACGAGCTCTGGCTCCCCGTCTGGTGGGACGAAGGTGAGCCCTTCACCTGGCAAGATGGTCTCATGTACCTGGCGTTCACCGACCGATTCCGCAATGCGGACTCGTCGCAAGGCCCCGTCGCTGAAGGGGTCGAGCCGATCGCCGGCTACAACGGCGGAGACTTCCAAGGAGTCACCGAAGCCATCGAAAACGGCTACTTCGAAGACCTCGGCGTCAACGTCCTCTGGCTCTCGCCAATCTACGAGAACCCCGCCCCCGGGTACCTCGGCGCAGACGGTTCGACACGCTACACCGGGTATCATGGCTACTGGCCGATCGACCCTCTCTCGGCCGAGACCAACTACGGCGGCGACGAGGCGCTCCAAGAGCTCATCGAAACCGCACACGAGAACGGCATTCGGGTACTCTTCGACCTCGTGTTCAATCACGTCCACGAAGACCACATCTACTGCGACGAGAATCCGTCGTGGTGCGAACTCACCTGCGTCTGCGGCTCGTCTGACACCTGCCGTTGGGAAGGCGAGGGCGGCCGGCCGCTCGACTGCCAGTTCGCGCCTTACCTGCCCGACCTGAGCTACCGCAATCACGACATTCTGCGCCGCATGGTCGACGACACCATGAAGCTCGCACGCAAATTCGACGTCGACGGCTTCCGCATCGACGCCGCCAAGCACATGGACCACGTGATCATGCGCACGATGCGACTCGAAGCAGAAGCGCTCGAGCGGCAAGGAGCCGCGGAGTTCTATCTCGTCGGTGAGACCTTCACCGGCGACCGCGGGCTCATCATGAACTACGTGGCCGACGACGAGCTCCACGGTCAGTTCGACTTTCCGCTGATGTATGCCATTCAAGGTACGTTCAATGGCGGTTCGTTCCGCGACCTCGAAGGTGCCGCCGCCGAAGGGCAGCGCCGCTATGGCTCTTTCTACGAGTGGATGTCGCCGTTCGTCGGCAACCACGATATCCCTCGCTACGCGACCGTCCTGGCGGGCAACGACCAGGGGCCATTCGGCAACACGCCCGACCTCATGGCCGAAGGCACTGGTGAGGTCACGCAGTGGAACATCATCAACCGCTTCTCGATGGCGTTTGCGTTTCTGTTCGCGCAGCCCGGTGTGCCGCTCCTCTACTACGGCGACGAGATCGCACTCGCGGGGAGCGGCGACCCCGACAACCGTCGCGTGATGCCCACACAGCTCAACGCCAACCGTTCCGAGATGCTCCGCCGCGTTCAAGAGCTCGGGCAGGCGCGACAGGCGATCCCCGCGCTGCGACGCGGCGATCGAAAGGAACTGTGGATCGACGACAACATGTACGTCTTCGCCCGTGATACCTCCGCTCAAGGCACAGCCATCATCGCGATGAACAAGGGCGAGACCCCGCGCACCGAGACCGTGACCATTCCCAACGCATACGGAATCGACGACCAAACGCTCATCGCATGGGGCCGCGACGACAAAGACGTCACCGTGCGCAACGGCGAGATCGTCGTAGAGCTCAACCCCTGGGAATACGTCATCTGGTACACCCAGTAATCACCGCGTGGCCGGCAGTCTCATGCGACCGGCTGGCCCCGAATTCGTGCCCTTGATACACTCGGAAGTGCGATGAAACGCGACGACCGAAAACCGCAGTTCGACCGACCGACAAACGCCTCCGTCTTGGCATTCGTCGGCACTACTTGGATTGCGCTCGTACCTCTGATCGTCTGGTGGAACATCCAGCTCGAGAGCAGCGAACCCGGCGTCGGCATCGGTATCCTCTCCACACTCGCCGTGCTCGCCCTCCCTGTCGTCGGGTGGGCGTTTGCCAAGAACATCTCGGAGCTCGGCGTCGAACACGCCCAACGTCCGGCGTTCGCAGCGGCAATCTTGGTTTCGTGCATCTGGGCCGGAGGTGTCCACGTGCACCTCACCGGAGCGCTTTGGCTTTCGAAGTGCGTAGGGGTTCAAGACGCCGACTCTTGCCTCGCCGCGGGCAACTACTTCGACAGTGGCGAAGCCGCATTCCAAGGCACTATCGACGCCAAGGAACTGTGGGCCGACGCGTGCGAAGGCGGTGGTGAACACGGCTGGAAAGCATGCCGCAAGATCGTCCACCGCGTTGGCTACCGAACGCTCGCGTGCAAGAGCCTGAAGGACCACTGCCACGCCGACGACCGAAACATGGGCGCGTGCTGGGACTGGTCGGTGGTTTGCAATCGAGAAGCCTTCGTCGACGAGGAAGTGGACGAAGCTGCAAAGTCAGCACTGGAGACGCCCTCGAAGACCAATTCGAAGCTGCGCATTCCCGGGCGAGCTGAGCAGCTGGCAGACTTCGACGCATGCCTCGCCGGGCGCGGTCGAGGCGTGTCGCCAGAATGTGACCGAACGCTCGATCGCGGCATCCTGAGCCAGCGAGAGCGTGTCTGCGAAAAGATCGACCACGACTGCGACGACGTTCGCAGCTGGTCGTGTTCCTTCGCCAATAGCCGCTGCGAACTCCTCGCGGCCAACCCCTTCGAATAATCCCCCGGCTCACCGTCCCTTGTTGTAGGTAGCGAGCTTTGGATCCCGTAGCGCACACGCTCTTCGGAGCGACGATGGCCGAGACCGGTCTTCGTCAGAAGTCGAGGTACGCTCCGGCGACCCTCATCGCCGGCGCGAATCTCCCCGACATCGACGCCATCGCCACGGTCCTCGGCCCCGACATGTCGCTATGGCTCCGTCGCGGCTGGACTCACGGCGTACTCGCCATGGTCTTTCTGCCGCTCGTGTTGGTG
Organism: uncultured Bradymonadales bacterium; assembly: GCA_964384605.1. Classification (GTDB taxonomy): domain Bacteria; phylum Myxococcota_A; class Bradymonadia; order Bradymonadales; family Bradymonadaceae; genus CAYLMO01. The sequence continues at coordinate 26,318 of CAYLMO010000022.1, read as the reverse complement.
GGCATCATCGCGGCGTGGAACCGTTGGCGAGGCCACCTGCGCGACGACGGGCCGGACTTCGATCTGAAATGGATCGTGATCTTGAGCTACGTTTCGACGTGGTCACATCCCACGCTCGACTTCATGAACACCTACGGCGTTCGGCTCCTCATGCCGTTCGACGGTCGCTGGTTCTACGGCGACACGCTGTTCATCATCGATCCATGGTTCTGGCTCCTGACTGCGGCCGGCGTGGTCCTGGCGAGGTCTTCGTCGCGCCGTGCGATCATTGGCTGGAGCGTGTTGGCGACACTGGCGTCTGCGCTCGTGTTGCTCGTTCCGATGGTGCCGTGGGGCGTGAAAGTGGGGTGGGTCGTAGGTGTCGCGGTCATCGTCGGACTACGATCTCGCAAGCCGAGCGACGATACGAGACGACTGGTCGCTCGGGCAGGATTCTCCACGCTGATTCTCTACATCGCCGCGCTCTACGGCTTTGCACGGTTTACCGAGTCGGAGCTTCACGACCAACGCAGTGCCGACCCGCCGTTGGACGTGCACGTGAGTCCGGCGCCGGGCGTACCTTTCGGCCACGAGCGCACGATCATCGTCTACAAAGATCGCTACGAACTCACCGAGGGGCATGCGGATCCAATCATCGTCGAGCGCATCGAGCCGACCGAAGTGGTCCGGGCAGCGATGGAAGCCGACGAGATCAAGGGATTCACCAACTGGTCGCGATACCCCTATTGGTCGGTCGATGAGCGGGATTCTGGCTACGTCGTGACCTTCCGAGACCTGCGCTACGTCTCACCGGGCGGCGAGCCACGGGGGATCGGATTCGCTCAGGTGGAGCTGGATCGTGACCTCAAAGTGACGGGCAGCCGATCCCAGCCAGGGCCGGACGATTGACGGACTCGACAATCGTCGTCGCGTCGCCTGATAATGGGGTACCGATCAATTGACCGATAACCTTTGTAGACGGTGGATCTGTGGCTCGAATCGACCCACTCATCGGAGCGCTCAAGGAGCGTAATGCTCCTCGTGCGATCATGCGTCCGAATAGTGCTGTGCTCATCGACGACGGGACGGGACGTACCATTCCCCTGAACGATCGCGAGCTCACGCGCAAGCAGATCAAGATGCTCATCGAAGAGCTGCTGACCGATGATCAGCTGCGGTTCTTCAATATGAGCGGCGCCACCGAGATCGACTACAAGTCGCCGGTTGGTGAGGTGAAGATCTCGGCCGCGAACGTTGGCGGATCGATCGAGCTCAAGGTGACCTTGCCCGGTGCAGCGCCGCCTCCCGCTCAGGCGCCGGCGCCGGCGCCAAGTGGCGGAGGCGGTGGTTTCGATCTCTATTCGGACATTGGCGGAGGCGGTGGTGCGCCAGCGGCGGCTCCGGCGCCGCAGCAGCAGCATCATCATCAGCAGCAGGCTGCGGCACCTGCACCGGCCGCATCAGCGCCCGCCGCCGAACGCCCAGGTCCGCTCGAGCTCGGCGTTCAGCGCTCCATCGCGTACGTCGAACCCGGCCAGCCGGCGCCGATCGACCGCTATCTGAAGGTCATGTTCAACGAAGGCTGCTCCGACCTTCACCTGTCGTCGCAGAACCCTCCGCTCTACCGTCTCGACGGTGAGATGGCGCACCTGAAGAACATGCCGAAGCTCTCGCCGAAAGAGGTCGAGAAGCTCGTGTACTCCATCATGCCGGACCGGAACTACGAAGAGTTCATGGAGACCCGGGACACCGACTTCGCATACGAAATCGACGGTCTCGGACGCTTCCGTGTGAATGCTTTCATGGACCGAATGGGGCCTGGCGCCGTGCTGCGTATCATCCCGTCCGAGATTCTGACGGCCGAGATGCTCAACCTGCCGCAGCACGTCATGGACCTCTGCTATCTCTCGAAGGGCCTCGTCGTCGTCACCGGTCCGACCGGTTCCGGTAAGTCGACGACCCTCGCGGCGATGATCGACTTCATCAACCGAAAGCGGTCCGCACACATCATCACGATCGAGGACCCGATCGAGTTCGTGCACCCGAATAAGAAGTGCCTCATCAACCAGCGTGAAGTCGGCGTGCACACGATGGGCTTCAAACCCGCACTCCGTGCCGCGCTTCGTGAGGACCCGGACATCGTCCTCGTCGGCGAGATGCGTGACCTCGAGACCATCGCGATCGCCATGGAGACGGCCGAGACCGGCCACCTCGTCTTCGGAACGCTGCACACCAACACCGCCGCTTCGACGGTCGACAGGATCATCGACCAGTTCCCTGCCGACCGTCAGTCGCAGATTCGAACGATGCTCTCGGAATCGCTCCAGGCCGTGATCGCCCAGACGCTCTGCAAGAAGAAAGGTGGCGGTCGTATCGCCGCGCTCGAAATCTTGATGTGCAACCACGCCGTCTCGAACCTGATCCGCGAAGGCAAGACCTACCAGATCGGTTCGATCATGGAGACGAAGAAGTCCGAGGGCAATCAGATGCTCAACGACTCGCTCCTCGAGCTGGTCCAGAAGAAGATCATCGAGCCTCAACAGGCGTACATCAAAGCCGTCGACAAGGCCGCGATGCGCAAGATGTTGGAGCGAATTGGCGTGAACGTGAAGTTCGACTGATGCGAATTCTGGGGGACCGTGCCGTTCCTCTCTGCGCCGCGCTCTTCGCGGCGGTGGTCGTCCTCTGGTCGGCCTCGGCATCTGCCCAGCTCGTGCGCCCCGATCCCCCTCACGACTGGCTCGACGATACCGGTGCGCGTTTCGGATTCGTCGCGGCCGGACTCGTCGACAGCGGGCAGCGCCGGCCGTTCGTCTACTTCGATTTCGGCATTCGAATGAAGGACGACGACTTCTACGTCGACGCCAAACTCGGCGCGATCGCGGCCGCGTTCGACTACGGAATGCGAGCGCTTCAAGAATCCCAGCTCGGCGCCGACGAACCATTCTCGTTCATCGAAGCGATGAACGAACCGCTCCAGTACGGCGCACACCTCGAGGCACTCTCGCTCAGGTTCGGTAAGACTTTCACCTCTTATCCGTTCGAATCCGAAACGCCGCCCGGCGAGTTTCCGTCTCCCCTTCGAGTCTCGGTCGGTCCCACCATCCTCGCCGAGCTCGTCTTCTTCGATCTCCCGCTGTTGAATTCCGACCCCGAAGAGTTCGATGGGCCAGATGTTTCGGGCGCCAACGACCCAATCGTGCTGGGCGCAGGAGGGTTTCTCGCCCTCGGCGGCAAGGCGCCCGGCGTGTCGTACGACGTAGCGTTCGTCTTCGCGCAGGACGTCTTCACCTGGGATGACTACGCGCCCCTGTCAGGCCAGGTCATCGGCCTCGACACGGAGTTTGTGGTGGAGCTGGGGAACAAGGTCGGCGTGTACAACCGATTCCGAATCTCGACGTACACGCATGTCGACGCGTTCATCGTGACGATGGCGGGCAACATCGGGCTCTACTTCGGCTTCTGAGCCTCACCCTTCGGGACGAACGCTTCGACGGACGGTCGCAGAGCCACCGGAGACTTCAACACCTCAATGTCGCGTCGCTCCACCAGCGGCTCGTAGCCGGCCGGTTGGAGCTCGACGACGAGGTCGATCATCGGGGATGCAATCTCGAACGTCCGGACCGTTCCGGCCGCGATCGTCCCGTAGTCTTTGCCGCCGATGCGCACATCCGTGTTGTCCAGCGGAGACTCGACCTCGATGGTCAGAACCGATCTCTCCAGAGGGGCAAAGACCTTCTTCTGTTCGGGGCCGACTCGAACGTTCACCGGCTCGTAACCTCGCATCGCGAGCCCAACTTCGACCGGTTCATCGCCTCGCTCGTGCACCACCGGAGCTTTGCCTACCGGCACGCCGTCGATCGTCACGACCGCGCCTGGCGGGTCCGAGTCGATCTCGAGCGGCGCGATCTCCTCGGCTTCCTCTGCCGTGGTCGTTGCAGCGCGGGTGTCTGCGACCGCCGGAGCTTCGTTGGACTCGTCGCCGTCTCCCGACAGCAATCGGCCGGCGGCAAACGAACCGAGCACGAGAAAGACACCGACGATCAGTGTCGCCCACGGCATTGCCGAGGAAGCGGACAAAGGCGTCGAAGATGACGATGGCGACTCCGGGACGGAGTTGTTGGGCTCGAATTCGCGGCCGGGGTTCGACTCCACGACCTGCACCGGCTGCGACTCCATCGACTTCGTCTCGGCCGTCGCGGGGTCCTGCGACGCAGTGACTCGCTTGAGCTCGCGCGGGCTCATCAAGAGCTCGGCCGGCAGCGGCGAGTCGATGGTTGCGCGCGAGTTGGGTGGAGGAGTGTAGCCGCTGAACGAGTTGCTCTGCCGCATCTCGATGAGTGTCGCCAAGAGTTCGGCCACGAATGCCGCTGCATCCGCTGGCCGGTCCGCCGGGTCCTTCGCGAGCGCACGCTGTAGGAACCGATCGATGCTGTCGTCAAACCCGGGCGGGAGGTGAGGTGGCGGCGAATTCTGGTGCGCCATCAACACTTGAACCGGACTCTCGTGCATGAAGGGTGGTGAGCCCGTCAGCATCTCGTACAGGCAACATCCGAGCGAGTAGAGGTCGGTCCGACCATCAATGTCGTTCCCCTTTGCTTGCTCAGGCGCCATGTAGAATGGCGTGCCAACGATGTTCCCGACCTCGGTCCAGTTCTTCTCTTTGCCCAGAACTTTCGCGATTCCGAAGTCGAGCACCTTCACGAATGGATCGCTGCCATCTGGCCGGCAGACCATCACGTTGTCGGGTTTGAGGTCCCGGTGAATGAGGCCTTTGTGATGCGCTTCGCCCAAACTCTGCGCGATCTGGATCGTGAATGGAATCGCCTCTTCGGCCGGCAACGCTCGGCGCCTCCGGATCTCGGCCCCGAGACTCACACCATCGACCATCTCCATCGCGATGTAGAGGAGGCCGGCCTCTGTTCGTCCGAAGTCGTACACCGTCACGGTGTTCGGGTGCGCCAGGTGGCTCACCGTGCTCGCCTCCTGAAAGAAGCGCTCCACGAGTTCTCGGTTCGACGATGACGAGCGGTGCATCACTTTGAGGGCGACAGGCCGGTTGAACGGCCGTTGGAAGGCGAGATAAATCTGCCCCATGCCGCCAGACCCGATGGGCTCCGAAACCACAAACCGTCCCGAGACGACTTCGCCTTTGCGAAGCGTGTCATTCGAGGATCGCTCGCGCTTACTTTCTGATGGTTGGTCGATGGCCATAACTACTTTGGCAAGTCGAGGTCGATGACACGGTGGATGTCGCCCGGATCCTGAATTCCGGCCGGTGAGATTCCGCGGAGCAGTTCGAGTTGGGACGACTCTCGAATCTCTTGCGCGATTTCGTCGGTGATGAGCAGCTCATTCGGTCGTGCGACCTGCGCAAGCGCCCGCGAAAGCACGATGGGACGCCCGATCGATGTTCGTTGGCCGAACTCGATGCGCCCGATGGGTCCGTTTGCAATCTTCCCTCGCGCGAGACCGACTCTGAAGGGGAGTTCGAGTTCCGACTCCGACCCTGACTGGGCGAGTGCTACCCCGGCCCTGGCCGCGTCGTAAGCGGTCCTCTCGGGGTTGTCCGAGTTCTCCAAGAAGTAGGCGAGGATTCCATCGCCTCGCACTTCGTCGATCTCTCCGCCGCGTCGGTGAACGATCTCAATCGCTTGTCTCATGCGCCGATCGAGGACCTTGAAGAGTTCTGCGGGAACGGTCTTCGAGGCGACGTTCGAGAAGTCGGTCACGTTGGCGTAGAGGACGTAGGCGTCGAGCTCGAAGCTCTCGCGGTCGCCGATCGTCAGCGACGAGGTGGACTTCTGCCGCTTTCGCCGTTCCGCCGAGATCATGCTGCGCAGCCCGGCCATCATGTCCGCGTTGTTTCGTTCGAGCTGCTTGCGCGACGTGATGTCTTCGATGAGCACGACGTGCGCATTGCGTTCGCCTCCGGTCACCGAGACGGCGCGAATGTGAACGTCGCGAGGCACGCGGTTGTACGGGTAGGGAAACGAGAACTCGACGTCGATGTCGAGATTTCCGTTTTCAATCCCCTCGTGGAACTTGGGTCCGAGCTCGATGTCGCGTGTGCAAGGTGCAACGTCGGAGAAGAACGAGCGTCCGATCGTTTGCTGTCGGCTGAGACCCGAAAGCTGTTCTTCGTATCGATTGAAACGTTGGATCGTTCCACGGTCGTCGAGGACGATTGCACCGATGGGAAGCCTGTCCAAGATCTCCTCGAACATGTCGAGGTCGAGGGGGAAGCTCTTGCGAGTGGTCATTGCGTTCTCTTGGGATTTCGGCGGTGAGCGTGCGTCGAACATGGGATGCGACCGTTCATTCGAATGGTGCAACCATGGTGAGTTTGGACGCGCATTTTGCACAAAAAAAAAAGACGCGACGCTCGAAAGCGTCGCGCCAGTAACGTGCACCACATGTGCCGGTGTTGATGGCTGCGTTTCAATCCCTGGATTTACCAGGTGGGCGCCGTGATGTGCTTCTTCGGCCTTCGCTCTTGGAACACAAGAGGCATGACCTAGGAAAGCGCAGAGACAGCTCCCTTTTGTATGCGTACGGGGATCAAAAAATAGAGCCTCGCACGGACACCGCAGGAACACGTCACAAGGTGTCGATGCCACAAGGGCACCTCAACCATCTACAGTATAGACACGCGACATCGGCAATACAAGCGGCCGCCTTGCACGGCCGCATAAAATGTGGCTCTGAGCCAGTTGCTACTGGTGCTTACTACGCGACTTGGTCGGGTCCGGCACGAAGTAGTTCGGGGGCAGCTCCACCCCGAATTTCACCGACTCCACCTCCATACGGTGCAGCCCTTCCATCGTGTCCGTTCCGTCGACGACCGCCATCGTACGGGCCACCCAGATTCCGTCGATCTGCTCGTAATTCGTGTACCGCATGAACCCTTCGACGCTCTGCATGATGTCCCGCACCGTGTACGCCAGGAATCCGAGCCGGCCCGTCTCGCGATCGATCCAAGCGACGTACTGGTCGATGGTCGCTTGAGGCTCGGCCTTGCCCCACGAAAGAAACACCTTGTCGTACGTCCTCCCATCGACCTTCTCCTCGCCGATCCAAGACACGACATCCGCCTCCCACAGCCGGAACGGCGCCTCGAAGAAGTACCCGACAGTCGGCACCCAAAAACGAATCGTCTCGTCGTCCTCGAAACGCAGCTCTCCGTCTGGCGACACCGTGTACGTGGTCCAATCCTGAAGGCCCCACTCGAGATCTTTGTTCGGAGCCTCGGCAAAGCGCACCCGCCCGTCGTCTTGCCCCAACCGAATCGTAACTTCGAGCAGCTGGTTGTTCTCGAACCACGGCATGGCCGCCGTTCGTGTCACCCAGCTGGGCCATTCATCCCGCAACACTACCCGGGCATTCCCGTGATCTCGCCACGCCGCAAGCCCACCATGCGCCTCTGGCAGCTCCCGCAACAACTTGCGACCGCGCTCTTCGCTGTTCGACTTGATACCATTTTCTCGGATCGCGTCTGGGCGCAGGTCGGCCGTGCACGCCGAAACCAACGTCATCAAGGTGACCACGAAAATTGCCCGCGTCAGTTGCGCGGTGCTCGATTTGTGCGAAGGTTGGGGCATTGGTGACTCGATGGCAGAAGAGACCGTTCTAATTTCTCTCGGAATGTCGATGCACCGCGAACGCCGCGGCTCTCATCAAATAGTCGGGCGCAGGATAAACGACGGCGAGTCGCGAACGGAATCGCGGGCTTTTGTCGGATGTTGCAACAGTTGGATGACGCAGCGGCTTACGAGGTTTCTATGAGTTCAGCCTGGGCAATCATTGAAGATGCCGGGGAAGTGCTCTTCGTTCGCCGCTCGTTCGAGGTTGGCCGAGGCGGGCAGTGGTGTCCACCCGGTGGAACGATCTGGAAGAACGAGTGGCCCGAAGTAGCGTGTGTACGCGAAGCTTTCGAAGAGACCGGACTCCGAGTTTCGGTCCGGCGAGAGCTCGCTTCGTTCGACTCGGCACACTACTTCCTGTGCCGCCTCAACTCTGAACGATGTCGCCTCCGGCTGCGCGAGCGCGAGTGTATCAATTCGCGGTGGATCAAGCCGCAGGAGATCCTCGACCTCGGTACGGTCATGGACCTCAGGCGAATCATCCCCGTGCTCGAGCTCGCTGACCTGTCGCCGCCATCGCTCCCGCGCGGCCTCGAACCCGCGCTCCCCTCTCAACAGTTCTAGACCGAGCGTTGCCTACCGCCCGCGAACGGGATAGCGTCGCCGCGATATGGAACTCCTCGTCAACGGCGATAGCTGCGAGATCGCAGCAAACTCACTCACGGTCACGGAACTACTCGAGCAGCTCGATGTTCCGACCATCCGAGGAGTTGCCGTCGCCGTGAACGATTCCGTTGTGACGCGCAGCAAGTGGGACGAATTCTGCGTCTCCGAAGGCGACCGCGTCGAAATTATCCGCGCAACCCAAGGTGGATGACGTGGCCGACGAATTCTTCATTGGAAAACATCGCTTCGAGTCGCGGCTCCTTCTCGGAACTTCCGGCTTTCCCAACTACCAGGTCATGCTCGACGCATTGAATGCGGGCGGCACGGAGCTGGTAACCGTCGCGATTCGGCGCATCGACCTGGCCGCCGCTCAGGATGGCGGCATCTTCGACGTGCTCGGGGACGCGTTCACGATCTTGCCGAATACCGCGGGTTGCTACACGGCGAAGGACGCCATCGTCACGGCTCAGCTCGCTCGCGAAGCGCTCGACACCGACCTCATCAAATTGGAAGTGATCGGCGATGATGAGACGCTGCTCCCCGACGGCGAAGAACTGCTGAAGGCCGCACGCGAACTTGCGCGCGACGGGTTTTCGGTCATGGCGTACACCAACGACGACCCGATCCTCGCTCGCAAGCTACAAGACGCCGGCTGCGCGGCGGTCATGCCCCTCGGCTCGCCAATCGGGAGCGGAATGGGGATCCGGAATCCGTACAACTTCCAGATCATCCGCGAGTACCTCGAGGTGCCGATGATCGTCGACGCCGGCATCGGCACAGCGTCTGAGGCGGCGCTCGCCATGGAGCTGGGCTGCGATGCGGTCCTCCTGAACAGTGCGGTTTCCGGCGCGAAGAAGCCGGCGCTGATGGCCGAAGCGTTCCGCAAGGCGGTCGAAGCCGGCCGTGCTGCCCACCTGGCCGGCCGAATTCCTCGCCGATTCTACGCCAATGCGTCGTCTCCCATGGAAGGACGCATCCACGTCTCAGACTGATGTTCGAACTCCCTCGACTCCTCGTGATCACCGACCGCCGCATGGCCGAGGAGGACGGGTGCGGGAGCATCGACGACGTGTTGATCGGCGCCGCGTCAGCAGGCGCGAACTTCTTTCAGATACGCGAAAAAGGTAGCTCGCCGGAAGAGTTCGCCCGCTTCGTCGAACACGTGGTGAACATCCTCGCCGGCTTCCCGACGACCCTCGTCATCAACGACCGAGCCGATGTAGCGCTCGCGGTTGGGGCAGACGGCGTACATCGCCCAGGGCAGGGACTTCCATTCGCCACTCTGCGACGACTCATGGAGTACCGACTCGTGGGCGCTTCGTGCCATTCGAGCCAGGAGGTCGAGGCCGCCGCAGCCGAAGGCGCCGACTACATGACGCTCTCGCCGATTTTCGAGACATCTTCGAAGCCGGGCTACGGACCCGCCCTCACGCCAGCGCGCTTGGAGCGAGCGTGTCGAGCAGTGGCTGCGCCTGTCTACGCGCTGGGGGGCGTGGAGCCGGCAAACGTCGAGGACTGCCTCGACGCGGGAGCCCACGGCGTCGCCGTGATGGGCGGGATCATGCGCGCGGAAGACCCTTTCGAGGCCACCCGCCAGTACCGACGTGCCCTCGGCCTGGCGTGACCCCGGCGCGTTCTACTTGGCTCGCCATCGCATGACCGCTACGCTTGAAGACTTCCCCATCCGGTTCTGCGCGATGTCACGAATCAGCCTAGTCCTCGCTTTACTTCTGCTCCCGTCTCTTGCGGGCGCCGAGACGCTCGTCGTGCAGCACGATTCGGGGCCAATGGCGATCGAATTGAAGCCGGCGCGGAACATCTTCGCCGCCGACTACGCCGAGTACCGAGCGACGTCCGACGGTCTCGAGAAGACTCCCCGAGATACCTGGGCGAATCGCTCGACCTGCCGCTACCTGATCGGCGAGGACGCCGCTGTTCGTCAGTGCGAAGGTGCTTGGGAAGGAGTCGTGCGAACGGCAGACGGGTTCTGGGACCTTGGGCCCGACCTGCACCTGCGACGAGCGAACTACGACGGGGAGTGCGGTGTTGATGGCGCGAACGCTCCGATTGCGCTTCCGACCACGGCAGGCGCGGCCGAACGATCCCCGCAGCTCGCCCTCGAGCAGCCGCACTTTCTGGAGGTCACGCTCGTAACCGACCGACGCCTCGCGCAGCTCGACGCGGGTGGTTTGCAGGTGCCAGATCCAGCGCTTTCGTACTTCGCCTCCGGTGTCCTCTTCGACGGCACCGCGTTCGTGAAACGGGTGCTGCCGCTCCTGACCGGAGTCGTGAATTTCGATTCCTCCTCACCATGGGGCGAACGAACGAGCGAACCTGTGCGGTCGGGTGGGTATCTCGACGACTTCAACGACTGGCTTGTGACTCGCCCAAACAACGTCTTGAACCGCGACGTCGTCGTCCTGATGACTGGCTGGGATCTCGAGGGCTCGACCGTTGGCCTGGCAAACGTCTCGGGCGCATGCGACCTGGGGATCAACGGAGCGCTCGTCTACGGCGAGGGGCCATTGGCGTCGGTCGCACAGACGCTCGCACACGAGCTCGGGCACACCATCGGCATGTGGCACGACGCCGAGAGCAATTCCTGCCCACAGGAGGGGTTCGTCATGCAGGCGGTCTACTCCGAAGATGGACCGTATCCGACCGACTTCTCGAGCTGCAGCATTGCGAGGGCCGACGACTTTTTGAGCTCGTCGGCTGGCTCGTGCATTACGCCTGACACGGTGCCCGCGTTCCCGCAGCCAACTTGCGGCGACGGACTCGTGGAAGGCAACGAAACCTGCGACTGCGGACCCGACGGCTGCGCCGGCCGCAACCCCTGCTGCAACGAAGCGACCTGCCAGCTCGCCGTCGGCGCGGTCTGTGCCGGCACCGACGGCTGCTGCAACCTCGAGACGTGCCAGCCACGCGAGGCTTCCGAGAACTTCGTCTGCCGTGAAGCGCGCGGAACATGCGACGTCGCAGAAGTCTGCATGGGCGGAGCGGTTTGCCCCGACGATGTTGTCGGGCCGACTGGCGGTGACTGCCAGGCGGACACGTGGAGCGGCACGTGCTACCTCGGCGAATGCGTCACGCGCGGCGGGCAGTGCGAAGCGGTCTTCGACCTCTACTTCTTCGACACGCCGCCCTACAGCGAGATGTGCGGGGGACCCGACGCTGGCTGCCAGGTGCTCGAATGCGTCGCGAACCGAGCGTGCGTATTGACCGAAGAAGTGCCGCGCGACGGCACGGAATGCGGCACCGGAAGGCAGTGCCAGAACGGTACGTGCGTCGGAACGAACGTCCTGCCCTCGCCGGAGTGTCTCGCCGCGACCGATATCGACGGTGACGGTGTGGACGCGTGCGGCGACGATGCAGACCTTTGCCCGACCGACCCGAACAAGACGGACCCCGGCTTCTGCGGATGTCTGCGACCCGAAACGTGCCCGGAGGCTGGCGGCATGCAGGGCGACGCCGGCAACAACGGCGGTGGCGATCCTGGCGACAATCTCACCGGCGACGCTGGCGACGAAGTCATCGTCCTCGGGCCGACCAACAACGCGACGGGTGGCGGTTGTGCGCAGTCAGGAGAACCGCCGTCAGGGGTCGCTCTGATTCTGTTCGCGCTATTGGCCGTTCGTCACAGGCGGTCCGCCAGGCCCGAGTAGCGCACGCCTGCCTGCGCGTTGCCGAGCGCGATACGCATCGCCTTCTCGGACCCCACCAGAATCACGAGCTGCTTCGCACGCGTGACCGCGGTGTAGAGCAGATTTCGGCGCAGCATCATGTAGTGCTGCGTCGACACCGGAATGATGACCGCTGGGTACTCCGAACCTTGAGACTTGTGCACCGTGATGGCGTACGCGTGAGTGAGCGCGTCGAGCTCGTCGAATGGGTAGGGCACGTCGCGTCCGTCGAACCTCACGCGAAGCTCTTTGGCCTTCGTCGCAATGTCGACGATTCGCCCGATGTCGCCATTGAAGACTTCTCGCTCGTAGTCGTTGCGTGTCTGCATGACTTTGTCGCCGACCCGCCACGAAGTATTGCCTCGCACATACTCGCCATCAGCACCCGTCAGCGCGTTCTGAAGCGCTGCGTTCAGTTCGGAACAGCCGATGTGGCCGCGATGCATGGGGGAAAGAATCTGGACGTCCTCGATGGGATCCAGCCCGAACGCGCGGGGAATCCGCTCGGTTACCATCGTCAAGATACGGTCACGAATGATCGCCGGCTCTTCCGCCGCGATCGTATAGAAGTCGGCGAGTTCGCCGCGTGGAACCGTCGGGTCCACGGGCATTGCCCCCGCGTTGATTCGGTGCGCGTTGGTGACGATCGACGAGTCACCGGCCTGCCGGAAGATCTGGTCGAGACGCACGACTCGCACCGAATCCGAAGCGATGAAGTCGGCGAGGACGTTGCCGGGTCCCACGCTCGGAAGCTGGTCGACGTCGCCCACGAGCAGCAGCGAAGCTCGATCGGGAAGGGCCTCGACGATCGACGCGATGAGGTAGGTGTCGACCATGGAAGCCTCGTCGACGATCAGAAGATCGACGTCGAGCGGGTCGTCCAACCCTCGCTTGAAGCCACCGTCCACCGGGCTGAACTCCAGCATTCGGTGCACGGTCGTCGCCTCACGGCCCGTCGCCTCGCCCAGGCGTTTCGCCGCACGTCCGGTCGGTGCAGCGAGCATGATCTTCCGTTGGAGCTCGTCGCCGATCGCGCACACTGCGCGGATGATCGTCGTCTTGCCGGTTCCGGGGCCTCCCGTGACGACACAGATATTGCTCGTCCACGCCGCGTCGACCGCTTCGCGCTGCCGCTCCGCGAGTGAGACCCCCATCCGTTCTTCGATTTCGGCGAGCTGCCGATCGAGCGCGGCAAGCCGCACCGTGCGGTCGTCGGCGAGCAGCCGGGCCACGCTCTCGGCCGTGCGCAGCTCCGATTGCCAGGCGCCCTTCAGATACACGCGCGACTCACCGTCGGCGACTGGCTCGAACTGCACGCGACGCTCGCTACGAAGGCCGTCGGCCGCCGCGGCGACCTGGTCGGTTGGCAGTGAAAGCAGTTTGGATGCGCCCTCGAGAAGCTCGGGCATCGGCAAAAACACGTGACCTTCGTCGTGCGCAGTCTGAAGCGCGAAGATCAGCCCCGCACGCATGCGTCGCGGGTCGTTGGCCGAAAAGCCGGATGCTCGCGCGATTCGGTCTGCGGTGCGGAACCCGATGCCCCATACCTCGTCGGCGAGCCGGTACGGATTCTCGCGCACGATGTCGACGGTGCGGCCTTCGTAGCGCTTCCAAATCTTGAGGGCCAGCGATGGACCGACGCCGTGCGACTGCAGAAAGACCATGGCAGTGCGGGCGACCCGTTGTTCGGTCCACGCGTCGGCGATGGCTTCGCCACGCTTCTTCCCGATCCCCGCCACTTCGCGAATTCGACTCGGGTCAGCATCGATGATCTCGAGCGTTTCTGCGCCGAAATGGTCCACGATACGCTCGGCGAGCACGGGGCCAATGCCCTCGACTAGGCCGCTGGAGAGGTACCGACGAATCCCGTCGCGACTCGTCGGCGGAACGACGCGAATTGCGCTCAGCGCAAACTGGTCGCCAAACTTCGAGTGCGACTGCCACTTCCCTTCGACCTCGACGTGCTCGCCAACCTTGGTCGTGAGGAGGTTCCCCACGATCGTCACTGGCTCGACGCGGGATTCGACGTCGAGTCGCGCCACGGCGAATGCGCCGTCTTCGCTGGCGAACCGAACGTCGCGGAGCACGCCACGCAGGATGTCGGAATTGGGGTCGGACATGTTCGCTTGTTCACGAGGTCGGGCGCCCGCTGCGCCTCGGATTAGGCGCATGTTCGCACGCAGGCGGCGCCCGTACCAGACATGGAGTAATCGTTCGATTCGAGAGTTCACGGCAAAGCTCGTGGGCGTGTTCGTTTGCCCAGAGGTTATCGGCCGTTGCCCGAAATCGTTGCGAAAATAGTTCTAAGTGGTTGATTTGCTTCGATTTTCGCTAGCGTGCCGGCAGTGTGAGCGTGAATGTCGTTCCTTCTGCAAGCTTGGAGGTGACCGACAGGTTCCCGTCGTGCGCTTCTGCAATTGCCCGAGACATCGCGAGGCCGAGGCCCGTGCCGCCGCCGTCGTCGCGTCGGGTAAAGAAACGGTCGAATACGCGCCCGAGATCTTCGGGTGCGATGCCTGGGCCATCATCTTCCACGTCCACGAGGACCCCCGAAACGCCACGCGAGACACGCAGCGTGATTTTGGACTCGGCAAATGACGCGGCGTTGGCGATGAGATTCCGAAGCGCTGTTTCGAGGTGCTCGGCCGACCCTTCGACCAGCGTCCTCGGCGCTTTCACCACGAACTCGATCGACTGAAAACGTTCGTCGTTCTCGAAGCCGGCCGACAAGTTGCGCACTAGTTCTCCGAGGTCGAACTCCACCCGCTCCACCTCCGGAAGCCCCGATTCGGCGCGGGCAAGCTCGAGAAATCGAGACACGACCGCGTCTAGTCGACGCGACGAGTCACGCAGAATGTTGGCGATGCGCTCCGCCCGCTCGGGGCTCACCTCTTTGCCTCGGTCGAGCGACTCGGCCGCCGACCGGATGGCCGCGACCGGATTCTTGATCTCGTGCGCCATGTCGGCCATGAAGCCTTCGTTCGCCTTTCGGCGCTCTTCCAGCGCGCCGAGCAGGCTGTTGAACGCTTGAGCGAGTTCGCCAAACTCGTCGTCACGCTCGATCTCCACCGGCCGAGTTGCATTCGATGTCGAACGATCCAAGATCTGTTCGCGCAAATCCGTGAGCGGCCGCACGATTCGAAGCCCGAGCCAGAGGCCGAGCAAGAGCGCGAATGCCAACACGATGAGCGTGAGCTGCAACACCTGGTACCGATCGTCGTACAGCGAGGTCAGCGCCCGCGGCGTTGACGTCACCATGTAGACGAAGCGCGGCTTCATCGCGCCGGCGAAGTCCACCCGCACGGCGAGCTCGCAGAACAAGAGCTTCGACTCTTCGCCGTACCCGCATCTTCCGGCCCGGCCGTCCTCGTCATCGCGCGCCCGCAGGAACACGCCGCGCTTGGCGAGCGCCTCCTGCTTCGCATCCCAATCGGCCGTCGACGGGACCTCGCCCATGAACGCGACGCGCTCACGAATCGATGCACCGCCGGAGCCGTCGATGTCGCGAAGCGGCACGCCATTCTGGTCGAGCACGCGTACCCAGGCATCGAATCGCTCGGCGACGGCCATGAACTCTTCGTCCGGCGCGTCGGTGCGTACGAGGTCGCCGAGCTCTTCGGACGCCGTCTCGAGCCCGACGCGCATTTGATACCCGAGCGCGTCTTCGTACGGGCTGGTGAGCCAAACGAAGATGACCGGCGCAACAACTACCGCGCCGACCACGGCGAGCGCTCGGGCGCGCAATGATTTGAAGGTCTTGAGCACGCGTCAGGTCACGCCTTCTTCCAGCGGTATCCCGCACCAATGACCGTCTCGATGAGCTCGAAAGACTCGTCGATCGACTCGAACTTTCGGCGCAATCTACGCACGTAAGTGTCGATGATCCGGTCGGCCACCACGGAGTCGTCACCGCGCACGAGTTCCATCAACCGATCGCGAGACAGCACAATGCCGGGTCGTCTCAAAAAGGCTTCGACCATGCGGAATTCGGTGACCGTCATCGAGAGCGCCGTGCCCTGGAAGCTGACCTCGAGACGCTCGGGATCGAGTCGAACGTCGCCGAGCTCCACCACTTCGTCCTCTGGCTCGGGAGCATCGGGCTGCCGGAGCGCCTGGCGGCGCAGCAGCGCCCGCACGCGCGCGGCGAGCACGCGCGTCGAGAACGGCTTCGCGACGTAGTCGTCGGCGCCGAGCTCGAGCCCGAGCGCCTCGTCGATGTCGTTGTCCCGCGACGTCAGCAAGATGATGGGCAAGTCGTCATCACGCTCTCGCAGCTTTCGGCACAGCGAGAAGCCGTCGAGGCCCGGCATGTTCACGTCCGAGATGATGATGTCCGGTCGCTGATTCGCAATTTTGACGAGCGCAATGTCCCCGGCGGGAGCAGTCTCCACTTCGTACCCCTCGTCTTCGAAGGAGAGGGCCAGTGCGTCCAAGAGCGATGGATCATCGTCCACGAGCAGTATTCGTGCGGTCATCAGCTTGTTCTCCGGAGAATTACGAATGCCTTACGGTAAACCTTGCGAATCAGCCGAGCAAATGCACGATCGACCCCATTTTGTAAGGCCCATGCAATTGACACCCCTAAAGCCTCATGCTAGTTCACCTGCGTTAGCAAGATCCTACAGGTGAATTCAGACGCGTGCGCAGTACGTTTGGGCACTTGTATGTAATGAAGTTAGCTCAGGTGAATTAACCACCTTCAATCCGAAACGAGGGAAAGATGAAACGACACATCCTTCTGGCTCTGCTCCTCTCCGCGGCAATGTTCGCGACGGGGTGCTTCAGCACGACGTTCCAGTACTCCAGCAAGGCTCCGGCTGCAGGTGAGCCGCAAGAAGCTGGCCGCGCATTCCTGATCCGCGGACTCATCAACCTGAACGATCCGCTTCGCGCCTACGACTACTGCCCAAGCGGTGTCCAGGCTGTCGAAACCGTTCACACCTTCGGCGACATGTTCCTCGGCTGCCTCACGGCCGGAATCTACTCGCCGAACACCGTCAAAGTGACGTGCGCCTCGGGTGCCGCTCACAACTTCTTCCTCGACGAAAATGATGCTGTTGTCGCGCATCAGTCGCTCGACGCTCAGGGCAATGTCCTGACGGAAGAAATTGTCACCAACGACACCCTCTAATTCACACCACGCCACTCAAAGGAAAGCACCATGAAGCGCATTTTGCCTTTTCTCTTCGTGCTCGCCCTGCTTGTTCCGAGCGTGGGCTGCTACCACAACCAAATCATCGTCCAGAAGGACTACAACGCGTCGGCCACGGCTCCGGACTACTCGGAAGGCTTCCGCATGTACCTCCTCGCTGGCCTGATTCCTCTCGCTGACCCGGTCGACGCCGACACGGTCTGCGCAGGCAAAGGTTTCGGCCTTGTCGAAGTTGAGCAGACCTTCCTCAACGGTCTCGTCAACAGCGTCATCGGCACGATCCTTTCGTTCCAGGAAGTTCGCGTGACCTGCGCCACCGGCGCAGCTGCTGCTGAAGCTCCCGCTGAAGCTCCTGCGGAAGAAACCGCAGAAGCACCTGCTGCTGAAGAAGCTCCTGCTGCTGAAGAAGCACCGGCAGAAGAAGCAACTGAAGAAGCACCAGCTGAGTAATTCGCTCTCGAGCGATTGCAAAAAGGCCACCGCGACGCGGTGGCCTTTTTGCGTTTGGGGGCAATCGCGGCGGAGTCTACTGAACAACTCCGCGATGCTCGCGTCCAACCCGGTGGATTTGCAACGACCGACCTGTCTTCGCTACAACGCCTCCATGATGAAACACCTCGCCATAGCCTTCGCAGCCGTGTTCCTCTGGACCGCGGAAGCCGCCGCGCAATCTTCGGAGCGGTTTGGCTATGAAGTCAGCTGGGGCGACGCACAGGTAGCGAGCATGCGGCTAGACGTCGGATGCAAACGCGACAGCCACGTTCCGGCCGCACTCGTCGCGCAGAGCACGGGGATGGCGAACCAGATCCACTCGTTCGACATCCGGCTCGACTCGTTCTTCGTGCCGAACGGCCGCTCGCTCGAAGGGCGCACCAGGATCACCGAAGAAGGCGAACCTCGTAGCTTCAAGAGCCGGTTTAAGAAGCCCTCGACCGTTCGGGTGACCAAGACGTTCCGCGGCAAGACCACAAAGCAAGCGTTTGCCCTACCGGGCACGACCCAGGACCTCCTGTCGTGGATGCTGCACCTACGCACACGCGAACTCGCGGCAGGCAGCAAGTTCGTCTACTGGGTGTGGGACGGCTGGAAGCTCTTCAAGCTCGAAGCCATCGTCGGCAAGCCTGAAGCCGTGGCAACGGGGCAGGGGGCCAAGCGAGCATACGCGATCGAGCTCTTTCGAACCGTGCATCACCACGGAGGCCCGAAGAAGTTCAAACCTAAAGGTGATCGCGACGAACTGGGCACCCTCTGGGTCGGCGTCGACGCCGAGCGGACGCCATGGGCGATGACCTTCGACGCACCCGTCGGAACCGCGCGAGTTGCGCTGCAGACGGTCCGTCGTGCGACCTGCAAATAGGTCGATTCGCTCCTCGCTGAACTGCCGACCACCGACCGGAACGAACCTGCCGATTTGAACGGTTGGTTGCCAAGAGCCGACCCCACGACTATAGTCCGCTTCCGATTGAAGTCGGGCCTCACGTAACTCCCCCTCAATCACAATTTGTGCCGACTCGAGCCACCTGAACGTCAGGTTTGGCGCGGCTTTCTATATTTTGGACACATCTCGGGACGCATCCGGGAAAGGTCAAAAAAGACGATGGCGATCAATCAGACGAAGTACGTTTTCATCACCGGCGGTGTGATTTCTTCCCTCGGCAAGGGACTCACCGCAGCCGCGATCGGCGCCCTGATGGAAAACCGTGGACTGAAGGTCACGTTCATCAAGCTCGACCCCTACATCAACGTCGATCCCGGAACGATGAGCCCGTTCCAGCACGGCGAGGTGTTCGTGACCGACGATGGGGCCGAGACCGACCTCGACCTCGGGCACTACGAGCGATTCAGCTCGGCCCGAATGTCCCAAAACAACAACTTCACCACCGGCCAGGTCTACGACGCCGTCATCTCGAAAGAGCGGCGCGGCGAGTACCTGGGCAAGACGGTTCAGGTGATTCCGCACATCACCGACGAGATCAAGCAGCGGGTCCTCGCTGCGACGACTGAGGCCGACATCGCGTTCGTCGAGGTCGGCGGAACGGTGGGCGACATCGAATCGCTCCCGTTCTTGGAGGCGATCCGACAGCTTCGACTCGAGCTCGGCTATCAAAACTCGGTCTCGATCCACGTTACGCTCGTTCCGTACATCGCGGTGGCGGGTGAACTGAAGACGAAGCCGACCCAGCACTCGGTGAAAGCACTGCGTGAGATCGGCATCCAGCCCGAGTTCCTCGTGTGCCGCTCCGACAAGCCCATCGACGAGGATGCGAAGCGCAAGCTGGCGCTCTTCTGTAACGTCGATCCCGGCCGCGTCATCGAAGCGCGCGACGCCGAGACAATCTATGAGGTTCCGCTGATGATGGCGGAGCAAGAGGTCGATCAGAAGCTTGCGGAGGCGCTCAACATCTGGTCGCGAGCTCGCGACATGAGCAACTGGGAGCAGATTGTCGAGCGGATCAAACGGCCGAAGAACCACGCCAAGATTGGCATCGTCGGCAAGTACACCGACCTCACCGACAGCTACAAATCGCTGAACGAGGCATTGCTGCATGGCGGCATCGCCAACAACTCGCGGGTCGAACTCGCCTTCATCGACGCCGAGACGCTCAACCCCGAGAACCTCGGAAGCTCGCTTGGCGACTGCGATGGCCTGCTCGTTCCTGGCGGGTTCGGCGAGCGCGGGATCGAGGGCAAAGTGCTCGGCATCCGATATGCTCGTGAGAACAACATTCCATTCTTCGGCATCTGCCTCGGCATGCAGCTCCTCGCCGTCGAGTACGCGCGGAACGTCTGTGGCCTGAAAGAGGCGAACTCGGTCGAGTTCGACGAGGGTACGAAAGCTCCGATCATCGCGTACATGGCCGACCAGTCGGCCTCCATCGACAAGGGTGGCTCGATGCGGCTTGGGGCTTATCCGTGCGTGCTCAAGGAAGGCTCGAAGGCACGAGAAGTCTACGCATCGGGCGAGATTTCGGAGCGCCACCGGCACCGGCTGGAGTTCAACAACGCCTACCGTGAAACGCTCGAAGAGGCAGGCCTCACCGTGTGCGGTGAGTCGCCCGACGGTCACCTCGTCGAGATGCTCGAGCTGGCCGACCACCCTTGGTACATCGGCTGCCAGTTCCACCCCGAGTTCAAAAGTCGCCCAACGGCGGCTCACCCGCTCTTCCGAAGCTTCATCGCGGCTGCCATCGAGTACCGCGCCACTCAAGATCGCGAGTAATCTCGCGAAGGACCTCAATGCTCCAGCTCGACTATCCCGATTGGTATCGCGCCCATCCTGATGACTTCGACATTCGCGAGTGCAAGACGCGAACGAAACGTGACCGGAGCGGCGAAAAGCTCGAACGGGAAGTCGCGGAGGCGCGCACGAGAGAGAACTTGGAGGTGCTGAAACAGCTCCAGTTCAAGATGTACGCGGAGCACAAGCGGTCGATTCTCGTGGTCCTGCAGGCGCTCGACACGGGCGGAAAAGACAGCACGATTCGCCGGTGCTTCGGCCCGCTGAATCCTGCGGGCGTGCGTGTGCAGTCATTCAAGAAGCCGACCGAGCGCGAGCGGAGCCACGACTTCTTGTGGCGCATTCACCAGCACACGCCGCATTCCGGACACATCCAGATCTTCAACCGAAGCCACTACGAAGACGTACTCGTCGTACGGGTGCACGAACTCGTTCCCGAGGCGGTCTGGCGCAAACGATACGGGTATATCCGGGCGTTCGAAGAGAACCTCGTCGACTCGGGAACCTTGGTCGTGAAGTTCATGCTCAACATCTCGAAAGAAGAGCAGAAGGAGCGCCTCGAAGAGCGCCTGAAGGACTCCGAGCGCCACTGGAAGTTCGATCCGAACGACCTCAAGGAGCGCGGCTACTGGGAGGATTACATGGACGCGTTCCAAGAGGCGATCATCGAAACGTCGACCGACTTTGCGCCTTGGTACGTCATCCCTGCGGACCGAAAGTGGTACCGGAACTTGGTCATCACCACGATCATGCGGGAGCTGCTCGAGTCGCAAGAGATGGAATGGCCTGAGGCCCCCGAAGGTTTGGACGACATCGTGATTCCTGACTGAAAGGAGCCATCATGGCCCTCCTCGAAAGCAATGCGACTCCGCTCGGGACTGCCGCTCCGAGCTTCGATCTGCCCAATGCCCTCGACGACGAGTTCTACTCGCTGGACGACTTCGACAAGGACGTCCTGGTCGTCATGTTCATCTGCAATCATTGCCCCTACGTGAAAGCAGTCGCCGATCGACTCGCGGCGCTTGGGCGCGATTATGCCGAGCGGGTCGACTTCGTGGCGATCAGCTCGAACGATGCGGAACGGTATCCGGCCGACGGATTCGACAAGATGGCCGAAGTCGGCGCGGATTGGGGGTTCGAGTTCCCGTACCTGTACGACGAGTCACAGGAGGTCGCTCAGGCATACGGAGCGGTTTGCACCCCTGACATCTTCGTCTACGACGGCGGGCGTTCGCTGGTCTATCGCGGAAGGATAGATGACAACTGGAAAGACGAAAGCGCAGTGACCCAACACGAACTGCGCGATGCGCTCGACGCGTTGCTGGCCAGCGAGCCCGTGAAGGAACAGCAGCACCCCTCGATCGGGTGCTCGATCAAGTGGAAGTACTAGGCGCTCTCGTCACGCGGGCTATTGGCAAGTGATCTCGGCCTCGATCGGTGCGCCGAATCCGAAGCTTCCGGAGTCGGGCCCGAGATTCGCGTCGAAGTCGACCGTGACTGTCGATGTGCCCGTCGCGTCACACTGGAAGTCGAAATCTATGAGTTCATGCGTCATTGGTGCGGCGATGCCGCCGGTGAACTCCGTAGACGCAAATGTGAGGTCGCCGGGCGCCACGGTGAGATCGAATCCAATGGTTGGCGCGAGAATGTTCTCGACGTCTACCCTCAGAGTCGCGGGTGAACCCACGGTGCACGTGGTGCATGAAGGCATCAGTTTGATCTTGCCCATCCCGACCGGGGAGTAGTCGTCGAACGTATCGACTTCCGCGACAACTTCGATGTCTTCTCCCACCACTGAAGTCGTTGCGGGGTGATTGGTCGATTCGCCGGTCGCGTTCGTGAAGATTCCGAACTGCCAGATCTGGCCGTTCATGTTCGACTGCGCGAGGTCCTCGATCGGGACGAGGAACCGCAGTGTTGCCGGGGCCGAGAGAACCGTGCCCTTCGGCTCGAGATTGATCGTGAACGGAATGGGACCCATGCCGTTGTTGAAGATCTCGTCGTGCGACGAAGTCGTGGAGTTCAATCGAATGACGACTTCGGTGTCTGCTGACAGAGCTCCGGCTGGAATCTCGATGGACGCGCGACCCGAAGCGACCTCAATCGTCGCTCCTTCCGCGGCGGTCACCTCCTCGCGACCGAAATCGGCGCCCGCATAGATGTTGGCATCGGGGTTCGTTCCGCCGTTCGGAGTGGTTCCGTTGTTGGACGTCGCGTTGTTCGACGCCGCGGTGTTGGACGTCGCGTTGTTGGACGTCGCGTTGTTGGACGTCGCGTTGTTG
>CAYLMO010000022.1:0-3635 GCA_964384605.1 uncultured Bradymonadales bacterium | reverse complement strand
TGTTGGACGTCGCGTTGTTGGACGTCGCGTTGTTGGACGTCGCGTTGTTGCCGTCGTCGTCGCCACATCCCGCAGCGAAGAGAGCGCCAGCCAGCATCAAGTACGTTAATCGTTTCAACATGGGCTCCGTTGGGGTCTAGCCCACGGATTGATCGGCAGCCTCTTGCGGACGCCCGAGGAGGAAGCCTTGCCCGAGCCGGACACCGAGATCTTCGAGGGCCTCTCGGTCGTGTTCCTCCTCGATTCCTTCTGCGATGAGATGGGCGTTGAACCGCCCAGAAAGTTCGAGAAGGTAGTCCGCGAGTGCCTGTTTCCGTGAGCTGTGAGCGATTCCACGCGTCAGGGAAATATCCATCTTTAGGAACTGCGGTTCAATGTCCGTAATGAGCTGGAGATTGGCCTGACCCGTTCCGACATCGTCGACCGCAAATCGGAAGCCGCGGTCTCGCAAGACCTCGACGCTCGGCAAGATGCGTCGGAGCTGCTCGTGCGTGATGCTTTCAGTGATCTCGAAGACGAGCTGATGCGGCGAAAGGCCGTCGTTCAGCCATTGCTCTAGGAGTCCTTCGAGCTCGTTCATCGAGCCGTAGAACGCGTTCGGCAAGGTGTTGACGAAGAGGCACTGGTCTTTCGTGAGGCCTGGACGTCTGTGGAGCGAGAGCGCTCGGCAAGTCTGATCGAGCTCGCCATCGAGGTCGGCTCGGCTGGCCGCGACGAACAGGTGAACCCCGAGCCGCTCGGCGTCGTTTCCCGACGCGCGCGACAACGCTTCCCACCCGAAAAGCTCGTTTGTTTCGAGATCGACGATGGGCTGGAAAAACGTCCGGATGCGGCGCTGAGCGATCATGTGCCCGAGCACGCGATGGCGACGGCGCTGAACTTCTTTGAGGTTGGTCTGCGAATCAGCACGCGCCTGGCGGATGGCCCGATAGATCTCTCGGCGAGCGTCGACGCTATCGTTGTGGATGATGAGCGCGCTGCCGGTCGCGATGTGATCAAGCGCCTCGTGATACCAAATCTCGAACCCTTCGTAGGGCTTGAGGAGGGCGGACTTGAGGCGGACCGCGATCTCGTCGAAGTCGATCATCAACCCATTCTGTTGCTCTCGTGGAGGCCCCAGAAAGACGATGATCGAGTCGCCGCCTCGACCGTCGATACAGACGACGTCTTCGTTCCGAATCGCTGAGCCGCGGAGGTCTTCGAAGGCAGCGCCGATGCGCGCCATGAGCGCGTTGAACGCGCCGGAGCCGTACTTTCGCTCCCAAGCGCCGAGGTTACTTCCGTCGAGTACGACCACTGCGGAACAGTCTCGAGAAGCGACGCTCGAAGCGACCGTGTCGATGCAATCCGAAAGGGTGCTCAAACCCTCCGCATCGGCGAGTTCTCGGTCTTGCTCCTCGGTCCGGACGGCCTCCGACAATTCGTCGAGTTCGTCCTGTTCCGGTCCGAATGGGTCGTCTTCGAGCATGCGACACCCTACTGCTCTGCCGGGGCGTTGGCTGCGGAGGTTGTTCAAATGGGCCTATGGAAAGCCTAACGCTGCCCCCTGAGGGTGTCAATTTCGTGACTGTTCGTTTCGTCCACAACCTGTGCGGTTTTGCGCGATCCGCTACTTGACCGTGATGGTCCGGGTCGTGTTGTTGAACCCGCCGTTTTCGATCGGCTTGCCGTCCATGTCGACCAGCTTGAGCGTGATCGTGTGTTCACCGGCTTCGAGCGGCGGAAGCAGCACGGGCTTCCATTCGGTCAGCTCCGTCTCCTCGCCGTTCACTCCGTAGACGACCTTCGCGTCTTTGCCGATCTCGACGTTCTGTACGTAGAAGTCGAGGAGGAGGCTCTTCGCCGCTTCCTGGTCGTAGGTGCCCTTCGGGCGGCTGTAGGTCAGGTACGGCTTGGTGCGATCGAATCCGTAGTCGGCCGTCTTCTCCTTCACGTGAAAGTTGACCGTCTTGAAGACGTCGCCTTCTTTCAGCGAGAGGTGATAGTGCCGGGCCGGGAAGGCGCGAAGCGTGTGCGTACCCGGCTCGAGGCCTTCGAGCACGACCGGGGTCGATGCGTCGTAATGCGCGATGTACGGATTGTTGTCGACGATCAGGTGCACGTGCTGGCCGATCTCTTTGCCCGTGCGGTAGTTCGTGACGTCGAACGAAACTTCGACTCGGTCGCCCGACTCGAGCACGGTATCGTCAGCCGGCGCTGCGATTTCGAACGAAACCTCAGGAACATCCTGGTCGTGCAGCAGCTGATTCTCGGTGCCCGGAATTGCCGACGAGTGAGCCGGCTTCGACTCCGTCGCACCCTTGTCTTCAGTCTCGGCCGGCTGCTCCACCGGCTCTTCGGCCTGTGGCTCCTCGGTAGGAACCTTGTCTTCTTTGCAGCCAACGATGGCGACTAGCCCGAGTGCGGCGAGAGCTTCTAGCTTGATGAATCTACGCATGATGCATCCGTCCGTTTTGAGTACCTTGATTGCTGAACGGAAGATAAAGCACGAAATCCGGGAAGGAAAGCGCTCCACCTCGACGCCAAGCTTAGGGAAACCGATGTACAAGTCTTGCTGGCTCATTCTGATGTTGCTCGCGGTTGCACTGACTGGTTGCACCACCACGTTGACGAACCTGACGACCGCTAAGGCACTCGAGCCAGGTCACGTGCAGGTCACTGGCGGCGGCTACGCGACCGTCACCACCAACGTCGTCGGACGCACGTTCGACGCCGGAAAGGACGCCTACGACCAGATCGATTCCACCCCGGAGGGCGAAGAAGTCGCCGTCGAGACCTTCCGCACGTACATCGAGGCCGCCCTCGCTTGGCTTCTCTTCCAGCCAGGATTCACGTTCGAAGCGCAGTTTCGTATCGGCGTCACCGACGCGGTTCTCGAGGGTATCGACTTCGGCTTGCGCTACGACGGCAACGTCATCAAACCCGACGTGAAGCTGCAAATCTGGGAGTCCACTGACGAAGCATGGGCACTCGCGACATCTTTCGGGTACGGCTACCACACCTCCGTGGTCTCCTCCCTCGTCGAGTGGGTCACCCTCACCAGCGTCGGTCGGCATGACTTCGACTTCCAGGTCATCGGCTCGTACCACCACGGTGACTGGCTCCGCGCATATTTCGCTCCGCGATTCATGGTCTCCACCATCACCACCTCCGACAAGCTCCCCTCATTCCTCGCCGAGCGAGTCCCCAACGAGATCCGCGACCAGAACCCCAGCCAGTACATTCAAGGCACCAACGCCTTCTACGCCGGCGGAGCTCTCGGCACTCAACTCGGTTACAAGTACGTATTCCTCAGCCTCGAGATCGGCATCTACCGCCTCTTCTTCGAACCCACCGTCCTCGACGAAACCACCGACTACTCCAGCATGGTCTTCGCACCCTCCGGCGGCCTCACCGTTATCTGGTAACCCATAGCTTTTCCTCACGACCCCATACCCTCGCGACACGGGGCCCGCTCGTCCTTTTTTGTCGTGCCATTTCATCGAGATTTGGTCGGGTCGTCGAGCGTTTTGAGCCGCTCGTGGTCGGTCAAATTGGCGGAAAAACCGTTCGACTTGTTGAGTTGGACGGAGTTGCGCAGAGCTATCGCAGGGTGGGCCGGACGGCCTGATCACCTGGGGAGGACCTGGATTCTG
>CAYLMO010000021.1:61013-65550 GCA_964384605.1 uncultured Bradymonadales bacterium | reverse complement strand
GAAGACGCCGGCGTGCGAATCCTCGGCACGCCGCCCGAGGTCATCGACCTCGCCGAGGACCGAGAGCGTTTCAACGAGATCGTCCAGCGTCTCAATCTGAAACAGCCCGAGGCGTCGTTCGCGAGAACACTCGAAGAGGCACAGATCGAAGGCGAGAAACTCGGCTACCCAGTGTTGGTGCGCCCGTCGTACGTGCTGGGCGGCCTCGGCATGACGGTCGTCTACAGCGGCGAAGAGCTCGCCGAGGTGTTCGAGCGCGCTCGAATCGAATCAGACGGCGCGCCGGTGCTCATGGACAAGTTCCTGAACCAAGCGGTCGAAGTCGACGTCGACGTCGTGGCCGACGGCACCAACGCCGTGATTGGCGGGGTGATGGAGCACATCGAAGAAGCCGGCGTTCACAGCGGCGACTCGGGCTGCGTAACACCTCCCTACCACCTCGCAGAATCGGTGCTCCGCGTGATCCGCGAGCAATCCGTCGCGTTGGCCAAAGAGCTTGGCATCGTCGGATTGATGAACATTCAGTTCGCTGTCCAAGAGCACGAGGTCTACGTGCTCGAGGTCAACCCACGCGCTTCGCGAACGGTACCGTTCATCTCGAAGGCGACCGGTCGCCCGATCGCTCGACTCGCGGCCCGCGCGATGCTTGGCGAAACCCTCGAAGAGATGGGCGCGCTGCGCGAGATCGTTCCGCGCCACTACTCGGTGAAGGAGAGTGTCTTCCCGTTCAACAAGTTCCCAGAGGTCGATACGATTCTGGGGCCGGAGATGCGGTCGACGGGCGAGGTGATGGGCATCGACCCCGACTTCGCGTCGGCGTTCGTGAAGGCGCAGATTGCGGCGTTCAATCCGCCGCCAGAGGCCGGACAAGTCTTCGTCAGCGTGCGAAACCAGGACAAGTGGAGCACCGTCCCCTTTGCGCAAAAGCTGGTGAAGCTTGGCTTCACGCTGGTCGCGACGCGCGGCACGGCGAAGTACCTGCGCAACAACGGTCTCGAGGTGCGTACCGTGAACAAGGTCGCCGAGGGCCAGCCGCATATCGTCGACGAGATCATCAACGGCGACATTTCGATGGTCATCAACACGACCGTTGGCCGCCAGTCCGTGCGTGACTCACGCTCGATTCGGCGCGAGACGCTGAATCGCGGCGTGCCGTATCACACGACCTTGTCTGGCGCGGCCGCCACGGTGGACGCGATGTTCCAGTCCGCGCAGAAAGACATCCAGGTGAAGTCGCTCCAGAAGTACCATGCCGAGGCCGGCGACTAGAGCGTTCGGCCAGCATCGATTCGCGCTGAGGAGACCGCCCGGATGTTCTGGGCGGTCTCGCTGTTTGGGCCGAACGCGAGGACTTCCGCCGCTTCCGGAAGCTCCGAGAGAAGGAGGTCGATCTTCTCCCCTATCCCGTCGAGTTCCTCCTCGTCTTCGGTCTTCACGATGATCGCCAGGTAGTGCGGCGGTCGGTCGCTGTAGTGTTGGCACCGCTTCGCAAAGAAGTACGCTTCGAAGGCATCCGTGGTGAACACCTCGGCGCCGAGTGCGCGCACCCGCTCAATCTCTTCGTCGGTCGAAACCGGGCGAATGACGTCGTCGTAGGGGGCAAAACCCTGACGCTCGGCGAACGCGGGGCCGAAGCTCTCCATGAAGACATCGCGTCGATCGATGTGAGCCTGTGCGGCGTCGAGGTCCTCGGTCCGCATGTAGTACCCCGCGAGAATCTCGGAGATGATCGGGGTCATGAACGGGTCGAGCTTCAGCGACTTCTCCAGCATCTGCGCGCCCCTCGGGTCATCGTGATTGCACGCTAGAAGGTCGCCTGCAGCGTAGAGAGCTTGCGCCTTTCGTGGTGCAGTTTCGGCCGTTTCGATGAGACCCTCGAAGACTTCAATCGCTTTGTCCTCTTGGTTGAATTTCTCGTAGAGGGAACCGAGCTCGAACATCTGCCGGAACTGAAGAGCCCCTGATTGGGCGGCTCCTTCGAGCTTCTCCAGTCGTTCGGCGGACGCCGCCAGGTCTTCATGCTGTGCGCGCCACACGTCGGCCCGATTCTCGTGCCAATCCGAAGACCAGCGGGCGATCAGGTCATTGAAGGGGCTGCCAAAGTAGGCCTCTCCAGCACTCACGGATGGAGCTGGCGGAACGACGGGCGAAACGCCGAGTGCCTCGGCCCGTTCCTGTAGACTTGGGTGTGTGTCCGCGAACCCGGCCTTTCGCTCGAGTGCGTCCCGCAGATACGTGTCGGCCTGCGCGGTCGCGGCGCTCGAGGCCATCGCCCGAGTCATGCGGCCGTAGAGGTCTTTCGGAGCTTCCGGGGACTCTCGGTTGAGATCGCGAAGGCTCGGCCAGAACGTGTCCTCGAGGTGATTGCTGACGACCTCGAGCCGAGTGAGCGCGCCGATCATGGCGTCGGGCGACGTGACCTCCGACGCGGCCGCATCGGCCTCGTACTCGTGAGCGCGGGCCAGAACGAACGAATACGCGTTGAAGTACGGGATGTACCACGAGAAGAATCGCTCGAAGACGAAGCCGACGTCCTCGTCCACGTTCGCCGCCACCTGAGCCCAGGTCTTGCGAATTCGATAAATCCAGCCGCTGATCTTGCCGTGGTTGCCCGAGAGGTGGCCGAGTTCGTGCGCAATGACGGCGTCGAACTCCTCCTCGGACAGCGCCGCAAGCAGCGGGAGTCCGAGGATGAGATAGTTCTTGTGCCAACCGAGGATTCCGAGTCGAGGCTTTCCAACGATCGCCGCATTCATCTCGCCATCGAGGATGACCTCGTGAACCGTCGGCCCTTGAAGCTGCTTGCGGATCGCCTCGATGCGGTCGAACAGCTTCGGGGCATCCGCTCGAGTCAGGCGCTCACCCTCTGGTGCGTCGAAACGAACCCGAAGCGCCCGAATCAACCCAACGATGAGGAAGAGCGCAGGGATCCCCATGACCAGCAACGCTTTGAGCGCGAATCCCGGTCGAACATAGAAGAGCCCAACGATGCCCAGAATCAGGGCGAGTGCGCCTAGCGCCACTGCCGCCATGTAGCCGTAGCCGAGTCCGGCGAGCCCAATCACTCGCAAGAGGTACAGCTTGGGCGAACGTCGTTCAGTTTCTTCCAGACGCTCCACGAGCGCGCTGTACTGCGAGATGGTCGGTTGCATAGGTCGATCGTAGCGTTACGGGTTCCCACCCTGATTTTCGAAGTTCGCCGCGAAGGGTAGCGAAATTCCCTCACGACGAAAACCCCGGGCCCTCCATTGTGTCCCCCCTTGATGATCCGACCTGCCGCACCTAATATTCTTCAGAGTTCAACGAGACGTCTTGCATCAAGGCGTCTCGTCTTTGTTTTGTATGGGAGCGAACCAATGAAGATACCGATGACCCGCGAAGGCCAAGACGCCTTGCGCAAAGAGCTCGACAACCTCAAGAAGGTCGAACGTCCAAAGGTCGTCGCCGAAATTGAGGAGGCACGCGCCCACGGCGACCTCAAGGAGAACGCCGAGTACCACGCTGCCAAGGAGAAGCAGGGGTTCATCGAGGGCCGAATCCGCGAGATTCAGGGCAAGCTGTCACACGCCGAGGTCATCGACGTCTCGACGCTCTCAGGTGACCGCGTCACGTTTGGCGCAACCGTCACCATCCTCGATTTCGAAGACGACACCGAGAAGACCTACAAGATCGTGGGCGACGACGAAGCCGACCTGAGCAAGGGCATGATTTCGTTCAATTCGCCGATCGCGAAAGCGATGATCGGCAAAGAGGAAGGCGCTGAAGTCGTGATCAAGGCGCCCGGAGGCTCTCGCGAGGTCGAGATCCTCGAGGTGAAGTTCAACTAGTCGTTGCGCGAAGCGACGAACAAAAGCCCGAACGCTTCCGCGTTCGGGCTTTTTTTTCTACGTTCGCTTCGCGAGGGACGTTCGCTTTGCGAGGGACATTCGCTTCGCGAGGCACGTTCGCCTGGCGGCGAGGAAACTTCGCCTGGCGGCGAGGAATCTTCGCCTGGCGGCAAGGGACCTTCGCTTCGCGAGGTTGTTCTCGGCATTCTAGGCTGATGCGATTTTTTCGAGATTTTTCGCAACGATCGGGCTGAGCGGCCGAAAACCTCTGTGCGACACCACAGGAGGTATGCATGAGGGATTTTGACGATCTGGTTATCTTTCGCGAGGCCTTTCAGCTTTCCATCGAAATCGAGACAGAACTGCGAAATGCGGGACTTCATTGGTCTGTGACCAATCAGTTGCGGCGGAGCATCAACTCCGTTGCGGACAACATCGCCGAAGGTTGCATGTTCGATTCTGCCCGAGTCCTTCGTCGACACTGCTTCATCGCACTCGGTTCGCTCGGCGAAGCTCAGATTCAGCACAGGCGACTTCGTATCCTGGGCGACTTGCCCAGTTCCCAGATAAACGAGCGACGATTCGACGCTCTCCGAAGGCAGATCCACGGCTTCATTCGCTATCTGGATAAGAAAGCCAATCCCGCATAGACCACGCCCTTTCGAAGCAAAGTCCCTTGCCGCCAGGCGAAGGTTCCTTGCGAAGCGAAG
>CAYLMO010000021.1:9263-60913 GCA_964384605.1 uncultured Bradymonadales bacterium | reverse complement strand
CCCTTGCGAAGCGAAGGTCCCTCGCTCCGGGCGAAAAAAAAGCCCGAACGCTTCCGCGTTCGGGCTCTTTTGTAGCCTGCGTGCGCCCCTACTCCGCCGCTTCTGCGTCCTCATCGTCCGACTCGAGAACCAACTCCGGCAGCCCCTCGACGTGCTCGAGGAAGAAGAACTCCAAGTCTTCCTTGATGTCGTCAGAGATGTCGATCAGGTCCTTCTTGCAGCGCTCCGGAAGGATGACTCGCTTAATGCCCGAACGGTGCGCGGCGAGGACCTTCTCCTTGATGCCACCGACGGCGAGCACATTGCCGCGCAGCGTAATCTCGCCGGTCATGGCGACGTCGCTTCGCACGCGCACTCCGGTGAGCAAGCTCAGGAGCGCGATGAACATCGTGATACCGGCCGACGGTCCGTCCTTCGGAATCGCGCCCGCGGGCACGTGAAGGTGGATGTCGTTCTTCTTGAAGATCTCCGGGTCGATGTCGAAATCTTCGACGTGCGAGCGGATGTAGCTCAATGCGGCTCGCACCGACTCCTTCATCACGTCGCCAAGCTGCCCGGTGAGGACGAGCTCGCCCTTACCCTGCATCTTCGTCGCCTCGATGAAGAGGATGTCACCGCCTGCGGCGGTCCATGCGAGGCCGGTAGCCACGCCCGGCTGCGAGGTGCGCTGTGCAACCTCGTACTGGTACTTCTCCGGCCCCAAGAAGTCGTCGAGGTTGTCCGGAGTAATCTCGATGCTCACGTCGTCGGTCGTGCGCTCTTCATCGGCCAGTGCTTCGGCGACCTTCACAGCCACACCGCGACAGATGTCGGCGATTCGTCGCTCGAGCGTACGCACACCTGCCTCGCGGGTGTGATTACGAATCACGATGTCGAGGGCCTCTCCGGTGATCTGCATGTGCTCTTCGGTGATTCCGTGGCCGTCGAGCTGCTTCGGCAACAGGTACTCACGGCAGATGTGACGCTTGTCGTACGCCGTGTAGCCCGGAATCTCGATGACATCCATACGGTCGCGCAACGGCGCGCTGATGGGGTCGAGCATGTTCGCCGTCGCCACGAACAACACGTTCGAAAGGTCGACGGGGATCTCCAGGTAGTGGTCCGAGAAGGTGTGGTTCTGCTCGGGGTCGAGGACCTCGAGGAGCGCCGCAGACGGGTCGCCACGGAAGTCGCGCCCGACCTTGTCGATTTCGTCGAGCATGAAGACCGGGTTGTTCGTTCCGGCCTTTCGCAGCGCCTGAACGATTCGGCCCGGCAGTGCGCCCACGTAGGTTCGACGGTGACCGCGAATCTCGGACTCGTCGTGCACACCGCCAAGGCTGATGCGCACAAACTTGCGACCGAGTGCACGGGCCACCGAGCGACCGAGCGACGTCTTACCCACGCCAGGAGGTCCGACGAGGCACAGAATCGGTCCCTTCATGTCGTCCTTGAGCTTCCGGACGGCGAGGTACTCGATGATGCGCTTCTTGACCGGGTCGAGGCCGTAGTGGTCCTCGTCGAGGATCTTGCGGGCTTCCTTGATGTTGAGCTTGTCTTCGGTCTGCTCGTTCCAAGGGATGTCGAGCAGTGTCTCGAGATACGTACGCGTGACGCCGTACTCGCTCGAAGCAGGCTGCATCATGCGCAGTCGGTTCAGCTGCTTCTTCGCCGTCTCGTAGACTTCGTCGGGAAGCTCGCCCTCTTCGATTGCCTGGGCGAGGTCTTCGAGGTCCCCACCCTCTCCGTCGAGTTCACCGAGCTGCTCTTTGATCGCCTTGAGCTGCTGACGCAGGTAGTACTCGCGCTGGTTCTTGTCGATCTCCTCTTTGATCTGCGACTGAATCTTGTCGCTGACCCGCAGCACTTCGAGCTGCCGCGCGAGGAACGTCACCACCATCTTCAGGCGTTCCTTGAGTTCGACCTGCTCGAGGATCTGCTGCTTCTCCTCGGTCGAGATATCCATGTTCGCCGCAACGAAGTCGCACAGCTGACCTGGATCGGTCACGCCGTCGACCATCTGCGACGCCTCTTTCGGCATCTCGGGGATGAACTTCACGACCTGCTTCGCCGTGCTCTTCAGGTTCATGAAGAGTGCTTCGATCTCGACCTGCTCTTCGGAGCCCTCGATCAGTTCTTCGTCGATGACGTCGAACTCGCCGATGAAGAACGGCTCTTCCTGCTTGAGCTCGCGCAGGCTGATGCGGCTCTGGCCCTGAATGATGACCGAGTAGTTGTCGCTCGCGATCTTCACGACCTTGAGGATGCGCGCGACGGTTCCGACCTCGTACATGTCCTCGAGCGTCGGATCGTCGGTCTCAGGGTTCTTTTGAGTGAGAATCGCGATCGGCTTCTCGGTTTGAACGGCGTCTTCGATGAGCTTCACGCTCTTGGGCCGCCCAACCGCGAGAGGTACCACCACCTGTGGGAAGAGCACGGTGTTTCGCAGCGGGAGGATCGACAGTTCTTCCACGCGAGAGAGAGCCAATTTCTGATCAGCCATCACTAATATCCGATGGATGGGGGGAAACATCAGGCAGGACGCCAAAAAACCTGCTCACGAGACGTCGCCAGACAAGGTTCAAAATGCTGACGAGTTGGGCGCCGGATTGCCGTGCCCGCCGTTCTAGCGCGGCCCTACCACGCATTGCAAACGACAATTGCTTCGGCCCTATCCGATCTCGGTGCGAGGTCATAGAATGGCCGCCCCGACGCGCCCCGCTGTGACGCATGGCTGACGACGAAATCGACCGCGCAGGACTTCCCGACATCATTCGTTCGGCTCCACGCAAACGTGACCGAGCGCTCGCGCTCGCGCGCCGAGCGACAGACCGTGCTCGCCAGGCCCGAGAATCGGCCGTCGGGCAGTGGCTCGAATCGCGAGCGCGCGATGCTGCGGATCTCGCCCTGAGCCGGGAATCGCTCGAGACAATGCAACACGCCCTCACCATCGCGGCGAATTTCGGTCTCAATCGAGCCCGCAACGCCGACGAGGACGTCGACCTCATGCTCGAGTTCCTCGAGTGGCTCGAGCAGAAACACGGCCGCGATGTCGTCGCACCGACTTTCGCCCGAAACACACCTGTACTGCGCGACCCCTGGATGAAGCTCGTTCAAGGAGTCGCGACCCCGTGGGAAAGCGGAGCCTCCCCTGCCCACCTGCGCGACGCTCGCGACGCCGCCGCACAGCTGCTTGGCGAGCTGGCCGGCCTCGAACATCCGGAGACGGTCCCGCAATCGGCCGAACAGCTCGTCGACTATTTCGACAGCGAGTGGATCCCCTCGCGTTTCCTACCGCTGGCTGAAGTCGTCGCCGGCCTTCGACCGTCAGACGCACAATCCGGTCGCACAGCGAACTCCGCCCTCGCCCGCTTCGTGCCGACCCTGGCCGACCCCAGCGTATACTTCATCGTCTCGAGCCTTCTCGCCGTTTCGAACGCCTACCTCACGCGCGAACTCCTCGAACGATTCCCTGACATGATCGAGATGCTACGCGATGAGACCTGATCCGATTCACAGCCTGGACGACCGCGCGATCACCCTGTGGCGAATCCACGGCCTGTTCCCCGGGCTGCTCCTCGGCTCCGTCGGAGGAGTGACCGCATTCGCGCTCGCACAATCCATCCTGTGGGGGGCCGGAACCGCGGCAGGTGTCGCGTTCCTCATTGCCATCGGCACGGCGGGAATCCGCCCGAGCTATCTGGCCCGAACGTGGCGCTACGAGATCACCCCGGAGGAGATCTATCTGCAGCGAGGATGGCTCGTAATCCGTCGGACCGTGGTGCCGCTGGTGCGTGTGGAGAACGTCGACACGGTGCAGGGACCGCTCGCTTCGGCGTTCGGCGTGATGTCGGTAACCGTGAGCACCGCGGCCGGGAGTCACGAGATCCCCGCCCTGTCGACGGAAGTCGCCGAAGTGCTGCGCGACAAGATCGCCCGCTATGCCCGCGAGGCCCGAGATGACTAGTCCGGAGCGCAAGCGGCTTCACATCGCCGGTGCGTTCGTCGGCATCGCCGGAAACCTCCCGTACGTCGCCTTCGCGATCTTCATGTCGCTGTTCGGTGGCGACGAATCGGGGGGCTCGAACGGAGGCGATGCCGAGGGGGCGCTCATCGAGGGAGCCATCTATCTGGCCCTGATTCCGCTCTTCATCGGTCGCGGCGTGCTGCGTTGGTGGCGATTCCGATATTGGATCGAAGGCGGAGAGTTTCGCGCGCTCGACGGTGCGATCATCCGTCGCGAGATTTCGATACCGTTCGAGAAGATCCGCACCGTCGAAGTGAACGAGGGGCTGTGGCAACGCATGTTCGGAGTCGTCCGCCTGCAGGTGAAGACCGGCGCTACCGGAACGCAGGTGGATCTCTCCGCAATCTCGGCAAAAGAGGCGCAGCGACTCCGGCAAGCGCTCGAATCGAAGGGGGCCATCGACGACGAACACGAAGCTCCACCTGCGGAACCGACCGTCCGCCGCGAGACGACGATGGGCGAGCTCATCGCTGCCGGTGCGACCTCGGGGCAGCTCGGCGTCGTTTTCATCGTCGCGGCCTGGTTCCTCAACCAGACCGCCTCGTTTACGCTCCAACCCCTGATCGATTGGTTCTCCGCTCTCCCTTCCGACGAGACGACGACCGCGACGCTTTGGGTCGCGGCCACCTTTGCGATCATCGTCTCCCTCATCCTCGGGTTCCTCGGCTCGATCGTCGCGACCGTGCTGAAGTACGGGAAATTCTCGGTCTCTCGAGACGACGACAAAATCACGATTCAACATGGGCTCTTGAACCGGCAGACCATCACCGTTCCCCTACATCGGGTGCAGGCTATTCGCTTTGTCCAAAACCCGTTGCGGGAACTCACCGGTTCGGGGTCGCTGGTGGTCGAGGCCATCGGGCACTCGGAGCAGAAAGGTCGCGCGTCCGAGCTCTTTCCGATTCTGGGTCGCGACGATCTGGACGAGTTCTTGGGCGAATTCTTGCCCGAGTTCGTCGATTCGTTCGACATCGTGCGTCCGCCGAAACGAGCGTTGTTTCGATTCCTCTTCTTGCCTGTCCTCATCACGAGCGCGGCTTGCGGCCTCGGCATCTTCCTCATCGAGGGGCCTTGGCGATGGTTGTTCTTGCCGGTCGTGCCGGCGATGGCGTTCGCCCGATACCTCGCGTACCGCCAGAACGGCGTCGGATTGTCGGAGAACGTCGCTCAGGTCGAATCGCGAGCAATCTTCGTGCGCCAGATTGCGCGCCTTCCGCGTCGCGCAGTGCGTACGGCCGAGACGACCGCCAACCTCTTTCAGCGCCGCCGCAACCTCGGGAATGCTCAGCTCACCGTCGCATCTGGTGCGACCGGTCGCGTGCTCACGGCGAGCAACCTCGACTCTGAGGTCGTCGATGGACTGCTCGACTGGAAGCCCGGCGGGTCGCCTACGTGACCGATCGCCGCGCAGTTCGTTGGGCCGTGACGCTCGCCGCCCTCTATTTCGCGCACTTCGCCGCTCAGTTCTTCTGGGCCTATGTGCCGCGTTACCTCACGAGCCTCGGGTGGACCGCCACGGCCGCCGGCGGGGTCATCTCGGTCATCACACTCGTCCGCAGTTTGATCATGCCGATCTGGGGGCGCGCTGCAGACACGGTCGACAACAGTTCGGGATTGCTCAAGGTGCTGATGGTATGCGGGGCGACCGCCGCCCTCGCCTTTCCATTCGTCGAGAGCCCCGGGCTAATCTGGGCGGTGTTCGGCGTGTTTGCGATCACGGTGATGACCGTGATGCCTCTGCTCGACGTCTTCGCCGTGCGCGAGGTGAGCCCTGAAGCGTTCGGTCGAATCCGATCCGTGGGCTCGTTCGGCTACGCCATCGCCGCAGTTGCGACCGCGGCGGTCGGATGGTTCACCGTCGGTTCGACGCACGAATCCCTGGCAAGGTTGAGCCCCTGGGTGATGGCCGCCGGTTTCGGAGTCGCAGCCCTGGCCGCGATCACGCTGCCCCGCTCCACGGCGCGCCCTCGAACACTACCGAGCCTCGACGATGCCAAGCTTCTCGTCGCCAATCCGCAGGTCCGGGCCTGGTTCCCCGTTTGGCTCGGCCACTGGATGACGATTGCGGCATACAACCTGTTCTTCGTGATGCTCTGCGAAGACCGTGGCCTACCGAGCTGGCTGCCGGGCGTTGCGATCGGCGGAGGTGTGCTCGCCGAAGTGGCTGTGCTCGCTCTGGGGGGCCGCGCGATGCGCAAGATCGGCCCCGAACTACTCCTCACGATCACGGTCGGCATCACCATGTTGCGCTGGTTCGGCACGGCTTCGGCGACGACTCCGGCCGTGATGATCGGACTTCAGTTACTTCACGGGATCAGCTTCGGAGCGTTCCTGCTCTCGACCATGGCAGTGCTCGATCGCGAAACGCCCGACTCCATCCGCGCGACCGTTCAGGCCATGCTCTACGTCGTGGTGTTTGGCGTGGGATCGGCGATCGCTCACGCCGGTTCTGGAGTCGTCGTGGATTATTACGGTTCTGCGAAGCTTTTCCTCGGGGCTGGCGTACTGGAGGCGATCACACTATTCATCGCTCTAGTCGCACTCGCCCGGCACCGACGAAACCGCGGAGACCAAAATGCTTGAAGACCTGAAGAAGTCTGTCTCGGAGTACTACGGCAAGACTGTCCAGAAGACCGAAGACCTCGCGTACGACGCTTGCTGCACCACCGACTACGACCCGAAGCTGACGGCAAAGCTCACCTCGGAAGTGCTCGATCGCCGCTATGGCTGTGGCTCTCCCGTTCCGGAACTGCTCGAAGGCTGCACGGTGGTCGACCTCGGCTGCGGCGCCGGCGCCGACTGCTACATCGCCTCACAGCTCGTCGGTGAAAACGGCCACGTCATCGGCGTCGACATGACCGACGAACAGCTCGAGGTCGCCAAAAGGAACATCGCGCCGCATATGGACAACTTCGGCTACTCCAAGCCGAACATCGAGTTCCGCAAAGGGTTCATCGAGGAGATTCCCGTCGATGATGCGTCGGTCGACATCGTCATCTCGAACTGCGTCATCAATCTGTCGAACGACAAAGAGAAGGTGTTCGCGGAGATCGCGCGCATCTTGAAGCCGGGCGGAGAATTCTACATCGCGGACATCGTCGCCGACCGACGGGTGCCGGACCACTTGCAGAGCGATGAATTGCTCTGGAACGAGTGCCTCACCGGCGCCGCGTACGTCGAAGACCTCCGTCGCATGATGTCGAACGCTGGGTTCCCCGATGTGCGTGTGGTGAAGTCACGACGCCTGTCGGACGTCATCGAAGGAATTCGCTTCGACTCGCGAACGCTCCGCGGAATCAAGGCCCCCCTCGAAGACCGATGTGAAGACTTCGGTCAGGTCGCGGTGTACCGCGGCACGATCGGCGGCGCCGAGATGTCGTTCGCATTCGACGACCACCATATCTTCACGGCCGGCGAGGCCATGCGAGTCTGCAAGAATACCGCGGACATGCTGAGCCAGTCGCGATTCAAGGCGCACTTCGACGTGTCGCCGCCCCTGCGCCACCTCGGCTTGTTCGATTGTGCGCCGGCGACGGCGAACGAATCCGACCCCGTCGAGGTCGTCAGCAGCGGCTCGTGCTGCTGACCTGACCCACCCGA
This sequence comes from uncultured Bradymonadales bacterium, assembly GCA_964384605.1. Taxonomy (GTDB): domain Bacteria; phylum Myxococcota_A; class Bradymonadia; order Bradymonadales; family Bradymonadaceae; genus CAYLMO01. The sequence continues at coordinate 53,307 of CAYLMO010000021.1, read as the reverse complement.
CGAACCACGAAACTCCCCGTCGCGCTCATCCGAGCGCCGGGGAGTTTTTGCGTTTTGGTTTGCATCTCGCGCGGCGATTTGCCTACGTTGCCAAACCCACGGTGAGCCGAACAAATTCGCAGTGACGCAGAGTAATCGTCGCCGAACGATTGTGGCGCACCGATCTTTTGATGAATTGAGAACCGAGAAAACTGTGCAGAAACGATATGCAAGATGTGGCCTGGCCCTGCTCGCGATTTTGTTCGCGGCCGGCTGCGCCACAGGCGAACCCGGCGAAGCAGTCGACACCGGCGATGACGCCGGTGAGACGCAAATCGACATGGGCACGACGACCGAAACCGACGCCGGCAACGGCGAAGTCGACGCTGGGACTGGCGAGGAAGACATGGGCCCACCACCAGTGGAGCCGAAGCCACTGCAGCAGACGCTCAGCCCAACTGGCGGCGGCGACACCATCGAGACAGGTCAGCACCGAATGCGGCTGCTGATCGCGCCGCCCACTCCCGTCGGGACCGTCGAAACCCCAAAACACAAAATCAAGCTAGGAGCCGGCGCAGCACAGCACGGCCAAGCTTCGGAATAATCCAGGATCAGGAACAGCAACATGCAAACCAAGAACTCCCGAACAACCTCGCTTCTGATGGCCCTCCTCCTGATCACCTCCGCCCTGTTGGTCGCGCCGAACGCGTTCGCGGCCGATGGACCGGTTGAGGTGCCCATTCAGGGTCTGCTCACCGATACCGAGGGGACGCCGCTCGACGGAGGCATCCCGGTGACCTTCCGCATCTACGCCGACGGAACCTCGAACGAAGTACTGTGGGACGAGTCGAAGGTGATTCCCGTCGACCAAGGCCTCTTCACGGCGTACCTCGGCACCGACACGCCGCTCGACTCGTCCATCTTTCACGCCGAGCCGGGAGCAACACTCACGCTGCAGATCGAGGGCGACGAAGAGTCTGCCCGCATCGACCTCGGCTTCGCACCTCTCGCCGCGTACTCACTGACTGCGGGCACGGCGGATGACGCGCTGACGCTGCAGGGTCAAACCCCAGACGATCTCAAGGCCACGTCGGCAGCCGACATCATGGTCAATGACCCACAAGGCGGGCTCGGCGCCACCAACACCCAGGACGCGCTCCTCGCGCTGCTTCAGCGAGTAGAGGCGCTCGAAGCCTCGAAGACCAGCCTCGAGAACCGACTCGCAACACTCGAGAACAACAACACGGCGCAAGACATCACCGACCTCCAGAGCCGAGTAGGCTCGCTCGAGACGACCGTCAGCGGCGTGAACTCCAGCATTTCGACCAACGCGTCGGCGATCACCGCGCTGAGCTCGCGCGTGAACACGACCGAATCGGACATCTCGTCGCTTCAGTCGACCGCTTCGAGCCACGCGTCGACTCTCACTTCGCACACCACCACTCTGGCCAACCACGACACGACGCTCAACAACCACGCGGCAACGCTCACGAGCCACGCCACGACGCTCAACACGCACGCAACGACGCTCACGAGCCACGACACGCGCCTCGGCGACGTCGAAACCGACAACAGCGCACAGGACAATCGGCTCGCCGCGCTCGAGACCAAGACCGCCTCGATGGAGGCGCAGACCGTGAACGGCCAGGCCTCGGTGGTCTTCTCCGACGTGAATGTCCATATCCGCAGCGGCTCTGGCTCCACCACTGGTGCGGTGAACGGGCGAGGAAACTTGGTCGTGGGATACGACGAGGCGCGCACGTCGGGGAGTGCCAAGACTGGCTCCCACAACCTCGTCCTCGGAACGAGCAACAACTACACGAGCTTCGGCGGGATCGTCGGCGGGTCGTCGAACGCGATCACAAACAACTATGCGAGCGTAATCAGTGGCGCGAACAATACCGCTTCGGGCTCGCGTTCCGTGATCGTGACCGGCGACTTCAACGAGGCGACCGGAACGTACTCTTCGATCGTCACGGGGTCGAGCAACGACGCGACCGGAACGGGTAGCGTGGCGATCTCGGGCAGCCAGAACATCTCATCGGGCGGCGACTCTGTGGTCGTCACCGGCAGCTCGAACGAAGCCACGAGCACGACATCCGTCATCGTCAACGGTTTCGACAATCTCTCCGATGGATTCCGTTCGACAGTGGGCGGAGGCACCACCGAAATCGAATCTCGTAGCTACGGCTTCACCGCGGACGGACTCGTCAGCCCGTAGCAGTAGGCAGCAAGACAAGACGCACGAGTGCGCGGCGACCTCGCGTCACTAGCGTACCTCGTGCGTCAAACATCGCTCACGTCGTTCCGACGCGATTCAGATGTATTGGAGCCCGATAAAGATAAGCAGCAGCACCGCCCCGATACCACCAAGCAGGAAGAAGAAGTTCTTGCTCTTTTCGGCTTCGGCCTTGCTCGGTCCCGAGCCCTTCTTGCGTCGCTTTTTCGCCATCAGTTTGCCTTGAAAAAACGGTTCATTCGTCCACGTCGAGGTGGAGCGGAAGCTCCATCGATTGTGGCAGTCCAGTTTTGAAGAAGTCTCGGACTTCTTCGAGAAATTCGTCTCGCTCCTCGCCTCGCCGGAAATCTCTCCGGCTGACGTCAATCTTGAGCACGTCCATTTGATACTTCGAACGCGCCACTTGGTCGAACGTCTCGTAGTAGGCGTTCAACCCGCGCAGGAACTCGCTCGTGATGCCCCGTTCTTCCTCGCGCCCGCGCTCGGCAATCCGGCGCAGTAGCTCGTTGACGTCGGGACAGTGAAGCAGAATGACCTTGTCCGGCTGCCGCAGGTTCGAATTGAACCGCGCGAAATAGTCGAAGTAGAGGTCGAGCTCCTGGTCCGTCATGTGCCCGAGGCCGTGCAGATACTTCGCAAACACCTCGGGGTCTTCGATGAGCGTTCGGTCTTGAACGCAGCCTCCGCGCATCCGCTCAATGTGATGATGGTGCTCACACCTTTTGAGCAAAAATTCCATCTGGAGCGTGAACGACCAACGCCGCATGTCGGCGTAGTAGTTCTTCAGAAAGCGGTTCTCGACCACTGGCTCGTGAAACACTTCGAACCCGAGGTGCCGGGCGATCAGCTTTGCCGCGGTGCTCTTGCCTGCGCCGATGTTTCCGGCGAGGGCTACGAAGAGTTTGGGGGCCATCGAAGATCCTTCATCGTCTGTGGGCCGCGCAGTCTAAACTTCGGTCGGCGCGATTGTCACCCCTCACTCTTCATGAGTGAGATCTGCGTCGTCTCGGGTCGCCATATAGAGGGATCGGATCAGGTCCGTTCGCGTCACTACCCCTACCATTTCGCCGTCGCGCATGATGGGCAGACGACCGACATCCTGCTCGGTCATCAGGCGCAGCGCGTCTTCGAGGGGCTCGGCGTGATCGACGGTAAGCACCTCGTGCGTCATGTAGGCCGAGACGGGAAGATCGGCGCTGTCTGAACGCTGGGCCCGTCGAATGTCTCGCCGTGAAATCACGCCCGCAACCTCACCATCGCGCATTACCGGAGCGCCCGAAATGCCAGCGTCCAGGAACTTCTCGTAGGCTTCCGCGAGCGTCGTGTCGTGGGCGACCGTGACGACGGGCGATGTCATGAGCTCCGAAACACGAGTCGGCTCGAACGGGTGCGATTCGATCTCGGCTCGAATCTTCGCGATCACGTCGTCGACACTCTCACGTTTGAAATTGAAAGCCGCGGCACCGGGGTGCCCTCCCCCGCCCAGGTCACGCGCGATCGCCCCAACATCCACATACGAAACTCGACTTCGCGCGATGACCTGCACGCGGTCGTTCTTGTCGAAATGGACCACCCCAAAAATCGCGTCGTATCCGCCCAGCTCGAGGACCTGCTCGACTACAGCCGACATTCCCCGCACGACTTTCGGCTCGTTCGCCGTCGCAAACGCGACTTCGACCGACTGAAACGACTCCTCGACGGTCGAGCCCATGAGCGCGACCAGGAGCCGGTTCTGCTCCGGCGTGAATTTGCGTCGTAGGAACCGATTCACGACGCGTAGATTCGCGCCGCGGTCGACGAGCCACCCCGCCATCTCGAAATCCAACGGGCGGGTAGTGCTGAAGCTCAAGCGGCCCGTGTCGGCGTAGATCCCAAGCAGAAACAACGTCGCGTCGGTGGCAGAAATCGCCACGTTCGTCTCGCGCAGCTTGCTCACGAGCAACGTGACACACGCGCCAGTCGGCTCGACCCAGGCCTCGTCGGTACGCACGTCGTGTTCAGAATCGGGGTGGTGGTCCCAGGCGACGATCCGCGGTGCGGCGTCCAAAATCGCCGCGAAATCCTTCATCCTACGCCGATCGCGCACATCGACGACGATCGCTTCGGTCACCGAAGCCGGGTCGACCTCGGACACTTCCATCATCGGAAAATGGTCTTTGTGCAGGGCGAGGAATCGGTGGACCGGAGGCGACAAGCTCGGACTCACTACCGGCACCGCGTCGTCGTAGAGCCGCTGCGCGGCAACCATGCTGGCGATCGCGTCGAGGTCCGAGTTTTGGTGCGACAGGATGACTCTCATTGCGAATCCAGTAGACCGGTTTCGATACGCCACCCTTCGCCATACCGGCGGAGCTTGATGGCTCGATGGACGACGCCCGTCTCGAGCTCGACGTCGACGTACGCGACCGCACGCGACTCGTCGCCCAGGTACTTCTTGACCGTCCATCCTTTCATGGGCGCCGCCCAGAGGGGCGAAGCCTGCGCACCGTCGGCGATGGCCCGGGCACCGTAGTCGGCGCACGTGCGGTTCGGACCTTCGCACCGAAACCTTACGACCTGGAGCAGGAATCGCAGCTCGTCGGGCGCCGAGTCGAGCTCTTCGGCCGACACTTCGTCGATGGTCGCGCACCGACCGCCCTCAGCGACCGACCCCGCCTTTTCCCAAAGCCTGCTCATTGGACCGTCGGTGCAGTACACGGAGAGATCCGTCGATTCGACGTGATTGTTCACGACACCATCGACATCGCGATACTGCACCGCCTGAAGCGCTGCACTGAGGGTTTTCTCGGATTCGTGGGTCGGCGTGGTGTCACATCCAACCGCGAGACCTGCGCCGCATAGCATCATCGCCACGAATCTCGCGCCCTGCGTGCGCATCCCTATGTTGCTGCTCACTCGAACGTTCATGATACAACGACCTTCGACGCCCAGCGCCCCACGTGTCAACCAACGGGACTCCCCATGCTTGCTATCCAAGTCGCAGACGACCAGTCGCTCTCGTACCGAGAAACCGCCGAACCGGAACTCGCCCCGGACGGAGTGATTCTCGAGGTGAGAGCTACTGCGGTGAACCGCGCTGACCTGCTTCAGCGACGCGGACTCTACCCAGTGCCGTCGTGGGCTTCCCCGGTGATGGGACTGGAGGCGTCGGGCGTAGTGGTCGAAGTTGGTGACCGGGTCGAAGGCTGGGAGATTGGCGACCGCGCCTGCGCGCTGTTGTCGGGCGGGGGTTACGCCCAGCGAGCAGCAGTGCCCGCAGACCATCTGCTGCGTATGCCCGACGACATGTCGTTCGTCGACGCGGCTGGGATTCCGGAGGTGTTCCTCACCGCGTTTCTCAACGTCTACATCGAGGCGGCCGCGCAACCCGGAGAGTGGTTGATGATCCACGCCGCTGCCTCGGGTGTCGGAACCGCCGCATTGCAGCTCGCGGGCCTCTTCGACAATCCGGTGATCGGCACGGCGAGCGGGCACAAGCTCGAGGCGCTCGAGCAGTGGAACCCAGCCCGGCTGGTCGATCGAAAGACGGAGTCATTCGTGGACGCTGTACGTGAGGAGACCGAAGGCCGCGGGGTCGACGTGATCCTCGACCCGGTCGGTGCCGACTATCTCCAGGACAACCTCGACTCGCTCGCCAAATGCGGTCGGCTCGTGAGCATCGGCCTGTTGTCGGGGGCTCAGTCGGAGATCAACCTCGGGACTGTCCTGCGCAATCGGCTCAAGCTGATCGGGTCGGTCCTTCGCCCGAGGAGCGACCGCGAAAAGGCCCGCATCATCGACGCATTCCGCGAGCAGGCGTGGCCGAGCTTCGAATCGGGGCGGCTTCGCGCGGTCATCGACCGTACGTTCCCCATCGAGCAGACCGACGAAGCGCATCAGCTGCTTCGTTCCAACGACACGATCGGCAAGATCGTGCTCGAGGTCAGCGCACATCACGGGTGACGGATACCGACAGTAGTTGGTATCCTCCGGCAGCACGCCCTCGCGATCGAGACTCGGATGCCGGCGCTCAAAACCATCGGCCGATATGAAATCGTTGACCGTCTGGCGGTCGGCGGCATGGCTGAGATCTACATCGCCCGAGCCAAGGGGGCGCGCGGGTTCGAGAAAGAGTACGTCCTCAAGCTCATCCACCCGAAATACATCGGCGACCACGATTTCATCCGCATGTTGGTCGACGAGGCCAAGCTCACGGCGGCGCTCCAGCACCAGAACATTGCGCAGGTCAACGACCTGCAGGCCGACGGCGATAACTACTTCATCGTCATGGAGTACGTGCGTGGCAAAGACCTCTACCAGCTGCTCGCTGACGCTTTCGATCAGCGAAAGAAGTTCCCATTCGACGTGGCTGTCTATATCGCGTCCGAAATCGCGGCTGGCCTCAACTACGCGCACAACAAGGTCGCTCCCGACGGCTCCCCGCTAAACCTCGTGCACCGCGACATTTCGCCGCAGAACGTGCTCGTGAGCTTCCAGGGGGAAGTCAAAGTTGTGGACTTCGGCGTCGCCAAAGCCGCGATGGGGGCACGCCCCGAAACGCAGGCTGGAATCATCAAGGGGAAGTTCCGCTACATGTCGCCCGAACAAGCCTGGGGCGAGCGGCTCGACGGGCGTTCGGACCTCTTCAGCGCCATGTTGTGCCTGTACGAAATGGTCACCGGCATGACTGCGTACGAAGACACCGGTGACATGCGCGCGATGCTACTGAAGATGCGAGATGCCAACATCAAGCCCGCCAAGGCCCATCGGCCCGAGTGCGACCCGGCGCTGCAGTCGATCTTGGACCGCGGGTTGGCCAAGAGCCGCCATGACCGCTTCGCGACTGGCCGCGAGATGCAAATCGCCCTCCTCGAGTATCTGCACACGATCTCGCCGGGATTCCATGCGGGTCGCGTCACCGACTTCATGGTCGACCTGTTCCCCGAGGATGCCGCCGAGCTCTTCCTCGACATCGAGGCAGCTCAGGACATCTCCAGCTCGACCATCGATCTCGCGCCGACCCAGGAAACGACGGGAGACCACGACACGGCCCCAAGGTCGCTGTTGGCCGGACCCGACGAGGATACCGACCCAGAACAGCACGACTTCACGGTTCGGCGCTCCATATCCGGCGCGCAATCCCCGAATCCACCGCCGACGCCCAGCCCCGACGACAGCTTCGAGGCCGGCGAGACGGAAGTGTTTCAAAGCCAAATGGGGCGGCCATCTCCCTTCGCGGACATCGAGCCGGGCGAAACGTCCGACATGAACAACGCGAACCTGCTCAAGCTCATCGAGGCGACCTCGCGCAACGAAGCCGACGGGCCTGCCCATCCACCTCAAAATCAGGCTGGGATCAGTACACGAGAGCGACCGCGGTTCGTCAGCGCGCCGGTCGGTGCTCCATCGACTTCCGACGACCCTGTGGAGAAGTTCCTTCGGTCGTCGCTACCGGCCTCGCTGGCCGATCCGGCAGTGAGTTTGCACAAGAAAATAGATTCGTCGCTCCAGCAAGATGGACCGACGAAGTGGGTGGTTCCCGCCCTGGGTGCTGCGATCTTGCTGCTGCTGATCGCGATTCTCGCGACCGCCGTCCTCTAGCCTTCGTCGATTCCGAAATCCGACTTGGTACCGAAGGACGGTGTTGCATCGCCGTATGGCTTCGGGTCGAGGAGTGACCCGGTGTAGGTGCCGAGGCGTGCGAAACCGAGCGCATGATGGTTGTACTCGGCCGTCTCTTCGTCATCGAACACGTAGTTCACGGAGTCGATCGCTTCGCCTCCGGCGGACTCGCCAGCTTTGATCACCTCGATCCACTCTTTGATCTCATCGTTGGGCACGAGCGTGTCTGGCTCATCGTAGCTGCGAAAGATCCATAGGGTGCGAGTCTTCGAGTCGTATCGGCTATCTGCGGCCATTGGTGTCTCCTTGCGTAGTGCCTTGTGAGGCACAATGGTATCGCGAGATACAACACTCGCAGTAGCGTAATCTGTTCGCGAGATGCTGCGGTTCAAGGAAACAAAATGACCGAACGCGCCCTCTTCCGCCGATATCCGAGCACCCGTTCGATGCCACATCGGGCGATCGCCGACCTCCCGACGCCGGTCGAACCACTGGCTGATCTGGCGGAAGAGCTGGGGCTCGGCAGCTTGTCGGTCAAGCGCGACGACCTTTCAGGGACGCTCTACGGCGGCAACAAGACGCGCAAACTCGAGTTCCTGCTCGGCGACGCGATCGACAAAGGTCACGATGAAGTTTGGACGGTCGGCGCGATCGGCAGCAATCACGTGCTGGCGACGTCGATTTGGTCGCGGGAGCTGGGCCTGAAGCCTGGCGCGCTGCACTACCCGCAACCGATGACAGACCACGTCCGCCACAACCTCCTCGCGCTCAGCACGACCGACCCGGACCTGCACCTGACCGGCACGGTCACGCTCCCCTTCCAGATGTTCAAGACGAAGCTCAAGGAATGGTTGAACACCAATCCGGGCGTCTACTACGTGTCGGGAGGCGGCTCCTCACCAGTAGGTGTCATCGGCTACGTCGAAGCAGCCCTGGAGTTCGTGGAGCAAGTCGAGGCGGGAGAGTGCGAACGGCCCGACCGGATCTACGTGGCGGCGGGCACCTGCGGCACATTTGCCGGTCTCTTGCTCGGCTTTGCGCTCGCGAAGTTCGATGTCGAAGTCGTCGGAGTACGCGTGGTCGACAAGGTGATCACCAACAGCTTCGCCGTGACCAAGCTCTATCACGGTGCGGCAAGGCTTCTCGCCGAGTTCGGCGTGGAGTCGGCGCCCGAGCTTTCGCATCGCGACGTGCTCATGCGAGACGCATTCTTCGGACCTGGCTACGGCGAGCCGACCGACGCCGGCCTAGAAGCCATGCGAGTCATCGATGAGCATGGCGGACCCCATCTAGAACCGACCTACACCGCCAAGGCGTTCAGCGCCGTGCTCGCCGAAGCGAAATCGAGTCAGGGCATGAACATCCTTTACTGGCACACACTTTCGAGCGCCGACCTGAGCGAACGCATCGCTCGCGGCGGGGTCGACCGGTTGCCGTCCGAATACGCGCACTTCTTCGACGAGTAGTACGAATGACGCCCCGAATCATCTTTGTTTGTAGCGGCAACATCTGCCGTTCTCCGCTCGCGGCTGGAATGGCGAAGGCCAAGCTGGACGAGGCCGGCGTGGCGTCCGTCATCATCTCGGCCGGCACCCTTCAGCTTACGGGAAAGCCCGCTGCATCCAACTCGGTGGCGGCAGGAGCGGCGATTGGCGTCGATATCTCATCGCACCGTTCGCAAGGCCTCACCCGGCCGCTAATGGAACGAGCCGATTACCTCGTGGTGATGTCGCCATCCCACGCAGCATTCATCTCGAAGCATGTGCCTTCGGCGACTTCGAAGGTCGTGCGGCTGTGGGACTACGTCGATGGCTACGACCAGATCGCCGACCCGGTCGGGATGGACCTGGATGCGTTCGTCGAGTGCCGCGACCTGATGGACCGCGCACTCGACGAATGGATCAGAACCGAATGGGGTAGTTGATCACGACCGCCCCGCCCTCGGGACGAGGAAATACGAGGTCGCGCGCGACGTTGGCGAGGCAGCGCTCGACCGAAGGGTCTGAGAGCTCGCTTTCGGCGACTTCGGGCATCCTCACCACGCCATCGGGCGCGACCACGAACTGGACAACCGCTCGCCCCTTGGTGTCGGGTTGGCCACACTTCGCCCACTGCGAGCGGCTCGAATCGAGCATCTGTTGAGCGACTTCGCCGTCGAGCTGTCCGAGGCCGTCGGACGGATGCTGGAATTCGACCACTCCGCCAGCTGAGACCGAGAGCGGCTGTACGAAGATTCCGCGGCCCTCGAGCTCGATGCCATATCGCAGGCCCACGAGGCTCGCCCCCACGCAGCGCTGGAAGTCTTCGGTAGGTTGGTCGGGGTGGAAGCCATAGCTGTCGAGCACGTCGCCCGAGCGCGAGACGACGAGCAGGACGAAGGCCTGTCCGTCGCCATCGCGGCCGACTTCCGAGTGACAGTCCGAGACCTTCGTCGCTCGCGTTCGATTGTGGTCGAGCACACGCGCGGTCAGCGGCTGTTCCTCTTTCGGAGGCCGCATCTCGAGAGTATTGTCGGCGCGTTTGGGGGGTTCGGTGCTGCAGGCGACGAGCGTGGTCGCGAGCATCAGCGCAACGGTCGCGAAGGTCCGTTCCATGGTCTTCTCCTTAGAGCTGGCGCGCCTTGAATCTACGCGGTCGACGTGCCAAAACCAAGGCGCTTGCGCAGGGTCGCAAGTGGGAGGGATCCTCGAAACGGAGAAATATCAAGATGCTCGCATTGCGACGCTTTCTAACCGTGGCGACGACCATGTTTTTGGTCGCGGCCATCGGTCCATCATCTGTACAGGCGCAGACCGCGCGCGACATGATTCAGTCGCAGACGCTCGACAACGGCCTTGATGTCGTCGTCATCCCGTCGTCCACGGTCCCGATCGTGACGATCGAGATTACGGTCAAGAACGGAGCGTTCACCGAACCTCCAGAGTTCAACGGCCTGAGCCACCTGTACGAGCATATGTTCTTCAAGGGCAATGCCGTCATCCCCAATCAGGAAGCGTACCTGCGCCGCATCCGTGAGCTCGGAATCGTCTTCAACGGCACGACCTCCACCGAGCGCGTGAACTACTACTTCACGATGCCGAGCGACAAACTCGAGCAGGGCCTCGTCTTCATGCGCGACGCCATCACGACGCCCAAGTTCGACAAGGAAGAGTTCGAGAAAGAGAAGAAGGTGGTGCTGGGCGAAGTCGACCGGAACGAGTCGAGCCCGTACTACGAGTTCAACATGGAGATGAACGAGAAGGTGTGGTTCGCCCACCCGACTCGCAAAGATCCGCTCGGCGACCGCGAGACGATTACGACCGCGACCATCGAGAAGATGAACACCATGAAGGACCGCTACTACATGCCGAACAACGCGGTGCTCGTGATCTCCGGCGATGTGAAGCCCGAAGAAGGCTTCGCGCTCGCCAAGAAGCACTTCTCGAAGTGGAAGAAAGGTGGCGACCCGTTCGCCAAGAACCCGGTTCCGCCACATCCTCCGCTCGAGGCCGTTCAGCCGGTCATCGTGCAGAAGCCGGTTCAGGTTCCGTACCTCGAGTTCGTCTGGCACGGACCCTCGGTCGGCTCCGACCCGAAGGCGACCTTCGCCGCGGACGTGCTCAGCTACATCCTCAGCCAGCCGACTTCGAAGTTCCAAAAGTCACTGGTCGAGTCGGGCATCGTGCTCGGAGCGAGCCTGGGCTACTACACTCAGGCGCACACTGGCCCGATCACGCTCGCAGCTCAGGTCGAGCCGCAGAAGCTCGAAGCGGCTATCCCTGCGCTCCTCGCCGAACTTCAAAAGCTCGACGACCCGACCTACTTCACCGACGAACAGCTCCAGAACGCCAAGACCATTCTGGCGATTCAGGACCGCTACAGCCGCGAGAAGATCAGCTCATTCACGCACACCGTGTCGTTCTGGTGGGCAGTCGCCGGGCTCGATTACTACCTCGACTACGTCGACAACCTGCAGGCCGTCACTCGCGAAGACATCGTGAAATACGCCCGCGACTACATCTTCGGGAAGCCCTTCGTCGCCGGAGTTCTGATGAACCCGGAAGCAGCGAAGGCGACCGGACTCGACGACGCCAAGCTCAAGAACCTCGCCAAGGTCATTCCGGCCGCGGAGGAGAAATGATGAACGCTCGAATTCTCATCGCACTCCTCGCCTGCACGCTCGTGGCGTGTTCTGCAAACCCTGAGCGCGGGGACAAGACCGACGAAACGGAGCAGCAGACCGAGCAGGAGGCTCCGCTCGAGCCGCTCACGCTGCGCGACGGCGACGTCTCGGTTCAAATGCTCGAAAGTTCGGGAACGACCCAAGAGATGATGGTTGGCGACCTGCGCGTCATCCACAAAGCGACACCGAACAATCCGGTCGTCGCGGCTCGTCTATTCCGAATTGGTGGTTCCGCGGCGCTTACCAAAAAGAACGCTGGCATCGAGAAGCTCGCCCTGACCGTTGCGGCCAACGGCGGCACCGAATCCACGCCGAAAGACGACTTCAACGCTGCGTTGGACTCGACAGGAAGCTCGGTCTACAGCTTCGCGGAGCGCGAGTGGTCCGGCTACGGCATGAAGACCCTCGTCGACCACTGGGACGACACCTGGAGCTTGTTCACGCAGGTCGTCATGGAGCCGATCATGCCGGAGGACGAGCTCGAGCTCGCCCGAACCCGGCAGCTGGCCGAGATTCGCAGTCTGCTCGAAGATCCGGACACGCACGTCGCGTACATTGCCGGTCAGAACATGTTCGACGGGCACCCCTACGAAACCATGCAGATCGGCACGGAAGACAACGTGAAGGGCTTCACGCGCCGTCAGATTCGAAGCTACCAGCGAGCCCAACTCGACCCGTCGCAGATGCTGCTGGTCGTTGTTGGCGACATCCCGTCAGCAAAGGTAGCCGAGAGCGTGAAGAACTCCCTCGGTCGACTCGTCGGCTCGGGCGAAGAGCCTGCCGAGCTACCCGAATTCACTAGCGAAGCCGGCCTCGACTTCGTGGACCGTGACCTGCCGACGTATTACGTGCTCGGCTACTTCACGGCGCCCGACCCCGAGCACCCAGACTTCCCGGCCCTCCTCGTCGCGATCGAGTACCTGCGCGACAAACTGTTCGAAGAGGTTCGCACGAAGCGCAACCTCACCTACGCCGTCTCGGCCGGGCTCGGACAGCGACGCACGAACTACGGCTACCTCTACGTAACCGCCGTCGACCCCAAAACCACGATGCGCGTAATCTTCGACGTCGTCGAAGAGATGCGCGTGGTGAAGCTCGGCCAGTCCGACCTCGACGAAACGGTCAATGTGTTCATCACGGACCACTACATGGGCCTCGAGACGAACGGCGCCCAGGCAGGAATGCTGGCGGAAGCCCAGATCATCGAAGGTTCGTGGAAGCGCAGCGACGACTTCCTCGACCGAGTACGTGCCGTGACGCCCGAGCAGGTCCAAGAGGTCTCGAAGAAGTACTTCAAAGACTACCGCTTCGGCGTAATCGGCAAGAAGGACGGCCTCGACGCGGCGTACTTCACGCCGTAGGGCCGGCACATTCTCAAGAAACGAATCAGGGCGAGCCAAGCGGCTCGCCCTGTCTGTTTTGGGCGTGGAGCGCCCTACTCGGCTCCGAACTCTTCTTCGTAGTCTGCGATGGCCGCTTCGATGACCTCCAGCGCATGCGCCGCGCCATAGATGTTGTCGATGCGCACGTCAGCGTCATCGGTTCCCGGAACCATCTTGTAGGTCGTGAAGTAGTGGCGCAGTCGCTCCACGAAGATCTTCGGCACGTCCGAAATGTCCGTCGCGTTGCCCCAGACGTTGTCGTTCTCGAGCACGGCGACGATCTTGTCGTCCGCTTCGCCGCGGTCGATCATCTTCAATCCCCCAACGATTCGAGCGTTCAGAACGACCTCACTGCGGTTGATCGGCCGTTCGCTCAGCACGCAGATGTCGAGCGGGTCGCCGTCGGCACGCTCCGCGCCAGGCGCGAGTGCGTGAACGCGAGGGCCGCAGTAGGTGCGAGGGATGAATCCGTACAGGGTCGGAGGCTGGGACGACGTGCGCTGCGGGCGGTCGACCCGCAGGTATCCGGTCTCTTTGTCGATCTCGAATTTCACCGCATCGAACGTGGTGATCTCGATGTAGGCGTGCACGACTTCGGGCGGGTTCGGGCCAACGGCCAGGCCGTGCCAGGGGTGCGGACGCCATCGATAGAACGGTTTCGGGAAGCTCATCGCTCCTCCTCGACTCTCTTTGGGGTGCAGCCAGCTTCGGCCGGGGTCGCCTGTCGACCCGCCGACACCTTAAGCACGATTCGCCGAACTACTACTAAAGAAGTCGGCCGATTGTCGCGATGCCTAACCGGACACACGCCAAGGAGTGGATATGAGCGGATTCGATCGAGAAGGAACCACCAAGAAGGTCAACATGTTGACGCGCAAAGTCGAGTACCCAAACGTGCCGCGCGGCAATGAATTCGCGGCTGAAGAGACGAGCTCGATCCAGGTCGACAGCGAAGCGATCGTCGAAGAACGAAGCGCGCGGCCTCCCGCTCCCCCTCGTGCATCGCTGACTCCTGCCCGCGAGTTGCAGCCGACGCCGATTCAGGACTCACCGCCCCAGGCTCGAATCCTCCGGGTGCCGAAACCGCGACTCAATCGCGACTGAGTTCGTCTTTCTCGACGATGAACACCGAAGCGCCAAACACCCCGCACTGGCGCTGATTCCGCCAGAAGTTCCAGTGCACGTACACATTGCCGTCCGGACTCACCAGCTCCTCGGGAACGCGCGGATGGGGACCCGAAGCGGTCGAGATCGAGATCGCTTCGGCATCGAACCGAAGTTCGCCCGACGTCTTCACGATGTTGATGCGTTGAATCTTGCCGTCGGACGCCCGAATCACGATCTCGAGCTTGGTATTCAGCGTCGGGTCGTTCAGGGGGCTCCCAGCCGGTTCCCGTAGGTCGAGCGTCGCGAGGTAATCCGCGGCCCAGCGGGCGTGGATGCGCCGGTGAATTCGACCGAGGTAGTCCGCCCACGCGCGTCCATATGCATTCACGCTCGTGTGATTGCCTGGCTTGACGTCGGTGATGAAGTTCTCGAGCGCCCCCCGCATGATCCGTTCGTCCTCCTCCCACCCAGCGAGCAGTCTCTTCTCCTGCATTGCCTCGTGGGCAGCGTCGTCATGTTCGTGCCCGACGATCTCTTCGTAATTCTCCTCGCTCACCTCGAAGAGCTTTCGTCGCCGCTCGGATGGCTCGAACCCCTCCTCTTGCGGGTCCTGAGTCGCCTCGGTCGACCTTCGAATGAGCTCCGAGGGGTCAGCGAGCTTTCGCTTCATCTTCTTGCGGGTCGGAACTGGCTTCACGTCGGGCATCTGCGCTTTGGCGAGCATTGCCCGTTCTTTGTCGCGCTCGGTGTTGGAGGGGACCACCTCTTCGGTCGTGGTCTCGGTTGCCCGCGTCTCTTCCTGAGTTCGATTGTCCTGCGACGACAGGAATTTCGCTTCTTCCGGGCGCTCCTGATTCGTCACCTGACGTACGATTCTTCGATCGAGCTTCTCGATCGGCTTCGGCTCAGGCTTGGGTTGTTCCTTGGGGGTCGGCTCGATCTCCGGCTCCGGCTCGGGCTCCGGTTCTGGCCGAGGCGCGAGCTGGACATCTTTCGATGACACTACCGAGACTTCGAAGGGCTTCTCCGGTTCGGGCGGGTCCGGCGGCTCGAATACGGGTGGGGGACCGATGAAGAGTGGGGCCAAAACGACAATGGCCAACAGGTGAACGACCACCGAGACGACCGTCGCTACCGCGACTCGCGAACCCTCCCCGGGATGTGGTCCCAACTGCTTCATCTTGTCATCGCCTCGTGACGGCGATAGAAAGGCGGCCCTCGAGGCCGCGGCCGACTGTGAAGACAAAACCTACCATGTACTCATTCCAACTCCCAAAGCTCGAACGCTTCGCCCCCCTACTCTGCGTCGTGCTGCTCGCCCTTGGCGCTGTGGCGTGCGCACCCTCGGTGGGTGACTCCTGCGCAGTCCGCGCGGAATGTCCGTCTGGCGCGATTTGCGACACGACGGCGCCCAACGGGTACTGCACGTTCGACGATTGCGTACGGAATGGTTGCTCCGACGACTCCGTCTGCGTCTTTTTCGACGAAGACACGAGCTACTGCATGAAATACTGCACCGACGACGCGGAGTGCCGCACCGACGACGGTTACGTCTGCCGCGACGATGTCGGTGACGTGCCCTTCTGCTACACGCCCGCGTCGAATCCGGGTTAGCGCCGTGCATCGCACCTCGCAGGTGCGCTAGAATCGGCCCATGAATCGCCTCCTCTCCACAATTTGCTTCGCCGTTGCCCTCTGGGGCATCGGCACCGCGTGCACTCCCACGGTCGACTGCGAAGACCTGGGCTGCGCATTCGGACTCGTATGCGACGTCGAGTCGGGCGAGTGCCTCCCCGAAGTTCAAGATTGTCGAGAAGCCCCCGAAATCTGCTCTCGCTCCGAAGTCTGCGACGAACAGACCGGCGACTGCCGTCCGTCGGTCACTCAGTGCGCAGACTCGGGAGCTTGTCCCACCGGCCAGGTTTGCGACGCGCAGTCCGGCACTTGCCGGGCGGCCACGCGCTGCACGATCGACGGCTGCGAAGCCCAAGAAGTCTGCAACGAAGCTACCGACCGCTGCGAACCTCGCCCGTGCCTCGAAGACCTCGACTGCCCCACCGCCTCTGGATTCATCTGTGGCGACACCAACGTGTGTGTGCGCGGCTGTCGACCCGGCTCGTCGCAGTGCCCGGCGGACCAGACCTGCGTCACCGAATCCGGCGCCTCGACCGGAATCTGCCAGGACCGATGCGTCGAAGACACCGACTGCGCTTTCGGTCAGGTTTGCGTCGACGACGGCAACCGGAGCCAATGCGAGGCTGAGCCCCCCTGCTCCGCCGACGCCGACTGCCGGGCCGACGAAGTCTGCATCGCGTCCAACTGCAGCCAGCCGCGCTGCACCACCGACGACGACTGCGAGGCCGGACAAGTCTGCCAGGTCGCCTCCGGCCTGTGCTTCGGCGGCAACTGCTCCGAGGACCAGTTCGGAAACGGCGAGAGCCGCCCCCCGAACCACAGCTTCGACGCCGCATTCCCGCTCACCGACAGCGAACCCAGTCTAACCGGACTGACCCTTTGTCCCGGCCGATCCGATTGGTTCCGTATCGAGGTCCGCACCACCGAACTAATCGTCGCAACGGTGAACCAGCTCGAGCCCGGCGCAGCGCTCGACCTCTACGTTTGGGACGCAAACCGCACCCTCGTCGCGGCCGACACCGGCGTTCGCTCCAACTCGAGCGTCCGCTTCGACGGTCGCAAGGACCAGGTCGTCTACATCGAGATTCGCCCCTCCAGTGAGCGGACCATCACCTACGACCTCTCGATCGGCCGCGATTTCTGCGCTGTCGACACGTTCGAAGAGAACGACTCGTACACGCGAGCGACCACAATCCCCGTCGCGGCCGACGCTCCCGTGCTGCTTTCGCTCACCGCCTGTGGATTCGATCAGGACTGGTTCAGGCTGCCTTCAATCGCAGCATCCTCCGGTCTTCGGGCTGAAATCCGCCTTGGTTCCTCCGACCTTCGCGGCGTTGTCCTCACACCAGACGGTGAAACGTTCCCATTCCGACGCGACGACCGATTCGACGTGCTGCGCGCGGGCGAACCTGGCGACTACTACATTCGAATCATGCCTTCGCTGGGGCTTCAGTCGGAGTACGAGCTGCTCGTCGAGTCGCGCTCCCGGGCGACGTGCTCGAGCGCAAACGAAAACACCACGCTGGAAGACGCCGCCACGCTGGCGGCGGATGCCCCTACCGAGTTCGAGTATTGCCCCGCCTCCGC
Source organism: uncultured Bradymonadales bacterium (assembly GCA_964384605.1). Lineage (GTDB taxonomy): Bacteria > Myxococcota_A > Bradymonadia > Bradymonadales > Bradymonadaceae > CAYLMO01. The sequence goes on along the minus strand of CAYLMO010000021.1, from coordinate 35,615 downwards.
GACGGGTTGGGAGATCGATTGGATCGAGTTGACCGACGCGATCGACGGCATCGTCGACATCACGCTCGACGCGAGCGTCGACGCGCCACCTGTGGACATGACGCTGGTTCGCGTTCGGAACGGGGTGCCGACCGACGTGAAGACGGTGTCGTCGCAAGGTGAGCGCGCACGCCTCATCTCGGGCGTATCCGGCGAGGCCAACGACGACTACTTCGTGCGCATCACTTCGAGCGCGGCGCTCGGACGCATCAAAGAGTTCCCCACCTATCGGATTTCCTACTCGGTATCGACGCCGTGACGGTCTAGATAGCCGACGATCTCTTTGAAGATGCCAAACCAGATCGACAGCTCGCGCTGATCGAGTCGAGCGCGTCCAAACACCGCACGCAATGAGCGCATGACGTGCTCACCGTCGCCGTACTTGAAGAACTGAATTCGCTCGAGAGAAGTCTGCGCCTGGTCGAGCATCCGCTCGACACCTTCACGCGGCGCGAGTTCGTGTTCGGTCTGCACAGCCGCCGCTGAGCTCACCTCGACGTCTACCCCTTCCGCTACCCGGAAAACCTCCCACAAGACCAGCAGCACCGCCTGAGCAAGGTTCAGCGAGGCGTAGTCAGGGCTGGTCGGGATCGTCATCATCGAATTGCAGCGATCGAGCGCTTCGTTCGGCAATCCGTGGTCTTCGCGGCCGAACATCAGTGCGACGCGTTGACCGTCATCGGTCCATTGCTTCGCCGAAACGGCGAGGCCACGCGGCTCGAGGACCTGGTGGGCAGATTTCCGGGTGCGAGCGGTAGCGCCGACCACGTGGTGGCAGTCAGCCAACGCCTCGTCCAGCGTGTCGAATCGTTTCAGAGACTCGACCGCCTCGCCGGCGTTTGGCGCCATGATGCGTATCGTGTCGGGATCGCCCGAAGCTGGGCGCACGACACGAACGTCGCGCACGCCGAAATTCATCGAGGCGCGCACGACTGCCCCAATATTGAGGTCGTTCTGAGGTTCGTAGAGGACGACCGTCACGCGGTCGAGCATGGTCACTTGTCGTTGCGACGCTTGGGCTGACGGAGGAAGGTCGGCACGTCCATTTCATCTTCCTCTACCGGGCTGAGCCCGCCGCCGGCTTCGCGAACGCTGCCGGTGGGAGTGCGGATGAAGGTCGCCCGGCGGTCGCCTGCGGCGGGGCGCTCGGGCGTTGGAGGTGCTTCTTCCGGCTTGGCCTCGGGTCGTGGCATGCCGTTGACCGTCGAGCGAAGCTCAGAATCTTGTGCGGCCTGCTCGGTCTCCGGAGCGCGATTCGTGCGCTCAGGCTGACGACGCTGGAACTCCGCTTTGGGAGCCTCTTTGGCCGCCCCGTCGAAGCCAGTCGCGATGACGGTGATGGTCATCTCGTCGCGCATCGACTCGTCGATGACCTGACCAAAGATGATGTTCGCATCTTCGTGCGACGCTTCTTCGATCAGGCTCGCGGCTTCGTTGATCTCTTTGAGCGTCATGTCGAGACCGCCCGTGATGTTGATCAGGATGCCGGTCGCGCCGTCGATCGACACGTCTTCGAGGAGAGGCGAGGAGATTGCCATCTCGGCGGCGTCGATCGCTCGCGACGGGCCGGAGCTTCGTCCCGTTCCCATGAGCGCGAGGCCTTTGCCCGCCATGATGGTGCGAACGTCGGCAAAGTCGACGTTCACGAGTCCGCCGACCGTGATGAGGTTCGAAATCCCCTGAACAGCCTGTAGGAGCACCTCGTCGGCCTTCTTGAAGGCCTCGAGGATGGTCGTGTCGTCGCCTGCGATGGCGAGGAGACGCTGGTTCGGGATCGTGATGAGGGTGTCGACCGCGTTCTGCAGGTGCTGAATGCCCTCGTCGGCCTGACGTCGGCGACGGCGACCTTCGAACTGGAACGGCTTCGTGACCACACCGACGGTCAACGCGCCGAGCTCTCGCGCGATGTTCGCGATGACTGGTGCTGCGCCAGTTCCGGTTCCACCGCCCATTCCGGCGGTCACGAAGACCATGTCGGCTCCGTCGAGCGCTTCGGCAATGCGAGCCGAGTCTTCGAGAGCCGAATTGCGGCCGACGTCGGGATTTGCGCCGGCGCCGAGACCTTTCGTCAGGTTCGAGCCGAGCTGAAGCTTCACGGGGGCGAGGTTGTTCTCGAGGGCCTGCATGTCCGTGTTGCCCGCGATGAACTCTACGCCGCTGATTCCCTCAGCGATCATCGTGTTGACGGCGTTACCGCCGCCACCACCTACGCCGACGACCTTGATTCGGGCCGACTCTGGGATTTCTGCGTCATCAAATTCGAGCATGTCGATTCACCTTGTTTGCCGCACGCGGCGTCCTTGCCGGGGCTGCTCAACGATTCGATCTGTGAGAGCGTCGCGACATTAGCACCGGCCCTCTGCCGCTTTCAAGACGGGGGCCGCAAAAGCACTATCGCGATCGCGTTTTTCTAGCTGGTGCTTACAGGATGTCCGAGAACCACTCTTTCATTCGGGTCGCGATCTTCGTGTAGATGCGTTCCTCCCGAATTCGGAAGAGGCTCGAGTCGATGTTCTTCTCACCGTGCAGCACGAGGCCGACGCCGGTGGCGAACTTCGGGTTCCGAACGACGTCCACGAGACCACCCACACCCTTCGGAAGTCCGCGGCGCACGGGGGTCCCAAGCACTTCTTCGGCCAACTCCGGCATGTGTTCCAGGATGGTCGTTCCACCCGTGATCACGACACCGCTGGCGATCAGGTCTTCGTAGCCCGAGTTGCGAATCTCGCGGCCGACGAACGCGAAGATCTCTTCGACCCGCGGTTCGATGATCTCCGAGAGGATCTGACGCGACAGGATGCGAGGCGGACGCCCGCCGACCGAGGGGACTTCGATCGTTTCTTCGGGGCTGACCCGTGAGGTCATCGCGCATCCATAGCGCTGCTTGATTCGTTCTGCTTCCGCCATCGGCGTGCGAAGGCCGACCGCGATGTCGTTCGTCAGGTGGTTACCACCCACCGACAGCACGGCGGTGTGGACCAACGCGCCACCGCTGAAGATCGCGATGTCGGTCGTACCACCACCGATGTCGACCACGGCGACGCCGAGCTCTTTCTCGTCTTCGGAGAGGACCGATTCCGATGACGCGAGTTGTTCGAGGACGATGTCGGAGACGTTCAGACCGCAGGCGTTGGCGCACTTGATGATGTTCTGCGCGCTCGTCACCGAACCGGTGACGATGTGCACCTTTGCCTCGAGGCGTACGCCCGCCATACCGAGCGGCTCACGGATGCCGTCCTGATCGTCGATCACGTACTCCTGAGGAATCACGTGGATGACTTCGCGGTCCATCGGGATCGCCACGGCGCGAGCCGCGTCGACGACTCGAGCGAGGTCCGCCGGGCGCACCTCTTTGTCTTTCACCGCGACGATGCCGTGCGAGTTGAAGCCCTTGATGTGACCGCCAGCGATGCCGGCGTACACCGTGTTCACTTCGCAGCCCGCCATCAGCTCGGCCTCTTCGACCGCCTTTTTGATCGAGTTGATCGTCGCATCGATGTTGATCACAACACCTTTGCGCAAGCCGGTCGACGGGTGCGATCCGATTCCGATGATGTCGATCCCGTCGTCGTTCACCTCGCCGATAATGCAGGCGATCTTGGTGGTCCCGATGTCGAGCCCGACGAGTATTTCATTCTTCCGTGGCATCGTGTGTCCCCTTCCGTGGTGCGCCGTCCGTGGCGCGGTTGTTGCCGAGTATCAATTGTGAAGTCCGCTGCTGGCGTCCATGCCTCGCGCGCGCTGCCCCACGGTGACTCGGCTCAAGTCCTCTTCTTGGTCAATCAGTACATAATCTGCGTCGCGCCCCTCGGCTTCGAGGGTGGCCAACACGACGCCCAGGCGCTTCAGTCGCTCCTGGTATCGGCCTCGGCCAAGCCGAATTTCCATTCCGTTCTCGGGTACCAGGCTCAAGCCCATGACCCGATCGATGTGAACTTCGCTGAGCGGGTAGTCCGTGTTGAGGCCCATGCGCTCGTACGCTTCGACGAGGTCGAGCGCTTCGGCGATGAGGGTCTTCGTGTCGGCGGCATCAGCCTCGTCGGCGTCGATGCCCGTCACGAACGGCAGTCCCAATACGGTGTCGACCGGGTCCGTCGGCTCGAGCGCTTTGAAGGCGACGCCTTCGCGATCGAGCAGGTACCAGGTCGATCCCTGTACGAGCACACCTTCCGGCTTCCACTCGTCGACATGAATCGAAAGTCGATTTGGAAGGCGGCGCTCGACGCGAGCGTGGGCAACCCATGGCTCCGACTCGACGAGCGCTTTTACGCGTTCGACGTCGACGTCGAAGATGTTCATGCCCGGTATGATCTCGGCGCGTCCCAACAGCGAATCTTCGGTCACGTGCTCTTCGCCTTCGACATCGATGGTCTTCAGGCTGAAGTACGGGCTCGAGACGACATGGAGGTACGCTTCGAAAGCGCCCCAGGGAATGCCAACGGCCACCACGACGAGCAACGTGATCGGAACGATCCGCTCGCCTGCAGCTTTGAACAACGCTTTGAGCTTCGCCATGTGCTGGCGAGGAGTGCGTCGTCGTCGGTTTTTTTGCCCAATCCCTGGCATCGGCTTCCGTTAGCCTCTTCTAGGGGTGCGCCATCCTTGGCGCTCCCGGTTCGTCTCAACCTTCACATGTGGCCGTGCTCAACATCAACTCCACAAACTCCCCGAACGGCACGCCGCGACGGGCGGCCATCTTCGGAACCAGGCTTGTCGCCGTCATCCCGGGGATCGTGTTTACTTCGAGGGCGACGAGCGAGTCGTCCGATCCGATCAGATCGACTCGTGCGACACCGCGGCATCCAATCGCCGCGAACGCTCGTCGGCCCATCTCTTCGAGGCGATCGCGCAGCGGGCCCGGCTCGACCGGGACGTACTGCGTGGTGTTCGCCTCATACTTCGCATGAAAATCGTAAAATCCTTCGGCCGGTCGAATCTCGATCGCGCCGAGGAACGTCCCGTCGAAAAAGCCGACGGAGTACTCCGGGCCGTCGACGAACGCCTCGATCAGCACGCCGTTCGCCGGGTCGGCCGGATCGAGGTCTGCTTCGATCGACTCGATGGCCGACTCGAGGTCCTCTGCCGTTCGGCAGACAAACACGCCGTGGCTCGACCCACTCGAGTTGAGCTTCACGACGACCGGCAGCCCAAAGTGGTCGGCCTGGGTGCGAGCCGAATCTGCATCCCACCGAGCGGCCGGAATGTAGTGGTCGTCGGCCACTGGCACGCCGCGGTCGCGGAACACCGACTTGGAGCGCGACTTGTCGAGCGCGAGCGCCGACGAGAGGACCCCGCTCCCGGTGTAGGGAATCTGGTTCATCTCGAGCCAGCCCTGAAGCGTACCGTTCTCGCCGAATCCACCGTGGAGCGCGATGAGGACGGCCGCGGGGGAGTCTTTTGCGAGTGCGGCAAGATCGTTGGGCAAGTCGTAGGCGGTCACGTCGTAGCCGAGCTCTTCGAGCGCCGTGATGAACGCCTGGCCCGTCTTGAGCGAGATGGAGCGCTCGGCCGAGTCGCCGCCGAGCACGACGCCGACCGGCTTGCCGCGGAATCGTGCGGGATCCGCACCCACGATTTGGAGCGACTCAGTCATTGGTGCCCTCCCCTTCGAGCGCGGCTTCGAGCTCGCGCAACTTTGCCCAGCCGTCGAACCCGACGAACTGAACTTCGGGTCGAAGCTCCACGTTGTGCCGCGAACGCACAGTGTGTCGTGCGAGCGCCATGAGGCTCAGGAAATCGTGAGCCGTCGCGTTGTCTTCGTTGATGAAGAAGTTCGCGTGCAGGTCGCTGATCCGGGCGCCACCGTGGCGCGTGCCCTTGAGGCCGACGTCGTCGATGAGTCGACCGGCGGCGTCGCCGGGAGGGTTTGCGAACGTGCTGCCGACGCTGGCGAGGCGATAGGGCTGTGTCTCGTTGCGACGGTCTTTGTCGGCCTTCACACGTGAACGTGCGGCGTCGACGTCACCCTCTTCGACCGCGATCACGCCAGACACCACGATTGCCCGTGGGGGCAGCTCGCAGTGTCGGTATCGCATCTCGATTTCGTTGGGGCTCATCGTCACAACCTTCCCTGGTTCTTCCGGAAGCCACAGCGTGACCTCCTGTAGGATTTCCGAGAGTTCTTTCTCTCGGGTCCCGGCGTTCATCGCGACCGCGCCGCCGAAGGTGCCCGGGATGAGGCTCAAGAACTCCATCCCGATGAATCCTTCGCGGAGTAGACCGCGAACGAGGTGGGCGTTGATCGCGCCAGCGCCAACCTCTGCGACATGGCCATCCTTGGCCGGTCGCGTAGACCATGTAGCGAGTGCGCCGGAGAGCCGAATCACGACACCGTCGATCCCCTCGTCGGGGAAGAGCGTGTTGCTTCCCAGCCCCACGACGACCGTGTCGAGGTGCTGGTCGGCTGCCCACGCAGCGACAGCTTCCAGTTCGTTCTGATCTTCGACCTCGGCCCACCACCTAGCGGGCCCTCCGATTCGAAGCGAACCGTGTTTCGCGAGCGGTTCGTCCGGGCGGAGGCGATCTCCGAGTGCGCGGAGCGTTGAAGGCATCTCATCGCGTTGCATTCGGCCTTCGCCTACACCAGCTACGTAACCCATTACCTTGTCCAAAAGGCTCGCCCAGAATAGCGGCTGCTGATCCTACCGCAACCGGAGTCAAGTTTTCGAGCTTCCCAAAACATACCAAGCACTTATGCCACAACCCCTGAACCAGAACTTCAGCTAAAACCGCACACCTGAAGTCGATTCTAGGACCTGCACATCCGTGCATGTAGCACATAGTACGCGCCAGCCCATCAGCCTAAACCATCGGTTTAGGCGACCGCCGCTGGTGCGCATGAATCAACAGCCAAACGCAAGCCCGACATTCCTCGAGCGCCACGAATCTGTCGGGGTTTCCCTTCGACCGCGAGCCAGCCGCGAAAAGCTCCGCTTGAGATTTTCGAGCCTTCGACGGACTCGAACGGAGCCTGTTTTCCCCGCGCGATTTGAGCCTATAGGGGCGAGAGCTGGTGAGGTCACACCATCGAGAGCAGGCGCTCGGCGACGTCCTTCGCTGCATCGGGGCGGCCCATCGTCTTGGCACGTGCGGCGAGATTGCCGAGTGACTCAGGGTTGCGCATGAGGCCGGCGAGCAGACGCGAGGCACGCTCGGTGGCAATCTCTTCATCCGAGACCATCATTCCGCCACCACCCTCGACGATCTCCAGGGCATTCGATGCCTGGTGGCCGTCGGCCGACGGAAGAGGCACGTAGAGCGCGGGGATTCCCAGCACCGTGACCTCCGCAATCGTCGACATTCCAGCCCGACAGATCAGCAGGTCACACGCGCCGTAGGCGGCGCTCATATCGTCGATGAACTCCACGACCTTCCAGCGGCCGTCGAAGACCTCGTAGGCCTCTTTGGCCGAATCGGCGCGGCCTCGACCAGCCTGATGCGTGATGTTCACGCGAGCCCGGAGCTCGGCGGGAAGTCCGGCCAGTGCCTTCGGAACGCCCAGATTCAGCGAACGGGCGCCGCCACTGCCGCCAATCACCAGAATGTTGAAATCGCCGTCGGCGGTCGGCGCCGAATACGCGAAATCGCGGCCCATCTCGACGAGGCTACTTCGAATCGGGTTGCCGAGCGCCTCACAGGTAACTTTGTCGGGGATGACTTCGCACGTCTTCGGAAACGCCACGAAAGCACGGTCGACGAGCCTGCTGAGCATCTTGTTCGTCAGGCCGAGAGTCGCGTTCTGCTCCATCAGCGCAGTCGGGATTCCCATCGTCGCAGCCGCCGCCGTGAACGGACCGGCGGCGTATCCGCCGACCGCGACCACGAGATCGGGCCGTAGTCCACGCACGTGCTGGATCGCCTGAATCCCACTCATCGGCAGTGATGCAGCGCCCTTCAGGAAGCCCCCTACCCCGCCGTTCTTCAGCGGGTGGACCTCAATCTTGCGAAACGGATAGCCCAGCTCGGGAACCACGCGAGCCTCGATCCCACGACTCGAACCGACGAACGACACACGTACGGCCGGGTCGAGCTTCTCCATCGCCTCGACGACGGCGACTCCGGGAAAGAGGTGTCCGCCGGTTCCGCCGCCAGCCACCACAATATGCGCGCCTCGAGTCATGTTCTCTCCTATGGGTCAGCTGCGGTAGCGCCGCTTCAGGTCGTCGCGCTTCTTCAGGATGCGCTCTCGTTTGCGTGTCCAGCGTTTCTCTTCGCGAAGCGCCTCACGCTCTTCTCGCGTCTCTTCCCAGACGTCTGGGCCATTCTTCGAGATATTGAGCAGCACGCCGACGCCAAAGAGCGCCATGATCATCGACGAACCGCCGAAGCTCACGAATGGCAACGTGAGGCCCTTGGTGGGCGCCAGTCCGGTGACCACGAACAGATTCGCCGCGGCCTGCAGCCCGAACAACGCTGTAATGCCAAACGCCAGATAGCGGCCAAAATCATCCGTCGCGCGCAGCGCAATTCGGAGCCCGCGCCAGACAAACACGCAGAACAGGCCGGCGAGCAGTACCATGCCGAACACTCCGAGCTCCTCGGCGACGATGGTGCCGATGAAGTCGTTCCAAAGCTCAGGCACGTATCCGAGCTTGCCGTGACCGTTGCCCAGGCCCTTGCCCGTCAATCCGCCGGAGCCAATCGCGATGAGCGACTCCGAAATCTGATAGCCGATCCCCGTGCGGTAGCTCCACGGGTCGAGGAACGCCATCACGCGCTCCATTCGATACTCCCGCGACGTAATCGCAATGTACGCACCTACCGAGCCGAGCATCGCGAACAGCCCCAGATAGAAGAGCCGAGCGCCGCTCACGAAGAGCATCATCCCCATCATCGACAGCAGAATGACCGACGAACCGAAATCCGGCTGGAGCATGAGAAAACCGACCATCACGCCGACCACTCCCAGGTGCGGGATGAACCCGACCGAGAACCGCTCCATCAGGTCGCCCTTCTTCGACACCGAGTACGCGAGGTACATCACGATGGTGATCTTCACGACCTCGGCCGGCTGGAACGAGAATCCTGCCACCGAGAACCACCGACGAGCACCGTTCTGAACCACTCCAATGCCCGGAATGAGCACGAGTATTAGCATCAGTACCGATACGCCCAAGATCGGGTAGATGAGCCGCTGGTACCACCGATAGTCGAGTCGCAGCGCGCCGATCATCATCACGATGCCAAGCACGACTTTCACGAGCTGCGACTTCACCAGATACAGGTGGTCGCCCAGCTTCTGCGCGGCCATCACCGCACTCGCCGAGTAGAGCATCGTCAGGCCGAACGCCACCAGCGCGATGACCACGATGAGCAGCGTGAGGTCCCACGGGTCACCCTCGCCACGACGAGCGAGGCGAAGACGAGTCTGTGTCGTAATCGATGAGAGGATATCGGTGCTCATACGGCCCTCCGTGGCCTAAGCGCCTATCGTCTCTGGTCTCGTGCGATCATCCTTGATCGCCAGTTTCTATCGCAGCTTCAGCGAAGCCAGCGCGATGAGACAGAGGAAGAAGCTTATGATCCAAAATCTTACGATAATCTTGGGTTCGGGCCAACCCTTCATCTCGTAATGGTGGTGAATCGGCGCCATCCGAAACACACGTTTTCCGGTCAGTTTGTAGCTCAACGTCTGCGTAATCACGCTGACCGCTTCCGTGAGGAAGAGTCCGAACACGATGGCCGACAGAAGCTCGTGCTTCGTCACCACGGCGAGCGTTCCGAGCGCGCCACCGAGCGACAGCGAGCCGACGTCGCCCATGAAGATCTGAGCCGGGAACGTGTTGTACCAGAGGAATCCAATGCCAGCCCCGATGATAGCCGCACAGAAGATGGCGAGCTCCTGCACACCGGGTGTCTTCGGAATCTTCAGGTAGCTCGCGAGGTCGAACGACTGGATGACCGCGTTTCCATCGACCATCACCTCGTAGCTCAGCACCGTCGCCGATGCGTACGCGAGCACGAGGAAAGTCCCCGCCGCGAGCACGACCGGGCCGATGGCGAGACCGTCTAGGCCGTCTGTGAGGTTCACCGCATTGCCGGTACCCACGATGATGACGAGCGCAAACGGCACATAGGCCCACAGCGGAATCGAGAGGCTAAACTTGTCGACCGACACGAATGGCAGATAGAGGTCGGTCGTGTAGGTGAGCGCCGACAGAATTCCGCCCGTCTCCGCAACGGCCACTTCCCCGTACACGAAGGCCATGAGCGCCGCGCCCAGCCCGAACTCGATCAGCAGCCGAATCTTGCCCGAGAGCCCCGCGCTCGACTTCCCCTGCAGCTTCATGAAGTCGTCGATGAAGCCGACAACCCCGAATCCAATGGTCGCGGCGAGGATGGTCCACACGTATCGGTTGGTGAGGTCGCTCCAGAGGACGGTCGAAATCACGACTGCGAACAAGATGAGCACGCCGCCCATCGTCGGCGTTCCCGCCTTGCTGAAGTGCGACTCGGGCCCGTCATCCCGAATCACCTGCCCAATCTGCTGACTCTGCAGACGGCGAATGAACCACGGGTAGAGCAACAACGTGATGAGAAGCGCCGAAATCATCGACGCGATGATTCGGAACGACACGTACCGGAACACGTTGAACGCGCCGATCGAGTCTTTGAGCCAGAAGAACAGTTCGAAAAGCATGAGTCGTCACCTATGCGGCATGCGAATCTGAGGTGATCACGATGACCTCACGAGGTCGATGATCTGTTCGAGTCGTTGTCCCCGGCTCGCCTTCAAGAAGACGAGGCCGGTCGACGGGATAAGCTTCGCGGCGGCTTCCACGGTCTCAGCAGCGTGGTGCTCACCCGCATGTTTGCTAGCTGCTCGCTTCATCGCTTCAGCGAACGGCCCCACCCAAATGAACGTCGATGCTCCCCCGCGAACGGCCATCGCTTCTGCGGTCTGGGCATGCATCGATTCGGCGTCTTCTCCAAGCTCGAACATCTCTCCGAGCACGCCAACGCGGTGCTTTTCGTCAACCCGCAGCTCACGCTCAGCTATTTCGAGGAACGCGCCCCAGGATGCAAGCGCACTCGTGGGATTTGCGTTGTAGGCATCGTCGATGAACGTCACGTCGCCGACCTTCTCCCGTCGCAATCGGCCGCCAGGCAGCACGAGCGACCGAAGCTCCTCGGCGGCCGCGGCCTCATCGAGCGCGAACCCTCCCGAAACGAGTGTCGCTGCGGCGAGCGCGAGGTTCGAAGCGTTGTGATAGCCGGGGTACGGGTTTGGCAGCGAGGCCGTCGAACCGCCCCACTCGAGCCGCACTGCGCCTTCGTGATCAACCTCGAACTGCATGTCACAACCAGGCCCGCCCACCAGGTACTGCCGCCCTTCGAACTGCTCCAGAAGCAATCCGTCGCGATGTGCTTCGGGAATCACTGCGACTGTCGACGGACCAGAGAACTCGAAAATCTCCGACTTCACTCGCCGCACACCGTCCAGATCGCCCAATTTCTCCAGGTGAGCCGCGCCAATCGAGACCAGCACTCGCTGATGCGCCGGCGCCAACTCCGTGAGTTCACGAATGTCCCCAAAGTCGTTGGCGCCCATCTCGATCACGACGAACTCGGCCTCTGCCGGAATGGCGCACAGCGTCAGTGGCACGCCGATATGATTGTTGAAGTTACCTGGCGTGTGATGCGTTGGGCCGATCGTCCGGAAGAGCGCCGCCAGGAACTCCTTCGTGGTCGTCTTGCCGTTCGAACCGGTGAGCGAGACCGTGTGCACGCCGTTGTCCACGGCGTCGCGGAACACGGCGTTCCCGAGCCGTTGGAGCGCGACGAGCGTGTCGTCGACGACGAGCTGCGGCAGGCCCACGGCGCCGTCGAACGACTCGACGAGCGCCGCGCTGGCTCCGGCATCTCGTGCGGTTTCGAGGAAGTCGTGACCGTCGAAGCGCTCGCCGCGAAGCGCCACAAAGAGACCGTCGCTCAGGTCGCGCCGTGTATCTGTCTCGACTCGCGCCACTTGCGCCTCACCTCCGCGCCACGTCCCCCCGACCGCCGCGGCGACTCGAGCAGCCGACCACGATGCGATTCGTAAGTTCATGTCGCCTCCAAGGCGCGGCGCAGCTCGACCGCATCATCGAACGGCAGTCGCTGCCCTTCGATCTCCTGGTAGTTCTCGTGGCCCTTGCCCGCGACCAAAACCACATCGGTGGGCGCGGTCTCAGCAATCGCGAGCCTGATGGCCTCGCGGCGATTCAAAACGACCTGATAGCCGTCACGCGCAGGTGAGTCGGCCTCCGGAAGCGAAATCCCTTCGACGATCGCCGCGGCGATGGATGCTGGATCTTCGGTGCGTGGATTGTCATTGGTCACGATGACGTGGTCGGAGTGCCGTGCCGCAGCAGCGCCCATGAGGGGGCGCTTTGCGCGGTCGCGATCGCCTCCTGCCCCGACGAGGGTGACGATGCGCCCGCCTCCCGGGAGCACTCGTCGCAGCGTCTGGAGCACGACCTCGAGCGCGTCGGGCGTGTGCGCGTAATCTACGAACGCCCGCTCTCCCACGCGTTGAAGACGGCCAGGCACGCCCGTGAGCTTCGCAAGACCAGGCGCTATCTCGTCGTCCGACAGGCCCAGCGCACGCGCGGCAAGGATGCTCCCGACCGCGTTCGCGACGTTGAACTCGCCGATGAGCCCGGTGGTCCAAGAGGATGTTTGCGCTCCGTTGGTCAGGTCGAACGACGAACCAGCGAGTGACGACTGAATGTTCTCGACGCGCCAGGACGGCTCGCCCTCGCAACCGTACGTCACGACTCTGGCGCCCGCGGCCGCAGCTTTCGAGGCGAACGCGTGCCCCACCGCATCATCGAGATTCACGACGGCGACCGGCGCTTTGCCCGCGGAGATCGAGGATTCGAGCACCGGGCCGAACAGCCGAAGCTTCGCCTCGAGGTAGTCCTCCATGCTCTCGTGAAAGTCGAGATGGTCCTGACTGAAGTTCGTGAACAGCACGACGTCGAAGTGGAGCCCGTCGACTCGAGAAGTCGCCAATCCGTGGCTGGAGACCTCCATCACCGCGACCTCGACCTCGTCGTCACGCATCGCGCGCAGCAGCCGCTGCGCGACGAGATTCTCCGGAGTCGTGTTCGGCGCGGGTTCACTGTGCCCGAGCCAGCGGTAGTTCACGGTTCCGAGCACGCCGACAGGCCGCGTCGGCCCCACGATTGCTTCGAGGATGAACGAGGTCGTCGTCTTACCGTTCGTACCGGTGATGCCCGCGACGCGCAGCTCACTCGCTGGGTTGCGGAAGAATGCAGTCGCGACGTCGGCGAGTGCGGCTCGAGTGTCGGGTACGCGAATCGTCGGCAGTTCGGACGCGCCGTTCCATTCGTGATCGACCATGACCGCGCTAGCTCCGGCGGCGATCGCTCCCGGTACGAAATCGTGGCCATCGAAGCGAGCCCCCCGCAGAGCAACGAAAAGCGTGCCTCCTCTCGCCTCTCGCGAGTCGAAGGTCACCCTTTCGATCTCCGGGTCTCCGTCGGCCGACAACGCGTCGGTGAGACGGGCGCGGCGGACGAGTTCGGACAGCTTCATTGCGAAATCCTCAGCGCGACGTGCCAGTGGATGGCTCTTCGGCCATGAGCGACTGGCGTGTTGCCGGTGAGAGGGTGAGTTCAATCGAATCGAGCCCGTCGGTGGGGGTTCCGGGGGCCGGCTCTTGCCCGACCACTCGCCCCCACCCTTCGACGCTCGGCAAGATTCCAAACCGACGCGACTGTTGAATTGCTTCCCGCAGCGAAAGGCCGCGGAAGTCGGGCAGACCACCTTCGGCGACAGCCTCGGGCAACGGGGGCAGTTTCATCGCAGGCAGTTCGAGCTGCTTGGGCTTCTCGGCGTCGATGAGCGCCCGTTCTGCCGCGGCCATCGCCTGTTCGTCGTAAAACTCGAATCGGTCCTCTTTCGAAACGCGAACCCCGCGAATCGCCATCGCTTCGGTGGCGACCTTTTTGAACGCAGGTGCAGCGACGACACCGCCGTAGCGGGTGCCTTTCGGCTCGTCGATCATCACGATCGCGACAATCTCGGGGCGCTCCGCAGGTACGAAGCCAACGAACGAACCCACCCACATGTCGGGGTCGTAGCGACGAGTTTCGGGATTCACTTTCTGTGCGGTGCCCGTCTTTCCAGCGACGGTGAAATGGTCCATCGCAGCTTTGGTTGCGGTGCCACCCTCGCGGGTGACGAGGGACATTGCCCACGCAGTTTGCTCGGCGACTTCCGGGGATACGACCTGACGTACGAGCGTCGGCTGTGTCTCCTCGATCACGTTTCCGTCTTTGTCTCGAATCTCTTTGATGATGCGGGGCTTCATGAGCATGCCGCCGTTCGCGATGGCGCCCGTCGCAACTGCGACCTGAAGCGGCGTCGACGTCAACCCTTGTCCGAAGGCGATGTTCGCGAAGGAAACCTCGGCCCAACGGTCGGGCGGCCACACCAGGCCGGGCTGTTCGCCGCGCAGACCAACGCCGGTCGCGCGCCCAAAGCCAAACCCTTTGATGTAATCGTAGAAGCGATCTCGTCCCATCGATTGCGCAATCTTGTATGCGCCGATGTTGCTCGATTCTTTGATGACCTCGGCGGCCGACAGAATCTGCTCCGGGTGACTGTCGCGAATCGTGTACTTGCCGATCTTGATGCGTCCATTCTCGCAATCGATCGGCGTATCGAGCCGCACCGTCCCCTCTTGGAGCGCGCCCGCGAGAACGAACGGCTTGAACGTCGAGCCGGGCTCGAACGTGTCGGTCACCGTGCGCAGACGCCACTCGGCAGCGGTGTGCTTCGAGAAGTGATTCGGGTCGAACTGCGGCGTGTTGGCCATGGCGAGCACGTCGCCGGTCTTCACGTCGAGGACCGCGATGTAGCCGCCTTTGGCCTCGTGTTTCTCGACCTGATGAAACAGCGCCTCTTCGGCGACGCGCTGCAGGCGTTCGTCGATGGTGAGGACGACCGAATTGCCTTCGAAGCGACGGAACTCTGGAGTCGCCTCGGTGAGCAAGGTCCGGCCGCGCGCATCGCGCATGCCCTCGATCTCGAACTCGCCACCGGCGAGCTGCGAGTCAAACGCTCGCTCGAGGCCTTCGAGGCCATTGCCGTCGATGTTGGTGAACCCGATGAGCTGACCAGCGCGCTCTTTGAGCGGGTAGAACCGCTTGCTCTCGACGTGAATCTCGACGCCGCGAATATCGAGCGCGTCGATCGCTTCTGCGACTTCGGGAGTCGTCTGCCGGCGCAGCCACACGAAATTCTTCTTCGGATTGAGCTTCTGCTCGAGGACTGTCGGGGACATCTCGAGCAGGGGCGCGAGACCCGCAACCGTGGCCTTCATGTCGGGGATCAGTCGAGGACGAGCAGCAATGCTCGGTGCCTCGACGCTGACCGCGAGCTCGACGCCGTTGCGATCGACAATCGAACCGCGCTTGGCTTTGAGCTTCAGCTTTCGGTGCGACTGTACGTCAGCTTTTTCGAGTAGGTCGGCGCCCTGGACGGTCTGGAGGTAGTAGACCCGCACCACGACGGCGGTGAACATCGCCATGAAGATGGCGGCGACGACGCCCATCCGGATATGGACCCAGAAATTGCGTTCGTCTTTCGATGCGTCAGCCATGCCCTGGCTCCTCGTTGTGGAGTTCCATCCTTGGAACTCGTTCAACCAACCGCAGGGCGTAGGCGCATCACCTCGCGCCAAGCGGGTACGACATTAGTACCCGAGGGAGGCATGTTCCGTCGAGTGGAGCGTGTCGGTTTCCACCGCGGCAACGCCTTGGAGCGCCTCGAGGGGAATCGAACGAACCTGCTGAGGCTGGAGCGGCTGCAGACCAAACTGCTCGCGCGCCACACCCGTGATGCGCTCCGAACGCCCTTGAATCGCGGCTTCGATGCTCAGCTTCTTGTTCTCTTCGAGCAGCTCGCGGTGTTCATGCGTCACTTCGGCGATTCGATAGCCGAGATGCGTAATCTGATACTGGTTCCACACGTGGAACATGAGAATGCACGTCAGCGCGGTAGCCACCGCAACGACACTTCCGACTCGGATCACGTCCTTGGACCCTGCAACCAGATGCTTCTTCAACTTCGCCTCCGTGGCTTCCATCAGTCTACCTCCAAGACCTTTGCTGCGCGCAGCTTCGCGCTGCGCGCACGCGGATTCTCTTCCAATTCGTCGTCGCTCGCCGTCACCGGCTTTCGGTGGAGCGTTTGAATCTGCTGTACTTCGTCACACATGCACTGCGGCAGCCCCGGGGGGCACACACAGTCGTTTTCGAGGTCGCGCATGCCCAGCTTCACGATGCGGTCCTCGAGAGAATGAAAACTAATAAAGACCGCGCGCCCGTTGGGCTTCACGACCTCCGGAATCGATGCGACCGCTTCTTCGAGGCCGGTCAATTCGTCGTTCACGGCGATTCGAATCGCCTGAAATACCAGCGTGGCCGGGTGAATCGACATCTCGCGCCCTTTGGGTGCGGAGTCAGAAACGACTGCGGCCAGATCCGCCGTGGTGCTCAGCTCGCCGGCGTCGCGGGCCGCGATGATGGCGCGCGCGACTCGAAACGATCCCTTCATCTCGCCGTAGTCGGCGATGACGCGGCCGAGCTCGTCGGCGTCGACCGAGTCGAGCCATTCCTTCGCGGTCGGACCATCGTCGCCCATGCGCATGTCGAGCGGTCCTGCTTCGCGAAACGAGAAGCCCCGGCTCGCATCGTCGAGCTGGTGCGACGAGACGCCCGCGTCGACGAGCCAACCGTCGACTTTCTCTATGCCGACCTCGTCGAGCAGCGCCCGAGCGTCGCGGTAGTTGCCGTGCAGCGGTGTCCAACGCTCGCCGTACTCGGCGAGGCGGGCACGTGCCGTCTCAATTGCTTCAGGGTCCCGGTCGATGCTGAAGACCCGACCGTCGGGAGCGGTCGCGTCCAAAATCGCTTGCGTGTGCCCTCCCCCACCAAGCGTTCCGTCGAGCCACACGCCACCTGGCCGCACCTCGAGCGCTTCGAGAACCTCCCGCACGAGCACGGGGGCGTGATACGCGGTCGCGTACGCCATCGGTTCCGTGCTGTTGGAGGTCTCGGTCATTGCGCTCGTACCTAAAGCCGCCGGTGCAACGACGAGATCGGTTGGGTTGTTCCAGGGGGGTGAAGGTGCCCATCCTTGGGCAGCCGCGCTTGTTTTCACGCGGCCCTTCTTCCTTGAAGGAACTCCTGACCCGACTCGTCCGTGAGTCGATACTCTCTCGCTTGCACGAGAGAAGGCTCATCCTTGAGCCGTCGAACCTAGAGACCCAGCGATGCCATGGCTTCGGCGAGTCCTTTCGGATCCTGCAGTGCTTCGTCCATCGCAGCGTCCCATCGCTTCTGGGACCAAAGCTCGATCGTGTCGAGCTGACCAACCCAAACGCATTCTCGTTCAAACGCTGCAAACTCCCGCATCGACTGCGGAATCAACAACCGTCCGTGGCTGTCGAGCTGACACTCTGTGGCGCCAGCGATGTACACGCGCTTGAGCTGCTGCACGCCTGGGTCGAACTGCGGTAGTGCCCGCACCTTTTCTTCAAAGTTCAACCACTTATCGAGCGGGTAGAGCGCCAGACACTTCGTAAAAGAACGCGTCAAAATGACTCGATCTGAGGCTTCTCCTGTGGCGTCGAGGTCCGAGAGCACTTCTCGAAAGCGCGCCGGGAGGCTGATGCGCCCCTTTGCGTCCATCGTGTGCTCGTATTGACCTCGGAACATTTCGTCCTGTCCACCGGAGGCTCGTGCCACCGACCGAGATCGCATCCGTGCGATTCATTGTGACGCCAGACTCTTCCTTGAGTCCTGACGGCGGAGGTGTCACCACCCCGACCCACTCTATGGGAATTTGTCCCACTTGAGGTCACCTTATTCTGGATAACTAGGTTGGTCAAGAAACATTCGGTGGTTGTACGACACTGCACGGCACTGCATCCCACCGTGGCACACCGCGGAACACTTCATATTTAAAATCAATAACTTATGAGATCAGGCCAGATCGAAGCCGATCCGCGCGACGGGGATCCGTCGAGGGTCGGTGGATCAAAGTGGGATGAAATTCCCAGTGGGTGGGATGCGAGGCCTCGGGGCGAGTTGAAGACCCCGCCAGCCCGGGTCCAAGAACGAAAAAAGGCCGCCCAACCGGGCGGCCTCATCTCGTCAATCTTGCGAACTTATGCCGAAGCTTCGTCGCCGAACTTGATGTACTTCGGAAGCACGCGAACCTTCTTGCGAGGTGCGTACTCAATCTCGACGGTCTCCTCGAGCGGCACCATCTGCTTCGAAACGAAGCACATGATCTTCTGACCCGAAGGCTTCTTCTCTTCTGCCGGAGCAGCTGCTGCTTCGGTCTCGACGTTTTCGTTCTCTTCAGCCATTTCCAACTCCTCAATCATTCATTGGGGGCGACGCCCGTTAGAGGCGCGCAGGTTTATCGGTGGGGCTCGCGCAAGTCAAGCACGCGCCCGCTTACTCAATATTGACGACGTCTCCAGACGGCGGAGGGCTCACTGGATCGAATGGCGTGTAGTAGTCCGCCGAGTCGAGCGCAGTCACGCTCCCCTGCTGCACTCCAACTCCGCCCACGATCAGGACGTGACCCGACCCGAGCAGTTCGGTGGTCCCGAGGTAGCGCGACCGAAGGCCGTCTGCCGAAGCGGCCGCGGAGTAAGGCGGATCAGATTCGAGACTCTGGAACGAGAGTCGGTCGGCGTTGGTCAATCGACTGCCTGCCGAGTCAGCGCCACCTACGACGACAATATCGTTCGAAACGGGAAGCTCGTGAATCGTCGCGCGCCCGCGGGGCACGGTCATCGACCACGACGGCGTTCCCTGGAACGTCTCGCGTTGAATCGTGCTCACTTCGTAGCGCCCCGTCGGATCGCCTTCGAGGGTGGTAAATCCACCGACGACGAACAGCAGATTGCCGTTACCTGGCGAAAGTCGGGTCGCAGCGTGACCAAAGCGGCCCACCTGCATGCGAGGTCCGTCCGCGATGCTCGGCGTAGAACCCTCGAACGTCACAATCTCGCTGGAAGCGTGCACCTGGGTGGCGTTTCGCCCTCCGACAATCCAGATGGTGGTCGTGTCGCCCATCAACACGGCGGTGTGCTCGGCGCGTCGCTGAGCCATATCTGGCGCAGGGGTAACCTCGCCGGAGTCCAAGTTGATGACCTCCACCGAGTTCAGGATGTCCGTCTCGCCCATCGCGCCCATTCCGCCAGCGACGACGATGTTGTTGCTACCGGGGCGGTAGGTTGCCGTGTGGAACGCGCGTGGGTTGCGCAGGACCTTGCTGGTACCGGCGCTGTCTGCCAATCGCTGCACTCGAACGCCGGGTTCGGCTTCGAGGTCGATGATCTGAATGCTGTTCGAAGGCACGACCATGCCGTCGTCGCGCAGCGTGAATCCGCCGGTGAGGACGAACTTGTCGTTGCCGACTGGCGTGATCTCCGCGTGGACGACGCCCGTGATGAGCTCGTCACGACCGGTCTGACCGGTGATCTCCGCCGCTTCGTCGAGCGAGAGGTCGGTGAAGTAGCCGGTCTCCGGGTCGAAGATCTGAATGTCGTTGTAGACCTTGTCGAACGCCGGGGCAGCCGATGGAATGGAGCCAGGCACGAACTGCCCGCCACCCGCGATGAGCACGCGACCGTCGGAGAGCTTCGCCGAAACGTGTCCAGCGCGGCCGAGCCACGTCTCCGCGGTCGCACGATAATCGAAACGGCTCTGGGCGAACTTGCGCAGCTGCGTCTCACGGTCGACCACGACCGAACCAACTGGCGAGAAGCCATTGACCGGGCCGACCTGCACGCGGAACGTGCGTTGGTCCAGACCAGGCTCGAAGTCGAAGAGCGGCGAGCCGCCCCACGCAATCGCCTGACCGGTGGAGTTCAAGATCTCCATCTCCATCCGGAGATTCTCGCCGTATGCGACTTCTGGAAGGCTCGCGTTGCGATCTGCGATCGAGAATCGCTCGGAGCTCAGAACGCGCTTTTGAAACGGCTGCGTGACTGAGATCTGAACCTCGGTCGCGTCTTCGAACTCCGGCAGACCCGAAACGAAACCGACAGTTCCGTCGAAGTCGGGTCCGTATCCGAAGATATCGACCGAGAGTGTGGGTGGGTTGTCATCGCCGCCGCACGAGACGCACAGGGCGAGGAACGAAAGAGCAAGGAATCGATTGATGGTCTTCACCACGACACCTCCGTGTTGAAGCCAGGGGCGGTGGAATCGCCGTCAGCGAAGAGAAGGATGCCGCCCGCGATGAGCGCGCCAGCTGCGAGGACCGCGCCGCCGTAGGCAACGTACGTCCACGTCGACGTCCCTTCCGAAGGCGGAGCGTCTGGAGGTGTTTGAATCGGTGAGCCCGACTTGTAGGCCGAGGCGCCGGCCGTGCCGGTTCCTGCGGCAGCCGCGGTACCGGAGCCCGTCGTTGGATTCGCCTTTGCGACCACCACCGGGTCACGAGCCTCGACCAATTCGACCTCGGTGAAAACGTCACCTTCTGGCATCTGAAGCACGCCATCGACGATCTCCGTGGCGATGGCTGCCACTCCGACGCGCAGGTTTGAGAGCTCGATATTGAACGTCACTTCTTCGGTGCGAATGAATCGCTGATCCGACGTGCGGTAGACGAACGGAGCGGCGACGTACTCGCCCCCCTTCTTGTACATGAGCATCCAGGCGACGTACTCCGCGCCGGTCTGCGTGGTCAGTTCGCCGAAGTACGGCTGAAGGTCTTCGGCGGTGAATCGCCCGACCGAAAGCGCCGTCAGCAGGTCTTTGTAGTACCCGCCCTCGTCTGTCTTCTCCTTCGACGGTGCGGTGCCGGCCCCAGCGAGTTTTGCCTCGAACGTCTGCTTCTTTTTGCGGCCGCGGACACGAATCTTCTCGGTCCAGGTGCCCGCCGTCGGGTGCTTCACGACCAAGTAGTGCTCGCCGAACCCGACGTCATCGACCTCGAGTGGCGTCGCGCCCTTCTCGACTCCGTCGATGAACACCGTGGCCCCTTCGACTGAAGACGTGATGGTGAGTCGGCCAGGACCGCCCTTCACAATCTTTTTCACTTCGTCACGGTAAATTTCGATGAGGTCTTTCGGGTACTTTTCGGCGTCGAGCGCGGTATCTTGTTTCACGTGCGCATACGCCTTCATCGTCTTTCGAGCGTCGATGTCGAACTCGGCGTTGTGGTACGCGAGCGCGAGGTTGACGAGCGTATCCGAGAGAAGCGCGAAATCGCTCAGGTCGACCAGGTTCTGCTCCATCAGCTCGACGGCGCGCTGGAAGGTCTCGACCGCCTTCTTGTCCTCGCCGGCGGTCAACAGACCGATGCCGGAGACGTAGAGCTCTTGGGCTTGTGCAACCGCTGCCGAGGACTGTCCCTGGGCGCTCAGCTGCTTCTGAATCTCTTCGTAGGTCGGCATGAGGGTGATGCGTCCCTCGTCACGAACCGCCTTCCGCGAGAGTTCACCAATTCGCTCGGGGACGATCGGCGTAATCGCGTCCTGAACCCCCTGGGTTGGCAACATCAAGACTTTCGGCTTCGGCCCAGACGGACCGTTCTGAGCGAGCGCTGAGCTCGCCCACATCGTCGCGACGAGCGCGGCGATCAGCATCCACACGTTGGCCTTGCAGCCAATTCCAATGCGCATCATAAATCCAACCTCGTCAGCGCCCGGCAATGGCCGTCGGCCCAACAAATTCGCCGGGCGGGATCAACTGTCAAAAGGCGCGACGATCTATCACGGAGGCCCATTCAACGTCAACCGATGTAGGAAAATGAAGCACATCTCTCGTCTTCATGCTAACGTTTCGCTTCGCCGCAGCACGAGCCGACAAAACCCATGCGTCTGAGCATTGCCACCAAGATTTTCGTCGCGTTCACGGGCGTCATCGTGATTTTCGCGGCGGTGCTCATCTTCGGGATCTACCGAACGCAGGCGACCTACGGGCGAATCCAGACCATCAATCGCTCGGTCGTGCCCCTCTCGCTCATCCTCAGCGACGTTCAAACGGACCTCAAGAGCTTCTCTCTCGTGCTCAACGAGAAGGACCCGCTCGTCTTGCGCCGCACGCTCCAGGTGACACGGCTCGCCCCCAGCATGACCGACCGGTTCGGCTCCAAGATGGAGCGCGCCACCGACATCGCGAGCGTCGCACCATTCGACACACTCATCGGCTCGCAGATGGAGTCGATTGCCAACACCCCGGACCGCGTCGCACAGCTCGCCGAGGACATCCGCGAGTTCGCCGAGGCTTCCGAAGCGTTCACGTCGCTCGTCTTGGACTCCGAGGCCCCGGCCGACGACGAGCGAATCATCGAGCGCCAGCGCGACCTGCGCGACCGCGCCCGTCGCCTCGATGAGCGGCTCAACGTACTGCGGAGCGACCTACGCGGCGCGACTGACCTTGCGCTTGCCCGCGCGTCCGAACAGGAGCGGCAGTCGCTCTGGGCGCTCACTGCGGCCAGTGGCGGCGCACTCGGCATCGCGGTGCTGCTCCTGCTCGTCGTCCTCATCACGATTCGGCCGCTCTCAGCGCTCAGCGAGGCGGCCAAACGCATTGGCGCCGGAGACTACCGCCCCATCGACATCCCCGAGCCACGCCTCGGCCGCGACGAAATCGCCACGCTCACCGAAGAATTCAACTCCATGGCCGTCTCGCTCGCCGAGCGTGACGCCGAGCTTCGCGAACAACACGACAAACTGCTCAAATCCGAGCGACTGGCCGCCATCGGCCGCATGACGTCACTCATCACGCACGAGCTCCGCAATCCACTCTCGAGCATCAACCTGAACGCCGAGATGCTCCAAGACGCGCTCATGGACGACGCACCGGCCGATAAGAACGAGACCAGCGCACTGCTGACGACCATCACCGACGAAGTCGACCGCCTGCGCGACATCACCGAGGAGTACCTCGTCTACGCTCGCCTCCCCTCCCCCGACATGGAGCCGGCAAACCTCGGCGACCTCTTGCAGAGCCTCGTCGACTTTCACGTTTGGGAATGGGGACAACTAGACGTCGAAGTCGCGCTCGACCTTCCTGACGAACCGGTCGTGTTGGCGTTCGACAGCCATCAGATTCGACAGGCCGTGCTCAACCTGGTGAAGAACGCCGTCGAAGCGAGCCCGGCGGGCTCCGAGGTCCTCGTCGCCTTGCGCGACGCAGGCGACACGGTCGAACTTTCGATTCGCGACGCCGGCGACGGCATCTCCGAAGAACATCTTCAACGGCTGTTCGAACCCTTCTTCACTACCAAGAAGAGCGGCACCGGCCTCGGCCTCGCCATGACGCAGCAGATCATCGAGGAGCACCGCGGCCGCATCGAGGTCGACTCGACCGATTCGGGCACCACGTTCCGCGTCGTGCTGCCCAAAGGGTGACGATGAAGTTCATGACCTGGAACATTCGTCTCGGGATTCAGGAAGGGCTCGAGCCCATCGCCGAAGCCCTTTGCGCCCAGGATGCCGACATCGTCGCGCTCCAAGAGGTCGGGCGCCGTTGGGTGATGGGGCCTCGGGGCGACACGACCGCGCGATTGGCCCAGCTCGCCGGCTATGACCACCACTTCTTCGTGCCGTCCCTCTCGTGGTTCCCTCCGGCGCAATACGGCCACGCCATTCTCAGCAAGTATCCGCTCGAGCAGCCTCGCATCGTCCGGCTACCTCGCTCGTCCGACGAGCCCCGCACGGCGCTGTTCACCACGATTCATGAGGGCGCGACGTCGTTCGACCTGGCGACCACGCATCTCTCCCATGTCGGCGACCGACCGCTCCAGGGCGATGCGCTCGTCGACCTCCTGATGGAGTCCGAGCAATTCGTCTTGATGGGGGACCTGAACGAGTCGGCACTAAAAACCGCATGGATGCGGCGGCTGAGCGGCATCGCGACACCTGCACCGGCCGAAGACCCGACGTTTCCGGCATCAGCGCCCGAACATCGCATCGACTGGATCTGGAGTTCGTTTGGCGAGTGGAAGTCGGCGACCGTCGTCGATACCGGTGACCGGTCCGACCACCTCGCCGTAGTCGCAGAGCTCGGGAGCCGGTAGGGCTCCGGAGCTCGTGGCGCACACCTACTTCTTGCGGAGCTCGTCTTCGAGCTTGTCCTTCTCGAGGATAATCTCCGCGAGCGTCTCCTCGGCCTCGGCGAGCTTCTGTTCGAGCTCTTCGACCTTCTTCGCCGCGTCGGGGTCACCGGCCTCGACCGCTTCTTCGAGCTCTTTGACCTTCGCCTCGAGCTCTTCGATCTGCGTGTCTTTCTCGCCCAGCGCGCTGGCGCTCTCTTCGGTCGAACTTTCGGCTTCCTCGAGCTTTCCTTCGAGTTCTTCGACCTTGGATTCGGCCGCTTCTGCTCGCTCCGAAAGCTCTTCCTTCTCTTTGCGAAGTTCGGCGAGCTTCTCGGCCGCATCGGCTCCTTCGGCCGAGGCCTCCTGGAGCTGAACGATCTCTTCATTGGCGGCTTCGAGCTTCGTCGCGAGTTCGTCTCGCTCTTCGGAGAGCTTTCCGAGTTCCCGCGTGAGGTCTGAGGAGTCGGATTCGAGCTCCTTCACGGCCTTACCCTTGGCTTCGAGCTCCGCTTCGAGTTCCTCGACGCGAGTCTCGAGGGTCGCGAGGTCGTCGGCATTTGGAGCGTCGAGCAGGCTGGCGCGCAGCGTGTCGAGTTCCTCCTCAAGCTTCTCGTTCTCTTTGACGAGCTTGCGCAGGTCTTTCGAGAGGTCGCCGAAGATCTGCTTCTTCTTCTTGGCGTCCTTCTCCGAAGCCTTGAGCTTCTTCTTTACGTCGTCGAGTTCGTCGACGAGCTGCCGGCGTTCCACCTGGAGGTAGTCGGTCTCGCGAGCGAACGCGCCCTTCTCTTGCTTGAGCGTGTCGCGTTCGCGCACGACGGAATCGAACTCCGCACCGACCTTGTCGTACTTGGCTTGAGCTTCGTCGAGCGCAGCCATGGTGTCGCTGAGATCGATCTTGAGCTGATCGCGCTCTCCTTCGACGGTCGCCAGCTTGGCGAGCGCCGATTCGAGCTCCGAACGTAGCGCGTTGACCTCTTCTTGAATCTCTTCGACGTCGTCCGATTTCGGACGCGAATCGAGCTCGGCCTGAACTTCTGCGAGCTTCTGTGCGGTAGCTTCCTTTTCGCTCTGTTCGGCCTGAAGGAGTTCACGCAGGTCTTGCATGCGAACTTCACCGTCGTCGAGCTCCTGTTCGGCTTCGGCGAGCCGCTTCTTGAGGGTGTCGATCTCCGCCATCTTCTCGGCGACGTCGCCCTGCGCTTCGGTCGAAGTAGACCGCAGATGTTCGAGCTGAGACTCGAGAGCCTCGACGCGGTCCTCCGCCTCTTTTGCGCGAGCTTCTGCAGCCGCGACGTTCGCGTTCATCTGGTCGAGTTCGCTTCCGAGCACCTCTTTCGACGTCACCAGATCGGTGTGCGCGTCGTTCTGCGCTTCCAGCTCACCCTGCAGACGATTGATCTCTTCGAGCGCGTCTTCGAGACGCTCCGAGAGGCCGGATTGGTCTTGCGATGTTGCTTCGAGTTCGACCCGGGCGGTGTCGAGCGCCTCTTGTACCGAGTCGCGCGCAGCGAGCGCGTCCGCGAGTTCGGTTCGAAGTGCGGCAACTTCCTCGGGCGCCGGTGCTTCGGCGAGCTTCTGCTGCGCCTCGTCGAGCTGGCGTTTCGTGGAGCGACGCTCATCGATCAGGCGGTCTCGTTCGGACCGCAGCCGATCGATCTGCGTCGAGGCTGCGCCGCCCGCGTCGGCCGACCGGTTCTGAAGCACGTCCAGAAGTTCGTCTCGCTCGGCCGTGAGTTCGGCGATGCGACGTTCGAATTCGGTGAAGTCTTTGCTCGGGTCTTTTCCACCCGGTCCGTAGAGTGACGCCGAACGAGTGATGTCGTCTTCGACGGTCGCCTCGTACGGCTGCTCGGGGTCGCTGCCCATGCGGTCGAGCGCACGTAGTCCGAGCGCAATCTCTTCGGGCGGTGCGTTGTACGTAACGACGTCGTCTTCGCCCTTCGAGCGCTGCTCGAGGCCGACCTCTTCAATGTCGTCGTCATCGATCAGGAGCTCGTCGGCGCCGTCTGCAAAAGCGGCTGCCTGTCGGAATGCGTACCCGGCGTCGCCGATTCCGGTTTCTGCATCGTCATCGAGGTCGTCATCGAGCGCTGCGAGGTCGTCTTGAGGCTGGCCGAAGCCGCCCTGACCTCGCGGCTGACCGAAGCCACCCTGCCCTTGAGGCTGACCGAAGCCGCCCTGCCCTTGCGGCTGACCGAAGCCACCTTGCCCTTGCTGCCCTTGAGGCTG
>CAYLMO010000021.1:0-9163 GCA_964384605.1 uncultured Bradymonadales bacterium | reverse complement strand
CGCCCTGCCCTTGCGGCTGACCGAAGCCACCTTGCCCTTGCTGCCCTTGAGGCTGACCGAAGCCCCCCTGGCCCTGAGGCTGGCCGAAGCCCCCCTGGCCCTGAGGCGACTGACCGAAAGCCATCGCCGGATCCGACGAAGGCATTTCGTACGGATTCTCCGAACCCGCATCGAATGGACCAGAGCCGGTGTCTCCCCAGGCGTGATTCCCGCTCGGGTCGTCGCCGCGGTTGAACGCGTCGTGGGTCGGTGCGTCCTCGGAGACCGGTGCATCCCAGGGGAGTGCGTCGTCCATCTCTTCGGCTTGGAATCCGCCAAGGCGCGTCTGACGCGGGCCCGAGTTGCCGGTGCCGTTTCCGACGGGCTCCAGCACCGATTCGATCATGTCGGGACTGACTTCGGCCGTGGCCGAGTCGGTCGGATCGACGAAATCGAGTGGAAACTCGCCAACGCGAACGCGGTCGCCGTCGACCAACGCTTGGCTCTTGATTCGATTGCCGTTCACGTACGAACCGTTCGACGAATCGAGGTCGTAGAGCGTCACCTCTCCCCCTTCGAGCACGAGCTTGGCGTGCCGACGGGAGATAGACGGGTTGTTCACCCGGACAATGTTGCCCGGGTTACGGCCGATCGTGATTTCTGGCAGGTCTTGATTCAGCTCGACGGTGACGTCTTGGCCGGAATCAGGGTCGCTGTAAATGATTTTTGGCACGCCGGTGCCCTCAAACTCGCACGGGGAAGGCGGTTGCTATCGACAGGGAGGAATCTTGTCTCTTGTCTTCATAACGCGACACCGGCACATTGCCAAGTCCGGAACGGTCGCGGGAGCGCCATGATACGCAGATTCCCGCAAGCGTCATCTCCACGGACGGAGCCTTCGTGAACAAGCTTGGACTTCCATACGACGATAGTCGCCCATGTGTCGTTGCCTTCGGCGGCGGCAAAGGTGGTGTCGGTCGCAGCACGCTCGCCGCCGAGGTCGCCCGTTCGCTGGCGAGACACAACGAGCGCGTCCTCTGCATCGATGCTTCTTGGTCCTGCCCGACGCTCCACTCCCTACTTCACGCTGACCCGTTCCCGGCCGGCCTCGCCAACCTCCCCAACTTCGGCGAGGAAGGCGCACACCTCGCCGACTACATCCAAGAGACGACGAGCCGAAACGTCTGGCTCGCGTCACTGGCCTATGGCCGCCCGAATCCGTTCGTGCGCCCCAAGGCAGACGTCTCCTGGCTCTACCACCAGATCGCCGAGCTCGACTTCGACTGGGTCTTCCTCGACTTGCCGCCCGGAAACGACCCTTCCGTGCTCAATCTCTTCATCTTCGCCGACATCCCGATCATCGTCGCGTCTCCAGAGCCTGCTTCGATCAGTCTATCGGCGCAGTTCGCACGTGGCGCGATCTACCAGGCCATCGGCTATCACCCCGGTGCGTACGAAGTAGGCGAAGAGATTGTCGAGCTCCTCCGTAGTCAGGGGCTCGAGATGAATCGCGACGGACTGTTGCGCGCGAGCCCGAGCGCAGATTCTCGACGTGTGGTTTCCGAGACGCTGGAGCTCTTCGAGCCGTACATCGTGGTGAACTTCGTTCGCGAAGGTTCGGAGCGCGATCTCGGCTATGTGCTCGGCCACGCGCTACACGAAGAAGTGGGCGTGTTCCCTCGCTTCATCGCGTCGGTGGACTACGAGGACCGACGCTGGTTCTTCAACCGCCGCGCAACTGGGACCGCGCAGAGTCGAGGAGAGGAAGCACTCTCGACCGATATCGAGACCATGGCGAGGCGCCTGACCGAGATTGAGCTCTTCGAGGCGAAGTACCCTCGCCCGGTGCCACGCGGTCCGGATGTACATCCGGCGCTTCAGGTTGGTCTGAACCCGGAGACGGGCCGCAACGAGATTCGGCAGCACACGCGACGTATCTGGGAGGGTTATCGTCGCGAAGCGTCACTTTCGCTCGTGTTTTCGACACCGGGCCGACGCGAACAGATCGCCGAGAAGCTCGAGCAGACGTACCGAAGCGTGCTCACCTTGAATTCGGATTCGCACACGTTGCCGAGCCTCGAAGAGCCGGTGCGTAGGCCCTCGCCAGCGCCGAGCGCCTCGCCCAAGCGGCCGGCGCCCGAGATCGACGAGGTGCCACCAACGGAAGAGATGGAGGCGCCTTCGAAGCCTCGCCGCTCGGCCGCCGTGGCCTCGAGTGGTTCGCCGGGTCGAATCATCGAGAAGCTGCGTCGAGATCGAAACATGAGCCTTCAAGAGCTCTCGCTGCGCACGCACATCGGCATCAAGTACCTCGCAGCCATCGAAGATGTAGACCGCGAAGTATTGCCGCGCGACGTCTATCTGCGCGGCTACCTGCGCGAGATTGCGCGCATCTTCGACATCGAACCGGCACCCCTTATCGAACAATATTTTCGCTTTCTGGCCGAGGGTTGATATGGTAATTTTTCTGTAGCGAAAAGCCTCCAAATCAGCGCCGTCGAGGAGACGATGAGCAAGATCAACGACCACAAGAAAGCCGCACAGCGGGCTCGCGTGATCGCTTCGGATATGACGATCTATCCGGACATCCAGAAGAAGATTGAAGCCGGTATCAAGAACGACAATCTCTTCGAGGAACTTGGCGGCATCATGAACGAGGCGCGCTCGCACTTTGCGACGTACGTCTCCGACGAGATTCTCAACGAGACGAACATCCTCGAGAAGGCGTTCATCGACATCGTCTTTGCGAACACGGGCCACATCGATAGCCCCATCTGGTAGCACGTCCGCCCTTGCGGACCATTCCCATCGCATCTCCCTCCAACAACTCGGTTCTCTTCCGATGGCTCATCGAGCCTGACGACGCCGAAGTGCGTCTGGACGTCTTCCTCGCCGACGCCGAAGACCCACCGCTCACGCGCTCTCAGGTCCGAAAGCGGCTCGACGCGGGCGAAGTCACCGTAAATGGCGAAATCGTCAAAGCCGGCTACAAGCTGCGCGAGGACGATGATGTCGAGTGGCGATTCGCGCCGCCGCGAACCCCGGACATGAAGCCACAAGACCTCGAAGTGCCAATCCTCTTCGAGAACGAACACCTCGCGGTCGTCGACAAGCCGGCCGGCATGGTCGTCCACCCGGCGCCCGGGCACCCGGATGGCACCCTCGTCAACGCCCTCCTCTTCCAACTCGACGACCTCTCGTCGGTCGGCGGCGAGAGGCGGCCGGGTATCGTGCACCGCATCGACAAAGACACATCCGGCGCGCTCGTCGTGTCGAAAGACGACCTCACGCACCGGCACCTCGCCGCGCTGTTCAAGGCCCACGACATCGAGCGTGCCTACCATGCGCTGGTGTACGGCCCGAGCCTCCCCGATTCCGAGACCATCGAGACGCTCCACGGCCGCGACCCGAACCATCGCATTCGGTTTACGGGCCGAGTCGACTCCGGCAAACGTGCGGTCACGCACTACAAAGTGCTCGAGCGATTCCAGTCCGGCTGCGCGTTGGTCGAGTGTCGCCTCGAAACTGGCCGCACGCACCAGATTCGAGTGCACCTCTCCGAGCGGAACGCACCGCTCCTCGGCGACCAGGTCTACGCTGGCAAGAAGGTCGCCAACTCCAAGCTCATCGGTCGCCAGGCGCTGCATGCGAGGTCGCTTGGCTTTACGCTGCACGACGGCACCGACGTCTTTTGCGAGTCGCCCTATCCCGATGACTTTGCCGCAGCCCTCGAGGCACTCCGTGCCGGCAAGGACTGGGAATGATCCGTCTCGGCACCTTCGAGCTGCTCCGCGCAATCGCCGAAGGCGGGATGGGCGTTGTCTGGAAGGCCCGCCATATCTCTACGGGCGAACCGGTCGCCGTGAAGATTCTCAAGGGGGCGAGTGCGCAGGACGAAGAGTTTCAAGCGCTCTTGCGCGCAGAAGTGCAGTCGACAGCGCGTCTCGACCATCCGCATATCGTCTCGATCTACGACCAGGGGGTCGTCGGCGACGTCGGCGAGGGAACGACGGTCTCACCGGGCGACCCGTACTACGCGATGGAGTACGTCCAAGGGCCGCACATTCGCGCGGCTGCCACCGATTGGGAGAAGTTGCGCAAGGCCCTCCTCGAGCTGCTCGCTGGACTGGCGCACGCTCACGCCCGCGACGTCATCCACCGCGACATCAAGCCGGACAATGTGCTGTGCCGTGCCCTTCCGGCGGGAGGCGTTCGAGTCGTGGTGACCGACTTCGGAATCGCGCACGCCATGGAGGTCAGCAAGCCGACCTGGGACGACAGTCTCGTCGACACGGTGCACGAAGACACCGCAGGAACACCCGCGTACATGGCGCCAGAACAGGCGATGGGGCTCTTTCGAGACTACGGGCCGTGGACCGACCTCTACGCGGTCGGGATCATGACGTACGAGCTGGTGTGCGGCGTAAAGCCGTTTCGAGGGGCGGCCATGCAGATGGTCACCTCGCACGTCTACGACCCGATGCCGGCGCTCGCGCCGAAGATGGACGTTCCAGCCGGGCTCGACGCCTGGGTGCTCAAGATGTGCGCCAAAGACGTGCGCGACCGCTTCAGGTCGGCCGCGCACGCGGCCCGGGCACTCATCGAGTTGGGTAATTCTCTATCGCTCGACGAAGACACATGGGTCGACGAATCGCAGTCGAGCTACTCGTTCCTCGGCTTCGAGTCCGACGGCGAAGACGACGAACTCGGGCGAGTTCCTCTACAGTGGAACGCCAGCCGCCCGCACGACCTGCAGTCGGCGTGGGTACCGAGTGGCACGGGCCTTCTGGGCCTGAAGACGTTGCCACTCGTGGGTCGTGGTGCCGAGCAGCGCCAGCTTTGGGATGCCTTTCGGCAAGTCGTCGAAACAGGTTCGCCTCGCGCCGTCGTTCTGTCGGGCCCGGCTGGCGCCGGCAAGAGTCGCCTTGGCGCCTGGCTACAGGAGTCCGTCCGCGAGCTGGGCGTCGCGGACACCATGCGAGCCACCCACCAGCCCAAGAAGGGCGAGCTCGACGGCGTCTCGGGGATGCTGGCGCTCTATCACCGTTCGGCAGGCCTCTCGGCAGAAGGAATTGAGCGGCGAATGGTGGAGATCGTCGGCCGGCGTGGGGGATCCGAACTCGAAGCGATGGCCATCGCGGCGCTCATTCGAGGCGCGGGTCGGTCCGATTCGATTCGGCCGAGCGACATGCATCTCACACCGGTTCAGGCAACCCGCCTGCTGCTCCAGGAGGTCCTTTGGGTCGCCGACCGCGGCCCGCTCGTCGTGTTGCTCGACGACCTTCAGTGGGGGCCACGCGCGCTCAACCTGATGTTCGAAGCCGTCCACCTGGCGGCTCCCGTTCTTTTCATTGCCACCGTGCAGGACGAGTCGCGCAACGACGGCGGGCTCGGTGCCAGCATCGATACGCTCGCAAGCCTCGATGGCGTGCAGGAGATTCCGGTCGGGTTCCTCTCTATCGACGACAGCTTGAAGCTCGTGCGTGAAGGACTCGGGCTCGACGGTTCGCTTGCGCGACAGGTCGCCGAACGAAGCGGCGGAAGCCCGCTCGTCGCGATACAGACCGTTTGCCACTGGCTCGACACGGGCGAGCTCATTCGCGACGGCTCCCGGCTATCGCTGACAACGGACGCGCCGTCGGTTCCGACGGACCTGCTGGAGATGTGGCGCGAGCGACTCGACACAGCGCTGGGACGAATGGAGCGCGCCGGCGCCGATCCAATCACTGCTCGTTTGTGCCTCGAAGCCGCGGCAGTGCTGGGTTTCGAGGTGGAGGTCGATGAATGGCGAGAAGTTCTGCGCGGCCTCGATCTCGACCGCGCTCCGGTAGTTGAAGTGCTCGACGAAGCGCGTTTGGTAGAGGTGCACGGCCGCCGAGTGCGGTTCGTCCACAGGCTCGTGCGCGATGCAATCGTCGACGAAGCTTCGCGGTCGGGGCGATGGAAACAGACCAACCTGAGGGTCGCGTACTTCCTCATGCGGCTGTATCGGGCGGACCACCCCGACCTGGCGCAGCGCGTGGCGGCGATGTTCGCCGAGGCGCAGGCGTGGGAGATGGCGGTCGACGCCCTCTGGTCGGCAACAAAGACCGCGATCGACAACGTCGACTACGGTCAGATCGGCGAGCTCGGCACGCAGTTGATGGAGGCGATGGACCGCGTTCCGGTCCCCTCGGACGACCCTCGCTACGTCGCGACACAGTTCTGGCTGGGCACGCGGTTGGTGATGGGAAGCGCTCGCGATGAGGTCGACGACGGCCGCGAGATGATGCAGGCCTCCATCGCGACGGCACGAAATGCCGGCGACCGCGACGAACTCGCCGTCATGCTCGCGGCGTATGGTTGGTCCCACATGCACTCGCCCACGCCCGCAGATGGCCTACCTTTTGTCGAAGAAGCCGTGGCGCTCGCCAACGACGCTGATGCGCAGTCGCAGGTCTTCCGCGGCTACGCATTCCTTTTGGGCGCCGTCCATCGCAACGAGGACGCGGTGCAGTGGGCGGCAAAGGCGCTCGAAGCCGCCGAACGTACGATCGACGAGATTCGCGCGCGCACCACGCTAGGCCACGCGCTGCTGCACCTTGACGCGTTCACCGACGCTCGCGTGCAGCTCGTTCAGGCCGCTCGTCTTTGCGAGGCGAACGCCCTCCCGGCACGCGCTGGCGCGGTCTACAGCTCGTTGGGCGACTTGGAGTTTCGAGCGGGCAATCTCGACGATGCGAGATCCGCCTACGAGAAGAGCCTGGCCATCAAGCTCGCGCTATTGACCGACTCAGCCTACGCGCACTCGGTCCGAGACAAGCTCGGGCGTGTGGCGCTCCTCGCTGGCGATACCGATGGAGCCTTGGAGCTGTTCCTCGAAGTGCGCGCGGCGAAACGCCGCGGAGAACGCGTTTTTCACGCGCATCCCGAAGACGGCATCCTCGCGGTCGCCGCCCGGCGCCAAGATTGGGAGATGTACGAATCGGTCCGTGAAGAAGCGACGAACATCCCGCACGCCAACTGGACGCACGAGCGCGTGCTCGAGGTCGCCGCCGAAGCGCTCGCCGCCGCCGGAGCTGCTACACGCGCGGCCGATCTCGCCCAGGCGGCCGCGCGGCTTTTCCCATCGTCCTGAGGGTCAAGGGAAGAGGGGTCGGCAAACGCCGTACGCTCCGCTCCACGTCGAGGGTCGCACACACTGCTCGTTCACCTGACAACCGCCGAACCCACCGTTGAGTGCGCAGAGCTTTTCGCAGGTGAAATCAGGGCACGAGAAACCTTCGCGACAGTCCGACGCCGAGAAGCACTGGTCGTCCTTTAGACCGGTGCCAATGGACGAGCATTCCGTGCCTCCAATGTCGTAGTAGCAGGCTCTGCCGGTGCCGCAGACGCTCGTAGGTGTGAGCGGATCGCAGTTGGTGCTGCAACTGCCCTGGGCGCTACAGAACTCCCACGACGAGCACGTTCCGCAGCTCACGGTATTGCCGCAGCCGTCTTGAATGGTCCCGCAGGTTCGGCCGGCGTTGAAGCAGGTGTTGGTCGGCGTGCAGCCGCAAACGCCCGGTACACCGCCGCCGCCGCAGGACTCGAAACCGGGGCACAAGTCGCAGTTGAGCATGTTGCCGCACCCGTCGTCGGCGATGGTCCCGCACGTCACCCCTGCGCTCGCGCATGAGGTCGTGGGTTGGCAAACACAGGAGTTATTGGCGCTGCACACTTCGTTCGTCCCGGTGCAGGTACCGCAGTCGAGCGTCGTGCCGCAGCCGTCGTCGACGGAACCGCAAGTGGCTCCGAGATCGGCGCACGTCTTGGGGGTGCATGTACACGTTTGGTCTGCCTGACAGGCCTCCCCAGTGGGGCACATGCCGCAGTCTTCGATCGAGCAGCCGGTGTCGATGGTGCCGCATTGGGCGCCCGCCTGGGCGCAGCTGTTCGTGGGCTGGCACTCGCATGCGTTCGAGGCGTTGCAGACTTCACCGGCGCCGCAAGTGCCGCAGTCCAAGGTGCCGCCACATCCATCGGGGGTCGAGCCGCAGCTGGCGGAGAGGCTCGCGCAGGTTTCGGGCACACACTCGCAAATGTTGTCCGAACACACTTCGCCCGCCCCACAACTCCCGCACTGGACCGTTCCCCCGCAGCCCGAATCGATCGCGCCGCACTCGGCGCCTGCGCTACTGCAGCTGGCAGGCGCACAGGCACTCTCCGGGGGCATGCAGACCGAGATCGCGCTTGGGTCGTTCGGATTGGTCCGCACGCAGTTGAGCGATGCCGGGCAACCGGTGTTGGTTCGATCTGGCTCGCAGGTGATGAGACAGGCCGAGGTCAACGATGGACTGTTTGAGACGGTGAGACAGGTCGCGCGGGTCCCCTTGATGTTCAGACAGGCACCGTCGGGGCACTGACTCAGGCAAACCCCTATACCGGCGGGTTCGAACAGGTCCGCACACTGAAGGCCAGAATCGCAGCCGATGCCTGGGCACGGGTCGCCAGCAACTTTGGCTCCCGAGCTCGAACAAACGCCGACCGCGCCAAGCAACGCGTCTACGCGCAGCGGCTCATCGGACCCGGAGTAGAGCGTCTCGCAGGTCTCTCCGTCGGCGCAGGTCCGCCCGCATTGAGCGTAGCATCGTCGCATGCAGACCTTCTCGGCCGTCGCGGAATCCGACCAACAAATTTCACCTTCGCCACAGTCTGGATCAGCCTCGCAAGGCGTTCGAGAGCTATCGCTCGCGAGTTCGTCGCAACGCGCGCTGATTCTGCAGTTCTCCGCGTCGGCACAATCCGGGTCATCGCATCCGAAGAGTCCGTCTCCGTCGTTGTCGACTTCCAGCCGGCAGTTTTCGGGTACCCCCGAGTTCATGTCCTCGACTCCAGAGTCCATCTGGCCCGCGTCCAGTCCGCCTGCATCATCGAAGATGTCGATGGGTGCCGGGTCACTGATCGGTTCGTCGCCGCACCCGGCAAATGCCAGCGTGGCCGCCACGAGTAAACGCGCGAAAAAACTCATATTCGGGCGCATATGCCCCCCTGTGGTGTGTTCGATTTCTTCTACTCGACAGGCTATCGGACCCATCTCGATCCCGCAAATGCCCCTGGTTACAGCTCCATTCCATGACGAACGACCAAATCCGAGGTAGGCTGCGACCACCATGTCCGAATCTTCACTACAGCGACGCGGAGTCTTCGAGGCCGTCCTCAACGA
>CAYLMO010000020.1:0-65752 GCA_964384605.1 uncultured Bradymonadales bacterium | reverse complement strand
GCGTGGTTTCTCCGCCTTCGGCGTGGACTCTCCGCCTTCGGCGTGGTCTCTCCGCCTTCGGCGTGGTTTCGTAGAATGTGATGGGACTGGGCATCGAAATTGCGGTGGTTACATCTAATGACCCGACCGAGCTGGAGAGCCATGAATGGCAGATGACGAGCGGCCACCAACAAAACGAAAGCGCTTCTTCAAGATGGCGAAGATGACTGCATCTGTCGCGGGACGAGTTGCGTCTTCGAAAGTGAAGGGGGTCTTTCAGTCGGACGACGACAAGGCTGAGGCGCTTCGGAAGCTTCACGCTACGAACGGCGAGAAGATTGCGGAGACGCTCGGGGAGTTGAAAGGCGCCGTGATGAAGGTCGGGCAGATGGCCTCAGTCGCGACGGACCTGTTGCCCGAAGAGTTCACCAACGCGCTCAAGACGCTCCAGAAGGGCGCTCCGCCGATGAGTTACGAGGTGATCGCGGAGCAGATCGAGTCGGAGCTCGGCTCGCCTCCGGAGCTGTTGTTCGAGTCTTTTGAGAGAGAGCCGTTTGCATCGGCATCGATCGGTCAGGTGCATCGGGCTGTGACCGACGACGGTCGACCGGTCGTCGTGAAGGTGCAGTATCCGGGCGTCGATGAGAGCGTCGACGGCGACCTCGCGCAGCTCAAGTTTGCCCTGAAAGCGAGCGGAATGGTGCACCTGAATCGCCACGGCTTCGACTTGCTGTTCGAAGAGCTGCGCGCGCGAATCACCGAGGAACTCGACTACTGCAATGAAGCCGACAACGTGCGTCTGTTCCACGAACAGCACAAAGATGACGACTTCATTTTGGTGCCCGAGGTCGTTGGAGAGCGGAGTTCCCAGCGGGTGCTCACGTTGACGTTCGAGGACGGCGACCCGCTCGAAGCACTGCACGACGAGCCATATACCCAGGAAGTGCGCGACCAGATCGGCGAGAACCTCTACCGCATCTACGGTTCGCAGCTCTTCAAATATCACGCAGTTCACGGCGACCCGAACCCGGGCAACTATGCGTTTCGCCCGGACGGAACGGTCGTTCTGTACGACTACGGCTGCGTGAAGAAGCTATCCCCGCGGATGGTCTGTATCTACCGCGACATCATGTACTCCGCGCTCGCGCAGGAGTTTGGCGAGATCGACGAGTTGTTGTTCGAGATGGGCGCGCGGATTCCCGACTCGCCCGACGTTCCAGACGAGTTCTATCGGCGCTGGTACCAGGTGCTTTTGGAAGAGGTCGTCGAGAACGAGATGTTCGACTATCGGCAGTCACGACATCACATTGAGGTGATGAAGCTCCTCCCCGAGGCCCGCAAACGAATTCGCTCCTTCCAGCCGCCGGCGGAAGGAGCGATCGTGAATCGTGTCGTCGGAGGCCTTCACAACATGTTCCGACGAATCGGGCCCCGCCTGAGATGGGTGGGGCTGCTCGAGGAGCACGTGGCATATGCCGCGGACCTTGAGCGTGACGCCTAGATCTGGTTGAGAAACTCGACGTTGTTGTGGGTCTTCTTGATTCGTCCGATGACCCATTCGAGTGACTCGGTGTCGCCCATGTCAGCGACCTTGCGACGAAGCAGCGGGACCTTCAGGTTCTCGCGTTCGTCGAGCAGGTAGTCCTCTTTTCGAGTTCCCGACTCGCCGATATGAACCGCTGGCCACAAGCGGCGTTCAGCCAGCTTGCGGTCGAGGACGAGCTCGCAGTTACCGGTTCCCTTGAACTCTTGGAAGATCACTTCGTCCATGCGGGAGCCGGTGTCGACGAGCGCCGTGGCGACGATGGTCAACGAGCCGCCTTCTTCGAAGTTACGCGCCGCTCCGAAGAGCTGGCGAGGGCGGTCGAGCGCTCCGGCTGCGACACCGCCGGAGAGCGTGCGGCCCGACGAACCTCCGACCGTATTGTACGCACGTGCGAGGCGCGTGAGGGAGTCGAGGAGGATGAGCACATCTTCGCCGTTCAGGAGCCGCTCGATGCAATCGGCGAAAACGTTCTCGGCAAGGTTGATGTGGTCTGTGGGGCGCTTGTCGGTGGTCGATGCTTCGACGCGAATATTCAGGCTGCGTTTGAAGTCTGTGGCCTCTTCGGGACGTTCGTCCACGAGGAGCGCGACCTGGTAGATGTCGGGGTGATTCGCTTCGACGTTTTGCGAGATGGTCTTGAGGACCGTCGTCTTTCCGGCCTTGGGCGGACTGGTGACGAGAACACGCTGACCACGTCCGATTGGCGTGATGATGTCGATGAGTCTGCCGGTCGTGTCGTCCGGCCCGGTTTCGAGCCGAATGCGTTCTTCTGGCTGAATCGGAACGTAATCTGAGAGTCGATCGGTGAGTTCATCGAGTCGTTCTGCAGAGTTTTTCTGATTGCCACCGCGATTGCGTCCGCGGTTTCTGCGTCGTCTACCCATGGGGTCGTGCCATTGCTCTGGTGGTTCAAACCATTCTTCCCCTCGCGCCTTCGTTCGAAGGCCAGTTTCAATTCATCTCGAGGGGGCGACGCGGCCGCGTCAGATCACTGCATAGCATTGGAAGGGCGCGAATTTCCAGCGCTTCGGCGCAGAAATACTCATTTTAGGGGCGTTCGACCGATTGAGCGGCGATGCAAAACTGCAAGTCGCCGTCTCCTCGCCCGTTCACTCGGAAGGTGACGTCCTCGACGCCCGCGGTCGTGGGAACCTCGAATCGGCGCATCCGGGCGGGTCGCGATGAACGCCCGAAATAGACGCGGCGCCCCCCAACGAGGACCTCCAGCGTGTACTTTGTGCCCGGTTCGGACAGATAGGGAATGCCGTGATAGCCGACCAGTCGGCTTCCGATGGCGGCGTCCTCATAACGGATTTCGGCCTGGCGAGTGCCCTCAATCGTGACGCAACGAAGCTGTGACTTCGCGTCGATTCGCTGGGGATCCATCGAGACACTTCCGGCCGGGCACCGAACCTCCCCGGCAATCCAACGACATTGCCTCGAGCCCTGAGTGACTTTCGCACCGCGCAGGTTCAAGAAGGATGTCACCACTTCGTCGTCTGCGTTCAGCGGCGGTTCTACGAACGAGAGTGCGAATCCGACTCCAAGGGATGCCACGGCGGCGGCCGTGAGCAAGGCTGGTGCTCGATCCACCAAGGCGTCTGTCGGCAGCCGTGCAACCAGCACTTCGAGCCTTTGAAGACGTCCCGCTCCAAAGAGCAGGAGCAGCAAGAGCGTGAAAAAGGAGGTCGCGTGTCCTGCGCGGTCCGCGGCGCTCGGGGAGAACTCGAAGGTTGTCTCGCCGGGGCCGAACGGGACTTTCATGAAGCCACTCTGCGCGATTCCTCGAACCGCGTGGGGCTCAATGGTCAGTTCCTTGCCGTCACGCATGGCTCGCCAGCGCGAGAACTCGGAGATGTGCAATACGAGCTCGCCTGCGGCGTCGGAGGACCCAGTCAACACCACTCGGTCGTGTTCGAACGAATCGACCGTTACGTTGCCGGAGCCAAGAACAGTTGCGGGTTTGGTCGAGCCGCCCTTGCGACGGAACACCCGGATCCCGCCGAAGTTCTCGACTTCTTCCCAGTCGCGGTTTCGAATCTCGCGGTCGCGCACGATGTAGGCCAGATTCAGCCAGTCCTGTGCGCTTGAACTCTTACCAACGACACGGTGTTCGAAGATCGCCGCGGGCTGGCCACGTTCCATCTTCGTCCAGCCGTGGTCGAGCTCCGGCGTGAGATATAGCGGGCGGTTTCGCCCGCGGTCCCACATGATTCCGATGCGTTCCCACGGTTCGAGGTCGAGCGCATTCAGTGCGCCTACGAGCTTCGCCCGGGCACCGGGGTCGCCCCAACTGTTCGGGCGCTGCATCGTGCGGAGCGAGTCCGTGCTGACGGCCTTCTCGAGGGCACCCTGGGCGACACCACCAAACGCGACGCCCAGCACGATGGAGAGCATCACCTGGCGCCACCCGGATGCCGAGGTGCCACTCTGTTTGGTGATTGTCTTCCAGGCTTCCACGATGGCGAAAGCCGCGAGAACCAGCAGAAGTGGGCGAATCCAGATCGCCATCCGCAAGAATTGAATGCCCTCGATTCCAGAGAGGACCCACGACAGACGGAACGCGTCGATAGTCGACGAGTTGAACACTGCTGCGGGGATGAAGACGAGCCCGACCAAGAGGCGAGTCCGTGGTTCAGCAGCTCGCCATGCGAGCACGGCACCGACGAGGCCCAGCGTAGCGAGCAACGGGGTGGTACCCGCGATCCAGCTCCCCTCCAGGATTCTTCCTCCCAGTTCGCTCGCCGGGTGCCACCATGCTCCCAGTTCGTCGAGGGCCTCGTGGCGGCTCGTCAGAAACGGCACCCACCAGAACGCCGCCAGCAGCCCCGCGGTAGGCACGGCGGCCAAGGCCCCGAGCCATCTCGCACGGCTTTCGTTGGTCGAGAACGCGATGACGAGGGCAAGCCCCGCGACCAGTACGGCCGCGAAGAGCAGCGACATCGGATGCATCACGAAGCCTGCTGCGAGCGCGAAACTTACCGCACAGAATCGCCAGCGGCTCGGTGCCTCGACGAACGCCAGCATCCGCTCGAGACCGACGAGGAAGAAGGTCATCGACAGAGTGTTCGGCCACACACCTTGGTGCATGGACCAGGTCCAACCGCCCGACCGACCTTGGCCCGGGTCCAAGAGGACGAGTACGCCAGCGACGAGTCCGGCGCGTGTTCCGAACAGGCGGCGACCAAGCGCGAACGCAGCCCAGGAGTTGAGTGACAGCAGCGCGAATAGCGACAGATTGTAGCTTTGCCCAAAGTCGAGCGCGCCAAACGTCGCGCACCACCACCCGACGACCCATAGGTCGGGACCCACAGGGTAGAGGTGGTTGGTCGGGTAACCCGCGAACATTTCTGGAGTCCACGTGAACAGTGAACCGTGCTCGAAGATCGCCCGCTTCGTATGCCAGGCGTTGGCGAGGTGAGCGGGGTGGTCGCCCTGGATCGGGGCATCGGCGAAGGGTCCGCCGAAGAGGAACGCGGTGAGCGTGGCGAACACGAGCAGCGCACCAGCGTGGGTCGCACCCTCACGAAATCTGAGTGGAATGGGCTGCCATGCGCGTTCCAACCAATTGGCGGATCGCGTGCGGACAGGAGACCGAAATGCCGCAACGAGCAAGCCCCATCCGAGCCAGCTCCAAGGTGCGCTCGCGGCTAGAACGAGCGCGACCCCGCACACAACGGCCGCGACTACGGCGACGGTATGGGGGGCATTCGGCGCGTCCTCGAGAGTGCTCATTGAGTTAGGCGCGAAGCTGCTTCAATCGGTCGATGTTTGCTTTGTGCGGCGGGCCGTCTTTCGCGGCCGGGGTTTCGACGACTCCGATTCGGTCCGCAAATCGCTCGTCGTTCACGAGGAAGTCGAACACCGTCATGCCGACGTCGCCGTCGCCAATGTCGTCGTGACGATCAACTCGGCTTCCGAGGGCTTTCTTGGAGTCATTCAAGTGGAAGCAGGGGAGCTTGTCGATGCCGACGATGGCGTCGAATTCGGACCAAAACGACTCATAACCTTCGCGATTGCGCAGGTCGTATCCGGCCGCGTGCGCGTGGCAGGTGTCGAAGCAGACTCCGAAGCGGTCGGGCGAATCGAGGAGGCCAAGGATGTCGCGCAAATGCTCGATCTTCCAGGCGAGGGTCGAACCCTGGCCCGCGGTGTTCTCGAGCAGAAGCGTAACGTCCGACCACTCGTCGCCACGCTCGGAGTAGAGCGCATTCAGCGCGTCGCCCACCATCTTGATACCCCAATCGTCGCCGGAATCTCCGGGCGAACCGGGGTGAATGACGAGGTACGGAATGCCCAGCAGCTGGCATCGGATGAGCTCGTCGGCCAACGCGTCGTGAGACTTCACGCGGGTCGATTCGTTCTCCGAGCACAGGTTGATGAGGTAGGCGCCATGGCTCATCACGCCTTTGAGGCCAGAATTCGCGTAGGCCTCCCGAAACTCGGCGGCTTCAGCATCTGTCCACATCCGCTGTTTCCAACGGTTGTTGTTCTTCGTGAAGATCTGAAGCGACTCGCAGCCATCTTCGAGTGCGCGTTCGACCGCGTTGACTGGGCCGCCAGCGGCGGATTCGTGGGCGCCTAGGTACATGAGTTCCTCGTGGGTCTCAGACAGAAAGGGCTTGTTCCAGATCGGCGAGCAGGTCGTCGAAGTCCTCGATGCCGACGGAGAGTCGAACGAGTCCGTCGGTGATCCCGAGCTGTTCGCGAACTTCCTTTGGCACCGAAGCGTGCGTCATGATCGCTGGGTGTTCGATGAGCGATTCGACGCCCCCGAGGCTCTCGGCGAGCGTGAAGACTTTCACCGATTCGAGCATGCGGCGTGCGGCGTCGAGGCCGTCCTTCAGGAAGAACGTGATCATGCCGCCGTAGCCCTTCATCTGCTCGCGAGCGATGGCGTGCTGCGGATGCGATTCGAGGCCTGGGTAGAGGACACGTTCGACCGCATCGTGCGCTTCGAGCCACTCGGCAATCTTCTTGGCGCTCGACTCGTGCTGACGCATGCGAACGTGCAGCGTCTTCAGGCCGCGCAGCACCAACCAGCAGTCCATCGGGCCCGGAACCGCGCCGATCGAGTTCTGAAGGAAGTGAAGCTTGTCGGCGGTCTCTTTGTCGTTCGTGACAACGATGCCGCCGACCACGTCGGAGTGGCCATTGATGAACTTCGTGGTCGAGTGCACGACCATGTCGGCGCCGAGCTCCAGTGGGTTTTGGAAGTACGGGCTCATGAACGTGTTGTCGACGACGACCGTGATGCCACGGGCATGCGCGATCTCGCAGAGACGCTTGATGTCGCAAATCTTGAGCAACGGGTTGGTCGGCGATTCGAGCCAGACCAGGGCCGTCTTGTCGGTGAGCGACGCCTCGAAAACGTCCAGATCGGTCATGTCGACGAACGAGAAATCGATCGCTCGATCGGACATGACGCGAGTGAAGAGTCGGTACGTGCCGCCGTAGATGTCGTCGCCCGAGACGACATGCGCGTCGGTGGGGAGCGTGTGCAGAATGGTGGCCGTTGCGGCACACCCACTCGCGAACGCCACTCCGTAGTCGCCACCCTCGAGGCTTGCGATACAGTCTTCGAGCGCATGACGCGTTGGGTTTTGCGTTCGGCTATACTCATAGCCGGTATGGTGACCCGGGGAAGACTGGACGTACGTCGAAGTCTGGAAAATCGGGGTCATGATCGCCCCCGTCGTCGGGTCTGGCGACTGGCCGGCGTGGATGGCTCTCGTGTCGAATCCGTACTCGGCGTATTTTGTCTTCGGGTCGTGCATGATGGTCGTTGGGCGTGAGGTCAGATGGGGTCGAACAGGGTGATAGCGCGGGTGGCAATGACTGTCCAGCGAGTGGCATTCCTTCTGGCCTTGATCGGCTTCGTCGGCTGCGAAGGTGGCGCTGTGAAGTCGGATCGAAAGCCCGACCTCGCCGAATCACCGCTTGCGCCGGCCTCGAAGCCGGAGTTCCCCTCCACGAAATCGGTCCCGCCCCTCGATTCCGACGTTTGGCGTGGCGTCTGCCTCGCCCACAGCTGGGAGGACCGTGGGGTGCGCGGATATGGGACCGATTCCTCGGCCGAAGTGCTCGAACACTTGCAGACGGTTGGGGTGAACTGGGTTTCGCTCACTCCCTTCGGTTTCATGGAGTCGACTCAGGCAACCGAGATCCGAGGGGAGCATTCCAGTGGCGACCTGCCGCACGGCGCGGAGCGAAGTAGGGCGGTCGCCAAAGTCGCCGAGCAAGCACGGAAGCGTGGCATCAAGTCGGTCTTGAAGCCCCACATCTGGATTCGCGGCGGCGAATGGCGCGGACGAATCGTGCCCAAGAACGAAGCTGGAGAG
Source organism: uncultured Bradymonadales bacterium (assembly GCA_964384605.1). GTDB lineage: Bacteria > Myxococcota_A > Bradymonadia > Bradymonadales > Bradymonadaceae > CAYLMO01. The sequence goes on along the minus strand of CAYLMO010000020.1, from coordinate 57,886 downwards.
ACTGAGTGGGAAGCCTGGTGGACGAGTTACGAGGAGTGGATTCTGTTTTGGGCCAAAATCGCGCGCGACGCCCAGATCGAGTCCTTTGTGGTGGGAGTCGAACTTCACACCGCAGTGGTTGGCCACCCGGACCGATTCATTGAGGTGATCTCGAAAGTACGAGACGTCTACGACGGAGAGGTGCACTACGCGGCCAATTGGAACGAGCCGGTTCCAAAGAAGGTTTGGAAGACGCTCGACGCCGTCGGCGTGCAGTTCTATCCCCCACTCGCCGAGGCGTTCGATGCCCCGCCCAATGTGCTTCGAAAGACGCTTCGCGAGCACCTTGATGCGTGGAACGCGGTTGCCGAGGAAGTCGACCGGCCGTTGATGCTGACCGAGGTTGGCTACAGGTCGGCGGTCTCGGCGGCGACACATCCCAACGCTTGGCCCGAGCGAACGAAAGGAAAGTTCGCGAAGACAGACGAGCAGATGCAGCGCGACGTGTATGCGCTCTTTTTCGAAGAGCTACACAAGACCGAGCGGCTCGCCGGCGTGTTCATCTGGAAGTACTTCACGGACCGTGAGACCGACGAAGAAGGGCCCGCCGGGTTCAGTCCGCGGTCGAAGCCGGCTGAGGCCGTGCTGAAGTCAGCGTTCCGGCCGCCGGGTCAGTGAATCCAGCGATCGGCGGGCCGGGGAACATTCGCGCCGCTGCGCGGGATGAACACTGAAACTCGCGTGCCTTTGCCCGGGCTGGAGGTGACCTCCACGTACCCTTGATGGGCACGCACGATCTCGATGACCAGACTCAGGCCGAGCCCGGTGCCTCGCGACTTGGACGTGTAGAAGGGTTCGAAGATGTGCGGCAGGACGTCCTCCGGAATTCCCACTCCGGAGTCCTCGACATGGACAACCATCCAATCATCGCCCTCCTTGTCGACCGTGACGACGATTCGCTGCTCGCGCGCGGGTCCAACTTCGCAGGCATCCGCAGCGTTTCGAATGAGATTGGTGAAGACTTGTTCGAGCCGGAAAGCGTCACCGTCGACGATGATGCCCCCGTCGTCGATGCTTGCGGTTAGCTCGGCTCGCTCCGCGACGTAGACGGACGTCTGCTGCACTGCGTTCTCGAGCACTTCTTGGAGAGAAATTGCCACTACGGGGACTGAGCCGAACCGGGAGAACGAAGTGACTTCCGAGGCGAGGCGACGGATGCGTACGACTCCCGACGCGGCGTCTTCGAGGGCCTCCCGAATGCACTGGAAGCGTTCTGCGAGGGCTTCGGGATCGGCGTTTTTCGAGCGCACCAATTCTTCGAGCGCGTCCACATCGTCGCGCGAAATCTCGATGTTCGCGCTCACGTAGGTCGCCGGATTGTTGATTTCGTGCGCGATTCGCGAGGTGAGCTGGCCGAGCGCGGTAAGTCGGTCTGCCTGTGCAATGCGCGCTTGTGCGGCGTGCGAGGTCTTCTTGGCCGAGGCGTACCGCAGCGCTCGCATGAGTTCGTACGATCCGAATCCACCTTTCACGAGGTAGTCGATCGCACCGATGTGAAGCGCCTCGGTGGCGAGCCCGTCGTCGTCGAGTCCGGTTAGCACGACGACTTCGAGGTCGCGCCCGGTCCCCAGGATGGCGTCGAGTGCTTGCAGTCCGGTCGAATCGGGGAGGCCGAGGTCCAAGAGCACGACATCGACGTTGTGTTCGCGAACGTGCGAAATGGCGTCTGCGAGCCGTGGTACCGAGCGTACGACGAACTCAGTTTCGCTTTTGTTGAGCAGCAGTCGCACGAGCGCTTCGTCAGATGGATTGTCCTCGATCAGGAGCACATCGATCTGTTCGCCATCCGCTCGCCCCACATGAAGCGTGTGCGGCGTCGCTCTTTTTGTTTCGTCGTTCTGATCGCTCATGGTCCCCTCACTTCAACCTTGGCGGCAGTTTAATTTTCACTCGGCCAAGTGAACCAGAATCGCGTTCCAGCGTCGAGTGATTCGAATCCCACTTCTCCGCCGCGAGACTCCACGAGCTTCTTGACGATCGACAGGCCGATCCCGGTCCCTGGAATCTCGTTCTCGGCGTGGAGCCTCGAAAAAACTTCGAAGATGTCCTTGCCGTAAGTGTCCGAGATTCCGATGCCATTGTCCGATAGCGATATGATGCATTCATCATATGAATCGGAACAAGTGACTTTCAGGTCGAGTTCGAGCGGCACCCCGTCGCGAGCGTATTTGGCGGAGTTAGAGATGAGATTTGTGAGAATTCTTTCGAGGGCCACCGGCCAGCCATTGATCGAACTTGGTCCTTCGAATCTGATCACTTCGTCCACGGAACGTTCGGGAACTGCTTGAGCGACGCATGCCCGCGCCATTTCGTGAATATCGACAGCAACGTCGTCTTCCGGATGTCTTCCGGCTCGGGAGTAGTTGAGCAGCGCGTCGATGAGTCGACGCATACGGTCCGTACCGCTCAGGATGTGTTGGAAGTAGGTCGCCTGAGCCTCGGAGAGGTCGTCACCGAGAGAGTTTGAGAGGAGTTCCGCAAAGCTCGCGATCGTGCGCAGGGGCTCGCGAAGGTCGTGTGAGGCGACGTAGACGAAGCGTTCGAGCTCAGCATTGATGGACTCGAGCTCGCGACGGGCGTCTTCCTGGTCGGTCACGTCGATTGCGAAGATCGCTCCGCCCGAGACCTCGTCGTCCTGCACGAGTGGGACGACGTGCAGGCCGTAGTCGGCAAGCTCGGTGGGATACACGACGAACAGCTTGTGGCCCTGGAGTGCGGCCTCGTACAGAGGTCTAACGCGGGCCCACGCTGCTTCGTTGAGAACCTCCATCGCGGTTTGGCCGACCATCGATGTCGCGTCGTAACCAAATTTTTCGAGCGCTTCACCGGATGCGAATTCGTACCGATATTCGGTGTCGAACATGATGACCATGCAATTCGGGAGTGCGCGAATGAGCCGGTGGAAGTGACGTGCGTGAGGCATCTTTAAACTCTTGGTTTTGCCAGATTTCCGACTTACACTTCTGGAGCGCGAGTACTACCACTCGCCATCATCACAGGGGATGTCCGTGAACTCAGCAAGTATCCTCTTGGTAGAGGACAATGAGGCCGACGTCGAGTTGGCTCGCGAGGCGTTTTCTCAGGCCGGGACCAAGATCGAATTCGACGTTTGTCGAGACGGCGCGGATGCGCTCGAACGCTTGGAGGCCCTCGCCGCGTCGGGGGAACGGCTGCCGGATCTGGTGCTGTTGGATTTGAACCTTCCTCGGCTTTCGGGACGAGAGCTGCTGCGGTTGTTGCGTGACCGTCCGAAGCTCCAACAGCTAATCGTGGTCGTCTTTTCGTCGTCGGCCGACGAATCTGATATTTACGGTGCGTATCAGGATGGCTGCAATGCGTACGTTGCCAAGCCTCTAGATTTCTCGGGTTTCGTTCAGGTCGCGGGGCAACTCGCGGACCATTGGTTTGGGCTGGTTCAGCGCCCGCCGCAGCCCCTCTAATCCGCCGCGTCGACATCCCGCCGTGTTCGCGATAGCCTCCGCGTTCACTGCGAGAATCTATGTTCGAAGAACGCTCCAATGCAGAACAAGCTTGGGTTTGGGCCCTCGACGACGAGAACGATGTACTTCTTTCGCTGGGGGCACTGTTGGAAGACGCGGGCTTCGGGTTCCGCGGGTTTCTGGACGCAGACGCTTTCTTCGAAGCGCACGACGAGTCCGGCGAATCGAGACCGGACCTCATCCTCGTCGACCTGAATCTCCCTGGGAAATCTGGAGTTGAAGTCATCCGCGAAGTGCGTGCGGGTGGCTCCGATGTTCCGATCGTCGTCCTGACGGCGATGGTCTCGGAGGGGGCGCTTCTAAACGCGTTCGAATCTGGCGCCGATGATGTCGTGCGCAAGCCGTACAGTTTGTCGGAGCTACTCGCGCGGCTGAACTGGCAGCTTCATCGCGCGGAGTCCGAGCGGGCGCTGCGCCAGCGTAACTCGGACCTCCAGATTTTGACGGAGTTGGCCCAGACGCTGAGCCGAGAGACCGCGCTCGGTCCGATTCTTCAGGCGTTGGAGGCCGGCGTTTCGCGAGCGCTGGAAGGCGGCGCAGGGGCGTTTTTCCTCGTCGATCGCAAGCAAGAGCTCGTGCAAGTGGGCGGCCCGGAGGGCACGCGAAAGACTCTGGACTTACGGGGGCTCGACCGCGCTCGCGACGCGCTCGCTCGACGTGAACGGGTCACGTTCGTCGAGGACGAAGCCGCTCAGTTCGCCAAAGCTCTCGGATTTCCGGAGGGCCCCGAATCTGCGGCGCTTGTACCGCTCGTGCTCGGAGACATGTTTCTGGGCTTTCTGGCCCTCACGTTTCGCCAGGGCACGATCGAAGACGACCGAACATCGTCGTTCGTCCAGACGGTCGCAGACTATGCCGCCGTCGCGATCCACCGGTCGTCTTTGTTCCAGTCTGTCGTGCAGGAAAGCTCGCGTATCGACGAGGCCAACAGTGAGCTCGCACGAATTCGCGACTTCCTGTTCAGCGTCATCGATTCGAGCCCCGACGCAATCGTCGTCTCCGACCGAAAGGGACAGATCGTCGTCTTCAATGCGGCGGCCGAAACGTTTCTGGGCATTCCTCGGAAAGAGGCCATCGGAAGCGACGTGAGGCGGCTCTACCCCGACGGTGGTGCCGGACGTGTGATGCGCATGTTGCTCAACGACAAGTGGGGCGGCCGCGGTCGCCTAGAATCGCATCGCATCGACGTGCTCGACGCCGACGGGGACCGAGTTCCGGTGATGATCTCGGCCACCTTAATGGAGTCGGAGGGAGAAGAGACCGCGACGGTTGGGGTCTTCACCGATTTGCGCAAGCAGCTGCGGATGGAGCAGGAGCTTCAAGAAGCCAACGAGTCGCTCGAACGAACGCGCCGGCAGGCATTGATCGCCGAGCTCGCCGGCGCTGCTGCGCACGAGCTCAATCAGCCGCTCACCTCGATGTTGGGCTACGCCGAGCTGCTCGACTCGAAGATTCCCGAGGATGACCCAAATCGACGCGCATTCGAGACCATCCTGGCCGAGTCGCAGAGAATGGCCGAGATCGTGCGCAAGATCGGCAGAATCACGCAGTACAAGACGAAAGAGTATGTGGGGGGAGCCCGAATCTTTGATCTCGACCAGGCGTCGGAGGTCGAAGAGGAGGGCGGTTCACTAGCCGAGACCACTTCGGTCATGACGACCCGAGAAGCCGAACGACCCCCACACGAGGAGGAGCCATGAATTCCCTCCCCATCGACTTCGCAGCCATTCTCGACGCCCAATCAGACCCCATCGGCGTGTGCGATGAATCGGGTCGAATCATGTGGCTCAACCACGCGGCCCGAGGGCTGCTGGGGGCTCAGGCAAATGGCTTGCGCCTCAACCTGACGGACCGCGAGACGATGCGGCAAATGCGCATCACGGGTGACCCCGAGGCCCAAGAGTTCTTCCTCGCCGACGTCTTGGTGGAAGGTGGCCGCGGCAGACCGGTGTCGGTGTCGCTCCGCGAGGTTTCGCGGAATCTCTACCGAGTGGCCTTCACTCCGGCAGGGCGAAGCGGAGGGTCGGTTCACGTGCAGATCCTGGAGTCGGTGGTGAATTTGAGCCGACACCTCGAACTGTTTGATTCGGTCGACAAAGTCATCGCGCTCTTCGGCGCGAGTTTTGGTGAGGTCTTTCCTGACTACAGCTTCGCGATTCAGTTCCCCGAATGGGGCGGTGGCCGCGCATTCCACCAATGCGTCTATTCGGACAACAGCGAGCGTGAGGCGTGGTCGGATGACGCACTCGAAGCTACGCCGCAGAAGCTGAAAGACGACCAACTGCGGTGGCGTCTTTCGACGGCCGGATGGTCCACGGGTGTGCAGGTTGGGCATCATCTGGACGCACCCGTCGGCTGGATTCGCGTCGAGCGCGCGGACGCGGAGCGATTCGGAGTCGAGGAGCGCGAGGCGTTCCAGACGTTCGCGCAGCAGATGGGATTCGCGCTCAGTCGATGGGCCGAACCCGCTCGAATCGACGCGGTCGGGCCGATCATCGACCAGCTCGACGCAGGGATTGTCGTGTGCGACTCGCGCCGGACCATCACACTCTCGAATGCGACCTTCGCTCGACTGTCTCGCACGGAAGACCCAACGGGCGAAGATGTCATTGCGTTCTTCGATGCCGACACCGCCGGTCGACTGCGGACGGCTGCAGCGAGCGTCATGGCCGGAGGCGAAGGGGAGACCTTCGACGGCGTACTTTCGCCAGCAGAAGGTGGTCGCGTTCCGCTCATGCTTCAGGTCAGCGCACTGCGGTCGACCGCGGATTCTGGCGGGCAACCGGGGTTCGTCGTGACCTGCGAAAGTGGAGAGGTGACCCTCCACGAGCTCGAAGAGCGGCTCAACCGAGCCGAACACCTCATGAACATCGGACAGCTGGCCACAGGTGTGGCGCACGAGCTCAAAAACCCGCTCACCTCCATCCTCAACTACGCGGACTACCTGCTACACAAGTATCAAGACGCGTTCTTCGACGACCGAGACGCGGAGCGCCTTCGCCGAATCATCGAAGGGGTCGAACACATCGACGCATTTGTGGGGGATTTGATGACGCTCGCGCGGCCTGGCGAGGCGACCATCGTGGATGTGTCGGTGCACGGCGCGATTCGAGATGCGAGCCGCATGTGTGCGCTGCCAGTCGAGCAGGCCGGCGCCGAGCTGCTCATGGACCTGCAAGCCGAATTCGACGTCATCACGGGTTCCCGGACGCAACTGCAGCAGGTGGTCGCCAACCTCGTGACCAACGCGGTTGCGGCGATGTCGACCCCGGGAACCGTCACAGTTTCGACGAACACGGACGCTGAGTGGATCGTGGTGCGCGTTTCCGACACGGCTGGTGGAATCGAGCCCGAAGTGCTCGCGCGCATCTTCGAACCGTTCTTCACCACGCGCTCCACCGATGGTGGAAATGGACTAGGGCTCGCGATCGTGCGCTCGATTGTGGAGCGGCACCGCGGCGAAATCGACGTCGACTCGACCCTGGGCGAGGGGACGACGTTCATTCTGCGGTTCCCGTTGAAGTGCTGAGACCGCCGATTCTTGGCGCGAATCGTGGAACGATGGTACCTCATGGAGAGACCTTCGGAGCGCGAACGTCATGGCTCGACCACAACCACGCAGTAAGCTGTACAGCATCGGCGCCGTCAGTTTGGCGGTAGGCATCACGCTGTTCTTGCTGCTTGCCCCGGCGGTCGAGCGTGAGGCCTACCTCGCACAGATCGAGAGCGGTGATTCGGACTCCCTCGAATCTGCGGTGCTCCATCTGTGTTGGATCGCTCCCGGACGAGAAGGGATGCACGCAACGTTGATGAAGATGGAGCCCGAGCCGCGCTTTGCGGTGCTCGAAGAGGCGAAAGCTCAGGGTTGTCTCGAGCTGTTGCATCCAGAACTTCAAGCGGCGCACGCGGCCGGCCTGGAGCCCCCCGAAGCAGCCGACGCCGAGGAACCGGTACAAGATGATGAACCCGTCGAACCCGAGATGATCGCCCGAGCAGTCTCGACCGCGGAGGAAACCGTGGTCGACGCGGTAGAATCGAGCGCGGAGGTGGACGCACAACCTCCGCTCGACGTGGACACCCCGCGGCTGCGATTGCGACCACCGACGCTTGGGGCCGAAACGGGCGGAGTCCTGTATCGGGCCGAGGAGGCGAGCGGGAAGAAGCCCCAGAATCAGAAGGACGAAGCCGTGGAGCTTGCCCCTCCGCCGAAACGAGAGTCCGCGCCAGTCGAGGACACACCAGACGGAGGAACCCCATGACAGGGAGTGAAGCGCTCGCGCTTGGGATTGCTATCGTCGCCGTGCTTCTGGTGGCGGGTGTGGTGCAGCTGATCGGCGTCATTCATCGGCGGCGACTGGACGAGCGGCGGCCGGATTACGACGAGCTGTCCACGCGGCTGGGGTTTGAACTGCAGCAGCAGCGATGGATGTTCGATACGCATGTGGCGCGATTCATAGGCAGTCGTGGCGACCTCGAGATTCTGTTGGAGATCGACCACTCGGAACGGCTGGCGTATCAGCGGGTTTGGATTGAGTTTCCGGTGCCGCTCGATCTCGGCTTTCGGATGATGACCGAGGCCGAGGAGTCGATCTGGAGTCGGTTGATTCGGATGCGCGAGGTCGAGATTGGCGCGCCCAGCTTTGACCCGCACTTCTTGCTGCTCGCGCGCGACGAGGAACGCATTTCGAAGCTGCTCGACGAGGACTTGAGGCGCAATCTTCTCGAGCTGGTGCAGACGACCGAGTTCATTGCGGTCGACGATGATGCGATGACTTTGCTGGTGGGCGGAGAGATTGAGATCGAAGGCACGAGTCGAACGATCGATCTCGCGGCGCAGGCCGCGATGCGAATGATTCGGAACGCCGACGCCATTCACGACGCGGAGCGCAATGAGGCAGAAGCGGACCACGTGACGACGGCTTTCACGCCGATTCCGGGCGCGCTCAAAGCGGTCGATTCGGAGACGCCGTGATTGGTTGGATTGCATTCATGGTGCTCGCGGTCATTTTCGGAGCAACGCTGCTCTGGGTGCGAGGCAGAATTGACGCTCGGATGGCCGAGCTCGAGGGCGACCATCGTCGCCACGTGGCGAAGCTGGAGTCAGAAGCGGACGCGCGGACAGCGCGGGTGGAGAGAGCTTCGCAAGCTGACGCCCGTCGACGTGGTGTCGCGCTCGCCGAGGACCTGCTCCCGGTCGCCGACGCGCTACGGCTCGCGGTGCAGGTCGAGCCGGGCGACGGCATCGCGGACGTGCGCGAAGGGGTGGAGCTCGCACGCCGCGAGTTGGCGAGGGCATTCGAGGCTCACGAGATCGTCGAGATTTCGCCGCAGATCGGTGAAGCGTTCGATCCGAGCAGGCACGAAGCGGTTGAATTGCGCGGATCAGGGAAAAAGATCGTCGCGACGCACCGAGTCGGGTTCGAGCATTCGGGGCGGGTACTGCGGCCGGCGATGGTCGCGGTCGGCGGGGACACAGAAGAAACGGACGATTTCGACGAGGAAGAATGAAAAACGCCTCGAAACCGTTGGGTTTCGAGGCGTTTCTCGAGAGGCGGCGACCGGATTCGAACCGGTGATCAAGGCTTTGCAGGCCCATGCCTTACCACTTGGCTACGCCGCCGAGCGGACGAGGGTGCTAGCACGGTGAACTTTGCGGTGTCAATCCTTTGAGAACGTCTTGCTCCAAATCGTTGACCGAATCGCGGGTTGCGGTCTAATGTAGTCCGACCCAAGGGAATTCCCCGAAAATGAAGCGAGAGACACCATGGACGTCAGCCGAAAAGTGATGATTCTGGATGGGAACATCCTGGACGTCATGGAAGCTGAAAACTACCTGAAAAAAGGTGGTTACGAGGTCGTTACCCTGACTTCTCCGAATGGAGCGCTTTCGAAGATCGACTACGAGCGTCCGGAGATTTTGCTCTTCGACATCGAGATGGATCGCCTGAACGTGAATGATCTGTTGGACACGTTGCGATCCTCTCCAGACTACGAGGAGCTGGTGGTGGTGCTCTTCAGCGACATGGATGCCGAACGGCTGCAGAAGCTGTGTATCGAGAACGACATCAACGGTTACTTCTGTAAGTCGATGGACGTCAGTCAGATCGCGGAATTCCTGGATAATTTTTACGAGTTCTGATCGCTGAAGAACGACCCTCCAGGAAGCCGGGAAAGACATGAGTGATTCCGAATCAAAAGAGGGTCGGCGAGACGCGACCGTCTGGCTGCTCGTCGACCATTCGTCGCGCGAGGCTGCATTTTCGGCCGTCGCACAAAACCTAGAAAAACAGGGCGTCGAGACCCACGTCGTCACGATCACCGAGGTGATCGGCAGCGTGGCGAAGGATGCACTCACCGGCGGGGCTGAACGCCTGCTGCGCGGTCTGCGCGTGGCTTTTCGCGGCGAGGGTGGAGATCAGGACCTCATCGGCGCCGTTCGTTCCGGTCAGCCGGATCTGCTCGTAGTCACGGATGCGCGCTACACTCGGGCGCTCGGACTGCTGGAGTCGCTCTCGGGGATCGCGACCCTTCAGGTCGGCGTGCTGGCGAACTACAACCTCGCCGACAGCTGGCGTCGAAGTTCCCTGCAGGCGTTCGTCGTTCCCCATGAGAAGCAGTCCGAGGAGCTTGCGCACGCTGGATTCCATGAAGACCGCATCCTCGTTGCCGGTCCGCCAATTCAGCCTGGTTTCAAACGAGAACTCGATCGCGACGCGATCCGGGACGAGCTGAAGTTCGGCGACCAGACGGTCGCGCTGGTGCGCGCGGATCCCTTCGACGCGACCACGCTCGAGCGCATCGTGTTCCAGGGGACCCTCGCCAAGTCGAACATCCGATACATCTTCCACCACGACGGCGACGCGTCGGCGGCGCAGGCGCTGCGACGAGCGGCGGCCAAGTTTGGATTGAAGGCCGCGATGTTCGGGAAGGTGGATGACTTGGAACGCTACGTTCTGGCTGCGGACTTGGTAATCGCGGCGCCGAGCGAGCCGTTCGTCGCGGAGATTGTGGCGCTCGACCGTCCCATGCTGCTCGTAGGGCCGGAGGGTGGGCACGACGCACAGGTGCGCTTCCTCGTCGACACGGGCGTCGCCGACCACGTTTCGGACGTTCTGCGATTGGGTTCGCGGCTCGACAAGTTTGCCGAAGCTGATGCGTTGGCGGAGCGAGCGAATGCGGGCTCACAGATCTCGACGACCGATGGGAGCGAACGGGTCGCTGAAGCGTTGCTCACCGCTCTGGACAATCGTGACGAGTGGCGGGTCCCGGTTTCGCGCGAAACACCACCGGGCGACGAGCCCGACGGTGGCGATGAGCCCGATGACTCGAATAGCCCGTTCGAGACGATCGGCGGGGAAGACGACCGTGGAAAGGCGTCGTCAGACGGCACGCCCGCGACGGCGGACTTCAGCGGTCTCTCCAAGGCCGAAGCGAAAGACGAACTTGCGGCGCTCATCCTCACGGAGCGTGATGTCGAGCGGAAGCTCGACGAAGCGGAGCGCCAGCAGACGCGCTGGCGAAATCGCCTCGAACTCGCGCGAGAGTGGAAAGAGGAAGACCTCGCCAATGAGGCTGAGGAGATTCTTCGAGCGCACATCGCCGAGGCGGCGCAATTGCGAGCGGAGCTCGATTCCGTGCTCGACCAGAAGCGTCGGCTGAAGGTCGCGGCGCGCGGTGGAGTCGCTGAACCGGCCGCTCCCGACGAGCGAGAGGCATCACGTCTGGCCGAGATGGAAGGGCGCTTCCGAAAGATGGAGGTCGATTCCGACCTCGAGAGCCTCAAAGATCGCATCAAGCGCGAGCTCGGCGAGTAGTCTCCATGCGAAAATTCTGGCTCTACTTTCTGGTGGCGAACGCCATCGGCGCGTTCTTCCTGTGGCTCGCCGCGCGCGAGCTGCCGGTGGGCGACGTAGTAGCCTATCTATCGTCCGTGGACGTCGGTCAGCTGGCCATGGCGCTGGTGGCATTCACCTTGGTCTATGCGGTGTGTCACGGGGCGCGAATCGCGCGGTGGTACAGTCTGGTGGAGCCGCTCGGAGAGGTCGACCGGGGAATTGTCACGCGCGTGTGCATCGTGGGGTTTACGGCGATTTTGCTCCTTCCGCTGCGGTTGGGCGAGTTCGTGCGGCCCTATCTGCTGGCGCGAAAGACTGACCTTCGCATGTCGGCGGTGCTCGGGACGGCGGTGGTCGAGCGGGTGATCGACGGCCTGTTCGTGACGGGGCTGCTGTTCGCGACGCTCGGGACGTATGGGGGCGAGGGCGACGTGACGGCGGTTCGCGCAGCCGGGGTGGTGAGCGCGGCGATATTCGTACCGGCACTTTCGATCTCGCTGATGGCGTTGTGGCGGCGCGAATTCACGGTAGACCTCGTGAAGCGCGTGGGAAGCATCGTTTCGACCGGGCTGGCGGATAAATTGGCCGGCATGCTCGACGCATTCATCCTGGGTCTTGGGGGACTCAAGGAGGGTGGCAATCTGGCGAGTTTCTTGGTGTGGACCGCCCTGTATTGGTGCGCGAACGTCGGGTCGATGTGGTTGCTGGCGACGATGGGTTTTGGGCTCGATGTTTCGGTGTGGGACATGGCAACGGTCATGGCCGTGTTGGTCGTGGGCATCATGATCCCCGCTGGGCCAGCAATGGCCGGGAATTTCGAGTACTTCGTGGCGTTGGGAATGGGTCTCTTCGTGGCGCTGGGCGCCGGGGGTGAAGCGGGAACGGTTGGCGCATTTGCTGCGACGCTTCACGTGTTTCAATTTGCAGTGATTGTCGTGCCGGGGTTCTTGGTGATGTGGGCCGACCCCGAAGCACGGAACCTCGTGAGCGTCGCAACCGATGCGACCGCGACGGCTCAGGAATGAGGCGCGCGGCTACGCGTTGACACGAGGTGGGGGCGTTTCTAACGTCAATTAGCCTCGGAGGTTACGCATGGAATCATCCGAACTCACAGAGCGCCAAAAGGCGATCCTGGTTTACGTGGTGCGGTCGTACATCGCAGACGGCGAGCCAGTGTCGAGCGGGGCCGTGGTGCGTTCGGGGGTTGTCGAGGTTTCTTCGGCGACCGTGCGGAACACGATGGCTGATCTGGAAGCCGTGGGTTTTTTGGAACAGCCGCACACATCCGCCGGGCGCATCCCGACGCTGGCGGCGCTGCGTTTCTTCGTCGACCAGGTAACCGCTGAGAATGCAGGGCCGCCGACCGGAGTGGAGGGCGAGCTCGTGCAGCTGCGCGATCGGCCACCGTCCGAAGTTGCGCGGTTGGCGGGGTTGTTGCTCAGCGACATGACTCAGCTTGCGGGAATCGTCCTGGGGCCGCGGCTCGAGCGTGTGCGCTTGCGCGACGTGCGTCTGGTGTCGCTGCGGCCGGAGAAGCTGCTGGCGGTCGTGGTGACCGAGGATGGTCGCGCATTGGAGCGCGTGGTGTTGCTGGAATCGCCGGTCGATTCGGTGACGCTCGTGAGAGCGCAAAACTATCTGTCGGACTTCGTGAAGGGGAACACGCTCGCGGAGCTCCGGGAGCGCGTGCGGCGGGAGCTGAGCGAAGCGAGGGCGGACTATCGAGACTATGTGCGGACTGCGCTGGTGGTGAGTGCGCAGGTCGCAGATCAGCAGGCCCCGACGGAGGTGCATGTCGAGGGTCATCTGAACCTGCTGGAGCATGCTGACGTGGTCGCCGACGGCGACCGGCTGCGGGAATTGTTGCGTGCGCTCGAGGACCGTGAGCATTTGGCGGTCATTCTGGGGGCTCTCTGTGAATCTCGACAGCCGATGACGTTGATTGGTCCCGAGGTGGGAGGGGCGCTCGGAGATGGATTCTCGCTCGTGATTTGTGGGTACTATCGAGGCTTGGAGCAGGCAGGCCTGGTGGGGGTTTTGGGGCCGGTTCGGATGAACTACGCGCGCATGATTCCTCTAGTCGACCGTACTGCGCGTATGTTATCCAGAGAGCTAGTGATTGGGGCATGACCCCGTAAACACAGAAACAACCGATGACGAACGCCGGAACGCTCCGGTTTCCGAAGGAGTCGAGCATTTTATGCTCGGCGAATGAGGTGAGCGATTTGACGGAAGAAAACGGAACGCCGAACGACCAATCAGGCGACGAAGAGCTGGACGACCTGTTCCTGAGTCCCGAGGACTCTGAGGGAGAGCTCGTCGCCAGCGTCGATGCAACTGGTGAGGTCAAAGCGGTCGAAGATGAGGACGGTTCCGCCGAGTCGGCACCCTCTGCTTCGGGCGCGTCGAGTGAGGAGCTGAACGAGGCTCTCGCGAAAGTGGCCGCGCTCGAAGAAGAACGAGACGAGACCAAGAACCGCATGATGCGGGTTGCGGCTGACCTCGAGAATTTTCGAAAACGGGCCGCTCGCGAGCGCGAAGACCTCCGCAAGTTTGGCATCGACAAGGTGGTCTTGGAACTGCTCCCGGTGCTCGACAACCTCGAGCGCGCGCTTCAGCATGCCGAGGCAAACGCCGAAGACAATTCGATCACCGAGGGTGTTCGGATGGTCTATCGCCAGTTCGTCTCCGCGCTTCAGAAGCACGGCGTGAGCGGTTTCGAGTCGAAGGGCGAGATGTTCGACCCGCAGCGCCACGAGGCGATTCAGCAGGTCGAGACCGACGAACACGAGACCGGCACGGTCATCGAGCAATATCAAAAGGGCTACTTCCTACACGACCGCCTGATTCGCCCGGCGATGGTGTCCGTGGCCAAAAAGGTGACGAGCGACACGGCGGACGCCGCGCCGGCAATGGAGCTCGTCGAGGACGAACCGGAGAGCGCTCCGGACGAAGCCGGAGACGAGGAGAGTGGCGTGACGCAAATGCCACCGATCGACATCTCGCCCGACTCCGATTCGGATGAAGCAGATACACCCGTCGCAGACGCCGACGGGGACGAGGGGCTTCAGGAATCGACCGACGTGGGAACCTGACTGGGGATGGTCGTTAGAACCGACACCGCCGCGACGATAGGCAGCGAATATGGGTAAGACAATCGGTATCGACCTGGGGACGACCAACAGCTGTGTCTGTTACATCGGACCTACTGGTGAGCAGGTCATCATCCCAAATGCGGAGGGCGGTCGAACCACGCCGTCCGTCGTCGCCTTCGCCGAAGACGGCACCCGTCTCGTCGGCGCGCTCGCGCGACGTCAGGCCGAAACCAACCCGGAAAACACCGTGTTCGCCGTCAAGCGTCTGATGGGGCGCCGGTACGACGATGAGTACGTCGCTCGTGTCAAAGAGTCGGTGCCGTACGACGTCATCGAGTCCGAGACCGGTGACGCATGGGTCCGCGTTCGTGGTCGCGATTACTCTCCGCCGGAAATCTCCTCGTTCATCCTGCGCGAGATGCGCAACATGGCCGAGGAGTACCTCGGGGAAACCGTCGAAGACGCAGTGATTACGGTCCCTGCGTACTTCAACGATGCTCAGCGACAGGCGACACGTGATGCGGGTCGCATCGCAGGCCTCAACGTCTTGCGTATCGTCAACGAGCCTACGGCAGCCGCGCTCGCCTACGGCCTCGGACAAGCCGAAACCCGAACCGACCTCAAAGTCGCAGTCTACGACCTTGGAGGCGGCACCTTCGATATCTCGGTCCTCGAACTCGCCGAAGGCGTGTTCTCCGTGCTCTCGACTTCGGGCGACACCTTCTTGGGCGGCGAGGACTTCGACTACGCCGTCATCGATTGGCTCGTCGACCAGTTCAAGGCCACACATGGTGCCGACTTGCGCGGCGACAACATGGCCATGCAGCGCCTCAAGGAAGAAGCCGAGCGCGCCAAAATGGAGCTCTCGAGCACCACGACGACGACCATCTCGCTTCCGTTCATCTACGCTGATGCGACTGGACCGAAGCACCTCGAAGCTGAGCTCACGCGACAGCAGTTCGAGAAGATGACCGAACACCTCGTCAAGCGTTCGCTCGACCCGTGTGGCACGGCTCTTCGCGAAGCGGGCATCAGCAAAGCCGACATCGACGTGGTTCTGCTGGTCGGTGGTATGACCCGCATGCCGCTCGTACGTCAGCAGGTCGGCATGTGGTTCCAAAAAGAAGCCGACACCTCGATGAACCCGGACGAAGTCGTCGCGCTCGGCGCTTCGATTCAGGGCGGCATCGTGCGCGGCGAGCTCACCGACGTGCTGCTGCTCGACGTGACCCCGCTGACCCTCGGTATCGAGACGATGGGCGGAATGTTCACGCCACTCATCCCGGCCAACACCACGATTCCGTGCAGCTACACTGAGATCTTCTCGACGACCATCGACAACCAGGACATGGTCCGCGTGCACGTGCTTCAGGGTGAACGAAAGATGGCGGACGACAACAAGTCGCTCGCACTCTTCGAACTCCACGGCATTCCGCCTGCCCCGCGCGGTGTTCCGAAGATCGAAGTCACGTTCAACATCGACGAGAACGGTCTCGTCGAAGTACGCGCGAAAGACCTCGGCACGCTCAAAGAGAAGCAGGTTCGTGTGGTCGCCGACGGTGGTCTCTCCGAAGAAGAGATCAACGAGATGATCGGCGAGGCCGAAGCGAACATTGAACGCGACGTGATGGCGGCGGAAACCCTCGAGCTCAAGAACCGAGCTGAGGGACTCGTCTACACCACCGAACGTTCGATCAAAGAGTACGGCGAGTTTCTTTCCGAGGCGGAGCTCGCGGAGATCCGTGAGGACTTGGACACGGTCCGAGAACTCCTCGACGTGGCGAATCTCGAGGAACTGCGCGCGATTATCGCCAGCCTCGAAGCGTCGGCATATCGCCTCGCCGAGGCGATGTACGGCGCTGTAGGCGACGATGCCGAGTCGGAGGCCTAAGCGGGGACTGGCCGTTGACAGCAACGTGTCGATAATCGCAGCTGTCTTACTCCCGCTGCAAAGATTTCATGGCTACTGATTTATACGAAGTTCTCGGCGTCGACCGTTCTGCGAGCGCGGCCGACATCAAGTCGGCCTATCGCAAACTCGCCGTCAAATATCATCCCGACAAGACCGGAAACGACCCGGACGCGGAAGCTCGATTCAAAGAGATCAGCCATGCGTACGAGGTGCTGTCCGACGACCAGAAGCGCGCGGCGTACGACCGTTTTGGGAGCGAGAAAGGCTTCCAAGGATTCGGTGGTCCCGGCGGGTTTCAGGGCGGCTTCAGCGGTGATTTCGGCGACATCTTCGACATCCTGGGGAGCGTTTTCGGCGGCGGCGCCGGTGGCGGAGCACGCCGCGGCAGCGGTCGTTCCCGCGGAGCTGATTTCAAGATCGAGCTCGAAGTCACTTTCGAAGAGGCGGCGACTGGCATCTCCAAAGAGATCGAAGTACCGCAGCACGACCTCTGTTCGCGTTGCGACGGGAAGCGAGCCGAGCCCGGGACGGGACCGACGACGTGCTCGACGTGTGGTGGTGCTGGCCAGGTGCGCATTCAGCAGGGCTTCTTCGCGATGGCGCGCCCGTGCACGGATTGTCAGGGGACCGGCCAACGCATCGAGAGCCCGTGCACCGAGTGCAACGGTGTTGGATACACGAAGAGCATGTCGAAGCTCTTGGTCGAGGTTCCGCCGGGCGTCGACGACGGTCAGAAGCTTCGCTGGGAAGGGAAGGGGGGGCCGGGTCAGAACGGTGGACCACGCGGCGACCTCTTCGTGGTCGTGCGCCTTGCTTCGCACTCGCTGTTCGAACGGGACAACGACGATGTACGGCTGACGGTTCCGATCTCGTTCGCGCAGGCCGCGCTCGGAGATCGTATCGACGTGCCGACGCTCGAAGGCAAGGTGTCGATGAAGATTCCGGCGGGCACGCAGACGGGCAAGACGTTCCGGTTGAAAGGGAAGGGCTTCCCGTCGGTTCGCGGCGGAAAACCTGGTGATCAGATGGTTACGGTAGTGCTCGAAACGCCGGTGAACTTGACCGAGAAGCAACGTGAGCTGCTGCAGGAGTTCGCGGAGGCGTCGGGCGAAGACGTGCATCCCGAGTCGAAAGGCTTTCTCTCGCGCATGAAGGATTTGTTCGGTTGAGGAAGCTTCTGCCGATTCTGCTCTTTGCCGCGCTTTGGACTTTCGCAGCGCCATCGCAGGCCCAAGAGGCCGCGGTACCGCAGAAGATAGGGGTCGCACTGCCGCTCTCGGGCGAATACAAGGCGCTCGGTGCGAACGTGCAATCGGCGATCGAGATGGCCGCGCGAAGAGCCGGCGTGTCGGTGGTTGTAGAGGATACGAAAGGGGAGCCTGCTGGGGCTGTCGAAGCGGTGACGAAGCTGGCAGCGCGAGGCGACGTGTTCGCGATCGTCGGCCCCCTCGGGCAGAGCGAATCGCGGGCGGCTGCCGGAATGGCACAACGACTGCGAATGCCGCTCTTCGCGCTCTCGTTTGCCGAGGAGATCGACTCGATCGGTCCATGGGTCTACCGGATTCGCGTGTCGCCGGCCGAGCAGGCCGAGCTGCTGGCCCGAAGGGCCCACGAAATGAAGTTGAAGTCGGTCGCGATTCTCTACCCGCAGACGACATACGGAGAGCGATCCGCGCTGGCGTTTGCGACTGCGTTCACGAAGCTCGGTGGCACGGTCGCGTCGGTGGCCAACTATCCGTCAGACACGTCGAACTTCAGCGACGTGCTCGATGTCATCGTGGGCAAGAAGGTCTACCTGGAAGACGCTCCACGCAAGATTGGCAAGTACCGGAGAAGCGGCGCTGGCTTCGTGAGCGTGCGGTCGAAGCCTAAGATCGATTTCGACGCGCTCTACATACCGGATGTGCACACTCGGGTGTCCCGGCTGACGACTTTCTTGAAGTTTGCCGGACTCGGATTTGGACAAGAGAACGTCGAGCGGGCGGTGCAGCTGCTCGGCTCGGCGGCCTGGCAAGGGCATTCGATGAAGCTCTCGGGTGGCGCCGCGACGGGCGCTCTCTATCTCGACACGTTCGCAGGCGAGTCTGCGGGCGGATCGGCGGAAGCGTTCAGTCGGGAGTTTGAGGAGTCGACAGGCCGGCGGCCCACAGATCTCGAAGCGGAGACGTTCGACTTCGTTGTGGCGTTGGGCGAGGTTTCGCAGGCGATGCTGCAAGCGAAAGTGCCCGACGCTGCACAGCGCGAACAAGCGCTTCGCCGGTTGCCGTGGAAGACCGTGTGGTCCGGTGCGGCCGGTGAGTTCAAGTTCGCGAAGGGGGGCCGGCCGGTGCGCGAATATCGTTGGTACAAGTTCGATGTCGACGGCGAAGTGGTGCCTTGGGAATGAACGAGCCTGAGCTATCGGCCGAGGAAGTCGCACGGGTGCGGCCGATTCATGTGGGGCTGTTCTTCGCAACCTTAGCGACGACGCTCGTCGCGGGCATGGAGATGGCCGGCGCCGGCCTCCTCGCGGGCGCCGAGATTGACCTCTCGCCGTCGGTTTGGCTGGAGGGGGCGTTCTACTCGATCCCGGTGATGGTCATCCTCTTCGCGCACGAGATGGGACACTACCTGCAGGCGCGACGTCATCAGGTGGCTGCGACGCCGCCATTCTTCATCCCTGGGGTCCCGATTCCGGGTGTCGGTATGTTGCCGCTCTTCGGTACGTTCGGGGCATTCATCGGTATGAGCCCGGAGCGGATTCGCGCGAAGCAGATGCTCGAGATTGGCGCCTGGGGACCGCTCGCCGGATGGGTGATCGCGGTACCGGTGCTCATGATTGGTATCGCGATTAGCCCGATAGAGCCGGTGCCAGAGGGAGCATTGCCGATGGGGAACACGGTGATCATCGTGCTCTCGGAGTGGCTGTTCCACCCCAACATCCCAGAGGGGCACGACGTGATGTTGCACCCCTTGGGCATGGCCGGCTGGTTCGGATGTCTCTTGACGGCTTTGAACCTGCTGCCGCTGAGCCAGCTGGACGGGGGGCACATCGCGTACGTGAGCTATGGCAAGGAATGGAATCGAATCGTGCCGTACGTGTTCGGCGGACTGATCGTCCTCGGCATCTTCGAGTCGATGCTGTGGTTCATCTTTTCGCTGCTCGTCTACAAGCTGGGCATTCGTCACCCGGACACCGTGAGTGATGGCCCGGTTCGCGGCCGAGATAGTTGGCTGACGTGGGCATCCGTCGTCATGTTCGTGACGACGTTCACGCCGGCTCCGATTCAAGGGACATCTTTGCTCGAGCAAGTGACGCTCATGATGGAACTCTGGTAAAACCTGAATCGCCGAAGTTGCGGAGAATCGCTTGGAAATTCGCTGTTCCGAATGTCAGCACGTAGGACCGGCTGCGAATGTGACGCAGTCGGAGAGCGGAATTTTGTTCGTGTGCGCGAATTGCGGGCACGGCAATCCGGTGGAGCTCGGCTCGTCGGCGCCGGCCGAGAGCGTAAGACCCGCGACGAAGCCGACCTCCGGCGAGACAGCGCCAAAAGAGACGAAGCAGCCGGATTGGCTCGACGATGAACTTCGCGCCCGACTGGTTCCGGAGCGTGGCGAAGGCCTGCGGTGCCCAAAGTGTTTGCATCTGCTGGCAGACCACGAGGTGGTCTGTGCGCGTTGCGGCCTCGACACGGAGCGTGGGCGACGATTCGCGCCTGGCGCCGCGCCCTGGGAGCAGCCGCCCCCGGGCAAGGAACCGGAGTTCGAGCAGGCGGAGCTTCTCTGGTCGAGTGCTCTCGAGAATCGCTCGGACGATTCGCTGGAAAAATTCGTGAGCTTCGTGCGTGAAGAGGGGCTGACCGAGCTCGGAGTGCGAAGGCTTCGTGAGTGGCTCGTCGATCATCCCGACGACGAGCAGGCGATTCGGTGGCTCGAGGAAATTGCAGCCTCGTTTCAGGCGCGTATCATGGTAGCTCGTGCGCAAGCGGAGGTAAGCGCCGAGAAATTTTCGGACTCCACCGAAAAGTTCAAGCGAGTGCTACTCGTGGCGACCGCGGCTTACCTAACCGTGATACTATTGATCGCGATGGTTTACTTTTTCGGCAGCTAGCCGACCGGATACCCATGTACGAGGAATTCGAGCTCATCGAGAAGATCTCGGCGGCGTTTTCGACGCCCGAGGGCCTCACGCTGGGCATTGGCGACGACTGTGCGATCCTCGACCCAGGCCGATTCGACCTGGTCACGACCGATACGATCGTCGAAGGCGTCCACTTCGATCTCACCTACATGACCGCGGCAGACGTGGGCTGGAAAGCCATCGCCGTGTGTCTGAGCGATGTTGCGGCGATGGGAGGGGGCCCCGGGGCGTTCTTCCTCAACCTCTCGTTGGGGCCGGACGTCGACGAGTTGTTTGTCGACGGGTTCGTCGAGGGACTTGCCGAGGCCAGCAGGACGTTGGTGCCCGATGGATTCGAGGTGTCGGTCGGCGGGGGCGATGTCACCGCGTCGCGTGGTCCGACGGTCGTTACGGTCACACTCCTGGGCGAAGCTTCACCGGCAGGTCCGGTTACGCGTTCGGGAGCACTTCCGGGCGACCGAATCGCGCTCCTCGGCCCGACGGGTTCCGCTGCGGCGGGACACGCGATCTTGAGCGGAGCGTGGGACGTCGAACACCGCGAGTACGAAGCACTCCTCGCCGCACACCGTCGTCCCATGCCTCGAGTGCGCGAGGGTGCGCTGCTCGGTCTGTACGGGGTTCCGTCGGCAATGATCGATTGCTCCGACGGTCTACTCCAAGACCTCGGCCACATTCTCAAGCGCAGCGGAGTCGGCGCGAGCGTCGAGGTCCACAGCCTCCCGCGCCACGCCGAGCTCGCCAAAGCTTCCGAGGAGTTGGGTATCGATACGCTTACGATGCAGTTCTCCGGCGGCGAAGATTTCGAACTCATCCTCGCTGTCCCTCCGGCTCGAATGACGAAGCTGTGGGACCTGGCGCGACGCTACGATTGGGACGTCTTCGACATCGGTGAAATCCGGTCCTCCGAAGAAGGTCTGCGCGTAATCGGGCCGGAAGGCTCGCCGATCGAGGTGGAACGACACGGCTATCGACACTTTGAGCGGCGATGAACGACCCAGGAAACGACATCCAAGCCGCGCAGTCCCATCGTCGGGTCGTCGAGAAGCTCTGGACGGAGCCGATCTACGACGCGGCCATGCCGGATTTGGAGAACTTCGATACCGCGTCGGTGCTCGTTGCGGAGTCGCGCTGTGGGTACGTTCCGCTTCGTCTGAGTGAGTCGATTCCTCCCGAGAGCCGAATCATCGCGCTCGACCCATCGCGGGCGATGTTGGACCAGGCCCGCGAGCGGCTGGCCGACTCCGACCGACGCGTGTTCTTCGTGCCGCAGAAAGTGAATCATCTGTCGTACGCCGACGATGTGTTCAGCCTGTCGGTCTGTTTGAACGGAGGTGTGTCTCAACGGCATGCCGCCGAGGCGTTGGGCGAGCTGTCGCGGGTGACGAATCAGGGTGGCAAGGTGGTGTTTGCTGCACCGCTGCAGACCGCGTTCCCCGAGTTTTACGATATGCTGGACGAAGCACTGCGAGCACACTCGCTGAATGACGTGCTCGGCCGAATGTACGAGCTCCGGCACGCCTTCCTGACGCCGGCGAGACTGGCAGCTCTGGCGGAACAAGCGGGCCTGACGGATCCCGAAGTACATGAACTCGAGTGGGAGATTGAGTTCGAATCTGGCGATGATCTCCTCTTCTCGCCGCTCATTCGGGAGACGTTCTTCCCGCAGTGGATTGGAATCGTGCGGTCGTCGGACCGCGAGCCGATTCTTCGATACGTATCCGACGCGATCGACACGTACTGGCACGGGTCCGATTTCGTATGCCGAGTTCGTGCGGCGGTCGTGGTCGCGACCCGCTGACTAGCGGCGAACCCCTTTCAAATCGAGCAGGCGCGGGAAGTTTTCAGGCGCGGTGACGCGGTCGCTGCGACCGAACCATTGCGCTTCGAGCTCGCGAGACGTGGCGGCGATCTCCGCAGGTGGCCCCTCAGCGCACAAATGCCCTGAGAATCCGGCCTCTCGGATCACCTGCATCGCGCGTGCGTGCGGACCCCCGCGTTGGTCGGTCGCGGTGCAGGCCTGCATGAAGGTCAGCGTCGGCGTCGGACCCCACGCGAAACTCGCAAGATAGGCCGAAAGTTCCGCTCGAGTCGGCGCGCTGTCTCGCGGGTCGCAAGGAGCGCAGGGGAGGGGATCGACGAGGCCATCGTGCTCGACATCGTCGGCCACGTGTCTCGCTTCGTGTATGGCCACGCCACGCGCGAGCAGCGCGATGACGGCCCCAAGGGCCCGCTGGAACTCTTCGTCCTGTCGGAGGGCCTGTGAGGCGTCTCGGAGTGCTTCGAGCTCCTCCGCCTTGAGTGCTGGACAAAGGTCGAGCGCGTCGTCCGTCGCCCAGCGCTCGAGATCGGCCAGCGTCTTTGGAGATAGACCGACGTGCCCGGGCTCGATGATTGCGAGCCGGTTACCGCATTCCCGACGTGCCTCAATCGCGTCGTAGACCGCCTGGATCTTGGCGAACTCGACCCAGGCACGCTCCAGCGCGACGAAGTCGGTCGATGAGAGGTTCTCCTCGAGTTCTGCCAGCGCAGCCTCGTCCCATGCCGCCCACTCGGGCTTGGATGCGCCTCCGATCATGGGCCAGACGTCTCGGATCACGAAGTCGTACAGGCGGTTGATGAGTACGACAGCGCCATCTGCACCTCGACTGGTCGCGCCGAGGTAGCTCTCGCGAACGTTGGTCGAGTCGAGCCGTCGAACGATTCGGCTGCGGTACGGCTTGCCTCCGACCTCCATCTGAACGTCGGCTTCGACCATGTAGCTCTTGATGTAGAAGAAGCTCCCAGCCCCCGTTGTGACCGCGTTTCCCTGCACCAGGTAAGGCTGCTTCGATTCCGAGAGGTAGTTGCTCCAAGACCGCATCAGGTAGATGAGGCGTTCGATTTTCTCGACCTCCTGGTCTGCGCGGAGGATCGATTTCGTCTCTTTCGCGATTTCGAGCAGGTTGGGGTCCTTCTCGAGCGCGGCTTCGAGGTTGGACCACTCCTTGTCGGCGTGTTCGACGCCCCAGGCCTCGCGGTTGGCTTCGGCGACGAGCCAGCCCGGCAGGGTCTCGGCATGGATCTGTTCGAGGCCGCCGACCTGCTCGTCGACAGGTTGGTACGAGAAGGTTGGGTCGCCGGTGACGTCGATCTCACCACGAACGAATCGTTCGATCGGGTCGCGAAACACGTACGTAGCGAGCAGTGCGGGCACGATTACGCTCAACGCGATGATCAGCACCCCCAGGGTGCGGACGCGCTTGCGGCGCGCCTCGAAGTAGAGGTCGGTTTCGTCGCTCAAGTCGTGTTGTGCGAAGTCGGCGAGTTCATCTGAATCGTCTGGTGCATTCATGAATCGTAGATGTAGCCGCAAAAAGACTCTGTCTTCAAGAAGCCGCTATGGATGTTTCAACAAGCCCGTTGAAGTCGTACCGCCGTGTTCGGGAGTTCACGGAATCGATCTGCAGCACGCTCGAGCGAGAAGATTTCGTCGTGCAGACGATGCCCGACGTGAGCCCTACGAAGTGGCACGTCGCCCACACGACGTGGTTCTTCGAGACGTTCATGCTCCGGCCTCACCTCGACGGCTATCAACCGCTCGAGTCGAAGTACGAGTACCTCTTCAATTCCTACTACAACGCCGTTGGCGCCCAGTATCCGCGGCCTCATCGCGGGCTACTCAGTCGGCCGACAGTGCCCGAGGTCTTCGCGTATCGAGCATATGTGGACGAACACATGTCGACGCTTCTCGAGGCCCGCGGCGACGAGCTGTCGCCGCTGCTCGAGCTCGGCTTGAATCATGAGCAGCAGCATCAGGAGCTGATGCTCACGGACATCAAACACGTTTTCGCGACGAACCCTCTGAAGCCCGCACTTCGGGAGTTGGCCGTTTCAGATGCCACGGCCCCTGAGCTGTCGTGGACGACGTTCGAGCCCGGCCTGATCGAGGTGGGTTTCGACGGCGAAGGATTCTCTTTCGATAACGAACATCCTCGGCACCGGGTGTTCCTAGAGCCGTTCGAACTGGCGGACCGGGCGGTGACGAACGGCGAGTTTCTTCAGTTCGTCGAGGACGGCGGCTACGACACGACGTCACTCTGGCTGAGCGACGGTTGGTCAGCAGTGCGAGAGCAGGGCCTCGAAGCTCCCCTCTACTGGGAGCGGACGGACGATGGCTGGCAAAACATGACCCTCGGAGGCTTTCGGCCGCTAAACCTCGCCGAACCAGTCGTGCACGTTTCGCAGTGGGAGGCCGACGCATTTGCGCAATGGGCGGGGGCGAGGTTGCCGACCGAATTCGAGTGGGAGTTCGCTGCACATCGGGCTGGGCCAGCAGGAACATTTGCCGACGGCGGTCATTGGCACCCGCGCCAGGCCGAAGCGGGCGAGTGCTCGCAGATGTTCGGCGACGTGTGGGAATGGACGAGGTCGGCGTATCTTCCGTATCCGGGGTACAGCCCCGCCGAGGGCGCGCTTGGCGAGTACAACGGCAAGTTCATGTCGGGGCAGATGGTGTTGCGAGGCGGCTCCTGCGCGACCTCCGAGACGCAGGTTCGAGCGACCTATCGGAACTTCTTCCCGCCGTCGGCGCGATGGCAGTTCAGCGGAATTCGCCTGGCCAAGGACGCCCGATGAGCGACGAGAACCCCAATATCGATCCCGCTCTCCGCGCCGATTTGCTCGAAGGTCTGTCGTCGACCCCTCGCGCGCTCCACTGCAAGTACTTCTACGACGAGCGAGGATCTCGACTGTTCGAGGAGATCACGCGTACCGAGGAGTATTATCCGACGCGGACCGAGATCGGCATTCTGGAGCGTTCGTTAGGCTCGATCGCTGACGCCATCGGTCCGGGTGCGAACATCGTCGAGTTTGGAAGCGGTAGCGGCAGAAAGACCGAGCTTCTCTTGGCGGGTCTGCGCGAACCGCGCTCGTACAAACCGGTCGAGATCTCTCAGTCGGCGCTCGACGAATCTGTCGCGTCGCTGCGAGAGAGATTTCCGGAGATCGCGATCGAGCCATTGAGGGCGGACTACACTCGACCTCTCGAAGTCGAACTGCCCGAAGGTCGTCGAATCGTTTTCTTTCCCGGGTCGACCATCGGCAACTTCACGCGCGACGAAGCGAAGAGGTTCATGTCTCGCGCCGCGAGCTTCGTGGGTGCGGGGGGAGGACTCCTCATCGGTGTCGACCTGAAGAAGGACCCGAGCGTGTTGCATGCGGCCTACAATGACGCAGCGGGGGTGACCGAGGCGTTCAACCTCAACTTGTTGCGTCGACTCAACCGCGAGGCCGATGCGGACTTCAATCTCGAAGGTTGGCGCCACTATGCGTACTACGCTCCCATCCCGGGCCGAATCGAGGTTTATCTCGTGAGCCTGCGGGACCAGACAGTGTCCGTCGGCGATGCACGCTTCGAGTTCGAGGTTGGCGACGCGATCCACACGGAGAACTCACACAAGTACACACGTGGCGAATTCGAGGCGCTGGGCCGGGCGGCTGGATTCGAGCCGCGCGCGTTCTGGTCCGATCCCAATGATTGGTTCGGAATCTTCTACTTCACCGCCCTTTAGGGCGAATCGGAGTCAGAATTTGGGAGGGAAAAAGTGCTCGGAGGACTGGTGCAGCCATGCTACACGGCGCTGACTGACGGCGTTGGGGGGAAAACCGTGATCGCCGTCCCCCGAGCACCCCCGGATTAGAACGTCCGGGATAGGTTCGTCAACCATTTCGGCACGAGATGTGCCCATTTATCGCAAAGTGATCTCGTCACTCATGCGAACGGCCCCGAGCATTCCACTCGGCGAGGTCACCCAGACGCGAACGGTGTGGGTGCCCGGAACGGCAGGGATCTCAACGGTGAGCGAGCTATTGAATGGCTGCCAATTCGTGCAGGAGGTGGTCGTGCTGACGCAGATTCCGGCGCCAGGGGAGAATTCTCGAAGAATATCGACGCGCACCGTGGTCGAGTCCGTGATCGGCATTCCTCCGTCGAGCAACATGTCCGCATTGGACTCGTCGGCAGCCTCTTGAAGCAGGCCGATGGGCGATTCGACGAATCCGACTCGTGCCGACCGACGGTCGCCGATGTTCTCCTTGATGATCCACTCGATGGTCGTCGCTCCTTGACCGGAGGTGACCGCAGGGATCGCCCAATCGGCAGTCGAATGGATGGTCCACGCGCATCCGTCGGCAACGGTGACGCGTGACTCGAGGACTCCGCCCTCGGCACCCATCAGCAGCGAGCCGACAAACTCGAATTCAGGTGCGCAGGTGGGTTGGGGTTCGGGCTCGGGGTCACGAGTGCCCGGAGTCGGTGCAGGAGTAGGAGTGGGAGCAGGAGTCGGTGCGGGAGCGGCGACTGGTGCGCCGACGAGGGTCGTCAGGGCAGCCTGGACGTCGAGTCGAGGATACGTGGCGCTGTTCGCGCTGTCGGTGATCGAGGTTCCCGAGCCGACAATTGCGCTTCGGACCTCGCTCACCGTCGCGAGCTTGTCGGCACCGTGGAGAATGGCCGCGGCGCCGGCGACGTGTGGGGTGGCCTGCGACGTTCCAGACATCGCAACTCCACCGCCCGGGATTCCGACTCCGGGAGCGAGGACGTCGAGCAGGGGCGACGCGTTAGAGAAGCAAGTAACCTGATCGATGGCGGGAGATTCGTCGGTGCAGACCTGGTAGGCGACTCGCGAAAGAGCCGACGGGTAGACCGCGCCCACCGCGATGGTTTCCGACACGCAGCCTGGAGAGGTCATCGAGTCCTTGAATGCATCGTTGCCCGAGGCCGAGACGACCGTGATGCCTTGCGCGATCACGCCGCGGATGGCGGCGGCGAGCATCGTGTTGTCGCAGGTCGACTGGTAGGCCGTGGAACCGCCGATGCTCAAGTTCACGACCTTGATGTTGTGTCGCGAGGCGTTGGAAACGACCCACGAAAGAGCGGAGATGAGATCGGACGACCGCGCAACGTCGCCGTCGAAGATGTCGATTCCGATGAGTTTCGCGTCGGGCGCCACTGCACCGACGATCGCGGCGACATTCGTACCGTGCCGGCTAGCGTCGTCGTGCGTGTTGTCTTCAGGTGCGATCTCCACGTTCTCCGCCACTCGGCACGTCCCACCGGGCGTCGTGCATGCGCCGAAGTCGGCGTGCGTGAAGTCGATCCCGGTGTCGAGCACCGCAACCGCAACGCCAGTTCCGACATCGCCTCCCGAGACCGCCATTGGCTGCTTGATGAGGTCGAGCGCCGCCGGGCTCGACAGTGTGTAGAACTCTTCATCAGCATCTGCCCGAGTCGCCACGCCCGCAGCGAAGAGCTCCACGAGCACCGCGACGTCGGTCACGCCGTTCAAGTTTGCGACCGAGAACTCGGGGAAAATCTCCACCTCGACGCCGTGTGCCTCGGCGATCTCCGCGAGCTGATTCTCGGTTCCGGCCTCGAACGAGAGGACGGCGGTCGGCGCATCGGCTTCTTCCCGAATCTCGTCGAGAAGGCGAGGGTCGATGTCGTAATCGCTGCTGGTGTCGGCCGTGCAGGCTGCCAGCAGGGTTGCGAGGGCGATGACGGAGATTCGGGTGCGCATGATGGCCTCAGCGTTGAGTTCGCCGGGGAATCGGTGCGCGTTTTCGGAGGATTTAGAAAACTACCGAAAAAATTTACTTTCGAGCGCGACGCTTGAGGAGGGAGACGAGCTCTTCGGCCAGGTCGCTTCCGCGGCCACGCTGGCTCACTTCGAGGGCCTGTCGCAGGGCCTGATTCTCGAGCTCGAGGTCGTGAACGCGGTTTTCGAGCGCCACGATGATGTCGAGTGCGTCGCCGATGTCGAGCGAGGCTTGCTGAACGAATCCGGGCCCTTCGGGGATCTCGAATTCGTCGTCATCAAACTCGATATCTAGAAGTCTTGGGCTCTGTGCCATGGCGAACCTCGCGCAGGTGGTCGAAACACCTACATGTTCGCGAGGATCCGGCCGCGGGCAATTTTTTTCAGAACAGGGACCGCTGAACTGGTCCGGCCGCGCAACGCTGAACGTCGCCACGAGGCACCCGAATGACCGGGTGTGGCTCACCTTGCGAGGCCGCCGTGAGCGTTACGTCGCAACCGACCAAAACCTCGCCGATCGTCTCGAGGGCGAGGAGGACCTCGTTATTCTTCTCGCTCATGTGCGCGAGGACGACATGGGTGAGGTCGTCGGTCATCGCGCGCTCCAGGAGGAGTCGAGCCTGGTGGTTGGAGAGGTGACCGAGGTTGCCGCCGATCCGACGCTTGAGAAATGCCGGGTAGGAGCCCCGAGCGAGGAGCGTGCGGTCGTGGTTCGCTTCGAGCACCGCGACCTGTGCGCCCTTCAGATGTTCGACCACCTCTTCGGTCCAGTGACCGATGTCGGTCGCGACCACGACGCATGAATCGCTCGATTCGATGCGGAGTTGGATCGGCTGCGCGGCGTCGTGCTGCACGTCGAACCCGTAGAGTTCTACGGGTCCAACGGTTCGCGGGTGACCGGGCCGGAGCTCGGTCCATTTGTCGAGCTTTGCTTCGCGGGCCGTGCCCGGACTGGCGAAAACCTCTGCATGAGGGCAGGCCGACACGAGCGCTCCGAGGCCTCGAATGTGGTCGGAGTGTTCGTGCGTCACGACGACGGCGTCGATGTCTTCCCAACCGACGCCGATGTCACCAAGCCCTTTTCGAATGCGGCTGAGCGGTACGCCGGCATCAACCAGCACGCCTTTTCCGTCCAGTCGAACAAACGTCGCATTGCCGCGGGAGCCGGACGCGATGACTCGGACGAATTGGTCTGGTGTGCCTTCCATGGCGCTCTCGTGGCGAAGCTTAGTGCGACGGCGAGTGTAGTGGCGGCGACGTCGAGCCTCAACCGGGTTTGACCGCGCGGCCAGAAGCGGTGCACCCTCATAGACATGAAATGGCGCTCGGCATCTTCAGTCGAATGGCGAACCGAAGACGCTCTCCGAGAGGTGAGCGAGGCTTTGGAGGGTGAACTGCGCCCGACGCTGGTCGCCGTGTTCGTGTCCCGTGCGCACCAGACTCGGTTTGCGCAGATCCCTTCGATGCTCCGAGAGCGATTCCCAGGTGCGCTGGTCATCGGCTGTACCGCGCGCGGCGTGATCGCAGCCAACCAAGAGGTCGAGGAGGAACCATCGTTCGCGGTGGTCGCCGCCGAACTTCCCGACGTGCAACTCTCGCCATTTCGTGTTTCGGAAGACTATGCGCGGCTGACGGACGAAGAGTGGACCGCGATGGCCGGACCGCAGCCGAGCGGCATTCTCTTGCTGACGGATTCTTTCAGCTGCGACAGCGATCGATTGCTCGAGCGGCTCAATCATCGCTACCCGGGCGTTCCATGTTTTGGTGGCCTCGCCTCGAGCGCGAGCCATCCTGGGGCCAATGCGGTCTTTCTGAACGACCAGATGTTCCGAGATGGTGGCGTGGGTGTCGCGTTCGACGGCAACGTAGCCATCGACACAATCGTGGCGCAGGGCTGCCGCGCGGTCGGCGATGTCGAACGCGTGGAGCGTGCTGACGGCAATGTGATCGTCGAGCTCGAAGGTGGACGCCCCGACAAGTGGGTCGATCGGCTTCTCGGCGACCTGACCGATTCGGAACGAGCCCTCGTCCCGAGGTCGCTCTTCGTGGGCGTAGAGCGAGGCGACGACTGGCTCATCCGCACCATTGTGGGTTACGACCCCAATTCAGGCGCGATGACGCTGACCGAGCGAGTGAACAAGGGAGACCGCGTTCGCTTCTATCTGCGCGACGGCGAAACATCGCGGGACGACCTCGCGGACGCACTCCGGCAGTTCGGTGCGGCGCGTTCGCCAGGTGGGTTCTTCTTTTCGTGCATTGGCCGTGGTGTCGGACTGTATGGAGAGCCCAATCACGATTCGAATCTGGTGACCGAGCATCTAGGTAATGTCTCGGTCGGCGGCTTCTTTTGTGCTGGCGAGTTTGGACCCGTCGCCGGTAGGAACCACGTGCACGGTTACACCAGCACGCTTGCGCTGTTCCGACCTGCCGATTCTGACGGCTGATTCTGCATTCGCCGCATTTGAACGTTCGATGCTTCCCAATTGATTCGCGGTTGCCATGGAAAATGATCCCCTACTCGTAGTTCGCGTGCTTCGGCACGAAGATTTCGACGACGTCCTCGATCTTCAGGTTCGTAGTTTTCCGGGCATCACGCCTTGGACGATCGAGGAGTTCGACCAGCACTTGGCGGTGTTTCCCGAGGGGCAGATCGGGATCGAACTCGAGGGCAAGCTGGTGGCGACGTCGACCTCGGTCATCGTTGATGGCGAGAACTACGACGGGCCGCACGACTTCGATCAGGCGTCGGGTGACGGCTTCTTGCGGAACCATGAGCCAGATGGAGATACGCTCTACGGTTTGGATATCGTCGTCGCCCCTGAGATGCGGGGTCACCGGCTCGCCCGACGAATCTACGAGGCGCGTAAGCGACTTGCGCGGTCTCGAAACCTGAGGCGAATCGTCATCGCAGGCCGCATTCCAGAGTTCGCCGAGAGCGGGCTGTCGGTCGAAACGTACCTACAGGCGGTCATCGCGAAACAAGTTGTCGACCCGGTCATTACCGCCCAACTCGCCAATGGATTCGTCATCCGTAGCATCGTCCGGGACTACCTCCCGGAGGACGAAGAGTCTGGCGGGCACGCCATCTTCATGGAGTGGCTCAACCCCGAACACTTGCCGACGAATCGGAGCATCAAACGCGCTCGAGTTGGGGCTGCTCAGTACCAAATGCGAACGATCGAATCGTTCGAGCAGTTCGAAGCTCAGTGCGAGTTCTTCGTCGAGTCGGCGACCGACTATCGGGTCGACCTGCTGCTCTTTCCGGAGCTACTCACGAACCAGCTGCTGGGGCTCGTCGAGCCAGATCGTCCGGCAAAAATGGCCCGTTCACTTAGCCAGTTCACGGAGCGATACGTCGAGTTCTTCAGAAAGCTCGCGATGAAGTACTACGTAAACATCGTGGGCGGGAGCCATCTCTGCGTCGAAGACGACGTGCTCTACAACATCGCCTGGCTCTTCCGACGGGATGGAACCATCGAGAAGCAGTACAAGCTTCACGTCACGCCATCGGAGTCGAGGTGGTGGGGCGTTTCGCCAGGCGACAAAATCGAGGTCTTCGATACCGACATCGGCAAGGTCGCGATTCTGATTTGCTACGATGTGGAGTTTCCAGAGCTCGGGCGGATTGCGCGGTCGAAGGGCGCCGAAATCTTGCTGGTGCCGTACAACACGAACGTTCGGTCAGGTCACATGCGCGTGCGCTCGTGCGCCCAAGCGAGGGCGATCGAGAATCACGTCTACTGCGTGTTGAGCGGAGCTGTTGGCAACCTTCCGTTGGTCCAGGGGAGCGACATCCACTACGCCCAATCGTGCGTGCTGACGCCTTCAGACATTCCGTTCTCGCGCGATGCTGTCGGTGCCGAAGCGACACCCAACGTCGAGTCGATGGTGATTCACGAGCTGGACTTTGCGTTGCTCCGACGAACGCTGAGGCAGGGGGCCGTCAAGCCGTGGCTCGACCGTCGGACCGACCTCTACGGCGTGAAGTTCCGTGAGGGTGACGAGGAGTTCGAAGCCTAGTCGAAGGGGAGGGCGCTCAAGACGCGCGAGACGACCTCGATCGAGAGCGAGTTCCCGATGTACTTGTAGGCATTGCGCCGCGGCATCCCGGAAGGCACCGAAACGTGACCCGGGAAGTGGAGCAATCGCAACACCTCGGCGGGTGAGAATCGACGAATCCCTCCGGAGTCTCTCAGGTAACTCCCCGAGTAGATCCACGACTTTTCGTACGCAGATGTGAAGCACGAGGTGATGGCCTCGTCATCGTCGGATTCCACGATGTCGAAACCGTGACCATACGTTTCGATGTCTTCGTCGGCGATGTAGAGCGACTCATCGACGGTCTCGTCGAGATACGACCGAACGGTTCGACGCGGATTCATCGGCGAAAGGTCGGCGTCGACCAGCCCGCCGGTGGAGGCGACGAGGTAGTAGCGCGGCCGCCGGTTCGGAATCCCGAGCTCGGTGGGGCAGATGACCGCCTCGCGAAACTCGAAGTTCAGGTCGTCGAGCAGTCCGACGAGCCGGGTGCGAGCCTCGGACTTCAAGAACCCCTCGACATTCTCCATGGCGATGTGGCTCGGCCGTACTTCGGCGAGAAGGTCGAGGATGTGGAGGAAGCTCTTCGCCCGACGGTCTTCCAAGTCTCGCTGCAAGCCCCGTGTCGTGTAGGGCTGACAAGGGGGCGACATCCACCACAGTTCCGCCTCGAATGCGCGGACCTTGTCGGCGTTGAGCTGCAAAATGTTGGTCTGCTTGGCCGGGTCGTCCCAGTTGTGCCGAAAGAACTCGATGACGTGTTGTGACGCGTCGAGCGCTCCAACGACTTCGATCGGGTGCTGCTTCGCGGCGGCTGTAAATCCGCCAATCCCGCAGAAGAATTCGAGTGCGCGCATCACAGGCCCTCTGGCCAGGTGTCTCCGGCGCGCGCAATTCGCACGGCGGGCTCTCCCTTTTGAATCACGAACCCGTCCCCCTTTTCGATGGTTTCGCCGATCTCGATGACGTCGCCACGCTCCAGCTCGGCGAACTCGCTCCCGCTCCGCTTGGCGTCTCGCTCCTTCATGATGATCGAGATTCGGCCCGAGGTACCGCATCCGAAGTATCGAAGGCGGCCCTTGGTGTGGAGCGGCTCCGAAACGACGCGATAGCGGTTCGGAGGGTGCTCCGGAGCTCCTGCGCCGAGCACGAGATAGGTCATCTTCGCGACATCATCGCGCACGCCAACGGCATCGGCGATCTCGCGGACCAGCTGGGGCGGATTCCACGGGCGTTCGGCGTGGCACCAGTCGGTCGCCTTGTCGAGTGCCTGACACGCCTGTTGATGCAAACAAGGGGCGAGCACCTCGACTCCACGGGCGACCAGTGAATCACGCACTTCCAGGAGGTCTCTCGACGTCTCGCGAAGGGCAGGGTCGATGATGATGAATCGACCATCTGGACCCAGCGCCTTCGCTCCATCCGCAATCCAATCCGTGCGCTTCTCGACGGTATTGCCCGACGTGAACAGCTCATTGATCGCGTGGGAGACCACGACGGTGTCGATCTGATGCTCCTCGATGCAGGAGGAGATCTTGACCGTTTCGAGGTTCGCGACATTCGTCACGACGCGGTCACCGTGGAGGCGCTCGACCAGTTCGACGGCCCGCGGTGCGTGGTCGACGGCGACGACCTTTTCCGCGCCGGCGCCGAGCGCTGCAGCTGTCGCCGCCCCAGGGCCGCAGCCAAGGTCGAGAACGCGCCTCGGCGACCTGTCGAGCTCGCCCAAAATCGAAGCGATCTGGTGGACCGACCGCGGCAGAAAGAACGCAACGTATCCAGCGAGAAGCTGTGGGTCGTCGAGGTACTGTTCCGTCACGATCCGACGGTCGCGGGTGAGACGAAGTGATAGCTCGCGAACCGCTTCGATCGCGGCGCTCTTCTCGGCGGATGTGAGTGCGCCGTCGTCGGTCGATCGCCACACGGAACGGATGATTCGAATGATGTCACGTTCATTCATGGCGGCACCTTGACGTTAGCGAGCCGTGCGATCAAGTCTTCGCCCTCGCGATCAGGAGACGAGATGGAACGAGCAAGACTGCCCGAAGCGCGCGCGCCACGATTCCATGGAATGGCGAGCGTGGCACCCGAGATGGACGAGCTTTATCGGCTGGTCGAGAAGGTGGCAATCTCCGAGGCTTCCGTCGTGATCCGCGGCGAATCGGGCACCGGTAAGGAGCTCGTCGCCAAGGCTCTCCACGACCTCAGCGGGCGCTCCGACGGGCCGTTTCGCGCCATCAACTGCGCGACTCTCACGCCAGACCTGCTCGAGTCCGAGCTCTTCGGCCACGTCAAAGGAGCGTTCACCGGCGCAATCCGCGACCGAAAAGGGCTCTTCGAGCTCGCCGACAAAGGCACGGTGTTTCTGGACGAAGTTGCCGAGATTCCACTCAGCATTCAGGCTCGACTCCTGCGCGTTCTCCAGGAACAGACCTTCGTCCCGGTGGGCGGAACGCAGCCGATCTCGGTAGACGTCAGGGTGATCAGCGCCACGCACCAGTCGCTGCGCGAGGCCGTTCAAGCCAAGAAGTTCCGTGCAGACCTCATGTACCGAATTCGCGTCGTACCGCTGTTTCTGCCTCGACTCGCAGAGCGAACCGGCGACGTGATCGCCTTGATGTGGGAGTTCGTACACGAGTTCAACTCGCTGGGGCGGCGGACCGTCACCGAGGTAGACGGTGAGGCGCTCGACCTGCTCCGAACCTACGACTGGCCAGGGAACGTACGTGAGCTGCGCAATGTGCTCGAGTATGCCTACGCGATCGGCGAACGCGAGGTGCTCACGGTCGACGAGCTAACCCCTGAGATTCGGGGCGAGCCGCCTCCGATTTCGGGCGAACCGCAGACGGCCGACGAGCTCGAGCGAAAGCAACTGATGGACGCGCTGCGCCAGTCGGGGGGCCGAAAGGGCGACGCCGCCGACCTGCTGGGGATCAGCCGGTCGACCCTTTGGCGACGTCTCCGCGAACACGGCATCGACTAGGCATCGCCGCGTGAGAGTTTGACGAGGTGAGGAATCGCGTCGGAATGCGCGAGCGTGTCGAAGTACCATTCGGCGCCAGCGTCGACGAAAACGTCTCTCGAGGCGCCGCCGGTTCCTACGCCGACGCACTTTCCGCCGATGGCATGCGCGGCCTGCACGTCGCGAATCGTGTCGCCAATCACGATCACCTCGCATTCGTTGAGCGGCAGTCCGAGCTTTGCCGCCCCACGAGTAGCGCCGGCCCGGATGAGCTCGGAACGTTCCTCGGCGTCGCAGCCAAACCCACCAAACGCAAAGAACGGATTGAGTTCGGCCCGGTCGAGCTTGATTCGAGCCCCGCGTTCGATGTTGCCCGTTCCCAGTCCCACCGCCGTCGTGTGTACCGAGACTGCGCGAACCGCATCGTGCACGCCGGGATGAACGACGTAACCGTCGCTCGAGCGCACGTTGGTTTGGAGCAATCCGATGTAGTGGTCCAGCACGTTGTCGATGAGCTCGTCGGAGTCGGGCAGGCCGGCAGCCTCGAGGCCGGCTCGGACAATCGCTCGGTCGGTTCGACCAGCAAAGGAGAAGCCCTCATACGCGTCCGAAGCGCCGGTTTCGGCTTCGAATGCGGTGATGAATGCGGTGCGGCCCGCGCCGCCGGTCGAGAGGAGGGTGCCGTCGATGTCGAAGAGGAGGATGACGTTGCTCATCATGGTTCCGGCTGCAATTCGACCCATGGGTCCGAGTCGAGAAGTGTGATTCGATAGATGTTCCGATCGGGGTATGCGGAGCGCGCCTCGCCCGACGAGACCGTCTCGGAGTGCACGAAGATCGTCGGGTCGACCGCGCCAGGGCTGGCGGGCGGCCACCTCAACACCCAGGCAGCGGTCCGGTTCCAATCGGGATGGTGCTTGAAGATCTGGTGGAACTCGGGCGTGAGCACGAGCGCTGGTTCCTTCAGGTCAGCTGATTTCACCACTTCCCAGACAGCCGCCTGCACATCGGCCTGGCGGCGCAGCTGCACCATCATCCACGCCGAGAATAAGACGGAACCGACGACGAAGGCGACTGTTGCCGCGGTGATCGCGGGTCGGGCGTCAAAGTCGTGCTGGCCAATGACTTCGAAGACCCGCTTTAGGCCAAACGCGGCCAGGATGGCGAGCCACGGGGCGACCTCGGAGTAGTGGATGGGCCCAACCGCGTGAATGCCAGCGT
This sequence comes from uncultured Bradymonadales bacterium, assembly GCA_964384605.1. Classification (GTDB taxonomy): domain Bacteria; phylum Myxococcota_A; class Bradymonadia; order Bradymonadales; family Bradymonadaceae; genus CAYLMO01. Next base: position 21,587 of record CAYLMO010000020.1, on the reverse strand, counting down.
CGTCGTGAAAGAGCGCGAGAGCGAGCTGCACGACGACTCCAAGAGAGAGCAGTTTCGCGAACAGCGACGCTCGGGAGCCGATGGCGGCCAAGACCGCGCCGATGGGGCCTCCGAAGAACACGACGAGCATGATCAAGTTGTACGCGAAGTTCCCACCGAATCGGCTCCAGAGGCGCATCGGGTCGGTGAAAGAGGCGGTCGCGGGGATCGGAATGATCCGCCATGGAATCTCGCTCGGAGTGCTCGCCGACCGCGTCGTGGAGCCCCAAACTTCGGTTATCGCGTGCTGGTGCACGAGCCACGCGACCGCCGGAAAGACGAGCGCGATGCCCATGCCGATGACGGCGTTTTTGGCCCACGACTCGCGACGTAAAAGTGCATAGGCGGTGTAGATGGCGAAGGGACTCAACAGAGCCGCGGACTCAAATGGGCGACACAGTGCCGCGGCTCCGACCATCGCTCCGGCGATGAACCAGTGCCCGATCGATCCTCGATCCCTCGCCACCACCCAGGCCGCCAGGAACAGCGCCACAAATCCGCGCGACAACACGTGGGCGTGTGTGGTCATCGAGAGGGTCAGGAACATTGGAGACGCCACGAGAATGAACCCGGCGGCGACTCCGTATCCGTGGCCGACCTCTTGGCGTGCGACCCATGCGCAGGCGACCAGCGCGGCCGCCGAGAGCAGTGGCCACGGCCAGGCGAATCCGGTGAGCTCCGCGAGTGCCCACGCGATCTGGGAGCCGAGCCAGTCGAACGATGCCAGCTTGCCCTCCCACAGGTAGAGGTAGGCGTTGGGCATCGATTCGATGAGCGGTGGTGCCTCAGCCCACGCGCGACCGCTCGCCAGCAACTTGCCACCAAATCGGACCGCATTCTCGTCGTCGGTCAGCGGAAACCCGCGGAGGACGAAGTGGCGAAGACCGACCGAGATGCCGATGAAGACTGTCGCGCCGGCGGCGAGCAATCGGCGAAATGCGCCGTCACTCAACCCGGTCGCGGCAGTGGCTGCGCGTTTCAGGCTAGGCCAACGGGTTGGCCACACGCTGTATCCAACGAGCCCCATGCCCGGCAGGAAGAGCGTCACGAATCCGAGCCAGAACTGCAGCTCGGCGGCAGGGATTCGGTTCCAGGGGCCGTGGAAGTCGTATTGGAGCCCCGCCGGAGTTTGAGAGAGACCGAAGAACGACATGGCGAGCAGCAGGCCGGCTGCGGCCGCCAGGTGGTTGGGTGCTGTCGGGTGGCCATCGGTCATCCGTCCGCACCACGCTGTCGCATCAGCTCCGCGTTGCGCCGGGGAATGCTCTCGATGTCTGGGTGTCGTGCGATGGCCTCTTCGACCTCGTCGACCCGCAGGAAGTGAAGCATCGGCGCTGGGGAGCGATTGGTGGCGTTTGCGGGATCATCGGCCTCGGCACCCTCGAAGACGTACTCGGGGTGGAAGCTTGCGAGCTGCACGAGATGGTCGACCTGGAGGTCTTCGAGCACGACTTCCGTGGCGTAGAGTAGGTCGAGGTAGTCCTCGAACACCGCAAGGCCGTTGGGGAAGACGAGCAGGGAGGTGCTGCAGCTCGCCGGGTCGGCGCCGACGAAATCGCTCAGCACCTCGAGGGTCCACTCGAGCTGACTCTCGAAGTCAGCGGAGGCACATTCGTGCCATCCGACGGTTTCGTGTCGGAGCGGCTCGGCCGCGAACGGGCAGAGGTTCAGGCCAACGACGACTTCTTGGACCCAGGTCTTGCAGTCGTCGAGTGCGCTCAAGATTTCACCTTGTCGCGCACGTAGCTCACCCAGAATCCAATCGCGACCAGCGTCGGACCGCCGTGAAGCACGAGGTCGAAGATGTCGATGGGTTTGGTGAGCGTTCCCTCGACCAGAAAACCGAGCTTTTGCACCAGGTGGGGCAGTGGCTCGGTCGGCCAGGGCGCAACCCCCAAGAGCAAGGCCAGCATCGTCATCACGATGGGACCACGAATGTCAGGCGCCTGCTCTTCTGGGGGAGTGTCGGTCATTCTACGATGGTCGCAGACTTGATGTAGTCGAGCTCAGGGAAGCTCTCAGCGAGGTAGCTGTTGCCCTTCTCCTGCATGAGCGCCTGGCTCGGTCCACGACCGCGCGGGGCGCCTTCGCCGTAGCCCTTGTAGAGCGAGTCGACGACTTTCATGCCTTCGTCGTCAATCTTGCCGATCGGGGCGAATCCCATGCCGTCGAGATTCTTGTTGTCGCGGAAGTTGATGAAGAGCTGGGTGGTGCGAGTGTTCGGGCCAGCGGTCGCGAACGTTATGGTTCCGCGCGAGTTGGTGCCCTTGACCGGGTCGTCCTGAATGCGTGCTTCGCGCCAGGTCTTGTTGACCTGAGGTGCTCCGTGAATGCCGAACTGCGCCATGAATCCGTCGATGACTCGGAAGAACGCCACGTTGTCGTAGTAGCCGAGCTTCACGAGGTTGTAGAGGCGGTCGGCGCCTTTCGGAGCAAGGCTGCGGTCGATCTCCGCGACGAAGTCGCCCTTGGTGGTCGAGAACTTGACCTTGTACTTCGCGGGGGCTTCTTCGGTCGCCTTGGACGGGTCGAGCAGCTCGGGGCTGACTTCGATCTCGGTCGGAGGCGCGGCTGCCGCCGGCGAGTCTTCGACCTGGTCCGCTTTGGCCGTGGTGTCGGCGGCCGGAGTCGATTCGGCTGCTTCTTCGCCATCCGCGTTCTGCGTCGTTGCTTCGGCGGTGGTTTGAGCTTTGGCCGTGGCTTCGACTTTGTTTTTGTCGCAACCGACCAGAACGAACGCCGTCATCAGGCACAACAGGATCAGCTTACGCATTATGGAACTCCTTAGAGTGGTATCGAACGAGCGGGTTTTATCATCGCGCTGTGCCGCTCGCCAACCCCCGCGACACGCCAGGTGGTGTCACGGCGTGGACCACTCGAGATACTGCTTCACGAGTGGGTCCTTCTTCGCGGCGGCTTCGAGCCAGGCCTTGTCGTCTGCCGATGGCGGTTCGCCGGCATACTGCTCGCGATAGAGATTTGGCTCATCGAGGCGAAACACCTGGGGATGGTCAAAGTCCTCGCGCACGTAGATCGCCCGTTCGGAGTCGAAGATGGCGATTCCGGTCAGGAGCCAGCGGGCCCAGGGTGGGGCAGTGAAGCAGAGAACGTGTCGGTCGGCTGGGATAGGCTCCCACAGCGAGAGACCGTCGGGGGTCGCTCCGCCTGTGGTCGGAGGTAGTTCCCACGCGCCCAATACGGTCGGAAAGACGTCCGCGGTCGAGACCGCGCGTCCGGAGTTTGCGCGCAGCGTGGTCAGGTCGAGGTCGTGCCCGGGGGGGACGTACACGAAGAACGGAACGTTCGTGAGCACCGGGTGGCACGATTCGATCCGCTCGCCCGTCTCGAGGTCGGTGGCGATACGCTTGCCGGGGAGGTCGGTCTCGAGCTTGTCCCAGTTGTACTCCGCGTGGTCACTGGTGAAGACGATGATCGTGTCGTCGAGCCGGCCGTTCTTCTCGAGCTGGTCGATGACGATGCCGAACGCCTCGTCGGTCACGCGCACCGCCGAGTCATACAGGTCAGGACGCTCTTTGATCTCCCACGGGGTGTCGTCGTCCGCGAGGAGCGGGTAGTGCGTGGAGTTGGCCTGGAAGACCCCGAAGAACGGGCGCTTCGAATCATCGTTCGGGAGCAATTCTGCAAACGCTCGGGCCGCAATTCGGTCGTCGACCCCAGTGTCGTTGACGATGTCGGAATCGAGGTCATCAGCGGACCTCGCGGCAGTCGGACCCTCGCTCAAGAGGAAGAATAGGCTCAAGTTCGACCACGACCACAGTTGCGTCGAAACCGAGGCCGAGCGCCCGCCCAGTGCGTCGGCGTACTGCCACAATACCGGGTGCGAGTGGACTTCTGCCTTTGTCGAGCCTGGGTACTGGCCCGTGAGCACGGTGGAGAGTGCGAGTGGCGTGAACGCGGATGCGGCCTGCGCTCGAGGAAAGTCGACGATCCGTTCTCCGTGCTCGGCGAAGAACGCATCGAGGTGTGGCGAAGTTTGCCGTTCGCACCCGTACACGCCGAGTCGATCCCGGCGAAGGCTTTCGGCCACGAAGACCACGACGTCGGGCGGATTGTCCGAAACGGGCTCGACACTCACCGGTTCGCGTTCCGCGCGGCCCAGCACGGCGTCGACGCCGTACTCCATCCCGCGCGCGATCGCCCGAGCGAAGAGTACGTTCACGTGGATGTCGCTGACGTAGGGCGTCTCTCGATGCGGGCGCGGGTCGTGCCAGCCGGCCGACGCGACGGCCCAGCCGAATACGACGAACGCGGCGGCGAAGGTCAGCACCCGCGAACCCTTGGTGCGAGCCTGCATCAACGCCCAGGTCCAGAGGCTCCACAGACCGAAGAGGTTGAGGACGAAGGTGAAACTGAGCCCCGTCGCGGCCAACTGCGCCGTGTTGGTGGGCTCGTGCAGCAGATAGAGAAGCACGCCAGGATTGGGATCGTGCTTGATCACCAATCTGTAGCTCCACGCCATCGCGACGAGCAGCGCCCACACGCCAGCGATGCCGATGGCGAGCGGTTTGCGGCGCCGACCTTCAGGCAGGAGCACGCTCACGGCCCACCAGAATGCGGTCGAAACGAAGATCGTAATCGGCAGATTCTCCGGGTTCTCACGGCCAGAAAACTGCCCCAGATCCATGTTCCAACGGATCACGAAGTCGCCGAGAAACACGCTGACTGGAATCACGAGCCAGACTAGCTTGCGCCACAGGCGCTCTGGCGGCTTCGATGGCGAGTTGTCTTCGGGTTTGGACATGAGGCGCTAGGCTCAGGGTCTGCGCAGGGTACCCGAGCGCGTTTCCGGGCGGAAGTGCGCCGCGAGGGCGGTTCCGAGGCCGAAACGCGACCCGCAGGCTAACGGACGGCGCGGGCGAACACGTTTAGCGGCGCTTTCCGGTTTCCTTCAGGGCTGTGCGACGCCGTGAACACGGCCTGCGACGTAGCCCAGACGACCTCGCCCTGGTCGACCGATTGGATCGTGCGAGCCTCGACGTCCACCAGATACTGGGACTGAATCTCTCGTTGGCGACGCCAAAGCTTGGGTGGCAACTCCGCCCGAAGTGGGTCTGGCTTCTCAACCACGCACTCGACGATGAACATCTTTTCGGCCAGTTCTTTCGCGAGCAGTCGCGTCTCGCACCGAGGGATGGGTAGTGCATGAAGCCGTTGTTCATGAATGTCCACGAGTCCTGCGCGTCCTCGCTGACGGACAATCCCAAATCGCGATGGAGGACCTGAAACGATGAATCCTGGAACGGCCAGAAACCCATGATCGGTGTCGTGGACAATCGATCGCTCGAAGCCAGTTTCGCCCGGATTCTCGTCGAACGCCTCGGAGTGCACTCGGTTGATACGACCGACCAACAACCCGTGAAAATCCTCCCCGAGGTCGATTCGCTCCCCTTCGCCGTTCGGAGTTACCCAGGCGAAGCCATCGGAGCACACAGCGAGGACACGGCCGAGATCAGCATGGACTTGTCTAATCTCTCTCAGCTCGCAACCGGGGATGTCGAGCGTTCGGACTTCGTCGCCACGTCGAATGCTATCCCGACTCTCACGTTTCCAACGCGCTCGCTTTGCGGCACCGGGGTCCGGCTCGACGTGGAGATCTTCGGAGTTCAGCTTGCTCAGTGCCCCCGATTCCAATTCCAAGATTGCGGGCTTGGAGTGAATGATCACCTTGTTCGGACCCGCGGGCTGAGTGTGGGGACCAAATTCGAAATCGTATTTCTTGATGACCCTACCTTCACCATCCAGCAGTACCGACCGGTCCGTGGTCGAGATGGCGATTCTGTCGTCGCGGCCGAGGTCCAGAAAGGTCAGTTCTTCGTCGTCGGCGAATGGTCCGACGAGCTGCCCGTTTGTCAGGCTTTGAACGGACCACGGTGCTGGCGGGGCGAGTTCGATGACCCTGAGGCCTTCGACCTTCCGAAGAGGGTCATCGGCATCATACTCGTCCAGAGGGTCGGCGGTTCTGGGTTCCCTCTTTTCTGAAGCATTGGGAGGAGTCACGGAGGCACTGCCGGCATCGGCCAACGACTTTGCCGGCTGCTCGCACGCGATGGTGGTCAGCGCGACCAGCAGGATGAGCGGACGTGTGGGCATGCTTGCAACCGTGGGGACCAAGACGAAACCTTCGACGTCCCGAATGGTAGCCGAGCGGGTTTCATCGCGGTAGTGACTGGGCTACGGGTGCGCAACCACAAGCATCGTGCGCTTCGACGCACGCACGTAACTCATCGTCGTGATGAGGGTCTGTGGGTCGAGTGCTGAGAAGGCCTCGTCGAACACGACCAGCTCGGCGTTCTGGAGCAAAGCGCGCGCGATGAACACGCGGCTTCGTTCACCGTGCGACAACTGCCAGCCGGTGTCGCCGACCATCTGCAGAAGACCGCCGGGCATCCTGTCGAGCATTGGCCCGAGACCGAGCTCCTCGCACACGCTTCGCGCACGGGCGAGAGCGTCCGGCCCCGCCGGCCAGTCGCCGCCCATCAGGAGGTTGAGCGCGAGCGGACCCGAGATAATGTGGTTCTCGTGGAACTGCGGCACGGCGACGACCCGGTCGCGCCAGGCCCGCAAGCCGAGGGTCTCGCGGTCCAGGCCGTCGAGCATGAGTAGGCCGCCATCCGGGGTGTCCAGTCCGGCGAGAAGTCGCGCGAGCGTCGACTTGCCGCTCCCGCTCGGCCCGGTGACCAGGAGTTGTTCGCCGACTTGGATCTCGAGCGAACCGTCGAGAGCAGGCCGGCGCGAACCTTCGTATTGGCGGAGGACTTCGTGTGCATCGACGATCACGTCTCCCGGCGCGCTCTGGCGCTCGGCGGCGGCCTCCCGGGCGCTCGTCGCTCCGATCTCGGGCGACGTTCCGCCAGCCTCGAAGAGTGGGCCAGCCTGGGTCCAAGCGATCTTTGCGGCGCCGAGCTGGAGGCCGGCCGACGCGATCGACCCAAACGCTTGTCGAGCGAGCAGAATGCCCCCGAGGCCGGCTGCGATGGCGCCCGTCGATGCTCCCGCGAGCAGGGCAGGGCCCAACGCGAGTCCGCCGACGATGAGCCATCCGCGACCGAGCAGGCCCGAGAGAACCGCCAGCCGGTCGAACTCGAACGAACGCGAAAGATAGCGCGACAGCTGATCGTCTTCACCGGTGTGAATCTGTTCCGGACGTTCCTGAATGAGGCGGGTTCGGTGCCCGACCATGCGTTCGACGAGGTCATGCGTCAGGTTTCGCCGGGCATCGGTCCAGTCGACCTGGCGTCCGTAGGTGTGTCGAATCAACGCCGCCCCTGCCGCGATCCAGAGGAGGAGTGCTACGAGTGGAACGGGGCCGACCGAGAAGCCCAGGACGATTGCGGCCGAGGCGAGTTCGACCAGTGCAAACGCGCCGATCAGGCCGCCCGACATGGCCAAGGACTCGAGCGCCTCACTCTCGAAGATTCGTGCGAGAAGGTGGCCGGAGCCTTCGCGTTTGAGGATGTCGGAAGGCAATCCGAACGAACCCGCGAGCAGTCTTCGTTTCACCACTGTACTCGCCGACAGCGCGGTCATGCCTTGATAGAGGTTGGCGAGGGCGGCTAGCGGGACAGTCGTGGCCATCGCGAGCGCCCAACCGAGGAGCATTCCAAAGTCCAAAGTGCCGGACAGCAATCCCGCACCGATGAGCCACCATGCCGCGATGAAGATCGCGTGCCGCGCGACGTGCGCGGCAATGAGTCGACGCAGCCAACTCCAGGTTCCCTCAGCACCGAGCAGGTCTCGCAGTGGCGCGTGGGCGGGCGGACGGATGATCCAGGCGTGCGTGCAGCGAAGCGTGGCGAGTTGGTCGCTGAGCATCGCCGAGACCAACGAATCATCCGCGCCGGTGCGCGCCGCCAACTGTTCGAACTCCAGCCGCAGCGGGCCTTCCAGCCGGGACTGAATGAGCCGACGAATCTCGTGGCGTGGACGCCGCTCCAGGCCGTCTGGGCCAAGGACTTTCACATGTCGACGACTGGAGCTCACGACAGCCATCAGTCCGCGCGAGCCGTCCGATTCCACGACGAGCACCATTGGGCTGCCGGCCGAGAGAAGGTGGTCGAGCTCGTCGTACCTGGGGGTGATGTGCTGCGCGTCGAATCCACACGTCGCGCCTACCAGTTCGAACCAGCGCACGAGCGAGTCGTCGCCTCCCCGAACCAGCGCATCCACTTTCTGGTCCGGGCGGATGAGGGTTTCGATGCATTCTGCGGCGCGAGTCATGGGCCAAACGAACGACTCGGGCGCCGTGGACTGTGGAACGTCGAGGAACACCAGCGGATCGACGTCCGGTGCATCGAACGGCTCGCGCTCGTCGATAATCGAGCCGGATTGCAGCTCGATGCGTCGCCAATGTTCGTCGCTCCAGACGTTTCGGGCCGCCTCCGCATCGGCCAACAAGGTCGCGAAGACTCCGCCAGCCTCGCGCAAATCGTCGGGGCGGCCGAACTCCGCAACTTGGCCGTCGTCGATGACAAGAACTCGGTCAAAGTCGAGCGTGGCGTCGATTTCATGAGTCACGCAGAGCATCGTCGCGTCCGCGAACTGCTCGCGCAGCATCGAGCGGAGCTCGTCGCGGACAGCTCGATCGAGGCCCCGAAATCCTTCGTCGACAAGCGCTAGTCGAGCATCTGCTCGCCCGACCGCCCGGCCGATCCTCACGCGTTGCCCTTCGCCACCCGAGACCAGCGTTCCACCTTCGCCAAGAACGGTCTGGAGCCCATCTGGCAACTGCTCGAGCACGGTTCGAAGGCGAGCGAGGTCGACAAGGCGGGCCGTGTTTTCTTCGCCGCCGGGAGGCGAACCGAACAGAAGGTTCTGCAGCAACGTTCGATTCCAAATCTGAGCGCTGGGATCGATCCACGCAGTCGAGAGGCGAAGCGCATCGACGTTCACCTCTTCGAGTGATGCTCCGTCGATGAGCAGACGACCGCCGCCGATGTTGGCGGTTCCCAAGATCGCCGAGAGAAGGGTGGACTTCCCAGCGCCCGAGCGGCCGACGACGGCGACATGCTCGCCAGGTTCGAGCTGGAGCGAAATGTCCTCGAGAATGGTCTGCCCGCCGGCGACGATGTCGACACCTTCGAACTCAATCGAGATTCCGGCAGTGCCGGTTAGGCTGCTCCCTCCCGTCGGTCGTGCAGGTCCGTCGAGCAGCTCGGTCGTGCGCAACAGCACGTTCCGTAGAACGGGGTAGCGGCGAATCTGTGCGGCAAACTGTTCCGCCAGGGCCGGCACAGCGAGCGCCCAATAGACGACGAGAAGGCCCGCCGTCGACGTCGTCTCGCCGATGTACGCGAACACCAACGCGGATGCGATCAGAATGCCCGAAAGCGCGGTAACTCCAGAAACACCAACATTCACGCGCAGGAGAGAGAGCGTGGCGCGCATCCACTCGGTGACGAGCGACTCGTGCTCGCGCTCGAGGGTTTTCTCCGCGCCGTGCGTCCGGATGGGTTGCAACCCGAGCATCGCGTCGAGGTAGAAACGAGAGAGGGCCCCGACGTGCGTGCGCACCCGCAGGTCGCGCTCGTTTGCAGCGGGCTGCAAGACGAGCGGGATTGTTACGGCCAATACGGTTGCGGCAATTGGCAAGACCGCAAGATGAGGCGCGAGCCAGATGAGTCCTGCAGTGGTGGCGACGAGTGATGCGGCCGTCGCGACGAGCGCGACCCCGACCGCGGGGATATCGCGAAGTGCGCGCAGCGCGTGGGCTCGCTCCGCCATGTCTGAGACGAGCCGGCTGCGGAAGTAGCGGTCTTCGAGGCGAGGCAGGACTTCGCGAAATCGCTGTCGAATTCGGACTTCGAGCCGCCGGCCCATCCATCGCTGCAGCGCCGATGTCGCGAATTGCCAGCAGCCGAGGAGGGCGACAAACGCAAGCGCACCGAGCCCGGCTGCGAGCCTTTGCTCAGGTACGGCGAGGTAGCGACCCAGTTCGAGCACCGACATGAACACGAGCGCTTCGGCGGTCGCGCCGATGCCGGCGACAATCCCCAGGCCGAGCAAAGTCAGCGGCGCGGCGAGCCCGTCCTCGCGGACAAGACTCGAGAGCCTGCGGACTAGATGCGGACCCGGTTTGGCAAGAGCGGTCGAGAGAGCCTGTGGCAGCTCTTCGTCCGGCTCGTGGATGGCTTCGTCCTGCAAGACACGAACGCAGACAGCTCCGCGAATCCATACCCCATCGGGCGTCTTTCGAGCCGCCCAGAATTGGCTCGGGATGGTCGAGGGGTCGTCGGTGAGTTCTTGCAGCAAACGTTCGGGGCGTCCGCCGTGCGAGGCGATGCGCGACATCCAACGCGAGGCTGCGTCCAGCGCACACAGGCGCTCCAGGTCTTGTGATTCCTCGGTGACCCACCTCGCAGCTTCGGTTTGCGACAGACCGCTCTGCGCAAGGCGGTGAACGATCGGCCCACAGAATTCGTCGCCGGTGGCCCAGTCGAACCACTCGTCGGCAGGGACTTCGAGATCATGCTCGTACAGCGCGCGGCGGAGCTCGTCGCGCGACATCCAGACTCGACCAACCGCAGGGTCCATCACCTGAACGAATCGGCCGACGGTTCGCCACACCACGACGAAGTGCGTGCCGCCGCCGGGCAGCCAAACTACGGCGAGGGCGGGCAGGGCCGCTGCCTCGTCCAGGAGCAAGTTGTCCACGGGACAGATGATCTGTTCGACCGGAAGGCCAAGCGACTCGGCGACTTCCTCGAGCACGTCGATGGAGGTGCCGTCGACGTCGGTCTGGCAGGCCTCGCGCAGGCGTCCGTACTGCACGGGAATGCCATGCCCATCGAGGAGGCACTTCAGTGAAGCGGGGCCGCAGTCCATCATGGACGCTTGGACGACCTCGGGCGCGAAGAATGGGCGTTTCACGGCTCCTCGCCCGAGACAATTCGCCCGGCTGCGCGCAAGACCAGGGTGGCTGGAGAGATGGACTCGACCTGAACCTCGACGCGGCCCGGCAAGCCGTGTTCGAGCATCTCCTCGGTACCGGCGGACTCGACGTCGACGTCGAGGTCGACCCGTAGATTCCCATTCTTGGGCTCGCGCGCGATGCTCGCGACCGTCGCCTTCAAGACGCCGTATTGCGACCAGGGGAACCCGTCGAGCCGCATGACTGCGGACTGGCCGGTTCTCACACGACCGGCGGCGTCGTTGGCGGCCAGCCACGCGACGATTCGAACCTCGCCCTCTGGCACGATCGAGCCGATGGTTTGACCTCGCTCGACGAAGGAGCCGGGTTGGAGCTCGGGCGTGTCGCCGAGCTGGCCCGCGACAGGCGCTCGCAGCGTGTGGTCTTCAATGCGGTTTCGAAGTGACTCGATCGTGGCTCCGAGTCGAGCAATCTCGCCATCGAGTTTTGCGCGTTCGCGTTCAAGGTGCGCGATCTGTACCTCTCGGTCGGACGAGCTTTGCTGGCCCTGCGCACGTCGTTCGCCGAGGCCGCTTCGAACCGATTGTTCGGCCGCCTCGAGTTCGCGGAGGCGGCCTTCGGCCTCATCGACGTCCTTGGCCGGCACGAGCCCCTTGTCGCCGAGCGCTTTGATTCGGTTGTACTCCTCGCGAGCGCGTTCGGTCGCGATGGATGCCCTGCGGATTCTCGCGCGGACCACGGCTTCGCCAGATCGGTTTGTGGAGCCGGTACCATCGAGCGCGGCCGTTTCCGCTCGGATGGCCGCATCGAGCGCGTCTCGTTCTTTGGGAAGGCTCGAAAGTTGGGCCTCGAGCGTGCGGAGCTCGTCTTGGAGTTCACGAGGGTCGAGCTCCACGAGCACGTCCCCCTCGTCGACCGTCTGTCCGAGCCGGAGCTTCGTCGACAGGGCGCGCCCAGCGACAGGTGACTGGACGACGTGGACCGAACGAGCGACTTCGAGCCGTGCCTCGTCAGAGGCGATCAGTACTTTGGTCTCCGTTCCGAAAAACCAGAGGAGCCACGCGGCCGTAAAGACAGCCGCGAACGCCACGATTATCCAAACGTGGATACCTCGGTCGGCTCGCACCGAACGAGTGGTCTTCGAAAATGCCTGCGCCATGCCTCATCTATAGCAGTCGCGCGCCGAACTGCGAAGATATCGCTCGGGCACACACGTTTTTCTGTCGATGTAGGACAATGTGCTTGAGCACCCGACATCGGTTCGTTAGGATACGGGCGTTGCGAACAAATTGATTTGAACGGAGACGATGCCATGAAAACGAAGCAGCCGAAGACCCGTAAAGTCACGAAAACCCGTCGCTCCTTCCCACGCGTCAAGACTTCCGTGAAGGCTGGTCCCACGCGTCGTGCCGAGCTCGACCACGTCGGAGCCTACAACTTCATGGTCGAAATCTCCGGTGTCGCCGCAGGCTAACCGACGGCGAATTTGCCACGACAAGCCCCTCACTCGAGGGGCTTTTTTGTTGTCCGCGGAGCGTCGATGCGCCGAATTCGACCGATCCCCAACTCCCGTCGCGTCTCGCCGGATGAAGCGGCCGATCTGCCCACGTTCGCGGACTGGTTTGCCACCTGTTTGTACGACCGCGAGCGCGGCTACTACGCCAGCGGCAACGTCTCGTTTGGGGTCGGGGGCGACTTCTCTACGTTCCCAGAGCGCCTGAGCCCGTTGTTTGGATGGATGCTCGTCGACGTTCTCGAAGACCTTCTCGAGCCGTTGCTCGAACGAGTGGACTCGACCGAACCCATCGTGTTTCTGGAGTTTGGCGGAGGCAACGGGGACCTCGCGCGCGACGTGATGGAGCGACTCGACTCGCCATCCGCGCCGTGGTTTGGAAGTCGCGTCGTCTACCGGCTCGTCGAACCCAGCGCCGCGCTACGCAAGCGCCAGCGGGAGCGCCTCAGTCCTTGGATTGACGCCGGCCGTGCCGAGGTCGTGGAGGGCAGCATCACTAGCTACCGATGCGAAGGCTTTGTCGGCTTCGTGTTTGGCAACGAAGTGCTCGATGCACTTCCGGTGCGACAGTTCCTCATCGAGTCCGACGACGTATTCGAAACCTACCTCGACGTTCGTCGCGATGGTTTTCAGCTCAGCCGCGAGAACCTTGCGCAGGCACTCGAAGGCGCGGTCGAAGTCACCGAACTCTTGGTGGCGTCCGACGAATTGAGGGGCGCCCATCTGGCGCTTGTCGAAGAACAACGCGGTCGCGGGCTCGTCCCATCGGAGTACTACCAATCTCCAGCGGCCCTCGAGGCGATCGACACCATCGCCAGCCTGCTCACCGGAGGAACCGCGGCGGCGCTGCTCATCGACTATGGCGGCACAGCTCGCCAGTGCCTCGACCCTCGAACCCCACATGCCCACGTTCGCGCCTATGGCGCCGGCGCCGCCCCATACGACCCCTACCAGCGACCCGGTCGCGTCGACCTCACGTGGGATGTCGACTTTACCGACCTTGGATATCGCGCCGAATCTCACGGGTTGTCCATGTGGTTTGGCCACCAGTCGGCAATCGAATCCTCGTCGGTCGATCTTTGGTCGAACGAATCTCGCGAGCTGCTGACGGCCCGACGCCGCATGGAGGGTTACGAGCCGGAAGTTGCGGAGCAGGTGGCCGAAGAGTGGGTGTTCGAGTTTCGGGAGGGCCGTGGATTTCGAGCAGCATTCTTCACACCGCAGTGGGTCGAGATCGACGTCGAGCGTTTTGGCCTCCCGGACCCATGGCGGGTCGGCGAGGTTGCCGCCGTTGCGGATGGCGCCGGTGACGCGGCTCGCAAGCTCCTGAACGAAATGGACTTGGCGGAGGTCGCTGCGTTGGTATTCGACGGCACGGATATCGTGGGCGCGCTTTCGGATGCGAGTTGGTACGAGGCGCGCGATTCCGTCGTGGAAGCGCTGCGGGCGGGCGGGCTGCTGCGGTAGCTCACGGCCGGACGAGCGGGGCGGTCCAAACTCGGAAGTTGCAACGGAGCGGATTCAGTCGCACGATCACTCCACTGCGTGAGGGACGATGTCGGTCGAGGGCCAAATCATCTTTGTAGGAAAGCGGCGTGCGGCGCTCGAAGCCGCTCGATCGCTCGGCTACGAGCCCGTGATCGTCGATCCCTTCGTCGCCGAAACGGTGGATGGACGCGAGGCGGCGCTTCGCCTGGAGGCGCAGCGCCTGTCGAAACTGCACGACCCTCCACGCGGCGTTCTCACTGCGATCGAGCGCGGTGTGCCGCTCGCAGGCGCTCTTCGAGAGGTCTGGAATCTCCAGGGACATCAGCTCGATGTCGCACAGGCTACCACCGACAAGATGGTGATGAAGGCGTTGCTCAAGCGAGCCAACGTTCGATGCGCCGAGAGTGCTCGTGCCGACGAGACTTCCTCCGCCGAAGCTCTCGTCGAACAGCTGGGGCTGCCGATGGTGATCAAACCGCGTGCGTTGTCCGGGTCACGCGGCACCACCGTCTGTCGCACCCTCGAAGATGTGGAGGCTGCCCGCGGTCCAGGAATGCTGGCCGAGCGGTGGGTCGATGGCGAAGAGATGAGCCTCGAGTCGTGGGTGGTCGACGGACGCCCTGTGTGGTCCAACACGACGTGGTACCTCAAGCCAGGGTGGGCCAACGTGGTTCCTGCGATGCTTCCTCGAGGTGACCGGCAGGCGCTCGATTCGCTGAATGGGCGGGTCGTCGAAGCGCTCGGAATCGAACGCGGAATCACACATCTGGAGGTGTTCCGGACCTCAGATGGGTTCGTGGTCGGCGAGATCGCGACACGGCCACCGGGCGGCGAGATCATGGGCCTCATGGGGCGGGTCTATCCCAATTTCGACCCATGGGAGGCGTGGGTCACATCGGAGATCACGGGTGCGTTTTCTCCGCCTGAAGAACCCAGAGGAGCGTCGGGAATCTGGTATCTGCATCCCGGCGCCGGACGAGTCGTTTCGATCGAGGGTGTGAAGACCGCGCAAACGATTCCGAGCGTCACGGTCGACGTGACCGTCGAGGTGGGGGACACCGTCAATGTGCGAGAAGGGGTCGGGCAGACCTGCGGCGCGATCCGTTGCGACGCGCCGACAGCTCAGGAGGTCGCCCACAACCTCAAGATGGCGCACGACCTCATCCGTATCGAAGTCGAATAACGCTCTTCCCGCTAGCGAGTCTTTCGCAGGACTTCGGCCGGGTCGATGTCGTAGTGCTTCGAACAGTAATCACAGTCGATTTCGAGCCTTTCGCCGGCCGCGATGGCGTCGGTGAGTTCGGTCACGTCGAGCGTGCCAAGTGCAGCGACTACGCGGTCGTGCGAACAATTGCACCCGAAGGCGACCTCAGACTCGGTGAGGGTACGGTACTTCAAATCGCCAAACACAAAGTCGACGATGTCGACGGCCGATATCTTCGACTGCCGCTCCAGCCAAGTGCTGAGCCTCGGGAGCGATTCTGCACGCTCGGTGACGGCCTGAAGCTCCGTCGAATCGGCGTCTGGCAGTAGTTGAAGCATGAATCCCGCGGAGCGAGTCACCTTTCCATCGTCGGTGACGAACGTGGCCAGGTCGCACACCGTCTGGACCTGCTCCGAAGTGCGCATGTAGTTGGTCAGGGCGGCAGCGAGGCCGCGGTCGTGCGAAGTGTCGACAAGACCCTGTTGGAGCTCGGTGTTCTTGAGCACTCGGATGACCTGGAGCAGCGTCTGTGGGCCGAGCTCTGGGGTTCGCTCCGAGGTCATCTGCACGAGCCCGCGAGTCATCCCATCTGGATGAGAGTCGGCGAAGAGTGAGCCGCGGGCGGGATCCTTCAGCGTGAGCTGGACGCGCCGTGTCGCCGCCATCATCTCGCGGATGAGCACCGCAGCGGTGATGACCTCGCCAAACAGCGATGCGGATTCGGAGGTCGGCGGACTTTGGGCCGCACACGCTCCCGCCACGGTAGAAGTGGTCACCGCGCCGACGATTCGGAATGCTCCACCGTCGGAGATGGCACGCAAGATGGGGTCGGATGTCGCTGTCATTACTTACTCGATCGAGCGGTAGGTTTTGGGCGCGGAACCAGCGCGGGGTCGACGCGAAAGTACCGTTGGAGTTCGGTGTATACTTCAGGCGCCTTGCGCTGAAGCGTGCGCGGCTTTTCGAAAAAGGTCTCGGTCGCCACGGCGAAGAACTCGGCTTCATTTATCGCTCCGTATTCTCGGAACGGGCTCTTGTGCGGCGACTTCTGAAGGCGTTGGAAATGGGTGCCCATCACGTGAACCCAGCAGTCGAATGCTTCGGAGTCGATCTCGGGAGTGCCGTCGAAAAGACCGTCCGCGATGTCGAGCACGTGGGCGAATTCGTGAATTGCTGTGTCGTGGCCGTCGTTTGGTGTGGCCAGACCGCTCGTCACCGCGTCCCAGCTGAGGACGACGGTGCCAAACGGATGTGCCTCCCCAAGGATGCCGCCGTGGCTCTCAGGGTGCCTGTAAGTTGCGGGATAGACGACGATCTCGGTGAGCCGATCGTAGACGTCGAGCGACATGTTTCGAGACATTCGCGCGGCCGAGCCTGAAATCACGACTTTCATCTCGTCCGTGATCTCGAGGCCCTTCGCGCCGAAGAAGTGCTTCTCCCAGCAGAATACTTTCAGGTGCGTGCGGAAACGTTCTGCTTCGTCTGGTTCAAACCCGGCGGCGAACGTGAGCCGGTCCGCAACGATCGCTTCCCACTCCTTGGGGAAGGGTCGTTTCGCAAGCCGGCTTCGTCGCCATTTTCGGTAGAGAAAAAACAGAGTGAGCACCCGGAGGAGCAAGGGGAACGCGCAATGCTCCTCTCGAATAGCTCAGTCGTACCGGGGCTGTCGACTGCATCAGGCAGCCGCGATGACTGCACCACTCAGCGTGATTGCCATCACGGTCAAAGCAGTAGCGACTACGACCCAAAGGCCAGCACTGAACAGTTCGGAAGTGAGAGAGCCATCGGTGGACGGCTCGCGCAGGCGCACCCAAGGGTTCCCCCACAAACCTCCGCGAACGAACGCGAAGATGATTGCGGCTGCGATGGCGAATGCGATGAAGAGTTGTGCGTACAACATGTTCAACTCCTTGGTCGTCGATTCAAACCGAGGATGTCCACGAGCGCGCCAACTTCAAGTTTCACTCCTTCACAGATGCGTAAAACGAGTGTCCGCGCACGTTCTCGTCGATGTGGAGTGTCTTCTGAAGAGGCGGAAAAGCGCGCTGCTCGCAGTCCATCCGTTCGCAGAGGCGACACGTGACGCCTACGGGTACCGCCGCTTCGACATTCTCCAGGTTGATGCCGTCGGAGTAGACCAGGCGGCTCGCGTCTTCCACAGAACAGCCCAGGCAGATGGCGTGCATCGCTGGCGGCGTGTGAAAACCCCGTTCGCCGCTCGAGACCGTTCGGGCGATGCAGAAGTAGACGTCGCCTCCGATCATCTGGGAGAGCTGCGTGCGGATCTGCCCCGGCGTCAGGAAACATGCGACCAGATTCCATCGCGGGCAGGCCCCCGAGAATCGAGCGAAGCTGATGCCGGATGCTGAGAATCGCTTCGAGATGTTTCCTGCGATGTCGACACGGACGAAGTGGAACGGAACGCCTTCCTTCCCTGGCTTGCGCAGCGAGGTGAGTCGCTGCGCCACCTGCTCGAAGCTCGCTCGAAAACGGTGACCAAGGCGATCGATGTCGTACCGTTGGTCTTCTGCGGCTTCCCAGAATGCGTCGTAGGGCATCATCACCGCTGCCGCGAAATAGTTCGCGAGCGCAACCCGACCGAGCGAGCGAGACTCATCCGTGGAGAGCTTGCCGGCGTCGACCATCCGGTTGAGCAGGCCGGAGTGCTCGAGCAACGCAATCTGGTGCGCGAGCTGGAAGTTGATGCTGTTGGGCGGGAGGACTTCCGAAATCTGCAGAATCCCCGTCGTGTCGTCGAACTGCCGAGTCATTCGCTTCATGTGATCGGCGCGACGAATCTGGACGCGGATGTCGTGTGCCTGCCGCAGGTAGTGAACGAGCCGACCGTAGAGATCGTCGCTCCCTGCCAGTCCGAGCGCCCCGTGCAGGTCGTCGGCCGCTTCCTCGAGCTCCGGGAAATAGTTCATCCGCTTCTGAAGCAGATGGTGAACCTCCTCGGACGGAAGTCGCCATGACTCGATGTCTGTCGCTTCCACCCCCGAATTCACACGTGAGGTGAGCGTCTTCAACCGCTCCTGTGACTCTCGGTAGTTCTCGTAGAGCCGCGCAATGGCGCGAGCGATCTCCGGCGTCTGGTTCGCGAGATCGGTGAGATCGATGTCGGAAACCGCATGCTCCTCGAACATGTCGTCTGCGAACACTTCGTCGAGCTCGCCGCGCAGCTGCTCATTCTGCTGGGAGCTGAACTCGGCGAGGTCCAGTTCGAACACCTGGGCGAGCTTGATGAGGAGGTGCGCGGGGAGCGGGCGCCTGCCGTGCTCAATCAGGTTCAGATAGCTCGGTGAGATCTCGAGCGCTTCGGCAAGCGCGACCTGTGTCATCTCTTTCTGTTGCCGCAGGGCGCGGACGCGAGGGCCGAGGTTGGCTTCTTGTTTCGCCACGGGAAACTCCTGAATCGCCATTCATTCATGGGCGTTATCGACGTGTGAAACGGTAGATAATGTTTACAGGGTTTACAAGTTTACAGTTTGTAAATGTAAGTAAATTTACAATTTTCTGCCTGTAAAGTCGCTTAATTGCTTGAAAATGTTTTACACGGGCCTCATGTTTTCGTTGTCGCGATGACGCGGCGATCAATCGAGTCACGCAAGGCCCCACCATGACGAAACTATCTCTACTTGGACCGATGAACGACGGATACGACGAGATCTTGTCTCGCGATGCGCTCTCGTTCGTCGAAAACCTCGTCCGGGAATTTCAGCCACGAATCGAAGAACTTCTCGAGGCTCGCGAGGCTACCCAGCGTCGATTCGACGCTGGCGAGCGTCCGACGTTCCTCGAGGAGACGGTCGATGTACGGGAGGGCGACTGGACGGTCGCAGAGCTTCCGCAAGACCTGCTCGACCGCCGCGTCGAGATCACTGGTCCACCCGAGCGAAAGATGGTCATCAACGCGCTCAACAGCGGAGCGAAAGTCTTCATGGCCGACTTCGAAGACTCCAACGCGCCAACATGGGAGAACAACATCGAGGGTCAGATCAACCTGCGAGATGCAGCGGCTGGCACCATCGAGTACTTCCACCCGAAGAAGCAGGTGACTTATCGACTCAACGACGATGTTGCGACTCTGATGGTGCGCCCGCGGGGACTGCACCTCGTCGAGCGCCACATCGAGTATGACGGCAAGCCGGTCCCGGGATCGCTCGTCGATTTCGGGCTCTTCTTCTTCCACAACGCGCGAACGCTCCTCGAACGCGGAAGTGGTCCCTACTTCTATCTCCCGAAGCTCGAGACACACCTCGAAGCTCGCCTCTGGAACGACGTGTTCGTGCGGGCGCAGCGCCTGCTCGACATCCCAGTCGGTACGATCAAGGCGACTGTGCTCATCGAAACCATCACGGCCTCGTTCGAGATGGACGAGATTCTGTATGAGCTCCGTGACCACTCGGCCGGGCTCAACTGCGGTCGCTGGGATTACATCTTCAGCTTCATCAAGAAGTTCCGAAACGACGAGAACGCCGTGATGCCCGACCGCGGTCAGGTCGGAATGGCGCAGCCGTTCATGAACGCCTACTCGCTGCTCGTCATTCAGACGTGCCACAAGCGAGGCGTGCACGCGATGGGCGGGATGGCCGCGCAGATCCCAATCAAGGGTGACGAAGCCGCCAACGCCGCCGCACTCGCCAAAGTGCGCACCGACAAGGAGCGTGAAGCGAAAAACGGACACGACGGCACTTGGGTCGCACACCCCGGACTGGTCGGCATCGCCATGGAGGCGTTCGACGCCGTCATGGATGGGCCGAATCAGCTCGACGTGGCCCGCGAGGACGTCGACGTGTCGGCCGACGACCTCCTCGAGATCCCCACGGGGACCCGGACGCTCGAAGGCTTGCGCACCAACATCAAGGTCGGAGTGCAATACATCGAGGCCTGGCTCCGCGGAAACGGATGCGTCCCGCTCTACAACCTCATGGAAGACGCCGCGACGGCCGAGATCAGCCGCACGCAGGTCTGGCAATGGCTCAAGCATGGCGCAGACGTCGGCGGCGAAACGCTGACCGTCGAACGGTTCGACGAGGTGCTCGATGAGGAGCTCCAAGCTCTGCGCACCGAGCTCGGAGAGTCGTATGAGGCCGGCAAGTTCGACGAGGCGTCCCAGCTGTTTCGCGACCTCTGTGTCGAAGACGAATTCACCGAGTTCCTCACCCTTCCGGCCTACGAGCGTATCGCGTCGGTGTGACCCAACGATTCCATTCGAGAAGCCCCAACGAGAACCTGGAGACGAACATGACGAACGCAAAAGACAACACTCTCACCGACCGATTCGCTGGAATTGAGCGGCCCTATACCCAAGAACGCGTCGAGCAGCTTCGCGGCTCGGTCCGCATCGAGCACACGCTCGCACGACGCGGTGCGGAGCGGCTCTGGAAGCAGCTTCACGGTGACTACGCCGTCGCGGGCCTCGGCGCGCTGACCGGCAACATGGCGATGCAGCAGGTACGCGCTGGCCTCGAGGCCATCTACGTATCGGGTTGGCAGGTTGCGGCCGACGCGAACATCGCGGGCCAGATGTATCCTGACCAGTCGCTCTACCCCGCGAACTCGGTGCCCAAGGTCGTTCAGCGCATCAACCAGGCGCTTCAGCGTGCCGACCAGATCGAGAGCGTCGAAGGAAACGTCAGTCGCGATTGGTTCGTGCCAATCATCGCCGACGCCGAGGCTGGTTTCGGTGGTCCGCTGAACGCATACGAGCTGATGAAGTCGATGATCGAAGCGGGCGCGGCTGGCGTGCACTTCGAAGACCAACTCTCGAGCGAAAAGAAGTGTGGACACCTGGGCGGCAAAGTCCTCGTCCCGACGTCGCAGTTCATTCGCACGCTCGTCTCGGCACGCCTCGCCGCCGACGTGTGCGATGTGCCTACGCTCGTCATCGCGCGAACCGACGCTGACTCCGCGCGACTCATCACGAGCGACGTCGACGAGCGCGACCGCGAATTCATCACGGGTGAGCGCACGCCTGAGGGCTTCTACCGAATCTCGGGTGGTCTCGAGATGGCGATCGACCGCGCGCTCTCGTACGCTCCGTACGCCGACCTTCTGTGGTGCGAAACGAGCACGCCGGACCTCGGCGAAGCTCAAGAGTTCGCCGACGCCGTGCACGAGAAGTTCCCCGGCAAGATGCTCGCCTACAACTGCTCGCCATCGTTCAACTGGAAGCAGAACCTGGACGAGAAGACGATCGCCGAGTTCCGCGAGCGCCTCTTCGACATGGGCTACAAGTTCCAGTTCATCACCCTGGCTGGATTCCACAGCCTCAACATGGGCATGTTCGACCTGGCACAAGCGTATCGAGAAAACGGCATGGCGGCCTACAGCGCGCTTCAGGAACGCGAGTTCGCTGCGGTGGAGCGAGGCTACACTGCCGTGAAGCACCAGCGTGAAGTCGGAACGGGCTACTTCGACGTCGTCTCGCAGACGGTGTCGCAGGGCAAGAG
>CAYLMO010000019.1:0-72794 GCA_964384605.1 uncultured Bradymonadales bacterium | reverse complement strand
TCTAGTCGCGCTCCGGCGTACTCGCCGCACCGAACCAGCTGATGTCTTGGAACTGGTGGACGAGCGTCGATGCGCCATCACCCGAATCGATCTGGATGACTTCGCCCGCCCGCGTCAATCCGTAGAGGTTCCCCCACGCGGCCGTGAGACCGAACACCTGGGCGAATCCCATCGGGCCGATTTCGCGCGCGCTCGCATCGTTGGCTTGAACGATCAGGAGCGTGTCTTCCCCTTCGACGTGCTTCGACGTCATGTAAAGCGTGTCTCGCTTGTTGATGACGCAATCACCGCTCGAGTAGTACTGCGGCGAGTTGGGCGAGTTTCCTGAAATCGTACCGACGAGGGAGGCGGCGCCGGTGTTCGTGTCGATCTGGTAGAGCTTGTCTTGGCCGGTGACGTAGACGTCGCCGCGCGAGTCGATCGCCAGGCCGTTCGGGTCGAGAACTTCCGTACCGAAATCTCCCACGAGCTCCCACTGATTGCCGTTCAAGCTGTAGAGACCGTTGAAGGTCACTCCGTAGAGCGTGCCGTCCGGGTGCGTGTCGATGTCCTGAAGGTTCGGCAGCTCGGCACCGACTTCGGTGGCAGCCTTCTTGAACGGATCGACTCGGTAGAGCGTGCTTCCCGAGTGGCCGAAGAACTCGCAAGTGATGCCGTCGTTCAGCTCACCGTTGCAGTTGTTATCGAATTCGTCGCAAATCTCGGGGTACGAAGGATTCCGAAAACGATTGGTTTCGTCGCAGTCGTCTCCTCCGCAAGAAGGTGCGAGCGAACCATCTTGGTCGAGGTCGCACTCGGGCGGAATGACGTTGGAGTCCATCTCGACCGTCGCATCGGGCTCGACCGTGCCTGCATCCGACTCGTTGTCACCCGCATCCGTATCCACGGGGTTTCGCGGAACACAGGTGCCGTTGACTTGGTCGTAGAGTTCGTCATCCGAGCACGGAATCACCACTCCGTTGCCTTCGTCCGAACCACAAGCTGCCGCGAAGAGGGCGAACACCCCCAGCCAAATCCATTTCGAGCTCATCAGTACTCCAAAAATCAATTCATCCCGAGCGCGCGAAACGTAGCGAGCACGCGACGCGATTTCAACCGAGCACGAGGTTTCCTTCGGATTTTCCGGCTAGGACCGGCTGGCTCGATCCGCGAGCCGTAGGTCGTGCACGAGCGCCTCGAAGATTCGATCAGCGGCCGCTGGGTCCGGACGCCGAAGCACGGCCGACGGGTGGTACGAGACGAACGTCGTCCACCCTCCCCGCCCGGAATGCGGCGTCAAACGGGCCTGCTCGATCCTCGCCTGTCGGCCGATCATCGTCCGCGTCGCGGTCGAACCGAGCGCCACCACCGCAGCGGGCTCCAAGAGACGAAGCTCGGCACTCAGCCACGGTCGGCAGACCTCCACCTCGTACGCCTCGGGCCGCTTGTGGATTCGCCGCCTTTGCACCGGCTCGTACTTGAAAGCCTTCAGCGCGTTGGTGACGTACACGTCCGAACGATCGATCCCAGCCGCCTCCAACGCTCGGTCGAGCACCTCGCCCGCCGGGCCAACGAACGGTCGTCCGCCGCGATCTTCTTGGTCGCCGGGCTGCTCCCCGAGCAGCACGATCCGGGCGTCGAATGGCCCCTCGCCCGGCACGGGTCCTGTCGCTCGCTCGCACAGCCCACATGCGGCGCACTTCGACATGGCCTCGTACAGGTCGGGCAGCGAATCGACGTCGGGCACGAAGCTCGACGCATCTTCTCTCGTGTTCGAGACCATCGAGGCGACCCGCTGCGGCGCTTCGAGCAACAACTCACGAATCACTTCGGCTTCGGGCAGAGTCGCCCAGTGTTTCTGCGGCATCTCGGCGCACATCGCCGAAATCTTCACCCGGGCCGGATTGAAGATGGAGCCGTAGTAGCTCTTCCACAGCTCTTCGAGCTGATCGTGGTCGGGCGCCGAGTCCTGCGTGGTCCCCGGACCGAATCGCAACTCTTCGCCATCCCATGAGACCGACTCGTCGGGTGTGAGGATGGTCCAATTCAGCGTCGAGAATCGGTCCTGAAAGAACGGAGCGACGCGCCGCACGATGAGGTGGTCGGGGCGGTGCCACGCAATGAAGTGCTCGCGCCCGTCTTCGTCGACCTTTCGAAAGCGAACGAACGCCTTCATCTTGTGTGCGTCACGCCGCACGCCCTGCTCCATTTCGGAAATCTGACGGACGTCCGGGTCGGCGGGCATCCCAAGTAAATCGGGCTCACCGTGCGTCAATCGCCAAAGGACCCGGTAGAGCAACGACCACCGGCGCGGGTCCCGGTGATATCCAACTTCCGTCGCGCGACGCATGAACTCTTTCGGCACCCGAAACGACGAGGCGTCCCGCGGCCCAACTGCCTTCGCGCCGGCGCCAAACAACAGGCCCTGCGGGTCGTCGACGTCGTTCCACGCAACCTCGTGAGGCCGAACACCTTCCTCGAGCAACCCTCGCGCAACCGCGCGCCACGTGTCGAAATCGCCTTTGAAGTCGACTCGCCTCACCTCAAACCTCGCCGGTCGATGCGCTCGCCGCCGCTTCGAACAGATCGAGCTGGCGTCCTCGGGGAGCGACGAGCTGACGCAAATCGAGCCTGTCGAGGTCGGCGAGATGAGGGTTGGCGTCGGCGGTCACGATGAAGTTGCGAGCCTTCTTCAACGAGATTCCCATCCGCTTCAAATCGTCGAGCCGAAGCCGTCGATATCGGCGCATCTTCAGGATCTTGCGCACGCTCCGCACCCCCAGACCGGGAACGCGCAGGAGTGCTTCCTTTGGCGAGCGATTCACGTCGATCGGAAAGAATGCGCGGTTCCGCAGTGCCCAGCTGAGCTTCGGGTCGATCTCGAGGTCCAGGTTCTCCTGACCATCGGTTATCTCTTCGTGCTCGTACCCATAGAAACGCATGAGCCAGTCGGCCTGGTACAGCCGGTGCTCTCGTACCAGGGGTGGAGCTTTCGGCGGCAGACGCGGATCACCGCCCGGAATCGGGCTGAACGCCGAGTAGTAGACCCGTTTCAGCCGGTGCGCTTCATACAGGTGGTTCGCCTGCTTCAAAATCGTCGCGTCGGTGCTCGGAGTCGCCCCGACGATCATCTGGGTCGACTGCCCGGCGGGCGCGAATTTCGGGGCCTTCCGCGACTTCTTTCGCTCTTCTTTCGCCGCCTCGAATCGGCTGCGGATTTCACTCATGGTGTTTTCGACGTCGGCCATCTTTTTCGCCGGAGCCAGAGCATCCAGGTCTTCCTGAGTCGGCAACTCCACGTTCGCGCTCAATCGGTCTGCCCATCGTCCAGCAAGTTCGATCGCCTCAGCGGAGGCGCCGGGGACGGCCTTCAGGTGAATGTAGCCATTGAACGCGTGCTCCTCTCGCAGCCGGCGCGCAACCTCGCCGAGTTGCTCCATGGTGTGGTCCGGATCGCGCACGATACCGCTGCTCAGGAACAGCCCCTCGATGTAGTTGCGGGAGTAGAACCCAATCGTCAGATCGACGACTTCCTGCACCGTGAAACGAGCTCGTCGAACGTCATTCGAGATTCGATTCACGCAGTAGTTGCAGTCGTAGACGCAGTAGTTGGTCAGAAGGATCTTGAGTAGCGAGACGCATCGGCCGTCGGGCGTGTAGCTGTGGCAGATGCCCACGCCAGAAGAGTTCCCCAGCCCCTTCTTGTTGCCGCTCCGGCGAACGCCGCTGCTGGCGCATGACGCGTCATACTTCGCCGCGTCCGCCAATATTTCGAGTTTCTCCTGAACGTCCATGTCGCACCAAAACTGCTCGAGGCACGAACAACTATACAACCGTTCAGTACCCGAACAAGTCGAGGTTTTCGATCAAAGACTCAGGTGTACGGAACTTCCGTGCTCCACTCGGTACGAAATCTCGCGCTTTTCGCTCGCATGCGGCAGCAGCTCGATCGCGAACGAGAGCAGCCCATCGTCGTTCAGAGCGCCGCCGGCGGCGTCGACCAACGCGACCTTCACCTCTTCGACTTCGCTGACCGGGATTCGCTCGACGACCCACAGTTTGCGCGTCTCGTCGGACAGGTTCGAGCAATAGAGCGTGGTGCTCTTTACGATCTTGCGATGGCCCGTCATCGACGAGGTCTTCTCTTCGCGCTTGGTCGTGCGGCGAATCGACACGGAGCTGTCGCGCCCGAACCCCATCTCGAGCACCGCGCCGGGCGCGACGAAATCGAGCCTCGCGACACCTACGTAGATGGCGCCGCGCATGACTCGAACCGGCCCAGCGAGCAGCGGTCTCTCGGCTTTCCACGTCGCCCGAGCCCGAACGTGCGGAGTCGCGCCGTACTCGGGGTAGGCGACAGTCGAAACCTCCGCCGACAACCTGACTTCGCCGATATCGATTCGCGTAGGCTCGCCGTCGCTCGGGATCGTCACGGGACCCGACGCCGTCAGCTGCAGCGGCTCGCCACCGTCGTCGACTCCGGGCATCTCGTCGAGCGCTCGCGCGCCCTTTGCCCCCGCGGTCTCGATCGCCACATCTCGCCCTTCGACGCGCATCTCCTGCTTCGGTCGAGCGTACAGCTCATCATCTTCCAAGAGCGGAGGCGAAACTGCTCTCGAGGGGCGTGCAGTCGAGAAGAGCGCCTCGATGTCTTCCCACCGTTCGCCGGTCCGTTGCCAGACGGTCGCCTCATTCAGAATTCGAAGCTCCTCGGGGCTGGACTTGGTGTCGAGGCGCGCCACGTGACTCGGCCGCCACAGGGCGCACGGCACCAGGTAGACCATCTCGATCTCGAGTTCCTGCGCCGGGTCGACGTCATCGGTGAGTTCGAGCTGGACCTCGACCGTGGAGACGATTCGCGGCGACTCGACCAGGGCAGCTCGCCACCGTTCCCGCGCGCGGTCGGCGTCTCGGCGCGCCAGCTCGACCGCATGCTTCGCCTCGGCGACAAGATCGAACTTGGGGTCGAGCTGCGCGTCGATCGCGGCAAACGCATCGGCCCAGTCCGACACTCCGACTGGCGCATGAACTAGCGCATCCAGCAGCGCGCTCTCAGCCGCGAGCACTCGCCCCTTCTGACCCGCGACATGGGCGTGGGCGCGCTCCGCGGCGGTCTTCGCATACTCGGACCGATCCAGCTCGGCTTCGAGCGCCGCAACATCTTCTGCCGAGGTGCTCGACTCGCGCACGAAGTTTCGGCGAACCTTGCTCGTGAGCACTCTCGAGCGCCCCACTCCACCCGACCGCAGCCGAACCACCAGGCTGGAGTCGTCCACCAATAGCGATACGCCTTCTACGTGCACCGTTTGGACACCGGGCTGCAGCGAGGCGACCGCGACCCGCCGAACTTCGGCGCGGTCTTCGAAAAATGTGACGCGCTCTGCGCGCGAACGAACTCGGTTCTGGTCAGTCACGGCGGTTGCCTCCCTCGAGCTCGTCCTTCGAGCGCAGTTTGATTCGATACGCAAAGCGGATGGTGGCGTTCTGGCCTGCGATCACATCGACCCGCCACCTATGCCCTCCTTCCACCGGAGCATCGCGATCGGACTGATCGTACGACTCACCTTTGGGGACAGACTCGAACATCTCGACCTCGACGTGCTCGTCGCGGCTCACCGGTATGCGGTCGATCACTTCGACGACTGCATCGAACCCGAGCGAAGATGCGAGCTCGATGTCGATGAAATGGTCAATCTCGCGCTTGCCACCCAGGAGCCCGGCGGATTCCTCGCGGACTCGGGCGTTCCGCGCGACTCGAATGCGGTCGTCAACCCCCAGCCCCGCAGTCATCGTGCCTCCGCGGCCGACGGTAGTGAGATCTGTGTTCGAGACCAACGAGCCGCGCACGTAGACGTCGAGCGGACCTGCCAGTAGTGGCGACGGGAACGGATTGTCGAGCGAAACCTCGCGATACACCGCGGAGTCTTCCCGCGGATTGGTGCGCCAGCTCAACGACGCAGGGCACGATGCAGCCGATATCTCCACGCGATGCAGCGCTCCGTCGCTCGGAACGTCGATACGTGCCTGCGAGTCGTATCGATGGTCGAAGTGCCCACGAGACACCATCGGGTCGACCACGCCCATAGTACGCGCTCGCTCCTCGGCCTCGCCGAGCGAACCACTGCGGCTCGAGGACGCCGCACGACGCTTCAGTTTGCCCCGTTGCGACGACGATGGTGCGGCGAGGACGACGGAATCGAAGTCGAGCCAGCCCTCTCCGGGCTCGACCAGATTCGACTCGGTCATGCCCAGTAGGTTCGTGGGGACTCCCCCTCCGCCCGCACCCGGCGGTGCCCCTCCAACCGCCATCTCGGCGAGGGGAGCCGGCTTGGCCGAGCGTTTCCTACTCTTCTTCTGGGGCATCATGCTCGCGCGGGACATCATCGGTTGCGCACGGGCCTCGTCCATCAACTCCGCCGAGCCGAACGACGCCTGCGACGCTATTGCGTCCCAAGACACTTCTTCGTCTGCATCGAACGACATCTCGGGCTCAGGCGGTGCAGAGGGCGGAGGAGGTGCATACGGCGCTGGCGCCGCAGCCGGCGCGCTCGGCGCCGGTCCCGCACCAAACGCCATGTCGTAGGCGAGAAACAGCCTCTCTACCCCTTTCGGCGGCGGTCGAAACGCACGCGGAGGATCGGGCTGCGCACGCCCAAGCCGGTACGAAGGCAAGCGCGGCAACTGAACCTCCGAAACGAGCTCCGAGGTCGCCAGGCCAAGCTGCACGTTCGACCAGTCTTCGCCCGTGTCCTGAGCCACGTTCGCTTCGAGCACGAGCAAGGCCGCCCGACCATCCTCTTCCACCCGCAGGGTGTACGCCGGCCACCATCTCGCCGCCCGAACGACGTAGGTGATGTCCACGTACCCCTCACTCGAACCGGGCCCAAACAGAAGGCAAAATTCGCGCGTCGGCGCGCCGTCGCCCCGCGCCTGTTCGCTGGAGTCCTGTGCGAGCTCGAGCGCGGCGACCTCGCGCTCGCGGGAGAGCCGACGGTGTTCCGTCTCGAGCTCGGCCAGCCGCTCGATGGTCGACTTCATCCGCTCGTCGATGACCGAAGCAATCTCGAACGTGTCCGACAGACGCGACCCAGCCCCATTCTCACGCAGGGAACGCCCCATCGTCGGCGAGATTCTCGCTCCATGAAGCTCGTCGAGCCTGCGCGCGAGAACGCCGTGTTCATCGTTGATTCGGGCAATCTTGCGGTCGATGTCGTCGACCTTTTCGGTGCTCGGCCCACTGGAATCTTTCTCGGGCACGTGTGTCCGGCTGGTCACGCTCCGTAGCGTGCGTCCTGCATCGACGACGCATCGAACCGAACCCGGTTCGGCCGACAGCGTCACGCCTGAACAGACCAGCCGAAACGTCTCTTCGGGGTCGTCGGAATACACCTGCATCCGACGCGTCACGACCGCGCCTCGTGCGTGGATCACCACCTCGGTGATTGGGGCCTCGCGGGTGACCTCTTGGTACTGAGGACGACCTTCGAGCGAACGAGTCTGGGAGTCGAGGGCAGCCGACGACTCTCCCGAGCCTGCGCTGGAGTGCGACACGCGGTCTCTCTGGATTGGAGAATGTGAGTGAGGGCACACGATCCGCCAACCCAAGAGAGGGGTCAAGCGCGTGCGAAACGCACATTCTGCGCGAACCTGAGCACATCGCGCAATATATGCGCAACACTCACGCACCAAAGCCCCACAAACATCAACAAAAACAAATACTTACAAATCGGCAAACAAGTGGCACGCGCATTGCGAAATCGTCCGGCGTCTTTCACGAGAGAAACCTGATGCAACAGACGATCGACCTTGAAATGTTGCGCCGCTACGACATCCGGGCGCCCCGCTACACCTCGTATCCGACTGCCCTTCACTTCGACGATGCGGTCGGCGCCGACGAGCTCGAACGCGACATGTTGCGCGACGCCGAGTGCACGCGACCGATCTCGGTTTACATGCACGTCCCGTATTGCCAGTCGCTCTGTTGGTACTGTGCGTGTTCTCGCGTGGTGACGACCGACCAGACGAAAGGCGACGCCTACGTGGCTCGCCTTCTCGCCGAGCTCGACATCGCGCTACCAGCGTTGGTCGATCGCGAGGTGGTGCAGTTTCACATGGGCGGCGGGACCCCGACGTTTCTGTCGCCGAGACAGCTCGAGCGGCTGGCTCAGGGGGTTCACGACAGGATGCGCGTGGCGCCAGACTCCGAGTGGTCGATCGAAATCGATCCCCGCGCCGTCACGAACGAGCATCTCGACGTGCTCGCCGCGACCGGGTTCTCTCGGGCGTCGCTCGGAGTGCAAGACAACGATCCCGAGGTGCAGAAGGCCATCCATCGCTTGCAGCCGTGGTCGATGACCGAAGCGCTCGTGGGGCAGCTTCGGAGCCGCGGATTTGGCAGCACCAACTTCGACCTGATCTACGGGCTTCCCAAACAGACTGAGGCGACCTTCTCGCGCACGCTCGACGAAGTGCTCGAGGTCATGCCGGAGCGGCTCGCAGTCTACTCGTACGCGCACGTTCCCTGGTCTCAGCCGCAGCAGAAACTGCTCGAACGCCATGATCGCCCCGATGCGGACATGAAGCTGCAGCTGCTCAAGATGACCATCGAACGCTTGACCTCGGCGGGCTACGTCTACATCGGCATGGACCACTTCGCGCTGCCTGACGACCGCCTCGCTACGGCGTTTCGAGATGGGTCGTTGCGGCGGAACTTCCAAGGGTACAGCACGCAAGACGGAGTCGACATTCATGCGTTCGGCGTGACGGGAATCTCGCAGACCGGTTCGTTGTACGTTCAAAACGAGAAGGACCTCGCGACGTGGGAGGCCCTCGTCGATTCCGGGCGGCGACCGACGCTGCGCGGCATCGAGCTCAATCGGGACGACCAGATTCGTCGGGCGATGATCATGGAGGTCATGTGTCGCAACCTCGTCGAGTTCGAGGCGTTTGCGGCGACGTGGGGTGTCGATCCGGAAGTCTACTTCGAAGAGGCTCTGGGCCGGCTCGCCCCGCTCGAGCGCGATGGTCTGGTCGAGCGAACGAGCGGTGCCCTGCGCATCACCGACCTCGGTCGGCTCTTCCTTCGCAACATCGCGGTGGAGTTCGACGGACGAATTGCCTCGGAGGCCCATCGATACTCTCGTGCCATCTAACCGTTGCACAGCGTTTCAACACAACGAACACTCTGAAACACAACGACGAACCCGCGAGGTCCACCACAAACAGCCGAATCGCTCCAAACCTCGATTCTAGGCCGCCAACGGCCTGCCAAGGCATCTGGCACGGCCTTTGAAACATCTCTCCTGCGAAAGACGGACGAACCACAAGTCATTCGTAGGTGAAGTATGGAACATCCATTTGTATTGGCCGCAATCGGCGGCGGACTCATCGGCCTGGCTTCGCTCGCGCTTTTGGCGATGAACGGTCGAATTGCAGGCATCAGCGGGATTGTCTCGGGGCTGATTCGGCCCTCGACCGAGGATCGGGCCTGGCGCTTTGCATTCGTGGTCGGACTGCTCGCGGGAGGTGTGGGGTTGCTCGCACTCTTTCCGCAACACATGCCGGCCCAGATTGGCTCGAACTTCGGAATTCTTGCCGCGGCTGGCCTCTTCGTCGGCTTCGGAACTCGACTGGGTTCGGGATGCACCAGCGGCCATGGAGTCTGCGGACTCAGTCGATTCTCGCCGCGATCGGCGGTCGCTGTGGCGACCTTCATGACCGCGGGAGTCGTCACGGTGGCCCTGCTTCGATTGACCGGAGGTTTGGTATGAACATCAAAGAACTATTGGCGGCAGCATTCGCCGGTGCGCTCTTTGCCGTTGGCCTCGGAGTTTCGGGGATGACCTTGCCTTCCAAAGTCCAAGGGTTCCTCGACTTGTTCGGCGATTGGGACCCGAGCCTTGCATTTGTCATGGGCGGTGCTGTTGTGGTCTACACGATCGGGTATCGTTTGATCGTGAAGAAGCCGAAGCCGCTGTTTACCAAGACGTTTTCTCTTCCGACGCGTCGCGACATCACCCCCAGATTGGTGGTCGGTAGCGCGATGTTCGGAATTGGCTGGGGCCTCGCTGGTCTCTGCCCGGGACCTGCCGTCGTCGCGACGACCACGGCCACCCTCGAAGTGGTGGCGTTCGTCGGCGCAATGCTCGCCGGGTTCTTCCTTCACGACCTGCTCGACGCGCGCTCCAGCGCGACCGAGAGCGGCTCACTGCCCGCAGAAGCGGGCGCAGAATAAGGAGTTTGTCATGGCTCAACAGATTCAACACTTCTTCGACGAACGTACTTACACCCTCAGCTACGTCGTGTTCGACGATGAGACCAACGATGCGATCGTCATCGACCCCGTCCTCGACTACGAGCCCGCCTCGTCCAAGGTATGGACCGAATCGGTACAGGTGCTTGTCGATTACATTCGAGACAACGACCTCAATCTTCACTACGTGCTCGAGACGCACGCACACGCCGACCACTTGAGCGGCGCACAAATCCTCAAGAAGGCCTTCCCCGAGGCCAAGCTGGCGATCGGACGCCGCATCACCGAAGTCCAGACTATCTTTAAGGACGTCTTCGATTTGCCCGACGACTTCCCGACCGATGGACGTCAGTTCGACGTCTTGTTGGAGCCGGGCGAGGTGGTCGAAGCCGGGGCGCTGAAGTTCGAGGTCTATTCGACTCCGGGCCACACGCCCGCCGACTCATCATATCGATTCGGCAACCACGTCTTCACGGGAGACACGTTGTTCCAGCCCGACATCGGAACTGGACGCTGTGACTTCCCAGGTGGAAGCGCGACCGACCTCTACCACTCGGTCACCGAGACCCTGTATCACCTCGGCGACGACGTGGAGATTCACCCCGGTCACGACTACCCACCTGCCGGACGCGGCCTCGAGTGGGGCGCATCGGTGGCTCGTCACAAAGCCGAGAACAAGGCGCTCCCGGAAGGTCGCACCGAGAAGGAGTTCGTGGAATGGCGAGAGAACCGCGATTCTGGCCTGTCAGCTCCGCGACTCTTGTTCCAGAGCGTACAGGTCAACGTCGACGCAGGCTCGCTCCCCAAGCCGTCGGACAATGAGCGGCGCTACCTCAAAATCCCGCTCAACGTCTTCCGCCCCTCGAGTGACGGCGAGTTGGCCCTCGAAGAAATCTGATCACTCTCATCCACTTTTTTCCGCCGCAACGGCCCGGTTTCGACCGGGCCGTTTTTCGTTGGAAATTCAACACATTCTGCACCATCGCAGACCACCCGTTTTTCCAGCCTGATTAGAATTTTTTTTGAAATCTGGACGGACCAATTGCCATATCGGCGCATCTTTTGGTATGTACCCTCGTGTCCAGAACTGTCGTTACATGTAGGAGAAAGTATGACCGTTGATCTCGTGAACGTTACTCGTCGTAATCCACGTC
Source organism: uncultured Bradymonadales bacterium (assembly GCA_964384605.1). GTDB lineage: Bacteria > Myxococcota_A > Bradymonadia > Bradymonadales > Bradymonadaceae > CAYLMO01. The sequence continues at coordinate 61,409 of CAYLMO010000019.1, read as the reverse complement.
TCACCGCTCGGCGCCATTACCTACACGCGATGCTCATCGCGACGATCATGCTCGCTGCAGCATGTGTCCCCGAGTCGGAAGACCCCCGAGACGTCGATAACGTTCGAGTTCAACGCTCCGAGATCGTTGGTGGAACGGTTGACCGCGGCGACAGCGCAGTCGTCGGATTGACCACCGGTGGAAGCGTCTGCTCCGGCACGCTCATCGCTCCCAACCTCGTTCTCACCGCACAGCACTGCGTCGCGCAGGTCTCGGCCCAGTATGTTCAGTGCGGTCGGTCCGCATTCGGCTCGACCTACCCGGCCGGCCGAATCTACGCCACGACCTACCACGACCTTCAGCAAGCCTTTTACCAGCGCAACAACATCTTCCAGGGCGCGCAGGTCTACGTTCCGGAAGGCGGCAACGACATGTGCGGATACGACATCGCGCTGCTCGTCCTGAACCGAAACGTTCCAGAATCGGTCGCCAAGCCGATCGTCCCCCGAATCGACATCCCCGTTCAGCGTAACGAAGTCTACACGGCCATCGGATTCGGCCACACCGGCGACGGAAGTGGTGCAGGCATTCGACGCACCCTCGACGGCCGTCAGGTATTCTGCGGCGGCACCAGCTGCCCGTCGTACTCCTCGGTGCAGCCGACCGAGTTCTTCGGAAGCGACGGCACCTGCCAGGGTGACTCGGGCGGCGCAGCGATTGACGAACAAGGCCGTGTCCTCGGAGCGCTCTCGCGCGGACCCGACGGATGCCGCGCCTCGATCTACTCGGCTGTCGCTGGATGGTCCGACTGGATGCGCGAGATTGGCGAAATCGCCGCGGAGCAAGGTGGATACACCGCTCCATCGTGGGTCACGTATGGCGTGAGCGAAGCACCTGAGAACGACCTCGACGTGGACGGAGCCCTCGACGACGTCGACAACTGCCCCGGCGTCAGCAACGAAGACCAGGCTGACAACGACGGCGACGGACTCGGCGACGCATGCGACGGCGACTCCGACAACGACGACATTGCCGACGACGAAGACAACTGCCCTCTCTACGAGAACCCGGCGCAGTACGACACCGACTCAGACGGCTTCGGTGATGCGTGCGACCAGGACGACGACGGCGACGGCGTAGCCGACGCAGACGACCCCTGCCCCCTCGACGCATCCGTCGCGACGACCGACACCGAATGCACCATCTCGGTCCAGCAGAACGGCAACGGAAACGACGAGACCATCATCACGCTCGGCGGCGACCCGAACGCTCAAGCATCCTCGGGCGGCTGCTCCAGCACGGGCGGCAACGGCGCTACGTTCCCAGTACTTCTCCTCGCATTCGGCTTCTTCTTCGCGCGACGCCGACGAAGCTAATCCCGATGTAGGGCCGACGCGGTCGAACAGAGCGCATCGATCATCCGGTCGAGCTTACGCGCCGACCGCCTCCCCGACTCGACAATCGTAATTGCACCGGTGGCCTCCTCATCTACGACGATGGGGGGGCCATCGTCGTCTCGGCCGTACACCATCGCTTCGGGCCACGCCGTTCCGAGCCCGACGAGCGCCTCGTGGCGGTCACTCACGAAATCGAGCACGTCATCCGCATCTGCCCCCTCGACAAAGAACAACGTGTCGAGCGCGTCGATGCCCGTCTCCACCGCGCGCAGACCGCTGTAATCGGTCACCCACATCTGTGAGGATCGACGGTAGACCCGCAGACCGTCCGGCACCTGTCCCGGGATCGCCACTGTCCCGTACGTACGCGTGTAGTGCCCTTCTCGGGTGATTCGTGGGCTCGCGACCGAGATGCGGAACTTCACCCCGTTCCGCTCACCGCGAATCTGAGGCTCGTGATCGAACATGATCACGTACTCGTACCCGTGCTCCTCGGCGAAGGCGTTCCACTGACGACCAGTCCACCACGATCCAAGCCACGCCGTCCGAGCCGCACCCACGGTGAACAACAACCCCGCAGCCGCCATCGCGACCGCAATCTGCGGGTCCTCACGGAATCGCCACGCGAAAGCCAGTGCGAGGATGAAAGGCCCCAAACTCACCAGTACGAGGAGCCTCATTCGATACTTCGAGTCTGCCGGTGTTCGGCTCATCACTGCTCCAGCGGGCGACGCGCTCGCCCTCGTACGGTCTCGCGCAAGATACTCAACGCCTTGCGCATACTCTCGCGTTCCATGTCGACAATCTCGAGGCCGGCCGACTGAATCGCCCCGGCGGTGTCACGAGTGAGATGACAGTTTCCCGCCAATCGTGACCAAACCGGCTCGATACGGTGCTGCCACCTACGTCGAACTTCCCGATGCGACTCCACGTGTTCCAAGAAGATCAGTTCGCCTCCCGGGCGCAACACTCGCCGAATCTCGGCGAGTGCCCCCTCCAACGAGTCCACCGAGCAAAGGACCAGCGTCGATACGACGAAGTCGAACGACTCGTCTTCGAACGGAAGCGCCTCGGCCGGGGCGAGCACGCAGGTTACACCGTCCAGTTTCGCCTCGAGCTGGGCACGCATATGCGAGTCGGGCTCCGTGGCGACCACGGAATCTACGTCATCGCCGTAGTAAGCCATGTTGGCGCCGGTCCCCGCTCCGATCTCCAGTACGTCGCCGTGGACTCCCTCCAGCAGCTCGGACCGCCAGGCGCGCAAACACGCCTCCTCGGTTCCGGCCATGAATCGGTCGTAGATTTTCGCCATCAGCCAGGCCATCTCACTCCTCTCGTTCGACGGTGTCGACCCATCGTGCGACGTCTCGCCACGCGCCATCGAGCTCGAGTGGAGCGCGCTGCTCCGGGTCGGAGCTGAGATCGTACGACCACCACCGCCCCGATACTCGGTCCCACATTGTGCGTCGCGTGCCTTCGACGAGTAGCGTCTGCTGCCGATATCGCGTTCCATCCACCGCGGTGAGCATCGTCTGGGACAGCACCGGATATCGCCGCTGGCTCGACCAAAGCGGAGCACCGTGCCACGACTCGGGTGGCTTCGCGCCGGCGAGGGCCACAGAAGACCAAGAGACATCGAGCAGCGACACCGGACGGTCGTCTCGACCGGCGGAGACGCCGGGCCACCGCGCGATGAGCGGAATCCGAACGAACTCCTCGAAGCTGTCGAGCCCGTGGTGGCTCAGTCCGTGCTCGCCGAGTGCCTCTCCATGGTCCGAGCTCACGAAGATCGCGGAGTTGTCCCATCGGCCGGCCTGTCGCATCGCTTCGATGATCCGGCCAATCTGTTCATCGACGTCTCGAATCGCGTCGCGATAGCAGCCCAGGCCCGGGGTCGGCTCGAATCTGCGGCACGGAGGATGTGCCGCGTGCGGGTCGTAGTAGTGAACCCAAAGGAATGCGCCGCGTGGGGCATCGCGGACCAGCTCGACGACAGTGTCGGTCACCGTGACCGCGCCCCACTCCGCCTCCCCCGGACCTTCTGGGTCGTTCGGGTACCAGATGCGGGCGAAGCCCGCCTCGTACCCCAGGCCCTTTTGAAAGACCCGCGCTGGACCATCATCGAGCACCGCGTAGGCCGGGCGCTCGACGTTCCCAAACAGCTCTCCAATGGTCGCAGAAGTGTCTGGTCGCGCGCTTCGGAACACGCGGTTGGGCCGGTCGTCGGGACCGACCTCCTCCGGGAAGCGATAGCGACGCGCGGTGGTTCGATAGACGGGCTCCATCTCGAGCGCCATCGGGTATCGACCCCGAAGCAGCGAGGGGAGCGAAAGCGTCGTGATGCCGCCCGCGGAGTACGCACGTTCGTAAACAATCGACTCCGCCGCCAGGGCGAGCAAGTTGGGCGAGGTCTCTTCTTCGGCGCCATACGGCTGCAGAAAATCTGGCCGCAGCATGTCGATGGTGATCACCACGACGAGGTCGCTCGCGTCGGGGCCCGGCGGATGGGAAATCGGCGGCGGCGAAAATCCACTCTCGCCGTTGCCGTTTGCGTCAGATTCCGCGCTCGTCTCGCGCGCGAAAGGATGCACCGACGCGTCGGAATCGTCGGCGTCGGCACCGCCGGCCCAGACCGCCGAGAAACCGTCACCATCCAAATCGGCGAGCGGCCGGAGCAACAACCCTGCCGCGCCCGCCGTCACGTCGATATGCTGCGCTCCGCGCCGATCCGGCAGGAACGATGCTCCAACGAGCACGGCGACCAGGACGACCGTCGCGCGCAGCACGAGCGGTGTCCGCCCCATCGCTTCTCGCTGCAGCAGAACGCACCCCAATGCACCTGCCACAAAGAGCAGCTCATAGAACGCCAGCGCGATGTGCACGAAGTGGTAGAGTCGAGGCACCAACACAAAACGATTCGCGAAGATCAGGCCGAGCGCGCACACCAATACGACGACTCCGAGGACCCGGTGCCGCCGCAGACGGTTCACGCGAGTTAGCCCCGCGAACGCAGGCCCCAGCGCGATGCCAAGCCCGGCCACTGCAGTCAAAAGCAGTGCGTTGGGGTCGAAGATCGGTCGTGTCATCGACTCCGTCAGAGCGTAAGCCGATTCGACCCACGCCGTAAGACCGAGCCCCACCGCGAAGCCCGGCAGCAGCGCCAGCGGCTCGTCGAATCCGGTCCACTCGCGTCCAAACCGAGCGGCGATGTAGGTCAAGAGCGAGGCGGCGACAAACCCGAGAGGAAACGGCTGCTCGATGCCGAAGGTCCACGCCAGCCCGCGGAAAGCGACGACCGCTAGCGCGAAGCACGGCACAAGCCCAGCGACCAGCTCGAGCGAGGGATGAAGCCGGCCGCGCCACGCCGCGTTCACTCGCCACCAACCGTGTGAGGCAACCGCCACGATGAGCATCGGCAGCGCGACCAATCCGCTGAGCGGAACCGCCCGCCAGAACAAGTCGAAGTGACCTTCGACGAATGCCGTACCTGCCGCCCCCAACGACACGACCACGAGCGTCGCGGCGAGGGCCGCGAAGACGTGGTCGATCAGGTGAATCGGCGGGGCGGAGGTTTCGGTCACCGCGCCATTGCAAGCGCCGGACGTCCCTTTGTCAATCTAGGCGTTGCGCCCGCGGCGAACGACGGGGCGAAGCACCATTCCACTGCACCCATTCGTCGGGCAGGCGGCGCAGGTCGGCGTACACGTCGTCGACCGCCTCATCAGCATTCGCCATCACGGCCCAGTTCATGAAGGACAGGGTCATCAGCCCGCCCTGCCGCGGCGTCAGGCCGATCTCGTGAAACACGGCGCTGATCATCGAAGCCGCGTTGGGCTGGATGCTCTTGAGCTCGGCCATTGCCTTGTCGAGCAGGGCCACAAGCTCAAACCACGGCCGGCGTGTCCATCCCATCTCTCGAAGAATGGGCATCACGAAGTCGTTTCGCTCGTCCGTCGGGCGGGCGACGACGTTGTAGCCAGCGATGATCTCGTGCTTCTCGAGTTGACCCTCGACCCATTCTCGGACCGCATCGAGCGAGGGAGTCGGACCCACGGCGGCCCGCAGGGCCTGCAATTGTGCCATGCATTTCTCGACCGACGGCGGCCCGAGCGAACCACCGGAGTAGAAGGCGAGCCCCGTCGCCGTGGTGAGATAGGGATCTCCGTAGGCCCCTACCAATCGCTGCACGCGATACGGCCAGAGCCGGGGGTCCCCAATCACGACGACGTTGCAGAGGATATCGAGGACTTCGACCTCTTCCTGGTTGAGGGCGCGGTGCCCCATCGCAATGGCGTTCATCGACCAGAAGTCGTGGCGATGCTGCGTGCCGTCGAGCATGGAACGGCCTCGAACGTCGATGGCACCGTAACCGGCGCACGCGATCTTCGTTTCAAATCGAATCGTCATCGCGCTTCCTCCGAGACATAGAAGAACTCCGGGAGCTTCGCCGGAAGACCCGAGAACGACCGGTCTCCGCTGCCGAACCCTTCGGCCAGCGTGCTGACGAGTCGTCCATGGATGAGCGCCACCGTCGCGAGTTCTTCGGAACGAATCCCGCACCGGATGAGCGTCGCCAATATGGCAGGGAGCAGCGCGATGTCCGAGGCGAGCAGCCCGAGCTCGGGCCACGGCAGAGCGGTCCGCAGACGTGCGACTGCGAGGCGTTCACGGTACGAATGCGCCGCCAGCTCGCGCGGGACTCGACCGACTTCGATCGCGGCGAGCACCGCATCGAAGTCCTGAGCGTCGCGCTGACATTGCGCGACGACGCCCAATGCACCGACCGAAGCCACGCTCCCAATCCCGCCTTTTCCAACGACGCACACCCGTGCGGCGTGCGTGGCAGCTTCGGTGATCGGGGTATCCATCAAAAACGTCATGGCGACCGAAAACGCCCGGCCGGCGTTGCGCTCAGGTAGCTCGCCGGTGAGCGCGAGCAGGATCGACTCGGCGAACGTGTAGTGCCGCGCGAGGTCGTCGTGGAGTCCGTACCCATGAAGACGTGGTGTAGGCCCCGGCTCGACAACGTGCGCCGGAAAGGATGCCACGGTGTGCATGTCGGCCAACGGCGTCGTGACCTGTGGCGAAGATTCGAATTCGTTCTGCGAAAGTGTCGTCATTTTCGGAACCCCGCGATGAGTTCAGCGCGATCTTCCATCGGCGGCGCGACCGTCGCGTCGACGATCACTTCGATAATCGTCGGGCCGTCGAACTCGAGCGCTTCTTCGACAGCGCGCACGATTTGGCCCGGCGAATCGATCTTTACGGACCGCAGCCCCATCGCCTGAGCCATCCCCTGCACATTCACCGGAGTCGGGAGCGTGAGGCAGTTGAGCGGAGTGCCGTCGATCTTCTTCGAGGCATGGTGCGAGATGCCGTGCATGCCGTTGTTCTCCACGATGCAGACGGCGGGCACGTTGTGTTCCGCCGCGACGAGCCACTCCATACCGTTCATCGTGAAGCAGGCATCGCCGACAATCGTGATGACCGGCCGATTGCCCGCCGCCATCGCCGCTCCAATGGGTGCGACCGTCCCGTGCCCCATCGCCCCAAAGGCGAGGTCGATGTGGAACTCTTGGTTCGACGAGATGGTCAGGTCGTGCAGGTTGAACAGCATGTGCCCGCCGATGTCCGAGAACAGCAGCGCGCTTTCGGGGAGAGCTTCAGACAACTCGCGGCGCCATCGCTGCGGCTTCAGCGGAAACGCGTCTGACCAGCGTTCTGCCTGCGCGACGTGAGCGAGCTCGCCCAAAAGCGGCGCCATATCCGGACGCTCCCAGGACGCGCTGCCCGGCTCGACTTCGGAGTTGCGCTTCAGCGCGTAATGGAGCTCCGTCATCACCGCCCGGGCATCTCCCACCACCGGCAGATCGACAGCCACCGCGCGCCCGATTCGGTCGACGTCGATGTCGATCTGAATGATGCTCGCACCTCGCGCAAAGTCGGGATGCCAATTGTAGGTCGAACGCTCGTTCAGGCTCGTTCCCACGGCCAGAATCAGGTCACATCCGCCGAGGACGACTTCGCGGGCCGAGAGGTGCCCCGCAAATCCGCAAACACCGAGCGAAAGTGGGTGCGTCTCCGGAAAGACACCTTTCGCCGTCGGGGTCGTCGCCACCAAAGCGCCCATCTGCTCGGCCAGTCGCATCAGCTCCGGACCCGCTTTGGCGCGCGTCACTCCGGAGCCAGCGAGGATCATGGGCCGTTTGGCCTGGTGCATGAGGTCGGCAGCCTCGCGAACCGTGTTTCGATCGAACAGCTGTGCCGCAGGTCGATAGCGCTTCGGGTCTGGCTCCGCGGCCTCGATCTCTTGCGACCAGAAGTCGACCGGCATGTTCAGGTGAACCGGACCCGGCCGGCCCGACATCGCTCGCCGAAGCGCGCGCTGGAGGTGGTGCTCGAAGTGGTCGGGGTGCGACACCATCGCCGAGTACTTCGTCACCGGCGTGAACATGCCGACGATGTCGACATTCTCGCGCACCGACTCCTGTGCGCTCCCTCGGCCGAACACGGCCGACGGCACCTGTCCGGTGAGCACGAGGAGCGGCACGCCACTCGAGTTCGCGAGAGCAACGCCCGTGAGCATGTTCGTCGCCCCTGGGCCCGCCGTCGCAACGGCCACACCAAGGCCTCCGCGAGCACGAGCGTAGCCGTCGGCCAGAAACACCGCCCCCTCCTCGTGTTTCGCGACGACCACGTCGAACCGGGCATCACGATCTAGATGCGAGAAGAGCGGATGAATCAGGCCGCCTGGGATTCCGAAGACGTGTTCAATGCCTTCGAGGGCAAGGTAGCGAAGGAGTAATGCGGCGGGAGTTGTTTTGATGCGAGCGTTCATGGGCGATGCCTCATTCAGATTGCTGGACGAGACAGCGCCATTCCAAGTGTCGTGCCAAGACCTACACCACCCCCTACCCCCCTACCACAACACCAAAACGCGGGTTTGGCAGTCGGACGACCGGCAGAATTTACCGGGCGGGTGAATCCTGCCGGGCAAAATGTGCCGAAAGGTAGTGAAGCCCCCTACATGGAACCGCGATTTCGGTTCCCGGATTAAAGGGAGAGTGTGACCGCGACGATGGCAGACACGCCGAAAACGTGGACACACACGGAATCTGCCCATGCCACAAACCGAATTGCACCTTCAGCTGGCAGATCGACTTCGCCTCGAGTCCCCGGAACTGTTGACGTTCGAGTCGTTCCTTCAGTTCCAGAAGAACGCGCGGGTTTCGAGCTGGAACGAGCTAGCTGAACTGCTCGCTGCGACGATGCAGGGTGCGACGTGGCTCGCGCGGTTCCGCTCGCCGCACACGGAGGTACGTGCGCACGGCGACGCGATCGCGCATCTCCTCGCCCCACTCACCACGTTTGAGATGCTCGAGTACGATGCTCAACGCGTCGACTTCCGACTCGACCTGCCCGAATCGATCACGGAGGCGGAACGGCTGGCAATCGTCCAGTGGTGCTGCGTGGAGCTGAGCCTCTCCACCTTTCCGGCGCACGCATCGCGCAGCGCCGTGGGCTACAAGGAACACGGCTCGAACTTCGTTTTTCGCGTGGTACCGCCCCCTCGGGTCCCCAGGTTCCTTGCGCTCCTCGGTGGATTTGGACGCTCTTTGAACGCCGAGGTTCAGCGTCGTCACCAGTTTCTCATCGAGACTTCGGAGCGCTCCGAGGACGCGTCCAAGATTGCTGTGCGCGAGGAGAATCGGCTCGAGCGCCTCCTCGACACACTCGAACAGGGCTACGTCCTCGCCGACGCGAACGGTCGTCTGACGTGTTCGTCTCGATTTGTGGAGCTCACAGGAATGCGACCGGCAACCATGTCGGAACTGTCTGCCGATTGGTGCGACCGCGCTCCCGTCGAACAGATTCACCATTGCCAGACCGTCCTCTTGGCGATTGCCGCAGGCAAGCGTGGGGTGTTCGAACTCGGCCTGGAAGGCGAAAAGGCTCGGACGTTCCAGGTCGCCGTTTACGACGACCGTGACGGATGGATCGCGACCTTCGAGGACGTGAGTCAGGAGTACACCGCTCGACTCGCCGCCAGCGTCAGGCGCGACACGCTTCGCGCCGTTTTGGAGGCCGCTCCCTATGCCGTGAGTGTTCACCGTGACGATGAGCTGCTCTTTTCGAACGACCGCTTTCGCACCGAATTGAAGAGTATTCGCGATTGCGTGTCCTCTCAGGTCGTTCCGCAGAGTCCGTACCAATCGGCCCTTCCGTCGCTGCACGTGGAAGTACGAGATGACGCTGGCACGATCCGAACGTACGAGCACAGTTCGAATATCATCGAGTGGGAGGGCAAAGGCGCCTTCCTCACCATCTTCCGCGAGGTCACCGAGGAACAGGCGTTCCTCGCTCGCAGTTTCGAGCTCGACCGAGTGGTGGCGCTCGGAACCTTGGCAGACGGGGTTGCGCACGAGATCAACAACCCGCTCGCCTACGTGCAGTCCAACCTGGAGTACGCACGACGCGCTGCGGCCTCGATCAAGGACCCCGTCTCGGACGAGATTCGTGAGATCTTGGAAGAGGCGCTCGACGGCGCGGCGCGGGTGTCGCGGCTCGTAGCAGATTTCCGAAGCGTCGCTCCGGCTGGCGCCGTCGAAGAGGTCGAGGCCGTTGACCTTCACGAAGTCATCTCGGCTGCGACGAACCTGGCCAACGCGACGGTTCGCGCTCGCGCTACCATCTCCACTTCCGTAGAGATCGGTGGGTCCGTGAACGCTTCGAGCGCACGCCTCGCGCAGGTGTTCATCAACCTGCTCGTCAATGCCGCTCAGGCAATGCCGACGACGCGCCGCGGCCAGATCTTCGTGCGCGCGTTCAGCGAAGTACCTGGGATGGCGAGGATCGAGGTTCGCGACAACGGCACGGGGATCGCGCCCGAGCAACTCGAAACGGTCTTCAAACCCTTCTTCACCACCAAGCCGGCCGGCGAAGGCACCGGCCTCGGCCTATCGATCTGCCGCAACATCATCGAAGGCTTCGGCGGCACGTTGAAGCTCGAAAGCCAGCTCGGCATTGGGACCACCGCCATTATCGAGTTGCCGATGAGTGACCGAATCGCAGAGCCCAAACTGGAGCTCATGACCGACATGTCCGAAGCCCGACAGCTCGGCGCGCGGGTGCTGGTCATCGACGATGACCCTCAGATCACGCGAGTCATCTCGCGAGTCCTCGACGACCTGTGCGTGGTTCGGACGACCAACGATCCCGAGGAAGGCCTGACCCTCGCGACGTCGATTCCATTCGATCTCGTGATCACCGATTTGATCATGCCGGGGCTCAACGGCACGCAACTCATCTCGGCACTGCTCGAAGCGTGGCCAGATTATGAAGATCGGGTCCTCATCATAACCGGAGGACGAGCCAACCTCGCTGCTCTTCCGTCTGACCTTCCGCTGCTGCAGAAACCTTTTGGAATGAAAGAACTTCGCGCCCGTGTCCGCAAGACGCTTATGGTAGAGGAGGTCGCATGAAAACCATTGACGCGCTCGAACGTACAGACGGCAAAGGAGCTTCGGCCACCGCGCTCTGCCAGGCGCTCGACCCCCTCTACCAGCTCGCGATCGAGCTCGACATGCCGACGGGTTGGGCGACGCCGATTCTCGGCGCGCCGATGAGTGAGGCGATCAAGAAGAACACGCGAATCCCCTGGAAAGACTTCATCGAAGTGTTGAGCCGATTCGGAGAACAGCTCGAGCCGCACGGCGGTTGGGGCGCGCTGGAGTTCGTCATGAAGTCGGCGCAGCTCGGCGCCCTCGGTCGTCCTCTGAGCCTCGTCTTCTCGCCCGGCCTGCTCTACCGGATCATCTGGACTTGGATCGCGCCGTTCTGGTTCCCGCATCTGAATTCGACCTTCATCGAAGTGGACGAATCGCACCACCGCTTCACGCTGGAGATTCCGGAGCCGTACGCGTTCGACCCGGGCTACTTCGAGATCACCCGCGTCATGCTCTGGGAACTCCCGCAAATGTCGGGCTATCCAGCGCCGAAGGTGACGCTCGACATCGACGGTCGTACGGCGACGTTCGTGTCGACGAACGCGCCTGCACGCACCGTGAGGGCGAGGGTCAAACGGCGTCTCGGATCGTGGATTGCGAGCATTCTCCGGTCCGACGTCGAGGCGTCCCGGGCACTCGTGCTCGATGAGTTCGCCCGGATTGACGACGCCGAACGTCGCATCGAGGCAACCTCGGCTCGGCGCGACGCCACGCTGGACACCACGGCTGCCGCGGTCCTCGAACTGGACCTCGAGACCGGCGAAGGCTACGCCACGCCAGCGCTCTTCGAGCTCTTCGACGCCCCCCGAGGCGAAGCCCGGGACCTGTTCTCCGTGTGGGCCGATCGTGTCATCGAGCCTCATCGAGACCGCGTCATCGAGGCACTCGCCGACCTTCAGACCGCTTCCGACGTCCTCTCCTTCGAAACCCAACTCACTGATGGTCGTTGGGTGCGCGCACGGCTGAGTCGCGGCGGACCCGCGTTTGGCGGGATGATCGCCGGCAACTGGGTCGACGTTAGCGAGACCCACATCGCTCAAGCCGAAGCGTCCCGTACGCTTCAGCAGCTCGAGCACGTGCTCTCCGTCGCCCCGTTTGGTGTCGTCGTGTTTTCGCGCGACGAGACCTTCTTCGAAAACCCAGCAGTGCAGCGCCTTCCTGAAGGCGCGTTCGAACGCATCACCGAAGACCTCGCCGACCGCACCCTCGACGGCGAAGACGACCTGATCAGTCTGCCCTCGCCGCATGGCGGACCGGACGTGCAGCTCCGCGTGAACGCACAATCACTCGTCTGGGAAGGCCGAAAAGCCGCGCTCGCAACGGTCGAAGACGTCACGCAGTCACGCGAAATGCTGGCACGCTCCATGGTGATGGACCGTATGGCCTCCACAGGCACGCACGCTGCCGGCATCGCCCACGAGATCAACAACCCGCTGGCCTACGTCTACACGAACCTCGAGCTGGCCAACGAACTCTTGACCGTCGCGATCGCCGACGGCGTCGACGTCGGCGAAGTCGACGACGTGCTGCGCGACGCGATGGAAGGAACCAAGCGAGTGCGCAGCGTCGTGTCGGCGCTCAAAGACTTCTCGCGCAAGGGTGACGGCGAGCGCTCGATGACCGACCTCCACGAGGTCGTTCATCGCTCGGTCAATCTGGTCTGGGCCGAGCTTCGAGGCCGAGCGGAGCTCGTCACGCGATTCGACATCGACCAACCGATCATGGCTGACCCGGTGAGCCTGTCGCAGGCGCTCGTTGCGCTGTTTCAGAACGCAATCCGTTCGATTCCCGAAGGCGAAAAGGGGCGAATCGACGTCGTGGTCACGACGCGCGGAGGCGACGCCGTCATCGAAGTCATCGACAACGGCCAAGGGATTCCGGGCGAGATCATCAGTCGAGTGTTCGACCCCTTCTTCACGACGCGCCCTCCCGGAGAAGGCGCAGGCCTGGGCCTCTCGCTCTCGCGAAGCCGCGTCGAAAGAATGGGTGGCCAGCTCGAGCTCTACAGTTATCCCACGCGCGGAACGACCGCCGAGATTCGACTGCCGCTGCAGAGCTCCTTCTTCCCGATGCTGGTCGAAGCCTAGTCCTACGGCGTCGTTGTGGCATACTGCCGCCATGAACGACTCGATCCTCATCGGAATCTCCTCTGGCATTCTTCACGATGACCGGGAGCGCACGCTCTTTAACGGTCGCGAACTTCACTTCGTCGAGTGGGGGATGTCAGACTGGGTTGCTCGAAGCGGCATGACGGCGGTCGCGCTGCCCTACCCCGCTTCGTCCGACACCGCGTATTGGGACTCGCTCGTGAAGCGGCTCGATGGCGTGTTGCTTCACGGAGGCGCGGACGTCGCGCCTGAATCGTACGGCCAGAGCCCCCTGCGCCCGGAGTGGAGTGGCGACGCCAAACGGGACCGCTTCGAGCTCGAGATCTGTCGAGCGGCGATCCGAAACAATGTGCCGGTCCTCGGTGTCTGCCGCGGGCATCAGCTGCTCAACGTCGCGCTCGGCGGCACCCTGTTTCAGGACATCTCGACCCAAGTCGACGAAGCTATCACCCACCGCGACGCCGACACCTACGAGGACAACGCACACCTGGTGGAGTTCGCGACGGGCTCGACGATCGCGAGCCTGTACGGGGTCGAACGAGCCGTCATCAACAGCGTTCACCATCAGTCGATCGACCAACTCGGCGACGGACTCGTCGTCGAAGGGTGGTCTCCACACGACCAGATCGTCGAGGCGGTCTGGCTCGATTCCGGCGAGGCGTGGGCGCGTGGCGTCCAGTGGCACCCTGAGTTCCAGCGCCCAGACCAAACCCAACTCTTGGACCCGATGCCGCTCCTCCACGACTTTGCCGAAGCGATGCGAGCCCGAAAATAATGGCGAAACGACACAACAAGCCGGTCAAGAAGCTCTTCATCGACTTCGACGGCGTGGTCCATAGCTACACCTCGGGTTGGCAGGGTCCCGCCAACATCCCGGATCCGCCTGTGGTCGACCCCGAGACGGAGCGTTCAGCCATCGACTGGCTCACGTCGCTGTTGCAATCCGGGCACTTCGAGGTCCACATCTATTCGCGGCGCGCGGCCGATCCTGCCGAGGGCGGCATTCAGGCGATGGGGCAATGGCTTCTGCGACATGGGCTAGCCAAGCGCTACCTCGACCGCATCGTTTGGGAGACCGGGAAGCCGGAGTTCTTTCTGCTGATCGATGATCGCGCCCATCAGTTCGACGGCTCGTTTCCCGAGCCGTGGGACCTCGACCGTTTTCAACCGTGGCACAAAGGCGAGTAGGTCAGCCCATCGCCTCGAGCAGAACGGCCGCGTAGTCGCGCAGATCAGGGTCGCGTTCCACCTCGGCTCGCTCGGCGACCTGTTCGCGAAGACCACGCAGTCGGGCCGCGATACACGTCGCCTCGAGCGCGTGGGTTCGCACCTCCAACGACACGTCGCCCAACGCGTTGCGCAGAGCGTCCACCGCATCGGGTGTCGGACTCACTTCGGCATAGATTCCAATCTGATGGATGGCGTCGGCTCGTACGCTGGCATCGGGGTGGCACGCTCGCTCGAAGAGGCTCTCGGGAGCGAGCGTCTCGATCCCGTTGGAAATCACATCGAGGCACGCCTCGTCTGGATCGACCACGTCGAGCGACCAGAACCCGAAGCGGTGAAGCCGCAATGCGATCTCTTGTTCGCCCCGCCGCCACTGCACAAACGACGAGGGGTGTTCTCGGTCCGACGTCGGTTCGGCATCGTCGAAACTCCACCCGGCCTCAGCCATTGTCCTGGCCACGGTCACGGGCGACTCGAGCGGCGACAAAATGAAACGCGACACACCCGACGAGACGGGGGCGCAGACTGATGCCGGCAACCATTCCCTCTTGCCCGCCAGGTAGTCACACGCCGCCCTCTGCGACGGCCCGCTCGACTCCAACAGCGACTCCACAAACGCAACGAGCTCGTCGACCCGAACCTCCGGCACAAGCGCCGCCACGGCGCGAATGGCGTCGGGCGAGAGGTCCTCTCTTGCGACCGCAATCGCATCTTCGAGCGACCGCAAACCCACCGTGTTTGCGATGGCTTTCACCAGATCATCCGCATCGCCTGCGAAGCTGAGCAAACGCACGTTGTGGACCTCGTCCTCGACGTAGGTCACGACCGTCTCTCCGTTCGGCGACGCCCAGGTCAGCTCATATCCCGAGCGGCTGTCGGGCTCGTGCTCCGCGACGAACCAGAGCCCTCGCTCCCAGAACAGTCGCTCAATCGTGTCCCGATCGCCCATGACCTGAAACGTCTCCCATCGCTCGTGCTGATTCACGGGGATGGTTTGCCCGCCACTTTGACGCAGCGTGAAGAGCGCTTCCTCGCGAACGCGGTCATCCTCGGCGGCGTACGCGAGCTCACGCAGTTTCGCGTCGACCTCACTATCGTTCGAGAGCGCCGCTGCGCTCGCTGCACGCCACTGAACCTGACCGTCGTGGTGCTCGAGACACTCTCGAACCACCTGGTCGAAGCTCTCCGACGATGACAGTCCCTGCCCCATCGACCACCCGGCAACACGGAGCTGGCGAACCGCCTCCACCGGATTTGCCGAAACGGCCGGCACCGACAGTCGCATTGAACCCGGCACCACACGCGCTGTGGCCTCGACCGCCGTCGCCGCATCATCGCCGTAGAACACCAGCGCCCGAACGTCCGACACTGCATCGTCGATGTAGAACGCCGTCGCAGCGAGTTCCGGGACGGTCCACGAAACCAACCGCGGCTTTCGCATGGTCCGCCTGCCTAGCCACCTCCAGACCCACCCGGCTTCCGTGGCGTAGGCGTTCACCTCTTCGAACGAGCACCCCAACTTGAGGGCCGCTGCCACCGTGGAAGACGCGCGAAGCAGCTCTTGGAACCGTGGGTTCGAGTGCAGCATCTCGAACGTCGATTCCCCCGTGATCGCCCAGCCGTAGTGAGGGGCGATGTCGATGAGGTGCGCGAGGAAGTCGAGCGCGGCCTCGGGGTCGTGCGCCGCTTCGAGACGGGCATTTTCGAACACCGTGGTCGGGTCCGACTCATCTGCGGCGTAAGCAGCTCTCAGCGCCGTGCGAGCGCCTTCTTCGTCGCCCAACATCGAACGCAGCCGACCAACCTCCCGCAACACCCTGTGGTTGCCATCGGCATCCTGAAGCAACTCGAGTGCAGCTGCAGGACCTTCGGCTTCCTCAGCCGCCGCCGCCCCAATCAGCAACGCATCACCGATCTCCCAGCCTAACGCGCCGCCAGCGGCCCCCTTCGAAACCAGCTCCGAAACGACGCGGCGTGCGCCAGCGAAGTCGCTCTCTTCCAGAAGCGCGCCTGCGATCAGGAACTTCGCGTCATCGGTTGCGCCGGGAAGTTTCTGAGCTCGTTCCGCGAGCCGGACGACCTGACGAGGCGTGCCGGTTTCGCGGGCTCGGATCGCCCGCGCGAGGGTGATCGCGAACGTCTCGGCACGCGCCGTCGTCTCGACGGAATCGAGAAACGCCGTGGCGTTGAAACCGTGCCGCTCGAGCAAATCGCAGTTCTCGATGGCAACAACGAGGTCATCCGGACCCGTGGTCGGCTCCAGCCCAAGCCTTGCGACCGCCGAATCGGCCCAGCGGCGGGCCTGGAGACTCTCGTCGACCGATAGCGCAGCCAACCCGTCCAGAAGCGCCATGAACGAATGACCGAGCTCGAGGCGCGCGTGGGCGCGATGCGCCAATACATCGGGATCGGGGCCCGAAAGCTCGAGCAAAGAAGTGGCGGCCGATACCAGCTCCGACCAACGTCGACGTCGCGCGAGGCTCTGAACGAGCCCCGCAAGCGCTCGAGAGTGCTGCGGCTCGACCGCGAGCGCCGACTCGAAGTCCTTCTGTGCCGATGCGAAAGCATCCAGCCCTAGCCTCGCTTCGCCCCGCAGGACGTAGGCCAGCGCGTCTCCGCTATGTTTCACGGCAGCATCGAGCGCACTCACCGCGTCACGGAAGGCCTCGCGCCGCAAAAAGCCCGCGCCTCGCATCATGTGCAGCCCTGCCGACTCGGGCAACCGTTCCACTGCAGCGCCCAGAATCGACATGGCTTCATCCTCACGATCGAGCCCTCGTAGCGACGACGCCTTCAGCTCGAACGCCCGTCCACTGTCGGGGCACAGGCGCAACGCGACCTCCGCGTCAGCGAGCGCCGAGCCATTTCGACCGTTCCGCGCATGGTTCACGCCCCGAAGCAGGTACGCCTCGAAATAGTCCGGAGCACGCGCGATCGCTTCGTTCAGTAGCGCCGACGCAAACCGATCTTCGTTGCGCTGCGAAGCGGCCGCCCCCGCCGTCATGAGGTCGTAGAGCGCCTCGCGCTCGCTCGTCCCGAGCGACACCCGAAACGCGTTGACCGCCTCGACCTCGCCGGGAGAAAGATTCGCCGCCAGATGGTCCCCACGACCGTCCAAGATGGACGCCTGGGCCTCGCGCATCAGCGCGTTCGTGACGATATCCCGCAGAGACGGGTCCGTCTGAATCAATCGAAGAAGCTCCGCCTCCAGGTGATCCCGAACCGGCCCCTCCATTTGCTCAAACGCCGTTCGATCGCCGTTTCGAAGCTTTCGAAACGCCTCTTTCACAAGCTTCTTGCTGTCTGGAACGAAGTCCAAAACCTCTTCGAGCCGAGCAGCGACCGCCCGGTCGAGCTTCAGAAGTTCAAACGGGATGACGTCCGCGGTCCCGTTCGGCATGTCGTCTTGCTTGCCGTCCATTCCAGCTCCACACGTGTACTGACTAAAGCCCTTCAGAGCCTTGTCGACACATGTTGCGAGCCCCTTTAGGCGACGATCCTCACCGGAAAAGGTGGCGTCGCAGTAGGTCCCACTCTTCGAGAACGGCCGACGGTGTGGGCGAGTTCGTCTGTTCGTAAACGTAGAGTCTGGTTCGGTACGGCGGCATCTGCACGCTTCGGCCCGAGCGTGGATCGACGAACTCGATCAGGCCGGCGTGAGTGCCCTCGACGCCAGACTTTTGCAGGCCGAGCGCCATCAGCTGGTGTTCGAGCAATGCGCGGATGCGAACGAACGCGCGCTGCGCGAGTCGACGTGTTCGCTCGTCGCCTCGCTCGACGCCGTAATTCAGCTCCTGCAAACACCGCCATGCAATCGCGGCCAGGTCGTCGTTCACACGGGCGCCGCGATCGACGAGCACGCGCTTGAAGAACTTCGCCTCGACGTACAACCGCAGCACGCCATCGCCGCGCACCCGCTCCAATCCGCGCTCAAACCCGCGTCTCACCAGCTCCATCAGCGCGAGATGGTCCGTGATCTCCTCGACGAATCGAGCTCGCTCCTCGTCGAGCGCGTCCCAGAGTCCTGGGTGTCCAAACGCCTCGAGCACCTGCCAGGCCAGATAGCGCGCGGTCGCTAGACGATCAGGATCATGGTCGAGCACGGACAATCCCCCTCGAGCGATCAAGATCACCGGGTCCAGCTCGTTCAGTCTCAAGCGAAGCGCAGGTTCACCGAGTTCCGACCTCCGTCGCACTTCGTCGAGGACCATGATGAAGAGCTCGAGCGCCAGAGTGGTCAGCCGGATGTCATGGGCGCGCTCCATCACATCGACGAAGCCGTTCGTCAGAGCACTCACGTCGACGGCGGAGCGCAAATACCCGCGAAAGATCGGGTCCGCGATCCCTCGATTCCGCGCGTAGTTCTCCGAGAAGAGGTAGGCCGAGATCGCGCCTGGGCTCGCGTCGAATCGCAGCAGCGTCATCGCCCCGCGATCGAGCATGTACACCTGCCCGAACCCCGACGCAGGGTTGTAGCTGTGCACCGTCAGATTGCCGCACTGATCGCAGTAGCTGTAGGTGAAGCCGGCATCGATGTCGGCCCACGGTTCGTCGCGCACGGCCGGATGGGTGGCCAGCGGCCGCCAATCACACTGCTCGCACGCCGACGGAATCATCATTTTTTCGGCGCCTCGAATTCCGACCTGAACCGTTCGCACTGGTCCGGCCCGAACCCGCAGGCTCGATTCAGGTAGTCTTCGGCCCGCTCGGGATCGGCCTCGACCCCGGTGCCGTCGCGGAACGCGATGGCGGCAAAGAAACACCCCATCGGCTCCTCGAACTCGCACGTTTGCTGAAACACCGCGGCGGCGCGCTCCGGCTGGTCGCCCGAGAATCCTGGAAGCGCCGCGTACGTGCACGAGGTCGGGTCGGGCACTTCGGCGGCACAACCTTTCTCGAACCACTCCTGCCGCACGCTCTCCTCGGAGGCGAGCGCGACGAGGGTGCATCCCTGCCCGTCGCCGTAGCCGCAGGCGCGCTCGTACATCTTTCGCGCGGCTGCTGGATCTTCTTCGCGCGCTCCGAGCACGATACACGCCCCGCCCTCTTCGGCGTTGCACGCCATGGTCAGCAGCTCGAGCCCCTTCGCTTCGTCCTTCTCGACGCCGGTACCGGCGAGGAGAAACTCACCGAGTGCCGTGCATGAGTCGGCCAGGTTTAGATTGCACCCCTTGCGGTGGAGTGCGGCCGCGGCGGCCATGTCTGCCTCGCCGCCGAACAGGCCCGAATGAACCAGCGCGCCGCCGTAGCACGCCGCCGGCTCCTTCAGTTCGCACCCGCGGGACAAGTACGCGACCGCCGCCTTCAGGTCTGGCGACTCGCCGTCCGCTGCCATCTCGCCTGCATACAGACAGCCCAACGGCTCGCCGAGCTCACACCCTTTCGCGTAGAGCTCGCGCGCATCGTCGATTCGATTTGCCTGCGCTGCCGAAGCTGCCGCAGACAGACAACTCTTCGCGATCCCGTTTCGACACGCCGTTGCGATCGGATCGGTCGCAACCGGTTGGTCCGTCGTCGTCGTAGTCCCGACACCCGGATCACCCGCATTCTGCGTGGACTTCGTGGATCCGCCACACCCAGAAAAGGCGGTGGCGGCGGCGAGCAGAGCGATGAAAAGCCCGGTCCTCATGCTTCTGTCCTGTTATGATGGGTCCAATTCAGATTAGGGTGGAGCTAGCCCACGCCGCAAGTTCTCGCCGCGCCATGACCTTCGACCATCAGCCTTTCTTCTGTGAAGAGAACGTTTGGCGGCTGTGTGCGCGAAACGACCTCGAAGCCGACTTCCGTTGGGTTCTCTTCATCACCAACCCGACCAAGACCTGCGCCTTCTGGCGCCAGCGTGCTTCGGAAGACCCCGATCAGCCAGTCGTCTGGGACTACCACGCCGTAGCGATTGCGTCCGGGGAAGATGGTCCTGTCGTGTGGGATCTCGACTGCACGTTCGGCGCCGCGTTGCCGTTCGATGTCTGGGTTCGAGTGTCGTTCCCCTATCTGGGAAGGCTCCCGGAAGACTACGATCCTTACTTCCTGCTGCATGACGTCGCGAAGTTCGTCGAAGAGTTCGCGAGCGACCGTAGCCATATGATCGACGAGAAAGGGCGACCGTATCACCCTTTTCCCGAATGGGACGCGATCGGCGACGGTCACAACCTCGACCAATGGATGGACCTCGATTCCCATCCCGGCCTCGAGCTCGAAGACTTGAAGACCTACCTCGAAACGGCCTGCAAGACCGACCGACCGACGTAAAGTCACGGCATGGAAAATCGCGAGTACGCCAAGATCCTAGAGGAGATCGCCTGGATGCAGCGCATCGTGGGCGACAACCACTTCAAGGTGCGCGCCTTCAACCGCGCGGCCCGACTCGTCTCGGACCATCCTCGGTCGGTCGACGACCTCGTCGACCGCAACGCGCTCTACGACATCGAAGGGATCGGCGAGTCGATCGAGGCTGAGATCGAGGCGATACGCCGCACGGGCCAATCCCCGCGCCATTCCGACCTGATTCGACGAGTCGGGCGAGATTTCCTGCAGCTCAAGGAACTCTCCGGCCTCGGCGACCGCCGCCTACAGATTCTGTTTCAAGACCTCGGCGTACGCTCGCTCGACGACCTCAAGGACCTCGCCTCGGCCGGACGACTCGACCGAGCGCAGCACTTCGGCGGACAGATCGTCGAAAAGCTACTGGCCGAGATCGAATCGTTCGAACGCTCCGGTGCACGCCGCACTCCGCTCCCGCAGGCGTTGGGGCTGGCCGAATCGATCAAGATGCATTTGCTCGAAATGACCGACGTCGACCAGGCCGAGATCGGCGGGTCCATTCGTCGCGGCCGCGACACCATTGGCGATATCGACATCCTCGTCACCACAGACTCGCCACACACGGTGAGCGCCGAGTTCAAGCAGATGCCTGATGTCATCGAGATTCTCATCGACGGCGACACGCGCTCCTCGGTGCGAATCGCCGGCGACATTCAGGTAGACCTCCGCGTCATCGACCGACATCTCTTTGGCGCCGGCCTCCACTACTTCACGGGCAGCAAAGACCATCACATCAAGATGCGCCTGCGCTCGAAGCGACTCGGCCTGAAGATCTCCGAGAAGGGAGTCTACCGCGTCGACGACCCGAAGGAGCGGCCGATCGGACCGATGGACACCGAGGAACAGATCTTCGAAGCGGTCGGGCTTCCGTACATCCCGCCCGAAATCCGAGCTGGCACCCGCGAAGTCGAGCTCGCCGAACGGGGCGAGCTACCGAACCTCGTCGAACAACGAGACCTTCGCGGCGACTTCCACGTCTACAGCGACGCGAGCGGCGGGCGCGATGCCCCGGACAAACTCGCCAAAGCGGCGCGTGACCTCGGGTACTCATGGCTGGTCATCGCGGAACGGACTTCGGGCGTAGACCCAGATGGGCTGGGGCCTGGCGAGCTGGAACGTGCGCTCGACCGCATTCGTGAAGCCAACGAGAAGGTCGACGGGATTGAACTCCTCGCCGGCGTTTCGGCCGCGATCGACCACACCGGCATGCTCGACGCAGACCTCCGCACGCTCGCCCAGTGCGACTGGGTCATCGCGACGATATGCGACGAAGCCGAAGGCGATATGACCGACCGCATCCGTTGGGCGCTCGAGACCGGCGTCGTGTCGTGCCTCGGCGCCCCAACCGGCCGGCGGCTCGGCATCCATGAAGGCTACGAATTGTTCTGGGATGAGGTGTTGGAGACTACGACCGACTTTGGGGTCGCCCTCGAGATCAACGCGCACCCGGCGCGCCTCGATCTCAACGCCTCGGGCATCGGTCGTGTGCTTCGCGATGGGGGGCTATTGGCGCTCGGAAGCGAAGCCGGCTCCATGGTCGCGATGGACCAGATTCGGTACGGTCTTCAGCAGGCCAGGCGAGCATGGATGGAAGCCCCATCGCTGCTCAACACCCTCCCGTTCGACGAGATTCGACGGCGCGTGAGGACACTCCGATGAGCCGAGACCGTGAAGTCATCGCTCGCCGGCTTCGTGAAGCCCGCGAACGCGACCCTGTCGCGGCGGCCAAAGCGGTCGAGAACCTCGCCATCAGCTCGCCACCTACGCTGACCTTCGCCGAGTCGATCGCAGACGTCTTGGTCGAGGCTCGCCCGCCAGGCGCCGGCCTGACTGCCTTCGACGAGTTGCTACTCGACCACCTCGTCTCGCTCGGTCCGCGAGCCTACGGGCAGCTCTTGCGAGTCACCTTCAGCGCATGCCTTGCCGACATCGTCGTCGCAAGCCTCGCCCACGAGGCGTCGGCGCTCGGACCTTTCTCGCGAGAGCACCATCGCCTCCCCGCACGATTGGCCGTGCCCCTCGTCGGCGTCGGTGCCGACGAAACGTTCGGATGGCTTCTGCAAGACGCCATGGGGCGAGGCCACGAGTGGTCGGCGACGAATTGGGAAGCGCTCATCTCCCGGAGCGACGAAGTGCGCGAAGCAGCGACTCGAGTGGTCTGGAAGTCGGGCGACCAAACCTTCCGGCTCACCCCCGAGGGAGAGCGGCTCGACGCTGATGATGAGTCGGTCGATGCACCGAGCGAGCGTGTGTTCGTGCCGCACGCCCTCGACTTCGACGAAGGTGAAGCGAGCCAGTGGGGCCGAGTGTTTGCGGAGTACGACATCGTCGCGCTCTTCCCGCAGTTCGACCGCACGCAGGCCCATCTGCCGCCGTCGTGGGAGCGGCGAGACGCCGTCCCGCTGCATCGCGGGCTCTCGTGGAACGCCGCGATCTGCAACTTCGTGCGGCGCGGTTGGACACTACGCACGAAGGGGTCGCGCTCGTACTTCGATCGACAGTTCCGCGGCGATACGCTCGCGACGGTGAACTGGCATCGAGCCGACACGAGCATTCACCTGATTGAGCTCTACTTTGGGAGTACGACTGGAGCGCCGCGCTATCTTGGCGACATTCCCGAGGTTGCCTACAGCGAGGCGCTGCTGACGTTTTCGGAGTTCGGCGTCGTAGGGAGCTGAGGCGGCGCGCAGCGCTCAGGCGAGACGCAGTCGAGCGCTTCGCGGAGCACGTCGCTGTCGGCACCGTCCAGATGCGCCTTCTCGGAGATAACCTGTCGGAAGCGTCGGGCGCCGGGCTGGCCGTCGAAGATGTGCAGCACGTGGCGCAGTACATTGGTCATCTTGATGCCGGTCGCCGCCCAGGCATCGCAGTAGTCGAACATTCGCTCCACCGCTTCATGCCTCGTCGGGATCGGCGTCGACTCGCCGTAGAAGACCTGGTCGACGGTCGCGAACAGGTAAGGGTCGTCGTAGGCCGCGCGGCCGAGCATGACGGCGTCGACATGGCGCAGGTGCTCTTGCATCTCGTCGAGGGTCTTGATGCCGCCGTTCATCTCTACGACGAGGTGCGGGAATTCCCGCTTCAGTCGGTTCACCTCTTCGTACCGCAGCGGCGGCACGTTGCGATTCTCTTTCGGGCTCAGGCCCTGCAGCCACGCCTTGCGAGCGTGCACGGTGAATCGAGTGGCCCCGGCCTCCGAGACGATTCGGACGAAGCGGGCCATGTCGTCGTACTGGTCGATCTCATCGATTCCGATCCGGTGCTTCACGGTCACAGGGATGTCGACGGCGCGCATCATCGATTCGACGCACGCTGCGACGACTTCCGGCTGAGCCATGAGGCACGCCCCGAAGTTGCCGTTCTGAACACGGTCGGATGGGCAGCCGACGTTGATGTTCACCTCGTCGTAGCCCCAGTCCTGTGCGATTCGCGCGCACTCGGCCATCTTGTCGGGATCATCTCCTCCAATCTGGAGCGCGATCGGATGTTCGCACTCGTCGAAGTCGAGCAGGTGAGGTCGATCACCGTTCAGAATGGCCCCCATCGTGACCATTTCGGTATAGAGCAGCGTTCGCCGGCTCAACCCCCGCATAAAGTAGCGGTAGTGCCGATCCGTACGTTGCATCATCGGCGCGATACTGACGGGATGTTCGAACTTCATTCGTCGCCCTCCGGCCACGGCCACACTCCGACTTCGGGCCGGCCTGCCTGTCTCTGCTGACGCTCCGTAAACGGACAGTGCCGACAGCCATTCCCGCAGCAGTAGCCCCGGTCGCGCAGATGATACGACGTCATCACGAACAACCCGCTGTCGGGGTCCATGTAGCCCGCTTCTTCGTCGCGGCATGCCTCGCGGTGCATCTCGAGGGCTCGTTCTGATGGCTGTTCCACGTTCTTCTTCATCTTCGCTCACGCGTTCGGTCGCGCTTTGTACCAAAACACGCCGACTTTTCTAGTCATTCGGCGGAAGACGACGAAATGAGCACAAAACGACGACGTTCCCGCCGATTCAGCGAAAAAGGACCCACGACACTTGATCTGTCGCCGCATTCTCTATAAACCCTACTTGCTTGATAGGAATTCATCACAAACGAGGTACATCATGGCTGTTCGTCTCGGAGATACCGCACCCGATTTCACCGCCCAGTCGACGCAGGGCGACATCAACTTCCACGAGTGGGCCGGCGACAGCTGGGTCGTTCTGTTCAGCCACCCCGCCGACTTCACCCCGGTCTGTACGACCGAACTCGGTATGGTCTCGAAGCTTCAGCCCGAGTTCGAGAAGCGCGGCGTAAAGACGATCGCGCTCTCGGTCGACCCGCTCGAAGACCACAACACCTGGATCGAAGACATCAACGACACGCAAGACACCAAGGTGTCGTACCCGATCGTTGCCGACCACGACCGCAAGGTCGCCGTCGCCTACGACATGATTCATCCGAACGCCGATGCCAAGCACACCGTGCGCTCGGTCTTCATCATCGACCCCGACAAGAAGGTCCGCCTCACGCTGACCTAC
The DNA here is from genome assembly GCA_964384605.1 of uncultured Bradymonadales bacterium. Classification (GTDB taxonomy): domain Bacteria; phylum Myxococcota_A; class Bradymonadia; order Bradymonadales; family Bradymonadaceae; genus CAYLMO01. Next base: position 36,352 of record CAYLMO010000019.1, on the reverse strand, counting down.
CCGCCCGCGACCGGCCGGAACTTCGTCGAAATTCTGCGCGTCATCGACGGCCTTCAGCTCACCGACAACTACAAGGTTGCTACTCCGGTGAACTGGAACGACGGCGACGACGTCATCATCGTCCCGTCCCTCAAGGACGAGGACGAACTCAAGGAGCGATTCCCGAAGGGCTTCACCGAGATTCGCCCCTACCTGCGGGTCACCCCGCAGCCAAACAAGTAAGGCTTCTCGCTAGCCATACTTGACGAAGAGCGGCGCAGTGTCTGACCCTTTCCCCACTTCGAAGGGTACGACAATGCGCCGCTTTTTCTCTGTCTTCGCCGCTCTAGTGCTTGCTGCCGGGTGTACACCCGAGCTCGACGAGGAGCCACGCTGTCGCCTTACGAACGACGGATGGATCTGCGACGACGGCGCCTCGCCGCCCGACGCTGGAAACACCGACCTCGGTCTCGACCCCATGGATACTGGCGAACAGCCGATGGACTCGGGCAATCCGCCCGAAGATATGGGCCAAGAACCACCGCCCGCCACCTCGTGCGCGGAGCTGAAGTCCCGCGGCGATACCGGTCGCGGCACGCGCACGATCGAGCTCGGCGGCCAGTCGACTGAAGTCTTCTGCGAGCAAGACCTCGAAGGCGGCGGCTGGATGCTCGTCGGCCGCAGCGTCGCCGGCGGAGGCGGAAACTTCGGCTGGGGTTCCGCCGTCGGATCGCTCGCCGACGACAACGCCCCCTACTCTCTCGGCCGCACTGCAGGCGCCCCATCCGAGCTCCTCATCGGGAACCGAGGCGACGGAAAGTCGTGGGGCAACCGCGTCTATCGTGTCGCACTCCCCAACGACTTCATCGCGTCGTGCAGCGCAGGCGCTTGTGCCACCACGGTCACCCGAGTCACCGGCACGTGCGACGCAACCGCCATGTTCAACTTCGCCGGCCGCACCCAGAAGACCGACTCGTTCTGGTTCCGAGACGTTGAGGGCGACAACCCCTACGGCCTCTTCCCGAACGGCTGGAACACCTTCTACGACGACTGTGTTGGCGGCGAGGTGAACGGTAGCCAGGGCATGGTGTTCGCGCGCTGATGACCCTTCCTCGCTTTCTCTTTGGGCTTACGATCTTCGTGTCGGCGACGCTGCTGTTCGTCGTGCAGCCGATGATCGCGAAGGCGCTGCTGCCGGCGCTGGGCGGGAGTTCTGCGGTCTGGACGACTTGCATGTTGTTCTTCCAGGTCGCCCTGCTCGCCGGCTATGCGTGGGCCCACGGGGGTACGGCGAAGCTGTCTGCCCGCGCGCTCGTCTTCGCACACCTCGCCTTCGCGGGCGCGGCTTGTTTCACCCTCCCACTCACAGTTCAGGCCGACGTTTCGGCGGCAACTGCGCCGGTTTCGTGGGTGCTCGGTACTCTGGCGCTCGCGATCGGACCAACCTTCGTCGCGATCGCCGCGACTTCTCCACTTCTTCAGGCGTGGTACGCCCGCCTCGGCCAGCCCGACAGCGACGATCCGTACTTCCTCTATTCGGCGAGCAACCTCGGAAGCATGCTCGCGCTGCTGGCGTATCCCCTCGCGATCGAACCCTTTCTAGGCGTTCGGGCCCAGTTGACCGCATGGTCCATCGGATTCGGCGTTCTGGTACTGCTCCTCGTCGCCTGTGGCGCTGTCACATGGCGTGCTCAGCCAGAGGAACGCACCAAGCTCGAAGCTTCGGAACCTCTTCGATGGAGTCAGGTCGCAGTGTGGATGGGCCTCGCGTTTTTCCCGTCCAGCCTGATGCTCGGTTCGACCGAGCACATCACCATCGACCTTGCACCCGTGCCGCTCCTCTGGGTGTTGCCGCTCGCGGCATATCTGGGCTCGTTCATCATCGTCTTCGGTCGCGACAGCTGGCGAATTCCGAAGGCCGCATACCCATTCATCGCGCCGAGCATCCTGCTCCTCATTGCGCTCGAAGGATTCGACGTCCCCATGGTGGTCGCGGTCGCCGCGCACCTCGCGATGTTCAGCGTGCTCGCCGTGGTGTTCCACGGTTGGCTCGTCGATGCCCGCCCCGAAGCCGCACATCTGACCGCGTTCTACCTGACGATGTCCGTCGGTGGCGCACTCGGCGGCGTCTTCAACGGCTGGATCGCCCCCGAACTCTTCAGCCGCAACGCAGACTACCTCGTCGTCCTGGCCCTTTCGGCCGCTTTGATTCCGGTGGCGTCAGCCAAAGACGTGCTGAAGAACCGCGCGGGTGAACTCGTCGCGCTCGTCGCTGTGGGGCTGTTCTTCCTCTGGGCCGTCGGCGCCCTCCCCTGGCCTCCGTTCCGGTCTTTGGGCCGAGTCGGGGAGTGGGCGATCGCGCTGGGCGGAGTCGGAGTGGCAGTCGCAATGAGCTTCCGTCGCCCCTCGCTTCATCACGCGGGCTACGCGCTGATCCTCGTCGTCGGCTCCTGGAGCATCCTCCACACCCCCGGCGCAGTTCGATACGAGCGCTCGTTCTACGCTACCTACAAGGTGTTCGACCGGACCTATCGCGGCCTGGAAGTCCGAAAGTTCTCGCACGGAACCACCTCGCACGGAGCGCAGTTCCTCGACCCGAATCTGCGCCACACCCCGACTGCCTACCACCACCCGCTGGGCCCGGTAGGCCAGGTCGTGTCGCAGTTTCCGCATCGCCGCGCCGCAGTCGTGGGCCTCGGGATCGGCGCCATGGCGGCCTACCCTCGCGACGCAGACCACTGGGACTTCTTCGAGATCGATCCCGTCGTCGAGACCATCGCCCGCGAGAACTTCACCTATCTGAAAGACTGCGGCGAGAGTTGTTCGGTCCAGGTCGGCGACGGCCGACTGCTGCTCGCCGGGCTCCCGGACGACGAGTACGACATCATCTTTTTGGACGCGTACAACAGCGACTCCGTACCCGCACATTTGCTCACGGTCGAAGCACTTCAGCTCTATCGGAAGAAGCTCGCCTCCGGCGGTGTCATCGTGTTCCACGTTTCGAATCGGTACATCGATGTCGAAGGCGTAGTTGGTGCCCTGCTGGAAGACGCAGGAATGCCCTCGCGCACGCAGGTTCACTACCCCAGCAAGGATTTGCGACGCCTGCAGGTGAGGGCATCCGCGTACGTCATCGCGGCCGAATCCGAGGCCACGCTCGCGCCCATCGCAGGCGACGAACGCTGGCGCGCCACCGAGGCACTGCCGTCGCCTTGGACAGACGACGACTCCAACATCGTGACCGCGCTCGAGTTCTGAGGCGCTACGCCTCGACGACCTCATCGATCCGACGTGCGAGCGCGAAGTCCTTCTCGGTGATGCCGCTCGCGTCGTGCGTCGTCAGCACGATCTCAACGCGATTGTAGACGTTGAAGAGCTCCGGGTGATGGTCCGCGGCTTCGGCCAGCGGCGCGATTCGATTGATGAAAGCGATCGCCGACAGGAAGTCGTCGAACTCGAGCTTCCGTTCAATCTGATCGCCATTTCGAGTCCATTCCGGGGCCGCTGCGAGGGCTGCCGAAATCGCGTCGTCCGTGAGTTTTTCAACCATGGTCGGACTCCATTCTTTGGGGTGTGAATCAGCGACGCCGAGCGTTCACGCGGGCGTCGAGGTCTTTCGCCGACGCGACGAGCGCCTGGTAGCGGTCGTCGTCGCCGAACACTCGCCAGAACTTGGCGGCCGTGTGAAGCAGGCGCACCGACTGGCGGTTCTCTTCGCGCTCCGCAATCTGGCGGACTACGCGGTCGAGCCACTCGAGCCAAACTTCGCGCTCGAGGGTGTAGAAGAACTGTTTCTCTTGGAGTGCGTTCACGAGCTGCTCGAAGCTCGAGTCCGATTCGGTCAGCGAAGCGTAGAATGCCGCGTTCGCCTGACAGAATGCGGTCACGCGGTCGATACCGAGGTCTTCGGCGTCGGCGCGCGAACGGCCGAGTTCGAGCGCGGCCAGCTGCAGTCGCGACTGGAAGCAGCGCAGCATGCCGAGCAGGCTGCGCGCTACGGCTCGGTCCTCGCCGGTGCCAGCTTCGTCCACGTTTTGCAGCGTCTCGCTCAGAATGCGCTCGGCGTCGTCGAACTCACCCAACCACATCGACACGAGCGCGAGGTGGTTGCGGATGTCGAACATCGCCCAGCTGGATCCCATCGATTCTTTGGTACGACGGGCCTCGCGAAGCATCGACTGCGCTCGCGGGATGTCGCCCTTGTTGATGAGTATCTCGCCGAGGTTCATCATGGCGTGCGACGCGGCGATCAGGTCACCGATTCGCTTGAACGTCTCGAGCGCTCGCTCGAGCGCCAGCACAGCGCCGTCGTGGTCGCGACGATACAGCCGCACCACGCCAAGCCCGTTGTACGTCGCGCCGACGTAGTACGGCAGATTGAGTGCTTCGTGGATCGTGAGCGCCTGCCCGAGCAGGCTCTCGGCCTGCTCGTAGTTCTCTTCCTCCATCTCGAACTGGCCGAGATAGCGGAACGCCTCGGCCACACCGAATCGATCGCCGAGCCGACGCTTGAGCTCGAGCGCCTGCTTGAGCACTCGCCCAGCCTCCTGAACGCGATCGTGCGCATTCATTGCCGGGTCCATCAGCGCCGAGCCGAGGCTCAAGAGACAGTCCGAGAGTCCGGCGCGGTCGCGCGCCAGTTCGAATTGCTTGCGCGCCTCGATGAGGTGCTTGAGTCGCTTCTCGAGCTGCCCCCGCCGACGCGCGACTTCAGCGAGGTGCACGAGCACCTTGCCGTTGAGGGAGCCGTCGGGAAGGTTGGGCAAAATCTGGTCGAGCTGCTTGCTGATCGGCTCTTCGCTGCGCAAGTCGGAGCGGCTCAAGTGAACGCGCGACAGACCAATGAGAGCCTTCGCGACACCCGCTCCGTCATTGGCGGAACGGCTGCGCTTGAGCGCCCGTGCGTAGTGCTCTTCTGCTCGATCGTGGCGACCTTGAAGCGCGGCGAGGTGGCCCAGCCCGCGCAACCCGCGGCTGGCGTCGACCTCGCCCTTGGCCAGGTCGATCGCTCGCATGAAGTGGTCTTCCGCAAGGCCGTACTCGCCCAGGCGCCACGCCAGCTCGGCCAGTGCGTACTGCACGTCGACCCACTGCGGCCCGAAGTCGTTCTCCGACTCGAGCAACTCGCCAAGCTCACGGAACTGGTCGCGAGCACCACGGTGGTCACCGCGCTGCATCGCCCGATTGGCCGACGCGAAGATGACTTCGCGGTAGCGCTCGATCTCTCCGGCCTGCCGCCAGTGCTCCGCGATCTCGATCAGCGGTACTTCGATCGACTTCGACCGGTAGAACTCGACCTTCTTCGACGCCGCACTCGCATGCAGTCGACGGCTCGCCCAACGCTCCGACAGATCCTTCAGGATCGCTTCGCGCAGGAGCGTGTTGTCGAACTCCACACAGATCAGATTTTGGTGCACAGCCTGCTGCACGATGCCTTCTTCTCGAAGCACCGAAAGGTCTTCGTCGAGGCTGTTCGTGCCGCCGAGGACGAGTCCGAGCAGCTCCACCGGCGTTCGCATGCCCAGCGTCGCGAGCCATTCGAGCGTCGCCTTGAGGCTCGGTCGATCGGAGTGCTTCGCCAACGCCTGTTCGATGCGCAGACGCATCAGATCCATCAGGTCGGGCGGCAGCTCGATCTCGCGCGGAGAACCCGTCTTGAGGCCCCAACGCTTGCCCTTCTTCTCCAGCGAATCTTCGTTCTGGAGGTACCGGACGATCTGTAGCGAATGGAGCGGGACGCCCTGACTGAGCCAACCGACGCGCTCTTTCAGTCGCTGTTCGAGCGGCAAGATGGCGTCGAGCAGCTGCGAAAGCTCCCGGCCGCGCAATCGACGCAACGGATGACGGGTCAGCCCGGCTCCGATGTTCGAACCGATGGTCCGCAGGCTTCGCTCGAGGTTCGGGTTGAGCGCTCGTTCTTCGGGGCGAAGCGTCAGCAACACCACGACAGCAGCCGGCTGCGTGCGCAGCGTGACCGCGAAGTATTCGAGGAAGCCCAGCGTGCCGCTGTCGGCGTTCTGCAAATCTTCGAGGGCAAGCACGAGCGGCTTGCGCTCGGCGATACCCAAAATGACGCGCTCGAGCTGCGCGAAGAGCACACCCGCCTCTTCCGACTTCGGGTCGACCGCGGCTTCTTCGGCCGCTCGCGGACGCACGAAGTCGACGAGGAAGTCGATCTCTTCGTCGGTGTATCCACCCATCTCGAGAAGGTCGGAACGAACCGTCTTGTCGACCTGCATTCGTTCCGCGTGCGACACGCTCCAGAGGTCCGCGAGCGCCTCGCGGATCGGCTCCAGCGGAAGCGAACGCTTTCGACAGTTGCCCACTGCGACGTCGACTCCGACGTTGCGAAGACTCGACTTCAGCGCGCCGACTACTCGGCTCTTGCCGATGCCCGCCTCGCCTTCCAGCGAAATGATGTGGCCGCTTCGAGCGAACGCGTTGTCTTTGACGACCTCGCCCAGCTTGATGACGTCTTGGTCGCGTCCAATCAGCCGGAGCTCGTAGCGCGGCTTGCTGTGCGGCCGATCGCTGAATTGCTTCGTGCGTTCCTTCTCGGCCAGCCGTGACGTGAGCGACGGTCGTTGAGCCGTCATGTCGCTCTCGGCCTCGTCTGCCTTCGGGGCAGCCGCGGTCACAGGCGGCAGAGGCGGAGGCTTCGGCGCACTCGTGGCGCTCGGAACTGGCCCCGAGACCGGCTCGTCTTCAGGGAGCGTTTCGGGCACCAGCGAGGTGATCGAAATCTCGGGATGCGTCGCCCCGCGCGCACGTGGGTGGATGTTCATCGCGCGGAGTGCTTTGAGCAGCCCTTCGAGCATCGACGAAGCATCGGCGAAGCGATCGCCCGGCTTCTTCTCGGTCGACGTACGGATGAAGTCGCCGAGTGGTGTGCCCTCGAGCTCCTTCGTGAGCACTGGAACCGGGTCCCGGATCTGCTTGTGGATCACGTCCATCCGGTTGCGCCCCGTGACGGGCGGAAGTCCGGTGAGCATCTCGAAGATCAGGAGCCCAAGCGCGTAGACATCGGTCGCGGGCGTGATCGGCTCGGCACAGGCCTGCTCGGGCGCCATGTACATCGGCGTCCCGAAGATGCGCCCGGCCTTGGTCAGCTTGTCCTCGGCCGACTCGTCCTCGCCCTCCATCATGGTCATCTTGGCGACGCCGAAGTCGAGGACCTTCACGTAGTCCTGCTCGCCGAAGAGCTCGCAGAGGAAGATGTTCTCGGGCTTCAGGTCTCGGTGGACGAGCCCCCGCTGGTGCGCTTCGGAGAGGCTCTTGAGCACCTGAATGAAGATGTGCATTGCGCGAGGCCAGTCGAGCGCGCCTTCATCCTGGATGGTGTCGGCGAGGCTGATGCCCTCGAGGAGCTCCATGACCATGTAGATCAGGCCGTCGTCGGTCTGGCCGTAGTCGTGGAGGGTGATCGTGTTGGGGTGGCGCAGCTGGCTGACGTGGTACGCCTCGCGCCGGAAGCGCTCGACGTTCACCGGATCTTTGGCGACGCCGGGCGTGAGGAACTTCAGCGCGACGTCGCGACCGATGTTCTCCTGCAGCGCGCGATAGACCGTGCCGAAACCGCCGCTGCCGAGGATCTCGACCATGCGGAATCGCCCGGCGATCACGTCGCCTTGTTGCGGCAGTTTTGGAAGTTTGTTCGACATACGCTGTATCTGAAGTCCCCTACCCGCGTCCTCTCAGCGCGGGGTGCGGGAGGAGGCCGACCTCGAGGCTGTGTCGCGCGCGCCCGTGAAGCCGCCGCTCAGCCGCAATTCATAAGGTTCAGAAGACCTCTCCTCGCGAAGTTAGATTGTTAGCACGGTGCGTCATTTCAGCGCAACCGATCGACCTCCTTACTCGCCTGCTTTCGTGGTCTGCTGTACGCTGCGCGCAAACACGGCTCCTCCCCTTGTAGATCGCGGCCAATCGCATGTCTGAATCACCCCTTTCGTTCGAACTCAAAACCACCGACGGGAAGGCCCGCCGAGGCGCGGTGACCACGCCGCACGGAACCTTCCAAACCCCAGCATTCATGCCGGTTGGAACACGTGCGACGGTCAAGGGTTTGATGCCCCGCGACCTCGAGGCGACCGGCTCGGAGATCTGTCTGGGCAACACCTACCATCTGCACATCGCCCCCGGTGAAAAGATCATCGCCAAGATGGGCGGCCTGCACGGCTTCATGGGATGGGATCGCCCCACGCTCACCGACTCCGGCGGTTTCCAGGTCTTCTCGCTGCCCAAAGTGCAGCTCGAAGAAGAAGGCGTGACCTTCCGCTACCGAAAGTCGGGCAAACAGATTCAGCTCACGCCCGAGCGCTCCATCGGCATCCAGGAGAAGATCGGCGCCGACATCATCATGGCGTTCGACGTCTGCGTGGAGTTCCCGACCGACTACAAAACCGCGATGGACGCAGTCTACCGGACCGATCGATGGCTCAAGCGCTGCAAAGACGCGCAGACACGCAACGATCAGGCGCTCTTCGGAATCGTGCAGGGCTCGACCTTCGAGGACCTCCGCGCGCTGTCGGCCCAGCTCACGATCCAGCACGACCTCCCCGGCTACGCCATCGGAGGTGTTTCGGTCGGCGAGACGCACGACCTCATGATGTCGGCTGTCGATCAGGCGGAGCCATTCCTGCCTGCCGACAAACCGCGATATCTCATGGGCGTTGGCTTCCCCGAAGATCTCGTCGAAGCCGTCGCCCGCGGAATCGATATGTTCGACTGCGTCCTCCCGAGTCGTTTCGGGCGCTCCGGCGTAATGTTCACGCGCCGCGGCCGGATTCGAATCACCAAGGGGAAGTACAAGTCCGACAAGTACCCCATCGACACGAACTGCGGGTGCTACGCGTGCCAGAACTTCTCGCGCGCCTACATCAATCACCTGATCAACAGCCGCGAAATCCTCGGCTCGACGCTCGGCACGCTGCACAACATCACGTTCTATCAGGACCTGATGCGCGGCATGCGGACGGCCATCGAGAACGGCAACTTCCAGGCGTTTCGAAAGGCGTTCCTCGACGAGTATCTCTCGGAGGACAAGAAGGAAGAACTCGACCTCGACCTCGCGCTTTCACGCGAAGAGGCCGAGGTTCTCAGCTGGGATACCGAGCACTCGGTCGTACCCGCTAGCGACTAGTCCGGACATCGGCTTACCGGCTGACGGCCGTAAGCCCTAAGCCCCAAGCCCTAAGCCCTGAGCCCGCTCTACTCAGCCGGCTCCGGCATCAACTCGTTTCCCAGGTCACCAGCTTCGTCGCTCGACTTCGTGCGTGAGTAGATGCACGCCGGAAGCGCGACCGCGACACTCGCGATCAGTCCGTATGCTGCGGTGACGCCTGGGTTCGCGAAACCGGCCGCGACCAGGTCCGTGCCCAACAGCGGCGCGATATGCTTGCCGGCGAGGAACAGCGTCAGGTGCGTACCGATACCGACGAGGGCTGACGCGCCCATCGCCCACTTGCCCACGTTCGGGAACAGGATTCCGAACAGAATCGGCGCACAGCTCGCCGCCACGATTCCGTAGACGCCGACCTGACCGAAGATGCCAAGCAGTTTCGGCGGCTCGAGCGAGATGACGAACGTCACGACGGCCAACACCACCAACATCACCTGACCAGCACGGTGCGCGGTCTTGAGCTGCTCTTCGCGAGTCTTGTCCTTGAGCAGATTCTTCTCGGTGAGATTCAGGAAGAAGTCGTTCGCCGCGATCGAGCTGAGCGCGATGAGGATTCCGTCGAGGGTCGACATGCCCGCGGCGAGGAGCGCCACGGTGATGATCGCGACCATGGTCGGCGAGAAGGTCTCGAGGATGTAGATGGTCATGACCATGTCCTGACGGAACGTACCGTCCGGGCCCTTGAGCATCTCCGGTCCAATCCCCATCAGGTGAGCGTACAGGCCGACCAGCAGCAGCGAGGTGAAGAAGACCGAAACGCCGATGCAGACGGCGAGGAACTTCCAGACTTCGCGGTCGTCCTTCACGTAGAGTGCTTTGATCATGATGTGCGGCTGCGAAACGAGCGCGAATCCGATGACGAATCCGGCGACCCAAACGCTGAAGAATGTGCCGAAGAGCGTGCTCTCGGGGTTGACCGTCTTCACGAGGTTCGGGTCGATCGCCGCGATCTGGTCCATCGCCGGGCCGATGCCGTCGCCGAAGTGATGCAAACCGCTGAACACGATGATGGCGGCGATGACCGTCATGATCACGCCCTGCAGCGTATTCGTGTAGGCGTGGGCGTAGGTGCCGCCGAGGAAGATGTAGGAGAACACGAAGCCGATCACGAGGAGGAGCGACTCGACGTTGGTCAGCCCGAGGGTCTGCTGCATGACGATCGACAGGCCGCCGACAATGAGCACGACGAACGTGATCGTCAGCATGTTCACCGCAGCAAACGCGACCGTGAACACCTTCGACTTGTAGCGCTGCCCCAGCCACTGCGGGAGCGTGAGGGCCTTCGACTTCGCGCCAATACGGCGGAATCCGAAGCTCATCACGAACAGGCCAGTCACGATGCCGATACCGGCCGCAACGCCCAGGTGCATGAAGGCCGAAAGACCGTGCACGTACACAAAACCGGGGTTGATGACGAAGGTCGCCGTCGAAGCGATGGACGCCGCGAGCGTCACGCCCACAACCCATGCCGGCATGTCGCCCTTTCCGATCGAGTAGCTCTCGAGATCTCCAGTCTTCTTGTGGCCAAGCCACGCGAGCCAGGTCGTTCCGAGCATGTAGGCGAGGAAGAGGCCCCAAATGAGGGGCTTATCCATGATCAATTCGATGTAGCGCATTTCCCGATCCTCTCATCCATTCCGTTGGAATCACGCGGGTTTCCGCTCCCGCTTTTCCATTTTGTGCAGCGCACAATAGCAGATGAGAATTAGAATTCAACACACGAACCTACATTTCCTGCACGCCGGCAAGAAACGCGCACAAGGACCATAGAGCGCATAGTTACACTGTTCACGAAACTCTCGGTGCCGATCGCCCCGCAAAGAAAAATGGCCGTCACCTTGTCGCCAAGGCCGGCCATTTAGTGCATCGCAACATTATCGAGAACCAGCGGAGACCTACTTCATCAGGGGGTTGGCCCACTGCCCTTGCTTGTCGAACCCGACGCGCACAGGGCCAGCGGGCGAGCGGAAGGAGCAGCCGCCTTCGAATCCCCAGGGGATGGTTCGCTTGGTCAGCACGTTCTGAACACCGACCGAGACCGACTGGAACGAAATCCCGAGCGGCACTTCGAATGCTGCAGTGCGTCCAGCCGGAATGTTCGTCGTGAAGTTCGAGATGCCGTTCGTGAACGGCGTCGAGAACAAATCGAGGTTCCAATCCACCTGCTGCAGCGGAATCGCATATTCATTGGGGTTGAGCACGGTCATGTCGAGCCCGACCTCCAACCCGGTGTTCGTCAGTTTCTTCAGAAGCGCGTTATCGAGGCGCACCGATGGAGTCTGACATCCGGTCGAAAGAAGCAAGCATGTTGCAGCTGCGAAAAGAATCGTCGTTCGTCTCATCAGTCTACATCTCCCACGCGAAATCCAGTGAACAGGCCCGACACCGGGCCTTCTTCTGCCTGCCCGGTCGCAAGCTCGACCGCCATGTCGCCCTCGACGCTTCCGCCGGTGAGCTGGTCGATCGAACCATCTCGATTGGTATCGAGCACGTCTGCCGACCCGGCCAGATTCATGTCGAGCGGCGCATTGAACTGGTCGACGAAGCCGTTGACCGTGCCGAACACACCCTCTTCGCAGTCACCGATGAGGTCGTTCAGGCTCAAACCGACCGTGACGCCGCCGACATCGACACCCAGATTGCCAGCGTCGCCGGCGAGGCGACCAGCAAGTCCTCGGCAGTTGATGGCGCCAAGCGCAACGTCGCGAAGACCGACCGATTCGGTCGGGCTGTCGGGTAGAATCAAGTTGGTCAGGTAATAGAGGCCGAGCCGGCCGTAGTTGAACTCGAGGTTGTGCGACTCCAGGCCGAGGCTCTGACCGTTGTCCTGCACGCCGTAGCGCGACGACAAGATCTCGACGGGATACTCCGCATCGAGGAGTTCTTGGCTATTCAGCTGAATCTGGTCACACGTGATCGCGCCCGAACCCGGGCAGCTTGGGTCTTCGAACACGGCGACGCCGTTGAAGATCTGCGTCGCTTCCATGTCGCCGACGTCGCCATCGGTCACAAGCCATGCGGTCTGCATGTCGACGGTCGACATCTGCTTGTCGACGTCGCCCATCGCCGGCCCAAGCCCCATGACCCACGGGGGAGCTTCTTCGTTCAGATAGCTCGTGATGTCGTTTTGGAGCGTGTCGCCGTACACGGCGACGAACGCGTTCGCGACGGTCGACGAGTAGTTCGCCCGCACGCTCCCCACGATCTGCTGATGAATCAGGCGGTCCGGCTGCTGCCAGCCAGGCGCGAAGTTCGCGAACGAACCCTCGAACGCCGACAGGTCGTAGCGCGTCTCGACGTCGTAGGTCCCCGCGATCGTGCGCGGTGTCGATCGGACCGGCAGTTGCTGACAACCGGTCAAAACGCCGGCAGCCAAAACCACGCCGGCCAAGCCTAGTGTGCGAATCTTCATCGCGTTCCTCGTGTGGAGAACTCTCTTCTCGGCAGGATAGACGAAAGCCGGTCGAAGTTTAATCAAACACGGCTCGCGTGGTGCGAATCAGAAAGCCGAAAGCCGAAAGCGGAAAGCCGAAAGCGGAATCAGGCCCATTCCCGCGGACTCTCCAGCACCTCGAGCATCTCGCCCTCCGGCGTATCCGCGGCTGGCCGGTGGTCGTACTCCCACCGCGCGGTCAGCGGCAGCGACATCAAGATCGACTCGATGCGCCCATCGGTCCGCAGGCCGAACGCCGTGCCACGGTCCCACACCAGGTTGAACTCCACGTACCGACCGCGCCGAATCTGTTGCCACTCCTTGTGCGCCTCAGTGAACGGCTCGTCTTTTCGCCGCTCGATGATCGGCATGTAGGCAGGCAAGAACGCGCTCGCATTGCCCTTCATGAACCCGAGCAGTTCCTCGCGGTCACGGTCGTGCAGATTGTCGTAGAAGATGCCGCCAACTCCACGGCATTCCTTGCGATGACGGATGTAGAAATACTCGTCGCACCACTTCTTGAAGCGTGGGTAGAACGCCTCGTCGACATCGTCGCAGGCGCCCTTGAGTACCGAGTGGAAGTGAACGGCATCCTCTTCGAACAGATAGCTGGGCGTGAGGTCCGCGCCGCCACCAAACCACCACGAGCCGGGAGTGCTCCCGTCGCCCCGCTCGAAGTACCGGTAGTTCGCGTGGACCGTCGGTGCCATCGGGTTGTGCGGGTGAAAGACGAGCGAGATACCGGTCGCGAAGAAGCTCAGGTCCTCGATCTCGGTCCCTCCCCCCATCTTCGCCGCCGCTTCCGGCGACAACTCGCCGAACACCACCGAGGCACCGACGCCCGCCTTTTCGAACACGTTGCCGCCCTGGAGCACGCGCGAGCGCCCTCCCCCACCGCCCGGGCGGTGCCAGATGTCTTCTCGGTATTCCGTGCCATCGAGCTCGGAAATCGCGCCCATGATCTCGTCCTGGGCGTTCAACACCACGTCGACGACCCGGCGGCGAAACTCATCTTCGATGTCGAACAGCATTAGATCACGCCTTTCTGCATCAGCTCGCGCAGCTCACGCTGCACTTTGTAGGTCGCGTTCTCGACCCGGCGAACGTGGTCACCGTACTTCTGCGAGCGGCCTGCGAAAAGGGCGTGATGATTCAGGTAGACGAGATAGCCGGCCATGGCGAGGTCGCCAGAGCGTGCGCGGCCGTGGATGTGCTCAATGGTGGTCTCGACGTTGCCCCGCGCCATCCATGACAGCTTGCGCGCCACCGCGAGGGCTTCCGTCACGAGCGCGTCGGCGCAGATCTCCCACGGTCGACCTTCCCAAGGGGCCTTCTCTTTCAGCTCGGCGATTCGCCCGACTTCTGCATCCCACCGGCGGGCCGTGTCGAACAAGTGCTGGAAGAACGACGGCGAGGCGTTGGCTTCGTCGGCGTAGTGGTTGTAGAGGCGCACGAGCTCCTGATCGAGGTCCGTTCGCAGCATCCGAAGGTTGCGCATCTCCCACCAACGCTCGAGCTGCACGCTGAGTGTGCCGTCGAAGATACCGCCGAGCATGCGCACGGGATCGACCTTCGCGATCTCGTCGATGTCCACCTCCGAAGCGCTCAGCTGCAGTGCGTGCACCTGTCGCCCTTCCCGCACCGCGATGCGCTCATCGGGGCTCTTCGCCACGATCGGCTTGTAGATGCCCGTGCCGTTCGAGCCGCCGTCGTAGAGCACCGGGAGGCTGCCCGTGCCCGAGACCTCCTTCGAACCGCCATCAGGAATCACCGCCGGCAGCTGCAATGTCTTGCGTTTCTTGTTTTCCAGCGCGGGCAACGCGCGACGGTCGCCCGCGCGACGGTGTTCCTCGTAGAACTCCTGAATGGCCTCGAGGTTTTCGCGCACGAACGTCGCGTAACTGCCGTGCTCGGCAACCCGATCTTCGAGCGCATCGAGCACGAACGGCAGGTCCTGCATATCCTTCAGCAACAGTCCCTGATTACCCATGATCTCGAGCGCGAAGTCCGACACGCCGAGGTCCCAGAAGACGTCGAAGACCGACACCTCCGCGTCCTTCACCTGCTGCCGAACACGGATCGCATCACGCATGCGCTGGCGTGCCTGACGGCGTCGCGTGTTGCGCACGCTAAGGCCCATCCCGCCGCCACCGAGCAGACATATGATGGTGATGATTGTGATCGTGATCGGGTCCATCGAACCTCCGAAGCGCAACGTAAGCGCGAGCGGGCCGACCGCCAACCCCTTCGTCACTCCACGGATCGACAGATCGTCGCGCATGGGCTAGCAATGGGCACATGAGCAAGGTGTATGTCGTCATGTTGTCGCTGTGTACGCTCGCGAGTTGCGCGTCCGGATCGCTTCCGTCCGGCGCTTGCCTCCCCGGCTCCACGTTCGACGACGGCGCCTGTACCCCCTACGAATCGCCCACACATCAGATCCCATTCGAATCGGGATTCCGAGCGAAGGTGACCCAGGGCTTTCACGGCTTCGAGAGCCACGCCCCCGACCAACCCTACTCCATCGATTTCGAATGCGAGGAAGGCGAGCCGATCGTGGCGAGCGCCGATGGGGTCGTGTGGGAAGTGAAGGAAGATTCCGATTCGGGCTGCAACGAACGAACCTGCCTTCCGCAGGAAAACTACGTCATCCTCGACCACGGTGACGGAACCTACTCCCTCTACAACCACCTGCTCCACAAAGGCGCGCTCGTCGAAGAAGGCGACCAGGTTTGCGCTGGCGAAACCATCGGACTCTGCGGAAACACCGGATACAGCTTCGCGCCGCACCTGCACTACTCGCTCCGCGACGCCGCCGAGAGAACCGTTCCGTTCCGATTCGAAGAGCTCATCGAGGCCGGCGGCACCGGAATCGTCGCGCCGAGCTCGACCTACACGTCAGGCAATGAACACGAAGCCGGTTGCGACGAGACCGAGTACTCCAAGCTTGGTGAGGGCGCGTTCGCCCACATGGGCGTCGTGCTCGACGACCCGATCCCGCTCGTCGGCACTCGCGACGACACGTTCATGGCCCGCGGAACGTACTACGGCGACCACACCAACATCTCGGTCCACCGCAAGCCCGTCACCGGCGGCTCTTGGCTCGCTGAATGCTTCCCACTCGACGAAGACGGTAACTTCGAGATCGAGGTGAAGTGGCCGAAGACCAGGTTCCCGAAGGGCAGCTACTTTCTGATGTTCACCGGGAGCAACGAACGTTGTGAATCACCGACGTGGGCGTGGTCGTACAAAGTCAGAATCGACTCCTAGGAGCACCGAATGAATCGCATCATCGCCGCATGCCTACTCACCTTGGCCGCTTGCGAGACCGCGCCAGAGACGGCCGACACGCCGCCCAAAGAGACCTCTGCAGCTGTTGAGAGACCTGCTCCCGAGTGGAACCCAGTCGAGCCGGTCGACGTCTCGCTGCTCGAGACGAACCGACAGTTCGTCGTCGCCGAGAAGGCTTCCAACTGCCCCACGGCTGCCGAGGCGCTCGCAAACGACTGCGGAAACTCGGTGGAATTCGCCGACAAGGGCTACCTGATGTTTCGTGGTGAACACGTGACCACGGTCGGCGAACCGGTCGATGGCGCGGTGCGCACGATTCGATACACCAAGCAGGGCACGCTCCCTGGATGGATCGCGGCCGATAGCGTCGCCGATCTACCCGACATGTCCGGGGCAAACGCCGCCGCCGTCCTCTGGCGCAAAGAGGCAAAAGAAGCGCGCCGCTACTACGAAATGAGCGGCGCCGAGGTCACGCTCGTCACCGAAGAAGTCGACGGCGATACGCGCTTCGCCGAACCGTTGCGAATGACGTTCGACGATACGACGGAAGCGGTCGTACCCACGCTGACCACAGCGGAAGGCCGCCGCCTGATGGAAGTGCACACGTGCCTGCTCTACGCAGATTGTGCCGCGATGAACTGGATCTGTGACGACGAGTACTGCGACACGGTCCGCATCGTAGTCGACGCGGTCGAGGGCAAAGATACCGTCGTCGGCATCGCCGACCGACTCGGCGTGTTCACCGCCGCGCCGGCCGAATGAACCCGCCAACACCTACCAAATTTCGTTGACGCGCTGCAGGTCTTGGACCGTGTCGATCTCGCGCCAGTCGCCATCGATCGGCGTGATGCCGATGTGGACTCCGCGGTCGATCAGTTCCTGGAACAGATCGGTCAGGTAGGCTTTTCGAAACAGTTTGGCGTTATGGAATGGCTCGTCGTCGCCTAGCTCGGCTCGGACGTCTTCGAACGTTTTGCGCAGCATGCGCGCGCCCTCTGCCGAGTACTTCGCCAGACCGATGAACTCGCCCACCGCATGCTCGGGGCCGACCACCTTGCCGACGCGCGTCACGCGGTCGCCGTCCATCTCGGTGAGCTCCGCTTGCTCGGGCGGATGATCGTCGCGGCCTTCGTACGCCTTGGCCCACTGACGGTCGACGACGAGCGAAATGTCGTGCCGCGAAGCTACCAAACGCTCGACCACGCTCGGCTTGTAGACGATGTCCGAGTAGGTCGTCAGGAGCGGCCCTTCCAACGCCTCGCTGGCGAACATGAGCGAGTGGAGGATGTTGTTGTTCTTGAAGTCCGGATTCTCGTAGTAGGTCGCCCCTGGCACGACCAGTCTGTCGGCGAGATATCCGCGCACGATGTGGATGTCGTCGATGCCGTGGGCGCGGAGCGCGTCGAGCTGAATCTGAAGGATGGACTTGCCGCCCACCTCGACCATGCACTTCGGCCGTTCGTCGGTGAAGTGCTCCAGACGACTGCCCATACCGGCAGCGATGATGATCACGCGGTTCATCGCGCTACTCCTTGTAGAATGATGGCGAGCCGAGCTTGAGGGTCACGCCGAGGCCGGTCTGACCGAGGTAGAGGACGTAGACGCCGAGGTACGCGACGAGGAAGACCATCGCGCCATCGACCGCGGGATGCAGGTCGATGATCGGCACGAGCCAAAACCAGCTCGGATAGTGCGCGACGTAGCTCAAGACTCGCTTCACGAGCCAAAACGCCTTTCCGGGAAGACTCGCCGGTGGGCCAGCGACCTTCGCCGACGCGCCGGGCTTGATCTCCTTGCCGGCATACTCTTTTCGACGAACGAAGTTGGTCAGCGACGTGGCGATGGACACCACGGCGCAGCCCGCGATGCCGACGAGCAGCCAGTAATCCTGGTCAGTCGTCATCCACATGCGGATGGCGCAACCGCCTACGAGCAGGAGCGCCTTCACTTCGTCGATGAGAAAATCGAAGTAGCTGCCGACCTCGGAGGTTTTGCCTGTGATGCGCGCGAGCTGGCCGTCGGCGCAGTCGAAGATGTACGCGAGCTCGAGGATGAGCGCGGCGACCACGAGGCCCCAGATTCCGGGGATCGCGATGAGCGCGGCGACCACTCCGAAGAACACGAGCGCGCCCAGAATCGTCACCTGATTCGGTGTGATGGGCGTGCGCCGGAACGCCGCCACGAAGATCGCCGCAAACGGCCGAGCCACGTAGGTGTTCCACAGAATGTCCTGCGATTTGCGCGAGTCGCGATACGTCTGCGCGATTTCGGCGAAGATTCCCATCAGCTGACATCCACCGGGTTGCGAAGCGGTGCTGGCCGCCCTTCATCGTCGACGGCGACGAAGACGGCCTCGGCCTCGGTCACTTTGTAGAGTTCGTTTCGAAGATAGTCGCGGTGCGAAACGACCAGCACTTTGACCGTGACCGACGTTCGACCGGTGCGCACGGTCTTGGTGTAGAAGCTGACCCAATCGCCCACATGGACCCGCGCGACGAACTCGACTTCGCGCATCACCTTGGTCACCACAGGCCTGCCGGCGGACTTCATCGCCTCCTCGCCAAGCGCAATGTCGACGTGGCTCAGGATGACGCCGCCGAAGATAAATCCGAGGTAGCTCGTATCGGCTGGCATCATGACTACGCGGATCATCGGCTCCGGGTTATAGTCTAGAAGCTCGGCCTCGAGTGATTCCGGGACGTAGCGATAGTCCACTCTTTCTCTCACCGCATGGGGTCCATGGCCCGCCATTCCTTCCACAGAAGCGCGACCACGTCTAGGCCCGCTGTTCTTGCCTTTGTCGTCGCAATCTTGTTTTCCGCGAGCGCGTGGGCGCTGCCGTCCGACGCCACGATCGCGAGCTTCAAAGCTGCGCGCGATGCGCTCGACTCCGATCCGGCGAAGGCCTACGAGCTCGCGTCGAAGCTCGAGACCATCCCGCACGCCGACGACGTTCGCCTGCGATTGCTAGCCGATTCGGCGCTGCGATCGGGACAAGCGCTCAAAGCCGACGAACATCTCGCGGCGCTGTTGGCGCTGACCGAAGATGGAGAGGAGAAGCTCGAGATTGAGCTCGAACGGGCTGAAGTCGCGTTTCTTCTCGGCGATGTCGATCGCGCCTCGAAACTCGTGGCGGCCGCATCGAAACACCAACGAAAGGTCCGCGGCCGCGCCGCCGACCGGCGGTTCATGAAGTCTCGTATCATGCGGCTCGAGCACGATGTCGCGCTCGCGAAGGACGGCGAGGGCTCCAAACGGGCGAAGTCACTCGCGAAGCAACTGCTGGTGTTCTACCCCGCCGAAGACGCTACGCATCGCCCCGGGCTGGCGGCGGAAGTCGACGACCTTTCGAACGGTCAGCGCATGGCGCGAGCGAAGAATCTCTACGACTCGTGGAGCTATCACGAAGCTCGAGACGAGTTCGAACGACTCGCCAAGATGGACCGGTATCGCGAGGAATCGCGATGGCACCTCGGGGTCATCGGGCTGCGCAAATTGCGCGACCGCCCCGAAGAGGCCCAACAGATCTTCGCCGACCTGAGCCGAAACTCGAGCAAATACGCGGAGAAGTCGACCTACTACTACGCGCGCTCGTTCATGCGGCAGGAGAAGTACGACAAGGCGCTCGAAGTCTTCGAAGACTACGCAAAGCGCTTTCCGTCGGGCTCGCACATGCTCGACGTGCGCTACTACCGGGGCTGGTTGCACTACGACCACCGCAAGAACGACGCGGCCATCAAGGGATTCGACGAGTTCATCGATACCTACGGCCGCCGCTCGCACAAATCGTCGTACATCTACGGCTTCAAGGCGTGGGCGCTCATGCGCGAAAAGCGCTGGAAAGACGCCGTGGATGCGTGGGACGACATGATGCCCTTCGGCAACCCCGTGGTCGCCGGCAAGGCCATGTACTGGAAAGCCCACGCCCTCTGGAAGCTCGACGACAAGAAGGGCGCAATCGAGTCGCTCGACCGCCTGCGCGAACGATATCCGCTGACCTACTACCAGATGCTCGGCGAGATGATGCGGGCCGAGATCGAGACCGGGAAACCCAAGCCCGCGTCACAAGTATGGTGGCCGCCTCGTGAACAGGTCGCAGACGACGCTCCGCGCATCGACGTCGTCGCCAAAAAGTTCGACCTCGAGGGTTCGAAGGCCGACCGCTGGGAACGCACCAAAGCGCTCGCGCTCCTCGGCGAAAAGCACCTGGCTCGCGACGCACTCGGACCAATCGAAGATGACCTCCTACGCGAGATCCCGAGCGACAATCGAAAGGAGTGGATCCACTCGCTCGGCCGCTTCGTAGGCGACTACAACGAGATGTGGAAGGCATCGACCGGCGGCCGTCTCTCGGCGATGACCACGTCGGTGCCAGACACCACCGACCTTTCGTGGGCGATGGCCTATCCGCGCGCCTACGCCGAGATCGTGGGCGAAGTGACCGACGAATTCGACCTCCCCGGCTACCTGGTCTGGGCAATCATGCGCCAGGAATCTCGCTACAAGCCGGGCGCCATCTCGTTCACGAACGCCGTCGGCGCTCTGCAGATGATTCCGAAGACCGCCCGCCTCGTCGCGCGCGACCTCGGCACCGTCTACGACGTTCGCACGTTCTTCCGCCCCGAGGTTGGGTTCCGATTCAGCGGTTACTACATGCAGCGGCTACTCGAAGTCTTCAGCGGGCTCTACGTGCCGATGGCCGCCTCGTACAACTCCGGGCCGGTCGTGGTCGCGCGCTGGTTCGAGCGCAACCCCGACGCGAGCTTCCCCTGGCTCATCGAAGAGTTCGAATACAACGAGGGCCGCGCCTACTGCCGCAAAGTCGCCGAGCACATGCTGCGCTACATCTACCTGTACGAACAAAATGAGGACCGCCGAAAGGCGATCCTCGATGCGATGTTCCCGCTCTCACGAGACATCGAACTTCCAGAAGATGTGGGCTACTAGCTCGCCATCTGAACGTCGATTCCGAGCGCCGCTTCGGCTTCTGCGAGGAAGTCCGAGAAGAACGCCGACTCGACCGCGCTCGGCGCCGTCAGGTCGCGCACGTTGGCCTCGGAGAGGAGCGACAGGCACCGCTCTTCGATGGCCACTCGGTGCCCCTGCTCTTCCTTGATGATCGCCTGAAGCTCTTCTTTGACGTCCTCGCGCTCGGTCGCGGCGCGGTAGAGCGGGTAGAGCTCCATGGCGCGCCGCTCGATCATCGTCGTGACGACGAGGTAGTTCAGCGTGCGATCTTCACGATTCACCAAGCCTTCGACCCAGGCCGAGAGCTCGAGGTCGAGGCGCGAGAAGTAGCGTTTGGCCGCGTCTTCGATGAAGTACGCGCCCGGATCTCCGCCGGCAACCGCGTGTGCGAGACGCTTGAACGCCAGAGCGTGTCGCGTTTCGTCCGCAAGGTGGTCAAGTACGTCGAGGCTCGCGTGACTCCGCGCAACCGTGCGCGAAATCTTCCGGGCTCCCGTGAATTCGAGTAGCGACAAGGTGTTGAGCCACCGAGCTTCCAGCCGTTCATCGGCGCTCAGCATGCGCAACACGTCCTTTGTGCGTTCTCGCAACATATCCAGCTCCCAAAATACTCTCGCTACAGCACCTCTCGGGCGCCACGCGAGAATCATCATTCGTTATACGAGTGTACGTTTGCGAAGCTCCGCCGGAATCATCCCCTCCGACGGGTTCGAGGCCGGACCGTACTCCAAACGGTCCAAAACGTAAAATGTATGGTCATGTGGGTTCTCGTCGTCGGCGCTGACGCGGCGACGGGCGCGAATCTCCCACTGATCCATGTCGAACGGCGGGAAGTGTGCGTCGCCTTCGACAATCTCATGCACGACCGTCAGGTAGAACCGGTCGGCGCGCTCGAGAAACTGCCCGTAGACATGTCCGCCGCCCAGAATCATGACTTCGTCGACTCCGGGTTCCTCCGCCATTTCGAGCGCTTGTTCGATGGAGTGAGCGACATCGCACCCCTCCATACCCCAGTCGGTCTGGCGCGTGAGAATGATGTTTCGGCGGCTCGGCAGTGGTTCACCGAGCGAGTCCAAGGTCTTGCGGCCGAAGATGATGGGCTTGCCCTTGGTGTGGCTGACGAACCATCTCAGGTCGGACGGCAAGCGCCACGGCAGGTCACCTTCTTTGCCGATGGTGTAGTTCTCGGCGACCGCTGCGATGAGTGAAATTTGCATGTTCAGACCGCGATGGGCGCCTTGATGCGCTCGTGTGATTCGTAGCCGACGACCTTGATGTCGTCGTAGGTAAATCCGTCGATGGTGCGCACGTCAGGGTTGAGCTCGAGGGTCGGCAGGGGCAGCGGCTCGCGAGTGAGCTGCAGTTGCGCCTGCTCGATGTGGTTCGAATAGAGGTGCGCATCACCGAATGTGTGCACGAAGTCGCCAACTTCGAGGTCGCAAACCTGGGCGACCATGTGCGTCAGCAGTGCATACGACGCGATATTGAAGGGAACGCCGAGAAAGATGTCGGCGCTACGCTGGTAGAGCTGACACGAGAGCTTGCCGTTAGCGACATAGAACTGGAACAGCGAGTGACACGGCGGAAGCGCCATGTCGTCGACGAGCGCAGGGTTCCATGCGCTCACGATGTGGCGGCGGCTGTCGGGCTTGGTCTTGATCGACTCGATGACCTTCGCGATCTGGTCGACCGATTCTCCCGAAGGCGTTGGCCACGACCGCCATTGCACGCCGTAGACGGGGCCGAGGTCGCCATTCTCGTCGGCCCATTCGTCCCAGATGGTGACGCCGTTCTCTTGCAGGTAGCGAACGTTGCTGTCGCCTTTCAGGAACCAAAGAAGCTCGTGAAAGATGGACCGAAAGTGCAGTTTCTTGGTGGTAACCGCGGGGAAGCCTTCGCTCAGGTCGAATCGCATCTGGTAGCCGAACACGCTGCGCGTGCCGGTGCCGGTACGGTCGTCTTTGATGGTGCCGTGCTCGAGCACGTGTCGCATCAGGTCGAGATAGGCTTGCATGGTTGCCCTTCTTGGCGTCGCTTGAATGGTCCGAGCAAGTTATAGGCAAATTGGCGGCGATTTGTCATCGCTTCGCGTTGTCGACGATCACCTCGTGATCGTTCGTTCGTGCTCGAGCACACCATTCTCGTCGTAGAACTGAATCTTCGCGGTCGTCGGCGTCATATCGAGGATCGCAAAGCCCTCGGTATCGGCCTCGAAGAACGTAGTGTTGCCGCGGTCTTTGATGTCGGTGGTCTTTGCCCCCGCTCCCGACACGATGAAGGTCGTGCCGCACTTCTCGCCGAGGTCTTGGCGGTTGTGGTCGTGGCCCGACAGGTAGATGTCGAACTTGCCGCAAACGTGATCTTCGATGAAGCGCTTCACGCCTTCGCCGTTTGCGATCGGAACGAACGGCAACCCTTCGTACTCGCCCGCGTTTCCATGCTTGCCGTTCGAGATGTACGGGTGGTGGCCAAAGGCGATCTTCCATCGGTCTGCAGGCGCGGAGGCTAGCCAGCCCGGGACCGTGTTTCGCTGGCTGCTGTCGACGCTGAAGAACGCGTCCGTCGTGTTCAATCCGACCATCCAGACGGGGTCGAGGTCGACCTGGTAGAACTCCGCGGGCATCTTCCACTTCGGGTTCAGCTGGCTGTAGTTGACCTGATAGTCGGCCTTTCCGCTGTCGAGGTCGATGCCGAGCCCGTCGCCGCCGAGGTCGTGGTTTCCGAGCACGACGTACCATGGGAAGGCCAGGTGGCCGTACGGAACCTCGAAGTACGACGTGAACAGCGCATCGTCGACCGAATCCACGCCCGAGTCGTATACGTTGTCGCCGAGCAACATCCCAAAGTCACAACCGCCCAAGGCCGTGCATACGTTGCCGATCGACTGGCCAACTCGTTTCTGAGTGTCGCTGCCGGTCCCGGTGTCGCCGATTGCGACGAATCGCACGAATCGTCCAGGAGGCGTGCCCATATCGGGCATCATCTGGCCGGCGTCATCCTTGGAGCCGCCCATGTCGATTGGACCGCCGGAGTTGTTCGCGTTGTTTGGCGCAGTGTTGTTGGCCTCGGAGTTGTTGGCGGGCGTGGAGGAGTTCGACCCGTTGTTCGACGTCGCGTTGTTGCCACCGACCACTTCACAGGCCCCCGACACCGGGTTCGCGACCTCTCCGGGTCCGCACTCGGTCGTGCTCGACTCACCCGCGTCACTACATCCGGCCGCCAGAGCCGCGATCACAAACATCCGCGCAATCTTCATTCTTTCGCTCGCAATTGTTCACTCGCCACTGAACCAACAGGAATAGCGACGCGCGTCGGAACGCGCAAATGGCCCGAAAAATTTGACCTTCGCGCAATGTCTGGGACCGTTGGCCGAAGGACATACGCATGAGGAGGAGCCATGGAAGGCCCACGCACTGCCGAACCGTTCGTCGCCGACGAGCGAGAAGAGACCATCGAAGCCATCTGGGAACCGGTCGAAGCGCCCCGCGCCTCGATGATCCGTCGTAGCCCCCAGACTATTGAAGTCGAGCCCGAGCCAGTCGCCGAAAAGGTAGGCCCGCGCGTCACGATGACGCACGAGCAGTATCTCGAGCTCGACCGCACACTCCACGAACTCTATACGCTCGTCGAAATCGCGATCGCGCAGCGTGACGAGGCGCGCGCCGAAGCCGAGTCAGCCGAAGGTGCTCGTGACCTCTACGCGGCACGGTTGCGAGAGTGGAAAGGCTACGCTGCTGGCCTCGAGCGCAGACTTCATGCTTCGCAGCTCGAGGAGCTGCGCACTGCACACACCGCCGTTCGGGCCATGGAGATTGCCGACGAAGCGCTCTCGCTCGGTGCATTTGCCGGCAAGCGTCGCGAGCGACTGTCTTCGAAGCTCCAAAAGCTCGAGTCGGAACTCAGCTAGTTTTCGGATGAGTCACCAGCGTCGAGGCCGCCTGCATCTATGCTGGCGGCCTTTTGTGCTTGGAGCTCGCCGACGTGCTCGATCGCAGCCGAGGCCCCTTTCGAGTCGACAAAGGCGCCCAACGCAACGCGGGCGAGCACGTCTAGCTCTTCCATGGTCAATGCGACGAGAATTCCATCGGGCACCCGCTCGCCGAGCAGCTCGTAAGGCTCCTCAGACTTCGCGGCGATGAGCTTCGACGCTTTAGCGGTCACGACCGCCTCGCCGTCGAATTGTTGCCTCAGTGTCCAGCCTTCGCCGTCGCGACGAAGGTAGCCGATCGACTCGTTGCGTGCGTCGAAGATTGCCCAGCCATCTTTGAGGGCCTCAGCGCGAACCCAGCCATCGATGCGCCAGACGGCGGCTTCGAGTTCGCCGGGAACCCACTCGCCGAGACTACCTTCGCGGAGTTCGATCTGTTCCGTGACGCGGACGTCACCGACCGGCAGGCGGTCTTCGTTGAACACTTCCCAACGCTCGCCGGCTTTGACCACGCGCAACTTCGCGATCGTGTCGCCGTCGGGCGACGACATCACGAACTTGTCGCCAGATTCGGCGAGGATGTCATAGGGCTGACCGGGCGCGTAGACGCTGGGCTTCGGCTTGCGGTCGTAGCAACCCGAAGTCAGCAACGCCGCCGCACAGATGGCGGCTAGCGCACCGAGATGTCGTTGTCTTTGCACAGTTGGTCCAGCAGGCCGTTCACGAATCCCGAGGTGTTCTTCTCGCCGTACTCCTTGCCGAGCTCGACACAGTGGTCGATGACAGCGACGGGCGCTTCGAATTGGCCGTGGAGAAGTTCCCAGGCGCCTACACGCAGGATGTTCCGGTCGACCGGCGCCATGCGCGCTATCTTCCAGCGCGGGCTCACGGCCTGCACAGACTCGTCGACCTTCTCGAACGCACCGAAGATGCCGTTGACTCGAGCTTCGACGAGGTCCCAGTGTTGGCCGAGCTCAGGTTCGAGCTCCGTCATCGTCGCGCGCGAGGTCTTCAATGCCTCGGACGGGTCGATTTCGCCCACGTCGACGAGGTAGAGGACCCAGAGAGCGGCGCGGCGCGACGCTTGATGTTTCGGGTGCGAATGGCGCACTTCACGCCCCCATTGCGTCGTAGAGGCTAACCATCTCGATGGCGGCCATTGCTGCTTCGACGCCTTTGTTTCCGGCCTTCGAGCCCGATCGTTCGATCGCCTGCTCGATGGTGTCGCAGGTGATGATCCCGAAGGCGACGGGCACGCCGGAATCCATTCCGAGCTTGCCAACGCCTTTGGTCGCCTCGGCTGCGATGTAGTCGAAGTGAGGCGTCGAGCCGCGAATCAGCACGCCGAGGCAAATGACGGCATCGTACGACCCGGTGTCGATGGCCTTCGCGGCCACCAACGGAACTTCGAAGCTGCCGGGGCACTTGAGCACGGTGATGTCCGCGTCAGCTGCGCCGTGGCGCACGAGCGCGTCCACCGCGCCGTCGACCAGACGCTCCGCGAAGAAGTCGTTCCACCGGCTCGCGACGATCGCGAACTTCTTTCCGTCGGCCTTGAAATGTCCTTCCACGATTTTCGGCATCGTTCTCTCACACGCTCGGAATGGGGACTTGCTCGACCACTTCGAGGCCGTACGCCTCGGTGCCGATGATATTCTTGGGGCGATTCGTTAGCACCAACATCCGCCCCACTCCAGCGTGGCGCAAGATTTGTGCGCCGATGCCGAGATCTCGCAGGGCTTCTTTCGGTCGATTGACGTCTTCGTCGTGGTGCGCCGGCGCGTTGCTGTCTTCGGCGCGTTGAGTACCCGCGTCTGGCGAGACGTGCTTGCGCACCATGTCGATGGCCGAGGACTGCTCGCGGTCGAGATAGACGATGACGCCCTTCCCTGCCTCGCCGATCGCCTTCATCGCGCCCTGCAGGTTGCCGATCGTGTCGGGCGTCTTCTGCGTGAACACGCCGAAGGTATCGGGGCGATGCTGCACGCGAACCAGCGTCGGCTCATCGGGCGTGGGCTCGCCACACACGAAGCAGAAGTGCTGGGTACCGTCGATTCCAGCGGAGTACACCTGCACGCGCCAGTCGCCTGGCCACTCCGTCTCCATCGGCCGCTCGTCGAGCAGCCGCACGAGGGACTCCCGCTCGAGTCGGTACTGAATGAGGTCGGCGACCGACAGGATCATCAGGTCGTGTTCCTCTCCGAACACCTCGAGCTCCGGCATGCGCGCCATCGTCCCATCGGGGTTCATGATCTCGCAGATCACCGCCGCCGACTTGAGCCCGGCGAGTCGCGACAGGTCGACGCTACCTTCGGTTTGACCCGTTCGCACCAGCACGCCCCCGTCGCGAGCGCGCAGCGGGAAGATGTGGCCCGGCATCACGATGTCGGCCGGGGTTGTGTCGTCTGCGACAGCGACCTCGATCGTGCGGGCGCGGTCGGCGGCGCTGATTCCGGTCGTCACGCCATCGCGCGCCTCGATGCTCACGGTGAACGCCGTGCCGTAAGGCGAGTCGTTCGTCGAGACCATCATCGGAATGTCGAGCCGATCGATCAGCTCGCCGGTCATGGCGAGGCAGATGAGTCCGCGAGCTTCGACCGCCATGAAGTTCACCGCGTCGGGCGTGATCTTCTCCGCCGCGATCACCAGGTCGCCTTCATTCTCGCGGTCTTCGTCGTCGACGAGGATGACGAATTTGCCGGCTTTGATCTCTTCGAGCGCGCGTTCGACACGCTGAGCTACAGTGCTCATCGGTTTCCTCCACCGAATCCATTTTCAGCGAGCATCTCCATGGAGACGCCCGCAGTGTCGCTGCCGTGCCATCCGAGCAGCTTCTTCACATACTTTCCGAGGATGTCGCCCTCGAGATTCACTTTTCGACCAACCTCGTAGTCGGCGACGTTCGTCTTGCCTGCCGTCCAAGGGATGATCGCTACGTCGAAACGGTTCTTCCGCACGGTATTTACCGTCAGACTCACGCCGTCGATCGCCACACTCCCTTTCTCGAGCAGGAATTGAGCGACCGAGTCAGGTGCTTCGAACTCGAGGATCCACGCGTTTTGCTCACGCGACTTCTTCACGACCGTTCCGACGCCGTCGACGTGTCCCAACACGTAGTGCCCGCCGAGCCGCTCGCCGACAGCCAGCGCCCGTTCGAGGTGCACCTTGTCGCCGGCCTTTCGATCGCCGAGCGTGGTGCGTCGCAGCGTCTCAGGCGACGCATCGACGGTAAACGAGTTGGCGTCGAACGAGGTCACGGTCAGGCAGGCACCGTCGCACGCGATCGATTCGCCGAGCTCCAGATCGTCGGTCGTATAACCAGTCTGAATGCGAACGGTCCAGTTGTCGCCCGACGGTGAAATCGAACGAATCGTGCCGTTGTCTGTGATGAGTCCGGTGAACATCTATCTACTCCTCGTCCCAGGGCTGCCGGCCCGGTCGGTCGCCGACGATGAGGACGTCGTCGCCAAAGCGGCGAACTTCGATGTCGACCAGATCCAACGCGTCGCGCATCTGCGCAATGCCCGTGCCTTCGATCGGCGTTCGCGCGGCGCTACCGCCGGCGAGCTTGGGTGCGACGAAACCGTAGACACGATCGACGAGATCGCCATCTGCAAATGCACCGAGCAGCGTACCGCCACCCTCGACGAACACCGTGAGCATGCCTCGGTCGTGGATGTCGCGCAGGACAGCCCTCAGATCGACGCGCCCGGCATCGTCGGTCGGCACGTCGACGACCTCGACTCCATCGAGCGCTTGAAGCCGTTCACGGCGCGCCCGGTCTGCCGACGAGCCGCAGTAGATCCACGTCTGCGCATCGGAGTCGAGCGAGAGCATTGCCGCGTCGTCGGATATCTCGAGGCGCGCGTCGATCACCGCTCGATGCGGGTCGCGACCGCCCTCAACGCGTGCGTTCAGTCTCGGGTCGTCGGCCAACAAGGTGCCCTTGCCGATCATGATGACGTCGTGCCGATTGCGCAGCTCGTGGACGAACTCGCGGGAGTCTTCGTTCGTGATCCATTTCGAGTCGAGCTCACGCGTAGCGACTTTGCCGTCGAGGGTCATCGCCCATTTGGCGACCACGAACGGCATCGAGGCCACGACACGGCGGAAAAATGGCATCGCAACGCGCCGACACTCGGGCTCCAGAACGCTCTCAATCACTTCGACGCCGGCCTCCCGCAAGATTCGCATCCCCTTGCCATCGACGCCGGGAATGAAGTCGCGTACGCCCACTACGACCGTGCCGATGCCTGCGCGCAGAATCGCGTCGGTGCACGGAGGCGTGCGGCCGTGGGTACAGCACGGCTCGAGGGTCGAGTACAGAGTGCAGTCCTCGGGGCGCTCTCCATCCCAGTTGCGCAGGGCGCTCACCTCGGCGTGGGCCGAGCCAGCGGGCTGAGTGTAGCCTCGAGCCACGACCTCGCCGTCGCGCACGATCACGCAGCCGACCGGCGGATTCGGACGCGTTCGTCCCTCCGCCTTTCGCGCCTCGACGAGCGCTTCAGCCATGAATCGTGCGTGATCGGTCACTCGTCTTCCTCACCCTCCGAATCGGAGTGCTCCTTTTCGAGGTCCTGCAGTTCGCGCAGGAACTCCTGAATGTCGGAGAAGCCGCGGTAGACCGAGGCGAATCGTATGTAGGCGACCGGGTCGAGCCCACGAAGTTCTTCCGTCGCCGCGTCGCCGATGAAGTTGCTGTCGACCTCGCCCTTGCCGGCGTCGATGAGCCGGCGTTCGACGGCGTCGACGACGGCCTCGAGCTGTTCGCGCGAGATCGGTCGTTTGTTGCAGGCGAGCTTGAGGCCCTTCATCAGCTTGTCGCGGTCGTACTCTTCGCGAACGTCTCCACGCTTTACGATGGCGGGGAACGCCTCTTCGATGCGTTCATAGCTCGTAAATCGTCGCTCGCAGTCGGCGCACTCGCGTCGACGACGGATGACGTTGCCATCTTTGGATACACGGGAGTCGACCACCTTGTCTTCGAGGTGGCCGCAGAACGGACAGCGCATGAGCTTTCGAGCTCCGAGGGCGGGGAGTTACGCCGGGTCGTCGATGAGGTCGACGCGGCGGAGGTGACGACCGTCGTCACCTGGGTCGAACGCCGTGGAGAGGAAGGCGTCGACGCATGCGAAGGCGACCTCGACTCCGATCACGCGGGCGCCGAGGCACAGGACATTTGCGTTGTTGTGCTTGCGCGTGAGTTCCGCGCTCACCGGCTCGGAGACGAGCGCAGCACGAATGCCCGGAACTCGGTTTGCCGCGATGGACATGCCGATGCCGGTGCCACAAATGAGAATGCCCGAGGGCGCATCACCCTGATTGAGTCGGGTGGTGAGCCGGCGGGCAAAATTGGGGTAGTCGACCGAAGAGGATTCGGTTGGTCCGAGATCGGTAACGACCTTGCCGTCAAGGCGCAGGCGCTCGACGAGAGCAGCCTTCAGGTCGATTCCAGCGTGGTCGCTCGCGATGAGAAGGTCGGCGGCTTCGACGACCTCCGACATCTCTTCGTTGGCCGCTTCTTTCACCAAAGCGACAACGTCGGAGACCGTACGAATCCCTTCGAGGCGCTCTTCGGGAGTTTCGGCCAGGCCGAAAACTTCCTCGATACGCCAGATGAGATTCACGATGTCGAGGCTACTCGCCCCGAGGTCCTCAATGAAGCGCGCTTGCTGGCGAACTTCGCCGAGCGGCATCTCGAGGACTTCGGCGATCACCTCGACGACGCGTTCACGCGTCGACACGTCGGCCTCCTTGAAAGGCGACTCAGTATTCCCAGACCTCGATGACCTGCTCTTCGCGGTACGTTCCGCACTCGTGGCAAGCGCGGTGACGACGCTTCGGTGCGCCGCAGTTTCCGCATGCCTGGTAGTGCGGCATCGTGAGCTTGAGGTTCGCCGAGCGACGCTGGCGCGTCTTCATCTTCGACTTTCTTTTCTTCGGAACTGCCATGACAACCTCCCATCGGTGTCAAAGCGACGTCACGTCGCCTCTATCCAGCGTTTTGGGTCAAATGACCCTATACATTTAATCGTCCGAGTCGGCTTTCATCTTTGCTTTGAGTTCCTTGAGCGGACCCCATCGCAGGTCGATTCCGGCGTCTTCGTTTTCTTCGAGCACTTCGTCTCCGATGAATTTCTCGTAGGCCGCATCGCAGTCATCGCGAAGGTCCTCGGGGCATCTCGGGTAACTCGGCAGCTCCAATATCACAGCCTCGCGAACAAGTGGCGCGAGGTCGATTTCGTCTCCTTCATAGAAGCTGACGTCGAGGTCGTCGGCGTCGAGCTCCATTTCGCTTGCTCCCTCGTAGCTCGCCTCCCACGCAGCGCGGGAGAGGACGACAAACTCGACATCTTCATCGAGTTCGTATTCGCGCTCACTCATGCAGCGCCCGCACGCGTACGAGAAAGTCCCTTGGACGTTTCCCAAAACACGCACGGCCGAACCTGACCGAGTGGCCTCGAGGTCGATCTCGAGCCCTGTCTCGGGCACGAACTCTAGCTCTTTGAGCAGCTCCCTCGCCTCGGCCTTCTGGGGCGAGAAATGCAGCTCCATGACGTTCGATTCGTCGAATTCGTCGAGATGAAGCAACATGTCGTGACCCTTGGTGGCCGCGCGAAACGCCGCTCTCGGCCTTGTTGAGAGCGAAACTACGAACCTCGACCCGAAAATTTTCCCGGGAACGAGGGCGCCCAAACCTATAGATGCACCTCGGTCATGTCAAGCTAACTCAAAGGCCATGCGCCTCATGTCGGGTGCCGAGGTGAACGCGGTCGAGCCCAATCTTGCCATCCGCCGGAATGTGCAGCCTCGCAGCAAAACAGAGGTCGTGATGCCCGTCTCGCCCGGCCGCGCCCGGATTGATCCAGAGTGCGCCGTTCACGCGGCCCACCACCGGCACGTGAGAATGCCCCACGACGATCACGTCGGGGCGCTCCCGTGCGATGAGATTCCGGGCCGCCGGCCGCGGCGATCGCGGTGACCCGGCGATGTGAAGCGCAGCGATGGACACACCCCCGACGTGCTCCACCAGCTCGAGCGGTAGAAAGCGCAGATCTCCGCCATCAATGTTGCCCTTTACGGCCGCCACGGGAGCGATCTTCTCGAGCTCCTCCAGCACCTCGGGGCGCCCAATGTCGCCGGCATGGACGATCAGGTCCGCCCCCTCGAACGCGTCCGCCAGGAACGGGTGCACCCAGCCGTGGGTGTCGGAAACCAGCCCCACCATGTAGTCGCGATCTGCCATACCTAGAACCGGAAGGACCCGTCGTAACGCAACGCCGCGCCGGCGCTGAACAAACCGCCAATTCCATCGTTCACGTCGGTCTGACCTTGCGCGAGGTAGAGGTCGGCATACAGAGCAAGTCCGAACCCGGCGACGAGTGGGTGCACGAACGCATTGCGAGATTCGATTCGCAGCGCGAGGTCCGCACCGTCTTCCGACGAGCCAGGGAACAGATAGCGCAGCGTCGACTGACTCTCGAACTCGAGCGCGCCAACGATCGGGAACACCAGTCGATAGGCGGCCTCGAGACCGATGTGGGCACCACCGTCGGTCATGTCCAGCTGAACCACTGGTCCCAGATCCACGCGTCGGAGGTAGTCGCCGGGAAACGCCACGAGCGACGGATGGACCCGAAGCAGAGACTGTCGCGAGAGGTCATTCGTCGGGTCGGTCGCATCGGGCAGTGGGGTCGCCTCCGTGTCATAGGCAACTCCGAGCGCCGGGATGAGCGGGAAGCCCGAGTCTCCGACTTCGAAGCCCCAGATGTTGGCGCGGCCCTCGGTCTCGAAAACCAGCTCGTCGTAAGGCTCGAAAGAACTCTCCGGGTCGCCGAACGTCAGTCGGTCGAACTGGGCAAACGCACCCAGGTCCCACGCGAACGCTGGGCCGTCGTACCGGAGCAAGGCGTCGAGGCGATATCCCACCTCGAGCGAATTCGGCACGCGCAGCGCCGTCTCGCGCGTTTGACCGTAGTCTTGGTCGCCAAACGCCGTGCGACTCTGCGCGCGAACCGACAGAGCGCGAAGGTCGAATCGCCACTGGTGGTCGCGCGTTTTCGAAGAGTCGGCCAGCCGACGGCGAAGCTGCGGGGCCGGAATGACATCGTCTCCGAGCGCGCCCAACATCGCGGTCTCGACAGTCACGACCTCACCTGAATCCGAAGCTTCGTAACCATCTTCGGTGACCGCGAATTCGGCTTCCGGACGCTTGTCGCCGAAGATTGCATCGAGGGCGTCGCGCTCCAGCAAGTCGTCGGTGAGGACGACGCGATAGGGCAATCGATCGCGCAGCGCCCTCCCCTCCACGAGCGACGTCGTCGGGTCGTAGCCCGCGAAGTGAAGTGGCGAGAACCCTGCGGAATCGGGCGAATCGTCATGTGCCGCAATCGCACGAAGTTCGGCACCCGATAGCTCCACCACACGAACCTGTGTTCCGTCGTCGAGCCATCCGGAGAGCTGCCCTTTTGTCAGCGCGCCGACCAGCTCTTGGTCACGCTTCTGCCGACCCAGGATCGCTACGTCGGCCGAGAACGCGCGGCGCAGCTCGTTCGCAACGAAAGTCGACCAAAGGGAGTCGTTGAATCCCCTCGGCTCCGCGTCACCGTTCGCAGCGGCCTTTCGAATCGCGTCGTCAGCGCGGAAGATCGGCACCAGGTCGGGCAGAATCGGTGCCGACCAAGACGCCGCGAAGGCTTCTTCGACCGGGATGAAGTTGCGGTGAAGATTGGCGTCGATTTGGCCTTCGTCTCGCACCGGGATGATCGTGTGTTCGTAGCCCACAGGCGCCGTCTGGCCGTCTCGCTCCTCGAACTTCGCGATGATCTCACCAACCGCGATGGGGTTGCCGCCCACACGCACGGCGGCGCGGCGATCGCGGAACGCTCCGAATTCGACCTCGACCTCTTCGCGGAATGGTACGAGGTCGGCCCGGTCGAACGGGCCGATCACGACGTCGACGCCGGGCACCGAACTCAGCCGAGAGAACTCGGCACCATCTTCGGTGGAGAGCAGAACGATGGTGAGGTCCGCCTGCTTCTGGAGCTGCGTCTCGAGGTCCACTCGGGCGGCGGCCAGCGCTTCGACCGGATCGGTGAGGCGCCACTGATTGCGGGCGCCACGCGGCAGGCGCGCGAGCTGGTCGGAACCGACGACCCCGATCACCGCGATCGTCAGGCCATCGAGATTCAGAATGGAGAACCGGCGGAATGGACGCGTGTCCGATTCGCGCGCGACGAGGTTGGCTGCGACGTAGCGCAGTCCGAAGCTCGACGCGAACTCGGTCAGGCCGGTCGCGCCCAAACTCAGCTCGCCACTGCGCGGAACGAGCGCCATCGGGTTGAGTCCGCGTGCCGCATCACCGCACAACGCGCGATGCTCCGCTGTTGCGTCCGGCGAGACGACCGCCCCGCTGTGCAACACGATGCTCGAATCTGCGGCGGAATCTTCCAATCGGTCGAGGATTGCTGGCCTCAATCGGCTGCCGCGGCCAAGACTTTCGCCGATCGCGACGATCTGAACGGCGTCATCCGGCGCAACGATGTCGTACGTCGTCACCCACTTGCGAACGTAGATCGGGTCTTGGTCCTGGTCGGGATGATCGAAACGCAGCAGCCCGCGGCCATCGGGAAGCGTCGCGCGCATCAGCTTGCCGGTTACTCGCTTGGCGTCGGCAAATCGCGCCCCGGCTTCGGTTTGGGTCTCGACGATCGAGAGCCAGTCGAAGTGACCGCGAAACGGCACCTGAATGAGCGTCTCCCACGGCGAGACGAGCGCGGGGAAGTCCTCTTCGACCACTTGCCACTCGAGCTCGCCGGCTTCGTCGAGTTCGTTGACGCGAGCGGCGTCGTTCGCGCCGTCGTCGGGGAAGATGGACTCCGGCCCGTTGCTGAGCGCGGCTGGTCCGTACGAGGTGCGATAGACGTCGCCGTTGTTGATCTCGAAATGACGCTCGAGCACAGAACCCATCGAGAACGTCGTCGATCCCGTGCCGTCGAGGCAGCCAGGGGGCACGTACACGACTCGGAACGCAGAAGGCCCCGCTGCCTTCGACTTTGCCTTCGCAGGCTTTGTCTCGACCGGCGCTGGCTCTTCGGCCTCGTCGTCCGTCTCTTCTGCGTCTTCGGAATCTTCAGAGTCTTCAGCCGGCTCACCGTCCGTCACCGCCGGTTTGTCCGGCTTCTTATCCTGCGCCCACGCGGGCGCAGGAGCGAGCGACAGCAACATGGCGAGCGACACCAACCGCATCAACGTGTTCACGTGGGGCTCCATCCAATCGGTCTTCTTTCGGCCGAATTGGTGGCATTGCCCGCCCGAAATGGCAAGGCCCCAAGGGATTCGCGCCATCTGTCCGCTGGCACCGGATAATGTGCCGCGGCCCACGGTCCGGTGTTGAAACCTTCCTTTGACATACGAACGACTTCGCCGTTTACTAAGCTTGCACCGATTCAAAACAACCCGAGAACCTTTCTCTCTGAGGCCAGCCTTGAGTGCACGTATACGTTTATTGGTAGCGTTTTTTGTCACGGTTTCCGTGGCTCTGTTCGCCTCCGCATGCGGCGATGATTCCGGACCATCTCTGATCGACAACGAGAACAACGTTGCGAACGGAACGACGAACAATGTCGCGGGGAACGGCCAGATTGGAGACCCGTGCACGGACCAGTCAGACTGCGCCGCGGGCGTCTGCCGAACCGGCATCTGCGACGCCGCAACGTGCACCGATGGCGTTCAGAACGGCGAAGAGACCGACGTCGACTGTGGCGCGCTCGGCTGCAAACTGTGCGACATCGGTAACTCGTGCGGTGTCGACAGCGATTGCGTCTCCGGCATCTGCAACGACGGAACGTGCGTCGACAAGAACTGCACCGACGGCATTCAGAACGGCCTCGAGACCGACACCGACTGCGGCTTCCTTTGCGACGCGTGCGGCGACGGCGAAGGCTGCCTCGAAGACACCGACTGCACCAGCCAGGTTTGCGAAGACGGCACGTGCGCCGTTCCGGTCTGCACCGACCGTCGCGCCAACGGCGTCGAAACCGACGTCGACTGCGGTGGACCCGACTGCGATGCCTGCCCCGACGGGCTCGCATGTAGCGCTGCGACCGACTGTCGTTCGGGCGTCTGCACCGGCGGAACCTGCGCGGTTCCGACCTGCACCGACGGCGTGCTGAACGGCCAGGAGACCTCGCAAGACTGCGGCGGCCCCTCGTGCAACGCATGCCCGGTCGGCCAAACCTGCGCCGCCGACACCGACTGCGAATCCCAGGTCTGCAACCCTGACAACATGCGCTGCGCCGCACCGACCTGCATCGACGGCGAGACGAACGGCACCGAAACCGACCGCGACTGCGGCGGCGTGCAAACGCCTTCGTGCGAGCGCTGCTCGTCTGGCCGATTCTGTAACTCCGGCGCCGACTGCGAGTCGGGCGTTTGTGACCAGTTCGGTCAATGCGCCGTTCCGACCTGCTCCGACGGCGTGCGAAACGGAACCGAGACTGCTGTCGACTGCGGTGGACGCTGCGGTCCATGCGCAAACGGCCAAGCCTGCGGTGACAACCGCGACTGCCTCTCG
>CAYLMO010000018.1:0-72848 GCA_964384605.1 uncultured Bradymonadales bacterium | reverse complement strand
TCGGTTCGGCCGTGTCGCTCTTCGCGCACCGCGAGGGTGAATTCACGTTCGTCGGTCTCGCGAACTTCGTGAGCATCATCACGAGCGAAGACTACGGGTTGAATGACCCGCTCAGCTTCTACTTCACGCTCGGCGTCACGGTCTTGTGGACCGCCGCCAACGTGACGCTACACCTGACGCTCGGCCTCATCCTCGCGCTGCTGCTCCGCGATCCGTGGCTGAAGCTGCGAGGTATCTATCGCGTGCTGCTGATCGTGCCGTGGGCAATCCCGAACTACATCACCGCCTTGATCTGGAAGGGGATGTTCCACAAGCAATTCGGGGCGATTAACGGAATCTTGGGCTGGTTCGGCGTCGAGCCCGTCAGCTGGTTCAGTCAGTTCTCCACGGCGTTCGCCGCGAACCTCGCGACCAACGTCTGGCTCGGGTTCCCCTTCATGATGGTCGTCACGCTGGGCGCTCTCCAGGCGATCCCGCGCGACCTCGAAGAGGCCGCGGAAGTCGACGGAGCAAACCGGTGGCAGCGGTTCCGCCATGTGACGTTCCCGCTGCTCAAACCGGCGCTGGTCCCCGCCGTGGTGCTAGGTACCGTGTGGACCTTCAACATGTTCAACATCATTTACCTCGTGTCGGGCGGAGAACCCGACGGAGGTACGGAGATCTTGATCAGCGAGGCCTACAAATGGGCATTCTCGAGGCAAGAGCAGTACGGGTACGCGGCTGCGTACGCCGTCCTGATCTTCTTCGTGCTGCTCGGCTACTCGCTCTTCACCGGGCAGCTCAAGACCGACGACTGACGCCTACAGGCAATCCCAGTCCATCGTGAGCGACGTTCCCGAAATCACGCCGTTCGAAATCTGCACCGCCGCCGAACCTTCGTCGGCTTCGGCTCGCAACGAGGCGTTGAACGTGCCTTCGATTGCGCCACCAGGCTCGGTCGGCCAGGTCGTAAACGTGGCCGTGCCCGTTCCGTAATCGTAGCTCGTGTTGTCGGCAGCCCGGTAGCTGATGTCTGGCAGCCGATCCACGCCTGTGCTCGGGTTCTCGTCGCGGCCGATCAGCACGTTCGTTCCCACTCCACCATCTTCGTAGCGAAGGTAGATCTGGACCTGCTGGCCGTCGGTTCCAGTCGCCGTAATCTCGGCGACGGGTCCAGCTCCGAGCCCGTCGTCGGTGCAGTAGAACGAACCGTTGCCCGAGAACGAACCTTGGGCCGCGCCAGAAACGTCTGCCGTCAAAAACGGGTTCGCGCCGCCGTTGTTGCCGTTGGAGTTGTTCGTCGCGCTGTTCGACGCAGTGTCGTCACTGCACGCCGACAGAGCCAAAATGCTGACTACTAGGATGAGTTTCTTCATCGTAACCTCTCGTTCAGATTTAGGCCGAGAGGTAACACGTGTCGCCCGTCTGGGCGAGAAACAGCGGGCATCGGCGAGTTTGATGTGCGCATCACGAGGTGAGCTATGACTGTTCGTGGAATAGGCGGGATCTTCTTCACTTGTGACGACCCAGACGCAACCGCTCAGTGGTACGAGGAACACCTCGGCATCTACCGCGACGCCGACGGATACACCGTCATGGGCTGGCGCGAGATCGACGGCGACGGCCGCATCGGCGAGACGGTGTTTTCCCCGTTCCCAGCCGACACGAAGTACTTCAGCCCGGGCGGCGCCGAGTTCATGATCAACCTGCGCGTCGACGACCTGGAAGCGACGCTGGCGAAGCTCGCCGAATCTGGCGTTGAGATCGTCGATGAACCACAGACGTTCGACTACGGGAAGTTCGGCTGGGTGCGAGACTGCGACGGTCGAAAGGTCGAGCTGTGGGAGCCGCCCGAAGGCGACACCGGATTCACGATCACGGTCCCCAAGACGACCAAAGAGATGGCCGGGGCATGGTTCGTTCCTCCGGGCCACACAATCGCAGCGGGGATGGGCGAGTGCGCCGAACGAACGCTCACCAAGCGAGCGCGAGTGCCGCTCCCGGTTGCTGAGGTTTGGCGCCTCTGGACTACCTCCGACGGCATCGCGGAATGGCTCGTCGAACACAACGACGTCGAGCTCCGCCTCGGCGGCCCGTACGAGTTCTACTTCAATCACGAGGGCGCGCCTGGCACCCGCGGCGGCGAGGGCAATCGCGTGCTGAGTTTTCTCCCCGAGAAGATGCTCTCGTTCTCGTGGAACGCGCCCCCTCACCTGGACTACACGCGTCCGCGCCAGACCCATTGCGTCGTCGAATTCGACAGCCGTGGCCCATCCACCGACGTCACGCTTCACCACCTGGGGTGGCCCACCGCCGCGGCCGACGACCACCCGCAGTGGGACGAAACTTTCGCCTACTTCGACAGCGCATGGGATTCGGTGATGGCCGCACTGGTCCGCCACGCCCAGGAACACTCGGACCGACCCGTGCCTCAGGCTATCGTTCCTCGAGCCGAAGCCGTGCTGCCTGCCGCGAATGTCGCCAACGCGCTCGACCGATTTGAACAAATGGGCTTCGTGACGGAGCGCTACGGGCACGAGGGCGAGGCGTTCTACGGCTTCGTCTGCATGGGCCCAACCCAGTTCCACGTCGCACACGTCCCCGACCTCGAACCACTCGAGACGACCTCGGCGCTCTACCTCTACGTCGACGACGCCGACGCTCTCTTCGAAGCGTGGAAATCATCGGGTGTCCAAGGGCGATTCGAAGACCCGCAAGACACCGAATATGGGCTGCGCGAGTTCGGCTTCGTGGACGTCGACGGAAACCTCTTCCGAGTCGGTAGTCCGCTCTAGCCGAGTTTCACCCCGATTCCGCACGAACTCCGGTGGCGTTCACGCAAGAGTCGTCCTAATCTCGCTGTCTACCACCTGAAGTACGAATTCGATGCGCGTCAGCCTCTCTCGACAAATAGGCACTCACGCACTGCTCATCCTCGCGAGCATGGCCTCGCTGTATCCCGTACTGTGGGTGGTCAAGATGGCGCTCAGCCCAAGCCAGGGCTTCTCGATGAGCGGCAATCCGCTCCCCACCGAGGTGAGCGGCGAGAACTTCATGCACATCTTCACGATGGGGGACGGCCTCTTCTGGCGACAGCTCTTCAATTCCATCGTGGTCTCTGGAATCACCACCGTCGTCGGCGTAATGCTCGCCTGCACCGCCGGATACGCCTTCAGCCGGTTCCGCTTCCCTGGGCGGCAGCTCGGCCTCGGCGCGTTTCTCGTCACCCAGATGTTCCCCGGCGTGGTGATGGCGATTCCGCTCTACATCTTGCTCGATGAACTGGGGCTACTGAATTCACTCACCGGGCTCGTGCTCGTCTACTCGACCTCGTCGATCCCCTTCTGCGTCTGGATGCTGAAGGGCTACTTCGACACCATTCCGCGCGACCTGGAAGAGGCCGCCATCATGGACGGGGCCAGTCAGTGGGTCATCTTCTCGCAGGTGATTCTACCGCTCGCCAAACCGGCGATCGTGGTCACGGCGCTCTTCAGCTTCATGACCGCGTGGAACGAGTTCATCCTCGCTGCGACGTTCCTGTCCGACGAGTCGATGTTCACCCTCCCGGTCATGCTCCAGCGGTTCGTCGGAGACTACTCGACCCAGTGGGGCTACTTCGCGGCGGGCGCAATCCTGGTTTCGTTGCCGGTGATGCTGCTCTTCTTCAAGCTGCAGAAGTACCTGGTCGGCGGACTGACCGCCGGTGCCGTGAAAGGCTAGGGCGAGCCGAACTCGACCACCCCTCGAAACTCGGTCGTTCGGCGGTCTGACCATCCTCGCTGTAGCTCCTCTTGAATCGGCAAGTTCTTCCGGTTCGGCGCGAGCTGCCAGTAGTTCACGAGGTTTCCGACTTCGGCGTCGTCCAGCTTTTGAACCTCGACGGTGTAGGTGCCTTCGGGGAATGAAGGGACGTCGAGAATCTCCTTCGGAAGGTCGGGAATCCGTAC
Organism: uncultured Bradymonadales bacterium; assembly: GCA_964384605.1. Taxonomy (GTDB): domain Bacteria; phylum Myxococcota_A; class Bradymonadia; order Bradymonadales; family Bradymonadaceae; genus CAYLMO01. The sequence continues at coordinate 68,922 of CAYLMO010000018.1, read as the reverse complement.
GCTTCCGCGCGACGGCGCCGCCCAGATCTCCCACTCGAATCCGGTTTCGGTCGCATCCGCCGCAACGCGCTGAACCTCGATATGCATCGCCGTGCCGTCGAGCGCGGGTTCCCACTCCCAGACGGTCGCGCCAGAAACAGCCTGTGTCGGGGCGAGCAACGTCCCAATCGAAGGCCCCGACCACTCGATAGGCTCCAAATAGCTAAGCGCGATGGAGTCCGCGTCGGTCGGAAGCACGACCTGCGTGCGAGCGTATTGAATGCTCGGGTCCCAGTCTTGCCTCGACTCGCTGGTCCACTCGCGCTGGGTGTTGGCGACCGCGACGCGCTTCATCAGCGCATCGAGGTCCGAGCCGACTTCGGCGGTTGAAAACGCCTCCTCGAACGGCGTGGTTGGGTCGTCGTCCTGCTCGCCTCGTTGTTCCCAGAGGACCCTCTGAAAGCCTGAGAGCGCGCTCTCTGGGGCCCGCACTACGTGCAGCAACGCCGCATCGGTCGTCTCGCCGTAGACGGCTTCGTTTGGGGTCGTGAGCGTGACGAGCGTATCGACGGGGACGTCGAGATTGATCGGAGAGACTTCCGTGCCGGAGTCGGAAAACATGACGCCGCTAGCAAAGCCGAGCGCGCGGTTTCCGTTGGCATTTTCGCCCGTGGCCACAACTGCGCCCTCTGATGGGAACTTTCCCCGCATCTGGAGCCGAAAGCTGCCCGCCGAGCTGACCTCGGTGTCGGGCACGGCATACCAGACCAGTGGGTCGTTGATCGGGATGACGGTGGCGCTCTGGAGCCCTTCCATCGCGACGCTTCCCGAGGCCGAAGTCGACACGGCGAACTCCTGGTCGCCCGAGTTCGTATCGCGCAGTTGGAACGAGTTTCGCCAAACCACGAGCTCGTTTTGGTCGTAGCCAGCGATCGTCGTACCAAAGATCCGATTGGGTTCGTCGCCGGTGTCGAACTGCCCGTCGGGGCCTGGTCCGAAGTCGCGCAGTACGATGTGAACGTCTTGCGGTAGCGCAACGTTCGGGAACGAGGCGACTCCATCGACGTTGTCGACCTTTTGGAAGTGCTGCGTTCCGTCACCCAGGAACACGTACGCGTCGGCGTTGTTCGTGTCGTAGGTGCCTGTGTACACGGTCAATCCGGTGCTCGCAGGGAAGCCGTTGTTACCCGGCACGAGGTTGTTTGCCGGTTCGGCATTGGCCGAGACCTTCTCTGCTGCGTCGGAGCAGCCGAACAGCAACGCGAGTGCGAAGAGTACGCTTTGCAGCTTCATGGAGACCTTCCGTCAGATGGTTTCAAACAGTGTAATTCGGATGGGATTGCCGCGCGAACCTTGACGTAGCGGCCGTAAAGACGAACAAACGACGAGTAGCGATCGTGTGGGGACTCGGGCGGAACAAAATTGCGCCCTGCAAACGTTTGTTTCGTACGGCGCAAACGCCGAGCCCCACGAATTCTCTCTCGCGGCTCCATGACCGAAGAAATCGAACACGAAGTGCTCGAAGAAGACGGCTCGTCTGAGGGCACAACTGCGCCGAAGCCGATCGATTACGTCGAAGAGGCCACCTATCAGCTGCGCGCGCTCGAAGCGTTGCTTCGAAGAGCCCGCAATGCATGGCGCAACCCGCTCATGGTTGAAGGCGCCCTGTGGATCGGGGCGACGGCCCTCGCGGTTGTCGCTTCGGCGCTGCTGTTCGGATTCTTGTTTCCCAAGTGGCGACATCCGGGAGCCGACATCATCTTGCTTGCCGGCGGGGCAGCCACGCTCGTCGGCGCGCTCGTGGTCGCGATTCCGTTCTGGCTTCGCGTACCAAATCTCGAACAGGTAGCGGCACAGCTTCAGCGGTACAACGCTCAACTGCGAAGCGACGTCGTTGCGGCCCTGCAGTACGCCTACGACTTGCGCGATGGCGTCGAGAGCGGATTCAGTCGCGCGCTCGCTCTGGAACATATCAAGCGCACGGCGAAGGCGCTGAACGAGCTGGACAAGGCCGAGGGCGGGATGGCGGCAAGTCTGCCTTCTAGACCTTTGCAGGCGCCGGCACTGGCGTTTGCGGCCGCCCTCGCGGTGGTCATGATTCCCTGGGTCGTCGCAAACGAGGACTTCCGTGACATTCTGGCCCTCGAACTGGTGATGCCGGATTCGAGCGAAGAGGCCGAAGAACAGAACCGGCCGGTGGTCGGTGACCTCGACCTCTACTTCTCGTACCCGACCTATGCCGAGATGACCGGCCAGTTTCAGGCTTTCACGACGGGCAATATCGAGACGCTCATCGGTACGGAAGTCACCATCAAGACCTTCCCGCTCCTGACTGGGGCGGCGAAGTTCGAGGTCGTGATGACGCTCGACGGCGATGAACGACGTCGAGAACTCACGAAAGACGAAGCGGGTCGCCTCGAAGCAACCATTTTGATCACGAAACCGGGCGTCTATCACTTCGAAGCGACGATGCCCGATGGGACGCGAGTTTCAGACGGCATTGACCGTCGGATCACCGTCCTTCCAGACAAGGCTCCGGAAGTCGCCATCACGTCGCACGAACAGGCGATCGAGGTGAGTCCCGAAGACATTCTGACCTTCGAATTCAACGTATCAGACGACTTTGGGATCGAATCGGTAGGCTTCGTTCATCACTTTGCCGGGCAAGAGAAAGAAGCCAAGAAGGTTCCGGTCGAAATGCCGGAACTCTCGAACACTCCAGACGCTGTCGAAGGCTCGTTCGAGCTCGACCTGGCCCCGCTCGGGCTGCAGCCGAAGGACGTGGTGGTGCTTCGGCTCGAAGCCACCGACAACAACTCACTGACCGGTCCCGGGATCGGGTCGAGTGGTGAGTATCTGCTGCGAGTCGCGAGCCCCGAAGACAAACACATGCAGGTGATTCAGGCCGAGCAAGCGGTGCTCGAAGCGCTGTTGCTCGTGCTTGCCGACTACCTCGAAGCGCCCGCTGGTGAACGCGTTCCGAACGCCGATAACGTCTACCGTCAGAAAGTCGAAGACGGCCTCGGACCGGTCGAGTACGAGACCAGGTTCATCGCCGTCCGCGAGGCCCACGCCGGCCAAAATGAAGTGCTCGAGGCGATGAAGGAAGTCGTCGCGCGCATGAAGGACGACCCGCTGATGCTGCCGCGAGATTTGGCGATCTTCGAGGCGCTCTATGAACAACTCTACGAGCTGCATCGCGACGGCGGCGAGATCTTCAACAGACTCGGGGCCGCAGTGGCCGCGAAGGAACTCAGCCGACGAGGCCTGCAAGAGGTGGCCGACCACGCGGCCGACACTGAGGACGCACTCGAAAAAGGACTGCTTCGGCTCGAGGACCTCCTTTCGACGCAGAAAATGGCGGCGATCGAGTCGGCGGCTGAAGAGGTCCGAGAGCTCAAAGAGCGCCTGAAGGAACTGCTCGAGAAGTACCGCGACACCCAAGATCCAGAGCTGAAGAAGGCGATCCTTCGCGAGATCCAACGACTCAGGCAGCGAATGGCTGAGCTCATGTCGCGGATGCAGGACGACCTCAAGAAGCTCAAGCAAGACCACGTCAACATGGAGGCGCTCGAACAACAGATGATGGAGTCCGACGCCGCCAAGCTCGGTGAGAACCTGCAGTCGATCGAAGAGATGCTCGAAAAGGGTGATATCGACGGTGCCCTGAAGGCGCTCGACGACATGACCGCGAACCTAGACTCGCTCACGCAAGAGATGGACACGCAGTTCGGCGAAGCGCAGCCAGAAGGACTCAACAAGCTGGACCAGAAGCTCGGTGAGCTGATGGACAAGGTCAACGATGTCGAACAGGCCCAGCGAGCCGTCGAACAGCAGACCAACGAGCTGCGCGAAAAGGAGCAAAAGGAACGCCAGGCCAAGATGGAGGAGACCATCGACCGCCTTACTCGACGAGCCCGCGAGATGGTCGACGAGCAGAAACGCGACCTCGACAAGGTGGATGCGGAAAATCTGCCCAAGTACGAGAAGGACGGGTTGGAGCGCGCCAAGGAGCGACTCGAGAAGCTCGAGAAGATGCTCGAACAGCGCGACCTCGAGTCGGCGAGCGATGCGGCACGAGGCAACGTGGACGACTTCCGGTCCCTACGATTCGGAATGTCGACCTCGAGACGCTACACGAAGGGCGACGAAAAGAAGGCGCTCGACGATGGACTCGAACGCCTCGAGAAGCGCATGAGTCCGCGTTCGCATCGCATTGTCGACGAGATCGAAGAAGCGATGAAACAGGCGCAGAACCAGATGAATCAAGGGAGTTCGGAACAACTCCAACAGCTGCAGCAGAAGCAGCAGAAAGTCGAAGAACAGGCGCAGAAACTGCGCGAGTCCATCGACGAAGCCTCGCAAGAGTTCCCGATGATCGGCAATCAACTTCGGCCACCGATGGACGGCGCCCAGAAGAAGATGCAGGAGGCCTCAGGCAGCCTGGGCGAGGGCAAGACGCAGCGGGCCCTCGACCAAGAACGAGGCGCGCTCGACCAGCTCCGACAGCTGAAGCAGTCCATGAAAGAAGCGCTTCAGAAGGAACAACAAGGGCGCCAGGGGAAGCGCGAGAAGGTCGAGATTCCCGGCCAGAAGGGACCGTCTTCGGATGATTTCCGAGACGCAGTGAAAAAGGGAATGAAGGGGGACCGGCTCGAGGATTACGCCAATGAGATTGAGCGCTACTACGAGAGCCTTACGGAGTGAGCATGCGTTACGGATTCTCGATATTGTTGGTGCTGCTCGTCACGTCGTTCGCGTCGGTCGTGCAGGCGCAAAGCACCGCGGTCCAGAGCGCCGACGACCTCTTGTCGGCCTGGCAGATGGACGACGCCAAGAAGATGATCGACGCGCTCTCGAGGGAGTACCCGGGAACGCCCGAAGTCGAGTATCTGCGCGGCCGCTACGCTTTCTTCCAGGGCGACTACCAGGCAGCCGTCGGACATCTAGACAAGGCGCTTAGCCTTTCGCCACGACGCGATTGGCAAGAGCTCCGCGATGTCGTCGCTTCGACGCACGAAGTGACAAAAGACTATGTGAAGCACACTTCGCCGTCCGGCCGTTTCGCGATCTGGATCGAGCCAGGCAAAGACGAAGTGCTGCTGCCTCTCGCCTTTGAAGCACTGGAAAAGGCGTATGTCGAAATCGGCGATGAGCTCGGATACAAACCGGCGACGCCCATTCGGGTCGAGGTTTACCCTCGCACCGACGTGCTCGCGAAGGTCTCGATCCTGACGGAACAGGAGATTCGAAACTCGGGGACCATCGCGCTGTGTAAGTACAATCGGCTGATGATCACGAGCCCGAAAGCACTTCTCCGAGGCTACGGGTGGGTCGATACGCTCGTGCACGAGTATGTGCACTACGTGATCAACTCGAAGACCAAGAACCGTGTACCGATCTGGATGCACGAGGGCCTGGCGAAGTTTCTCGAGCGGCGCTGGCGAGGACCGGATGCTCACCGACTGCCGCCGTCGAGCGAACATCTGCTGCAAAAGCGAGTCAAGGCAGACGACCTCATCACGTTTGCTCAGATGCACCCGTCGATGGCGAAGTTGCCGACGCAAGAAGACTCGGCGGTTGCGTTTGCAGAGGTCTATGCGGCGATGGAGTACCTGCGCGCCGAGGCCGGAGAAGGTGCTTTTCGAAAGGTGTTAGAGAAGATCAGCGACGGCACCGACGCTCAGGTCGCATTCGCGAGCGTGCTCGGAAAGTCATTCATGCAGTTCGAGAAAGAGTGGCGGATCTCCCTGCGGAACCGGCCCGCGATCGACTATCCGGAGGACTCCGGGTTCGACGAGCGACTCGTTTTCAAAGACGAAAAAGAGAAGGGCAGCCTGAAGGACATTCCGCAGCCGCGCGCGCGTGACCACGTGCATCTCGCGCAGATGCTTCATGCGCGAGACCGCTTTGGCGCCGCCGTGGTGGAGTACCGAAAGGCCACACGCTTGATGGGCGATACGCATCCGGTTGTGATGACGCGCCTCGCCCAATCCTTGATCGAGCTCAAGCGTCCGACCGAAGCGCTCGACGCCCTCCAAAAGGTGAAAGGGAGCTTCCCTGGCTACGTCCAGACTTGGATTGAGCTTGGACGCGCTGCGGTTCGCGCGAAGCGTTTTGAAGATGCGCGGATGTACCTGGAGGAGGCCGCGCGAATCAATCCGTTCGACCCAACCATCTATGAAGAGCTCGAGACCGTGTACCGCGAGCTCGATGACGCCGAGGCCCTTCGCCTCGCCAAGAAGCATCGCAAGCTAGTCATGTGACGTGCCCACGGTTGTGGGGTACGTTGCCGCTACCAATACTGTTTGAACGAGTTGAATCGATGGCCACCGAAATCTCACAGGTCGACGCAGAAGCGATTGCCGACGACCTGAGCTCTGCCGAAGAGATTGCCCAGGCGCGCGACGCGATCGTCGGCCAGATTCGAAAGCGAATCTTCGGGCAAGAGGAGCTGATCGATCAGCTCCTGATCGCGCTGTTTGCGCGCGGCCATTGTCTCTTGATGGGCGTTCCGGGGCTGGCAAAGACCTCGCTGATCGCGACCCTCGCCGAGGTGCTCGATCTAGACTTCAATCGGATTCAGTTCACGCCCGACCTGATGCCGGCGGACATCACAGGTACCGACATTCTGGAAGAGGACCAGGCGACCGGGAACCGATTCTTCAAGTTCATCAAAGGGCCTGTCTTCACGAACCTGCTGCTCGCCGACGAGATCAACCGAACGCCGCCCAAAACACAGGCCGCGTTGTTGCAGTCGATGCAGGAGTACAAGGTCAGCGCGGGAGGTACGACTTACGACCTCGAGCTGCCGTTCTTGGTGTTCGCGACGCAGAACCCAATCGAGCAGGAGGGCACGTATCCGCTGCCCGAGGCACAGCTCGACCGGTTCATGTTTCACCTCACGGTCGACTATCCGACGGCCGACGAAGAGTTTCTGATCATCAAGAACACGACCGCGGCAACGCGAGCCGAGATCACGCCGGTGCTCGACGCCAAGACGATGCTGAAGCTTCAGGAGTTGGTGCTGAAGGTGCCAATTTCAGACGAAGTGATGCGATATGTGGTCAAACTCGTCCGCATGACGCGTCCAGACGACCCCACGGCACCCGACTATGTCCGTGAGTACATCGGGTGGGGCGCCGGACCGCGTGCGTCGCAGTATTTGGTGTTGGCGGGCAAGGCGCGAGCACTGCTCGACGGGCGGCTTACGGTGGGAATCGAGGACGTCCAGGCGCTGGCGTATCCTACGCTTCGGCACCGTTTGCTGCCGAACTTCCAGGCAGAAGCGCGCGGAATCACGTCAGACGACATCATCGAGAAGCTGATCGCCGAGGCGTAAAACCTCGGCGAGCCTTGCTATTTCGAGACGAGCTCGGCGAGGCCTTCCTGGTCGCCTGAGCTCATGAGGTGCTCGGCTTCGAGGCTTACGACGTCTCGCCCGATGGTCGCCACCGCAGTGATGACTCCATCTTCCCAGTACGAAATCGTCGCGTCTTTGTCGGCGAGCGAACCGGCGACGCGTACGTCTTCGGTCGATTTTGCGTGGCCGACGTAGTTGATGACCAGGTCACCGTGGGCGCTCCAGAAGAACGGAACATCGTCGTACGTTTCGGCACGGCCGCAGATGTTGCGGGCGGCGAACTGTCCTTGGCGACGGGCGACGACCCAGTGCTCGATTCGAGCGGAGCCGTCTTTTGTGGGGAATCGCGCGATGTCGCCGATGGCCCATACACCCTGCGTGGCTTGAAGCCCGCTCGTGACGGTGATGCCGTTGTCCACGTTGAGGCCAGCGGCCTCGGCGAGTTCGGTCCGTGGAATCACACCGATGCCCACGACGACGAGATCTGCATCGAGCTTCGTGCCGTCTGAGAGCGTGACCGAACCCTCTTCGATCTTTTCCACGCCACTCTCGAGGTGGAACTTCGTGCCGTTCGACTCGTGCTCGGCTTGGACAGCTTTGCCGAGCTCGTCGCCTAGAATACGGCCGAGCGGAATGGCTTCCGGGGCGACCACATGAACTTCGAGGTCGCGATGACGCAGCGATGCCGCGGCTTCGAGTCCGATGAACGAAGCCCCGACCACGACGGCCTTGGAGCCGGCCTCTGCCGCCGCTGCGAGCGCTTTGGCATCGGCGACTTCGCGAAGTGTGTGAACGTGTGGCAGGTCGCCGCCGTCGACCGGAAGCGGCCGAGCTCGGGCTCCAGTCGCGAGGACGAGTGCGTCGTAATGCACGGTGCGTCCCGACGTGAGCCAAAGCTCTTTGCCATCGACGTCAATGCGCTCGACTTCGCCGGGAATCCAGTCGATTCCATGGTCGGCGAACCACTCTTCGTCGCGAACAGCGAGCCATTCTTCAGGGGCTTCGCCTGCGAGGTAGTCTTTCGAGAGGTTGGGGCGATCGACCGCGAAGTTCGACTCGGAGCCGATCAGTCGGACGATCCCCTGATAGCCTTGGCGTCGAAGCTCTTCTGCGCAGGCCGAACCTGCGGCGCCAGAACCGACGATGACCACGTTGTCGGGAGCGTTGGACGGAGCGCCGATTTCAGGGAGTTCTTTGCGACCCGTGACCTTCATCTTTCCTTCGGAGTACGAAACATCGTAGCAGCTGACCGGGTCGAGCCCCGGAGCTTCAGCTGCACCTGTTTCGAGATCGAATCCTGCGTGATGCCAGGGGCAGAAGACCTTGCCGTCGAACACCGTTCCCTCCGACAGAGGACCCCCATAGTGTGTGCAGGTCGCGCTCACCGCTGCGAGTCGATCGCCGTGCGGGATCATCAGGATCGGCTCGCCGAAGGCGTGACCGAGGATCGGTTCCTCGCCCAATTCCGAAACTGGAATGCCTTCTTCGAAGTCGTATCCGGTGAGTTCGACGTCGTGACCGCCCATCTTTGTGTTCTCCCTTTGTGAGGTTGTTAAGTGTTGGTGATAACAGGATGCAACAGTCGCGCACCTTGGCGCAAAGGTTGAATTCTGCCTTGACCCTAGAGATCGAGGTCTGGCTCGGGCTGCCGGGTTACGAATCGCCAAATCTTCATTAGAGCAGACCGCCGCGCGCCGAGCATCGTCTCGAACAACAGTAGGACTGTAATGACGAAGAGCAGCATGGGCCAAAGGTTGACCTGTTTCTTCGGCCCCGAATAGGAGCCGCGCTCATCGTCAGCGCCCCCGAACCAAGACGCGATCGTCCCTTCGTCCAGTGAATGAAGGTCAGATTCTCGGGTGTCGACGTTCACGGCGAATGACAAGGCGTCGAGGCGCTTCCCCTTTTCGTCGGCCGAATCGGCCCAAACCTCGTACACGCCAGCCAGTTTTGGTGTGTAACGGATCTTGCCGTCGATTGGTTCGGCGACATTGCGTGACCCATCTGGACCGACGATCACGACGCGCTCCCGTATCAGCGTGTCCACTTCGAGCTCGACGACATCGCCAACGAGGACTTTGGAGCGGCCCTCGGATGTAGCGCGGCGCGCCAAATACTGAACCGATCGCCGTGCGAGCGGGAGGAACGGCGGGCGGTAAGGAAGGGTGGTCCACTCGTCGTCGATCGTCGTGGTGAAGAGGAGCACTCGCCCATCTCCTACTCGACGCTCGAGAAGCGCTGGCGCCGCGTCCTTGAACGACAGGATCGTCTGCGCCTGTTCCGGGGGCGACGGCTCGAGCAGCATGTACGAGAAGACCTCGACGTCTTGGAGGGACGCGCCGCCAGGCAGGTCAAAAACCCGGAAGATAGGGTGTTGCCGCCTGGTGTTTCCGAGGCGGGTAATCTTGATCGGGGCGTCAGGGTCTTCACGCTCCGCCAGTTGCTTCAGGCCGCGAAGCGTCTTCGGGAGTAACTCGCCCAGCCGCTGATTGTAGGAGTCGACGTCAACCTGATCGCCCATCACGATCATCAGACCGCCACCGCGTTCGACGTACTCCTTGAGCTTGCCGGCGGCTTCGGCGCTGACTTGCGACACGTTGGCGAGCACTACGACGTCGTACTCGGACAAGTCACGGGCCGGTAGTCCCTCGCGCGTCGTGAGCTCGGGCACGATGTTCGACTCGGAGTCGCCACGCGGATTCAACGCGCGCTCGAGAAAGAACACTTCGTCTCGAAAACTGACTCCAGATGGCTCGCCGTTCACCAACAGGGCGCGGATGGTCGACTCGAGAACCAGCGCAAAGTGGCGGGCATCGTCGACGGCAAGGCCATCCGGCGAGACCAGCTCTACGCGCGCCGGCTTGAGACCCTCGCCTTCGAGTGTGTGTCGAAAAGTGTGCGAGGTACTGCTGTTGGCGTCGACCTCCACCTTGCCGGCTGCAGCCAATTCGCCGTCGACGATGAGCCTGATCTCGCTCGACTTGCCTCGGTCAGAGAGGTTCTCGACGACGGTATCGATTCGCCAGACCACTTCGGAGCCAGTCCCCTCCTGCACGAAATCGACCGACTGGATGGCGATGTTCTCCACTTCGTTCTTCGTGCGGGGGGACCACACCTCGATCTGATAGGGGAGCTCGACATCAGGCGACTCGCCATCCCGTAGAGGCCCGCGCGCCTCGTCGGTGAGCAGTACGATTCGACGATTCGGAAGCTGAGATGCCGCGAGGATGCTAGCCGCTGTCTCGATGGCGGCCGGGAGGTCGGTTGTCGACTCCGACGGCTCGAGTCCTTCCACGATCTCCTCGAGGTCGGACTTGTCTGTCGTCAGGCGACCAACCGGTGTCGGTGCGCCGTCGATGGCAAACACCAACGCGACCTCGTCCCACGGACGTGCCCGGTCGAGTCGGGACTCGAGCTCGTCCTTTGTCTGCGGCCACCAGTCGCCGTTCGACATCGAAAACGACGTGTCGACGACGTACACCGTCGCCGTTGGAAGTCGATCCGAGGTGGAAACTCCCGAGCTACTGAGCAGGAACGGCTTGGCGAGAGCGAGGGCGAACAGCACGAGCAGGGCGATTCGCAGGGCCATGAGAAGCCACTGACGAACCTTGATGCCGCGCGCCTCTTGACGGCGGCTCTGGAGCAGAAAACGTACCGCCGGAAATGGCACTCGAACCGCCCGACGCCGGTTGATCAAGTGAATGATCACCGGAAGCGCGGCCGCGAGGAGACCAACTAGGAACAGCGGCTCGACGAAATTCATCCGGCTCGACCTCGCAAAAAGTCGAGGACGACCGACTCAATCGGCTCGTTCGTCAGGAATCGGAAGTACGGAATGTTCGACTCCGAGCAAGCGCTCTCGACGCGTTCGAAATGCGCCTGAATCGCTTCCAGATACGCCTCCCGAAGGTCGTCCGGATCGACCATCAACTCATCGTCGCTCTCGAGATCGTCAAAGAGCGTCATCCCTTCGTAGGGCAGGGACACTTCCGCGGGATCAACCACATGAAAGAGCGCCAGCTCGTAACGTCGTTTGCGCATCACGCGCAGCAGGGTCAACGCGTCCTCGCTCACGTCGAGCAGGTCACTAAAGATCAAAATGAGCGAACGCGGGCGCGCCCGCTCCGCCAGACCCTCGAGGGCGCTCTCGAGCGACGTTGTGCCTTCCCCCGACAAGTGCTCGAGCATGTGAAAGATGTCATCCAGGTGAGTCGACTTCGAGCTCGCCTTCAAAAACGTCTGCCGCTCATCGTCTACCGAGATCGCCCCAACCGCGTCTCCCTGCCGTAGGAACAGATACGCAATGGTCGCCGCCAGAAAGCTCGAATACCGGAGCTTTGTGATCTCCGCGTCATCGCTTGCGAAGTTCATCGACCCTGAGCCGTCCAACACCATGTACGCGCGCAGGTTCGTCTCGTCCTGATACTGCTTGACGTAATACTTGTCGCTCTTGCCAAACACCTTCCAGTCGATGTGCCGAATCTCGTGGCCCGGCGAGTACTCGATGTACTCCGCAAACTCGATGGAACCACCCCGGTGAGGCGAGCGGTGCATACCCGCCAGTATGCCCTCGACCAACGTCTGCGCACGGATCTGCATCGTCCCCAGCTGCTCGAGCACCCGAGGATCCAAAAACGTCCGTCGGTTCGTTGTCGTTTCCATCACTCCACCACGCATCAGCCCACGCGACCATAACGCAACCGCGCCAATCCGTAATCCGTCCCGCAACCCACTTCACCCCCGAGGTGCTCCTCCCCTCCAACGTCCCGCAACCCACTTCACCCCCGAGGTGCTCCTCCCCTCCAACATTCCACCCCCGGGGTGCAACCAATCCACCGCGAACCCGACCCCGTCTACCGAGCTTTTTGTCCGTCAAAATACGACGAGTCGAAAAAAAGTACGCAACGATTTCGATGAACGGCCGAAAACCCCTTTGAAAGGAACCAACTTGGTGCCGCGAGAGGGGAGCAAATGACACTACCGAAAATGAAACTTCCAGGAATGGCTCATCACTGCATTTTTCGCTTCATGGGAGGTCGAATCTGGTCCCCACCCAACGAAGAGGTCGCCGAGGCGTTTCTCTTCATCGTTGGACGTGCATGCGACAAGTTCGACATGAGCGTGTCAGCTTGGTCGCTGATGGGAACGCATGGACACATAGTCGCGCACGACAATGATCCGAATCGCGAATACTCTCAGATCTGCGAGTTCCAGGGGTTCATAGACTCGGTTTTCGCTCGCTGGTTGCAAGACTATTGGGAGTACTATGACGTGCCCGTCTACGATCCTCAGGTTCGGCCGCAGCAGATTGCACTCACCGACATGGCTGCAGAGATTTCGGCGATTCAGTATGTCGAGAACAATCCGGTGGCAGCCCGTATCACTGCCGATACATCTGTTCTAAACGGATGTACGAGCCGGCGAGAGTTCCTGATAGAGCCGCTGGTAATCGAGCGACCAGACCGTTGGTTCAGTCGGAGGCGATGGTCCGAAGAAGTCGAGGTGCAGCTAGAAGTTCCTCCGCGGGCAGCCAGACACGGTTTCACCAAATCCCAGTGGTTCGCGATTACCGCAGCGGCCGTGCATGCGCTGACTGCGACCTGGGTGCACAAGTACACTCATGGGCCTGATGCTCCGGGGTTTTTGCCGTTGGAATGGGTGCTTTCCAGAACACCCTTTGAGGCCGGGAAACCGATGAGGAGCAGCAAGGAAATCGCGTTTGCCGGGAGCGATCAACGCCTACTAGCACGGTTGTTTGCTCAACTTCGCGCGTTTCGGCGTTTCTACCGGCGTCAGCTGCAGAGAGTGAAGGATGGTGAAACCGCAGTCGCGTTCCCATACGGCACGGTCGCGATGGTATCCAGATTCGGCTTCGACGCGCTTCCTCCGCCGTAGTTCACTTCGAATAGGTTCGGCCAGACCTGGTCGAGCATGACTTGCGGGCGTGGTCATCACGTTGGCGCACAGCTCTGTCTGGTGGTGTGTTCGGGCACGAATTCTGTTTGGTCGTCGGTGTTTCGCAGCCGATATCGACGGGGTTGCGTCGGAATTGGGAAAGTGGTGGGGGGTGAAAAAGGGGGGACGGAAAATGACGAGGGGCGCGGGGGGGAGTGGGGAGGTGAGCACCCCGGGGGTGTTAGAGGGGGGAGGAGGGGAACAGGCGAGGGCGGGATGGGGCGGCGTCGAGGGCGAAGTCGGGGATCTGGATGGTCAGGAACGCGGGCCCATCGTCGGCGAGGTCGGGGACGTAGGTGAGTTCGGTGATGGTCGCTGGGCTTGGGACATTGATGAGGTCGTGCGTTCCAGCCGGGACGTCCCAGAAAATGTGATGGTTTGGCAGGAGACCGTCGTCTTCTTCGCGGTCAACGGAGGGGAAGTCGACGAGAAGATGCTTCACGTTGTACTGGCGAATTGCGCGCATCGCCTCGGTCGTGAAGAACGTAGGGGCGTTTCCGCTGTGATTTCTAGTGCGCTTCGAGGGCGGATTAGGGAGCGTTCGGAGGACGAGTGCCTCGGCTTGTAGAGCGGCGAATTGTTCGAGTGGTTTGCGCAAGGACTTGGCTGTTACCACCGAGTCGTCTGGCGAGTGCTTCGCCGCGTAGGACTCGCCGGAATCGCCCAGTCCGACAGGTTGAACAGTGGCGACCAGCGCCAGCGACAAGGTATCTTGGAGGATGTCGGCGACCGGGACTCGTTCATCGACAATATGGCCTACACACTCGGTGTGCGTGCCATTTCCGTGCGGATTCAGCGTGACGTTCTCACAGTTCACGCTACCGCCTTGGCGCGTGTCTCCGACGAAGTCGCCGGCGCGGAATGGCTCGGCAGACGCGCGGGGAAGTCCGAACGCGTTCGGTTGTGGGCCTGAAAACTCGAGCTTGATCGAGATGTCGAGAGGATTCCCCAGGTCGACGACCCACGAACGGCCTTCGTGTTGGATTGTCGCGATCACGACTTGAGGCTCTCGGAGTGGGCGCGGCTCGCGTCGGTTTCGAATTGTTCCCGATCTAGCCCCAGCCATTCGAGCGCAGTTCCGCTGAGGATGCGCTCTTTCACTTCACTGGTCAGGGACATCGACTCGACCAGCTTGCCGGGTTCGAGTTCGCCGAGGGGGAAGGGGTAGTCCGTGCCGAGCGCGATCTGCTTGAAGCCAACTTTGTCGATCAGGAAGTCCATCGTATCGGCGTCGTGTACGAGCGAATCGAAGTAGATGCGGTCGAGGAATTCGCCAGGGCTGCGCGTCGTCTCGACCTGACAGAGGTCCGGCCGAACGGCGAATCCGTGTTCGATGCGGCCCAATGTCGCCGGGAACGAACCGCCGCCGTGTGCGAAGGCGAATCGCACGTTCGGGAACCGTTCCAAGACGCCACCCATAGTCAATGAGCAGATGGCGCGAGAAGTCTCGGCCGGCATGCTCACAAGCCACGGCATCCAGTACTTGCGGAGCTGTTCGAACCCCATCATGTCCCAAGGGTGCACGAAGATGGCTGCACCGAGTTCGTCGGCTTCTTCCCAAAACGCATCGAACATCGGGTCGTCGAGGTTCGTGTTGTTGATGTGGGTTCCGATCTCGACGCCGGGAAAGCCCAGCTCCGTCATGCATCGCCGAAGCTCTTTTGCTGCGAGTTGCGGCGCCTGCATCGGGACCGTGCCCAATCCAACGAAGCGGGTCGGAAACTTTGCGACGCACCGGGCAATGTGGTCGTTGAGGAACATCGAGAGGTCGAGCGTGTCCTCCGGTTCCGCCCAGTAGCTGAACATCACTGGGACGGTTGACAAGACCTGCACGTCCACTTGAAACGAGTCGCACTCTTTCGTGCGCGTTTCGGGGTCCCAGAGGTTTGCTTCTACTTCGCGGAAGAGCTCCCCCTCTTTCATCATCTTGCCGCAGCCGTCGACGATGTCGAGCTGGATGAACCCGCCGTAGCCGTACCGTTCGCGGAGGTCGGGCCAGCCGTCGGGTAGAATGTGTGCGTGGATGTCGATTTTCATGGTGGACGGGGCGCGAGGGTAGTGGGGCCAGACTTCGTGGTGCGAGGACTACTGTTCGAGGTAGTGCCCGCAGTTGTCGCAAGTGCGCGCTTCATCGTCGGCCCAGAAGCCTTGGATGGCCGCTTTCAGTTGCGTCACGATGTCTTCGAGCGGAAACCACGCTTCATGCAGGACTTCACCGCAGTCGTCGCAGTACCAACGGAGCCCGTCCTCGGCGCCTTCTGGACGCTTGTGTTCGATCACGAGACCAACCGTGTTCGCGGGTCGCTGCGGTGAGTGTGGAATCATCGACGGAAGCAGGAAGATCTCCCCTTCACGAATCGGGATATCTTTCACCTCGCCGTCTTCGACGATCTTGAGGGTCATGTCCCCTTCGATCATGAAGAAGAACTCTTCAGAGGGGTCGATGTGGAAGTCTTTTCGTGCGTTTGGGCCGCCGACGACGAATACGTCAAAGTCTTGGTCTTCCCAGATCTTCTTGTTTCCGACCGGTGGTTTGAGAAGGTCGCGATTGTCGTCGACCCATTTCTGCAGATTCATTGGCGGTGTGAGTGCCATCGTAGACTCCGTCGTTTTCGAGTGCGTTGACGACGGGACGATAGCAAACGGAGCAAGAAGTCGCGACCGTTGGGTTACTCGGTCAGCCAGACCTCTTCGCCGCGCTGCAGTTCGGTGTCCTCAACGACTTCGATCAGTTGTTCGCGTTGCTTCCAGAACTCCTCAGCGCGGGCTGCGGTGACTGGGTCGTCGCCGGCGAACACGATCGGATCGAGCGCTTCGGGGCGGAGCAGGCGGATTCGAGCGATCAGGTCGCGGTCAAAAACCTCGACCCATCCGAATCTTCCGGAGACACGTTTCGACGATCTGGTCGCGAACGCCGCCGAGTGCCGAATGGACACAAGATTGCCGCCGTCGAACACCGTCGTGGTGTGTTCGTCCGCTGGGATTCGGCTCCAGTTGTTCACGAGGAAATCGACCGTCAGCATCGACGACAGATCTCGCCGAATGTCGTGTCGCTTCGAAACAGGCACTCGCGCAGTCTTCAGCATGCCCGCGAAATCTGCTGCATCCTGCTCGGAAGCACGCGTTCCGGCGAGCCATGGCCGCCAAACGTCGAGATCGGTAATTGGAAATGGCGTCGAACCGCTCGGGAAGATGACAATTGCTCCTTCCACGATCTCCCCGTGTTCACTCGTCGCCCAAAGCATCTCATCGATGGCGAGTTCGCCCTCTCGAGGAGTCTCGGCAAGCGAGGATTCCAGAAGCGCCTTGGTGACCCAGACGCGGCTGGTCTCGGCGACTTCGAAGCTGCAATCCAACACGTCGCAGAGGCTGGCGAGCGCGATCGCAGGGTCGTGTGCATTCGGATCATTCTGCGTGGATGGAATCAGGACACCTCGCCGGCCGTCGGTAAGCTGCATCAGCAAGTGATCGCTTCCCGACTTGAGAGACTTCAGCTGGTCGGCAGTCATCAATTCGGCGCGCATAGCCCGAAGCGACTCATCGCGTCGCACCGCCGCAGAGAACACTTCCGCCGCGTCATCTTCGTCAGCACCGAGCATGAGACCTTCGACCGCACCATTCCGAGCCTCATCGAAATCGCCTGAGGCGAGGCGGGCTTCGGCAAGTCGGATTGCGGTCTCGGCGTTAGGTTGAGCGGCGTGAAGTGATTCGAGCACCCACAGCTTCTCGCTGGGTGAAACGTCGCCGAGGCTCGCCGCGACAGCCGCAACGTCGCGGGCGTCGGTAAAGGGCTGCGGAAGCGCGCCATTCACTCTCAATTGAGCGGCCTGTATCGCCGGCGACGGTTGTACGACCGACGTGGGTGTCGCATCCGCGTCGCGGGTCCAATGACGTAGGGCGAGAACCGCGATCGAGATCAGGGAAAGAACAATCGCGAGGGCGGCGAGGTAGACCACCCAGGTCGGAACGCGCGAAGGTTCCTTCACCTCCACGGACTGAATTGCCCGGACATCCGCGGTCGCTACTCGCCGCCGAGATGGCTTCAAAATCGCGGATGGCGGAGCCGGAACCACACCCCTTTCGGGGCCAGATTTTGGATTTGCGGCGGTGGGAAATGCGGTCGCGGCCGAACGGCTCCCCTCGAGCGGTGACGCTTTTCGCGGACGTTCCTGCTTCGGTCGTTCCCGAGTCGGGATCTCCGTGGCGAGCAGCGGGCTGTCTACCTCTCGCGTCTCAATCGACTCTTCGCTCGCCTCGACCAGGTCGAGCGGTTGGCTGATGTCGGTGGGAATCTGGTCGGCGAATGGGTTGTCGAGAAACTCTTCCACCTCGAGTGCCAGATCATCGACAACTTCTCCCGAGATTTGGCGAGTCGGACCGTCGTCGGCGTCCAAAAGCTCGCTCGCGTCGAACGTGAATTCCGCCGTTTTCCGGCAGTCTTCGAGGGCTTCAGAGTCTTCGGCGTGACCAGCATCGGAGCTCTGCTCGAGACCGTCAGAAGATTGCTCGAGTCCGAAAATCTCATCTCTCGGAACGTGTGGACGGGTGACTTCGTCCGTCTTTCGGACATCCTCGGGAACCTTCCAGTGTGGCTGCGGCGTGTGTTCACGCGGTCGTTTTCGCTGGACGATTCGTTCGAGCTCGTCGCTCAAATGCGACTGAATTGCTCCGAAATCGGGGTGGTCTGAGAATGGAATCCAAGCCGGAGCTCGCCACACTTCGGCGCCCGTCAGTAGCCCTCGTTTGAGCAACTCCATGAGGAGGTCATCGTAGACCTCGTCGTAAACCTTCCCCAGGATTCGCAGCGTGTATGGCCCTTCGGGCATGAGGGTGTGGAGTTCCATTTCAGGCTTCGCGATGAACGCGCTGCCGGAAGGCCCTTCCCCGAATGTCGGTATGTCGTCGGCGGATTCGAGCGCCTCGAAGAGGTCGCTCAAGACGGCGGTCTCCTCGTGGTCCGTATCTCGAAGCTGAATTTCGCTGTCGTAACTTGCGCTCATCGTTGACTTTTTCGCCCCGTTCGACATCCCACGCCCCGTCCGATTTGCGGCGAAGGCTAGAGGATGTTCACGTTGATGTCATCCATAGAACTACATTTACCTACATGTGAATGAAGACCCTGCGTCTCGGCCGGATATTCATCTTCCATGTGGTTACGGGCGTTGGTCCTACCAATTCGAATGCGCAAATTCAAATGGTTAGACCAATTTTGTTGGGTTCTTTTAGGCCTGGGGGAGGGAAAAGCTCCTATCTGCGTCGGCGAATCCCAATGAGCAACGCGAGGAATGCGAGGTAGCTCAAAGCACCGCTCCGTCCACCGGTGGCGCAGCCTTGGGCTTTCATTGCGGCAGGTTTGCTGTCGTCGGCCGAAATGGTGTCTGGCTCGCCGGCGTCTCCCTCGGCGGCTGGCGCTGGCTTCGGAGCCGCCGCAGCCGCAGCCTCGTCCAATTGCTTCGCAGCGCTCTCGTCCGGTTCCGCCTTCAGCTCTGGAACCGGCTCACGCAGGAACGCGCCCAGCGTTGCCGGGGCAGTGGCGATTCCGCCCCCGCGAGTATTGGGGCTCGTCGCGGTGGGCATTCCGCCCGACGACGGTGCTTCTGAGTATCCGAATTTTCGCCGCAGGTGATACGCGATGGCTTCCCGCTCCTCGACTGTCTTCGGGGCTGCGAGAAGTTCTTCGTCCGACGGCATTTGGTCGCCCGAGAGCTTGGAGCGACGCATCTGCAGCAGTACCGTCTCGGCAACCAGGGTCATTCCGTACGCGTTTGGTGGCCCGCCCCAGATGCCGCGTTCTGGCTCATCACACTTCACTTCGCCTTCCCATTCGTTGCGAATGATGTAGCGGCCTTGGAAGTTGTTTGTGGAGCCGGTCGTGAAGCCTTTCTCGATCGCTCCGTCGGCGTCTCGAACCTCGCGGCCCCCCATGATCGGATCGGCCTTCTTGAAGACGAGGTCTTCGCCGATGTCATCTGGCTGGTAGCGAGCGTGGAGGCGCGTGAGGACCCAACCCGACCACGGGTTTCGCCAGTTTGCTCCGATCACGTCGCCTCCGAACGTCTGGAGGTCCGTGGCGCTCATCGTCGCGCCACCTACGACGCCGGTCGGGCACGGGTCGCACTTTGCTGCGCCCCAGGAATACTCGGTCACGACCGACTTTGGGTTTTCCTCCACGGTCTTGCTGAAGAGGGCCTCGTAGAATCCGGCGAAGTCGTCCTTCACGCGGGGGTTCACTTCGATGTTGGTGGGAATCGTGACGTTATCGTAGTTCGCCGTTTCATAGCGTTGGTTCTGGGCGAGGATGTAGACGAGCAGGTCTTGTTTGCCGGTGGAGTTGATCATGCCCAGCCGAATCGGCAGGGAGAACTCTTCGGTGTCGTAGTGGAATCGAAGGGGCGAGAGGACGGCCTTTCCGTCTTCGAACTTCACCTTCTGTGAGTTCACTTTGGCGACGAAGAAGTACTGTCCGCGTTCGATGTAAGGGCGGAAGTAGGGCTCGGCGCCGTCTGGAATCTTGTACTTGTTGTCCTTGAGCCAGTTCTCGAGTGCAGTTGCTTCTCGGGCACTCAGAATCACGATGTCGTATTCGCCGACCGAGAATTCCGCCTCGACAATCACCGCGCCACCGCCGCCTCGCCCCGAACCTCGCATTCCCAGTCCTCCCATGCCGAGGGAGCCGAAGTTGCCGAATCCATCGCCGTAGCCGAGGTTCTGCATGCAAGGGTCTCGCTCCCAATATTCGACCAGACGCGGCGCCGAGAGCTTGTCGACCTTGTCGAAGACGTTCTTCTCGAGCGTCTTCACGTTTTCCTCCTGCAGAATCACGGGCACCGGGATGACCATCGCGAAGTCTTCGGTCGGCCCCTGGTAGTTGTTCTGCATCGAGAGCGCGGTCTTCTGGCCGTTGCGCATCAAGACGACTTGAGTTGCTTCGTTGTAGAGATCCGCGCCGCCGCCGCTCACGTAAAAGCCGCAGAACGCGGCGGCAGAAGATGGAACAAACGAGAGTGCGATGATGATCAAGAGTGCGCGTCGAAGCATGGTTTCCTCGGTTCGGACCGGTATCTGCGGCTCGATATTTGGAGTGTTCAGGACCTCATTTGTTCCATTCGCAAGTCGATCGTCGCCGTCGTCCCGCGAGGACCATCGCCACGAGCATTAGCGAAACTTCGATCGGTGCGGGGCCTCCCGTAGCGCATCCTGACTTCTTCTTCGGTGCCTCCTCGGCGGGCGGCGCCTCGGACTCTTCCAAGGCCGGGGTTTTCGGAGGTTCTTCGGCGGGCTTAGCTTCCGGCGATTCGATGGATTCACTAGTGAATTTCGGCATCTCTTTCACGAGCTTGGCCAGCGGCAGGTTCGCCGGCGCGACTTCGCCGCCACGAGTGTTCGCGCTCGGCGCCGTATGAAGTCCATCGCCACCCGATGGCGGCCCGCCCCAGCGTCCGTAGACCGGGTTCTCGCACTCCACGGGGCCGCTCCACTCGTTTCGGATGATGTACCGGCCCTGGAAGTTGTTCGACTGGCCGACTGAAACCTTTCGTTCGATGTCGCCGTTGGGTCCCCCAATCTCCCGTCCGCCGAGTATTGGCGGGGCTTTGCGAAAGACGAGATCTTCGCCGATGTCATCGGGTTCGTATCGAGCGTGCAGTCGTGTGAGGACCCACCCGAGATTCGACTCGGGTGCGCCGATGTCTTTTGCGCCGAGCGCGAGTAGATCTTGGGCGTTCACGGTCGTGCCCCCGACGACGCCGGGTGGGCACGGGTCGCACGACGAGGCGGCCCACGCGTACTCGGTCACGACTGCCTTGGGGTTCTTCTCGAGCGTTTCGGTCAGGAGAGCCTCATAGAAGCCGCCGAAGTTGTCCTTCACCTGAGAATTGACCTCGAGGTTCGTTGGGATGGTCGCGTTTGGGTAGTTCGCCGTTTCATATCGCTGACCAGGCGCGAGAATGTATGCGAGCAGGTCTTGCTTGCCGGCCGAGTTGATCATCCCCAGCCGCACGGGGAGTGAAAACTCGTCCGATTCGTAGTGGAATCGCAGTGGAGAGAGCACCGCCTCGCCATTCTCGAACTTCGCCTTCTGGGCGTCGACCTTGGCGACGAAGAAGTACATTCCCGCTTCGATGTATGGCTGTAGGTACGGAGTGGCCCCGGCCGGGATCTTGTACTTGTTGCTCTCGAGCCATGCCGACAGCGCATTGGCCTCGGTCGCGCTCAGGATGACGATGTCGTACTCGGCGACCGAAAACTTCGCCTCGACCACCACCTTGGGTTTTTCTGCAGAACCGGAAGGCATTGCCATGCCGTCGACTGTCATGGTCCTCATCGACTTCAGTTTGCGCGGGCGTGGCGGCACCCAGCATGGGTCTCTTTCCCAGTACTCGACGAGTCGTGGCGCCGACAGCGTGTCGATCTTGTCGAAGAGCGCCTTTTCGAGCGTTTTGACGTTCTCTTCTTGGAGCACGATTGGCACCGGAACGACCATCGCGAAGTCTTCCGTGGGCCCCTTGTAGTTGTTCTGCATCGAGAGCGCGGTCATGTTCTCGTGGCGCATCAGCACCACCTGGGTGGCCTCGTTGTAGAGGTCCGCCCCGCCGCCCGAGACGTAGAATCCGCAAAAGGCAGATGCCGAGGCGGGCACCAGTAGCGCGACAGCAAGTGTGAACACGGCAAAGCGAGTGGTCATTGAACTCTCATCAAGTTAGGCCGCTCGTCGCATACCGCGCTTCGGAGTCAGCAGAACGAATTGTCGATTGTGGCCACATCGTAGCCGTCGACACTCCACTTTGAACAGTGCCGCTCGAAACTGTTCGACTCGTTCGATTTGTGTGACAATCGCGGCAAACCACATCATTCAAAGTTACCCTTCGAACCGGGGCCTCCATGGGCAACAACCGAACGGTCGTCACGCTCGCGAGCGTAGGCATCGCAAGCGTTATCTGCATCATCATCCTCTTCATCATCGGAGGAGCCGACATCTCGGACGGCGCAAAGTATCCGCTCATGATCTTCTTCGGGATGGGGCTCATGTTCGGGTTTTCCGAGCTTCAGAAGCTCACGGCGCCGACGCCAGCTCAGCCCGTCGCGCCGCCGCAGCCGGCAGCGCCGGTCGTCGTGCAACAGGACGCCCCCAAACGCGTCGAGTCGTCCGCGCCTCGCCCTGCACCCACGGGCACCAACCTGTCACGAGCACACCTCCCAGGCGTGACGCTCTCGGGTATTCGGCTCTCAGGCGTTTCGCTCGATGAAGTGAATTTCGAGAAGGCAAACCTCTCGAACTCAGACGTGCGGGAGGCGAGCCTGATTGGTGCCAATCTCACGTCTGCGAATCTGGCCGGAACGAACTTCGGCAAAGCCAAGATGTCGGGCTCCAAGCTGACGGACGTCGACGCAACGGGAGCGACCTTCGACGAGGCCGATCTCACCGACGTCGAGGCAGACAACGGCACGTTCGACAGCGCGAAGTTCCGCGGCACTCGCATGACCGGCTCGAGCTTCAACAACGCCAACCTTTCGGGGGCTGATCTCAAGGATGCCTCAACCTCGGGCGTCGAGCTGAAGGAAGCCAATCTCGAAGGTGCGAAGCTCACCGCGTGGAAAGCGGGCCGCATCGACGGCACCAAAGCTAATTTCAACAACGTGACCGGCGACCGAACCGATCTCGAGAAGTCGCGGCTCGTCGAGACCAGCTTCGTCGGCGCGACCCTCACGAACGCCAATCTCAAGGAGAGCACCCTCAAGGGCGCAAATCTCTCTGAGGCCAATTTCAGCGGCGCAACTGGCGACGGAGCCGACTTCACCGAGGCTCGCCTCGACGGCTGCGTGTTCAAAGGAGCCAGCCTTCTTGGTGCCGACTTCCAGGGTGCCAGCCTGGACCGGACTGATTTCGAAAAGGCGAACCTCGGTCGTGCGAACTTCGCAGGTCTCTCGCTGAAGGAAGCCGTGCTGAAGTCTGCGTCGTTCGAAGGTGCGCTCCTTCGGGGCGCCGACCTGACTGGAGCGGTGCTGTCGGCATCGCACATGGTCGGAGCCGACCTTCGCATGGCGAAGTTGGGCGAGGCCGATATGACGAAGGCCGTGTTGGAGCGGGCGATGTTGGAGCGCGCGCAGCTCGAGCGAGCGAAACTCGCGGGAGCTCACTTGAAGGGCGCAGATGCCCGAGGCGCCAATTTCAACGGTGCAGAACTTGCCGGCGCGCAACTCCAAGGCGCCGACATGCGCGGAGCGAATCTGGCTGGCGCAGACTTGACCGGCGCCGACCTCTCCGGAACCAACCTCGAAGGCGCTCACCTGGCAGATGCCGTTCTGAACGACGCCGTCCTGCGAGGGACTGTGTTGCGTCGAGCCAATCTCGACGGTGCCTCGGTCGAAGACTGCGATCTGACAGCGACGGTCATGGGTGGGGCGTCGCTGAAGGGCCTCAAGCACAACATCTTGACGCGTTGGCCCGACGGAATCGATGCACCCGGCCCCGACGGCGTCGTGGTTGCTCCTCCGGCAGCAGCCCCGGCCGCGGCCAAGGCGGCTCCCGCGAGCCCGGCACCCTCGGCTCGTTCGCAAGAGTCCAGCGCGGTTCGTGACCTGAACGAACTCGCCCAGGTCGAGTCGAAGAACCGCCAGCGCGCCAAAGCGGCGGAGGCAATGGGCGATGCCGCTCCTCCGAGCGTTTCTTCGGAGTCGACATCTCCGCTTGGCTCCAAGCTACCGAAGCCTAGCGGACTCAAAGTTCCGCGGCCGAGCGACGGTGCGCCTAAGAAGGAGTTCAAGAGCCGGGAGATGGCGAGCACGATGGAGATTTCGCCCGAAGAGGTCGAGATGGTCACTCCGCCAATGCCTGGCGTCGGTGGGATGCCCGTGAAAGAGGCGCCTGCCGAGCCAGCGGACGAACCGTCCGAAAGCGAAGAGGTCGATGCTCCCGAAGAAAAGCCAAAAGCGGAGCCCGCGGCCGAGGAACCTTCCGAAGAGGCCGGTGAAGAAGTCTCGGAAGTTTCTGAAGACGATGCGTTCGAGGACTAAAAACGTAGGCGGCTAGCTCTCCACGAGCTCGTCGCCTACGACAACGCCGTCTTCCAGGCGCACGATTCGTCGCGCCATCTGAGCGATGTGTTCTTCGTGCGTGACCATCACGATCGTGATGTCGTCGTCTTCGTTGAGCGCGCGAAAGATCTCGAGCACCTGGATGCCGGTCTCGCGGTCGAGTGAGCCCGTCGGCTCGTCACAAAGAATGATTCGGGGCTTCTGAAGAAGGGCGCGCGCGATCGCAACGCGTTGCTTTTGACCGCCCGAAAGCTCCGGCGGACGTGACTCCAGCTTGTCGGCGAGGCCTACTCGCTCGAGCAGTTCGCGAGCACGAGCACGAGCGTCGGATTCGCCAGTCGAGAAGAACGCCGGTAGGGCGACGTTCTCGAGCGCCGAGAGGTGGTCGAGCAGGTTGAACTGCTGAAACACGAATCCCAGCTTCTCGTTGCGCATGGCTGCGAGCGCCGTATCGCCGAGCGACTCGAGCGACGTGTCCTCGACCTTCACCGACCCAGTCCAGCCCGTGTCGAGCCCTCCGATGATGTTCAACAACGTCGTCTTACCGGAGCCGGAAGTCCCGACGATCGCCACGAAATCTCCGCTTTCGATCGTCAGCGAAACATCCGAGAGCACGGTCGTCTGGCCATCGCCACTGCCGTAAAACTTCGAGAGACCAGCGACGTGAATCATTGGCCGCTTTCGTCCGGCTTCTGTTGGTTGTCCTGACCATCTTTCTGGCCGCCGGCTGCGGGCGCGGCTTCGTTGAGGTCGACCCGAAGGCTCGCGGCGAGGCCACCGTCTTCCACGCCGAACGTCAGCGCGGCTTCTTCGGTCTGAGCGAGCACTTCGCCGAGGCCGCTGAACGCGATGACGGTGCCGAGGTTGTCCATGGCGCGCTTCGAGTTGAAGTAGATGCCGTTGAAGTTGGCCTCTTTGGTGAACTCTTTGCCGAGATTGAGATCGTCGACCTCCGCGAGTGATTTCTCGGGTCGCTGCTTGTCGAGGTACTTCTTGATTGCCGAGTCGCCGAACGCGGTCGTCGCGAAGATGAGATTCTCGCCCGAGACGTAGAAGCGGCCCGGTGCGGTCGGCATGGTCAGCTCGATGACCGTCATCGTGGGGTCATCCTCGCCATCGATCTTCGCCGGTCGCGAAGTGATCATCTGGCCGAGCGGTCCCATGACCTTCTGAACCACTGCGTTGAGGGACTCGGCGCTGTCGAAAGGAATCGCGATGAGAAGGCCGGCCTTGGACGCGATGAGGCCCGGGTCGGCCTGCATGAGCTGAAGGGGGTTGCCTGCAACGCCATAGAAGAACAGGCCGATGTTGCCAGACAGCTTGTTGATGACGTCCTTTTCGATGTCGAGCGCGTACTGCTCGCCCATGATCTGAAGGCGTCGCTGAATGCCGCGCCGCTCGTCTTCCGGAAGGTTGTCCATCGCGAGCTTCCATCCCGCTTTGGGATCGACCGACACACGCAGGCCGAGCAGGGTGTGCTCCGTCGCAAAGCCGGTCCAATCGTAAGCCTTGGCAACGGTCTGAACCTTCTTGGCCGATTCGACGAACTCCTTCGAGGTTGCGCCGAACACGTCGAGGCGAGCTTCGGCTCCTTCCACGCGGAAACCTGCACCCACGTACTTCACGTTCTTGTTCGCCCAGTCCGCTGAAGTCGCAAGAGTGGGGTCTTCGGCGATCTCTTTCTTCACCTCGTCGCGGGCGAGGTACGCCTGCGAATTGAGGTACGCGGTGATGGGGTAGTTCTTTGCGAGGCGCTTGGTGAAGTCAGCCCAGCCGGCGGTCGACGGAATGCCCGTCTCCTTGGTGGTCTCCGAGGCCGTCGCGAGTACCTGGCGGGCGCTCCCTTCCATGAGGGCACCCTGGCCCGATGTCGCGGGCAGCACGACGATTGCGAGCTTGCCCTTGTACAGCCACGCGATCTGGCGGGCTGGGTCCTGACTGAGGACCTTCATGTCGATCTTGCCCTGCTTCTCGGACTTGACCACGGCTTCGATTCCGAAGGCCTTCTTGGTCTTCTCCGTCAGAACCTTCTCGAACTTCTGTCGGTTCTCGACGTAAGTCATGAAGACGACGCGGCTGCGCACGTATCCAACCGTGAATCCGGATTTCGGCGCGACACCGGCATTCTTCCACGACTCTTCGCTGAGCGGGTCGATACCGAAATCGTTTCGGAACTGCGTCTTCACGGTGTCGACGAGCCCTTGTTGGCCGAGCTTGTCCTTGAGCGTGTTGAGCGACTTGCGGCTCGCGTCGATGTCGCCGACGAAGACTGCCAATTCGGTGTTGGTCGGCAAGTGGGAAGCCATCTGCTCCACACGTTCGACCGGCGTTTCAGGAATCTTCGCTTCCTTCTTTCCGCAGCCACCATCACAGGCGACAGCGGAGAACAGGAAAAGGGCGAGCAACAAGGACATTTGGCGCATGAATCTCTCCGGTTTTGCGTCGCGCGTAGTCTTGTTGGGCCGGGGGGTATTGTCAATCAGTCGGACAAACCGCGCTCGGAGCCGGCTTTGGCCACGCGGGCAGCCAGTGGTCCGGCCGCCCCTTCTCGCACCCCCGAGATTTCCACCGGCCCAAGGTGGGTAGGGTCCACGTCGTCGAGCGAGGAGTACGCGAACTGGACTCGATCGCCGTCTTCCAGCTCGATGAACCCGGTGCCATCCATCGCATTGAAGCTTACGATGCGGCCATACTTACTTTTGTAGTCGTTCATTACTTCCTTCCATTCATTCATGAAGGGAAGTGTAGGTGGAGGTGCTACTGAGTCACCTGAAACGACCTGAAACCGCCGGCTAGGCGAGCCGGACGAGCTCGAAGCTCGTGATTGAGCCCGACTCGAGCGAGAGGGTTGCGAGCGTGATGGGCAGCGAGAATCTTCGCGGTCCGGCGCTGCCGGGGTTGATGAAGTAGACGCCGCGCCGCAGCGAAAAGGCGGGCGAATGGCTGTGCCCTGAGAGAACGACATCGATGCCGGCGGATTTGGGGTCGAGGTCGAGCCAGTCTTCACTGTGGACAAGATAGAAGGAGCACCCCGCGAGCTCGGCCAGCTCCGTCTCGGCCAGCGCTTGTGCCCACGGTTCGGTGTCGACGTTGCCGCGGATCGCGGTGACCGGAGCGATTGCCCGAAGTTCGTCGAGGACTTCGGGCGTTCCGACATCGCCGGCGTGCAGGATGTGTTCACAGCCGACTAGCGCTTCGGCCGCTTCGGGGCGGAGTAGCCCGTGCGTGTCGGAAATGAGGCCGATCTTCATCGGCCAGCCAGGGCCGCAGCAGGGTCGATCGCTGACGCGCGAAACGCAGGCAAGAGCGCACCAATCCAGCAGAAGAGGAGGGCGACAGCGATCGCTCCCAGCGCCATCCACGGCTCCGTCGCGAACAGGCTCTCGGGCTTGAACGGGAACTCGGCGACCTGAGTCTGGAAGACGAAATCGATGACGCGGGTGCCGGCGAATCCGAGCAGCACGCCGGCGATTCCTCCAAAGACTCCGAGGAGCGTCGCTTCGCCCAAGACCAACAGCCGGATGCGACCTTTCGTCGCGCCGAGCGCGCGCATCAGGGCCAGTTCGCGCCGTCGCTCGAGGATGATCATCAAGAAGGTGTGCATGATGTTCACCGCGGCGATGGCGAGGATGATGAGGCTGATCAGATTGAAGACGAGCGTGATGAGCAGAATCATGAGGCCCGCCCGCTGCGCGGTCTCGTACTTGTCCGAAAGTGCCAGACCGACGTCTTCGGTGACCTGGCGTGCGATCTCGGCCACGACGTCGTTTGACGCGGCCTGGAGCACGATTGAATGGTACGTCCCGTCGAACCGCGCGTTTGGGAACTTCGCGTTCAGGCGCTGGACATAGCCGATGGGCACCGTCGCCCCGATATCGATGGCCTTGTCTGAGAATCCGACCAAGATCATGCGTCGAGCGAATGCGTCGCCCGTGGACGCTCGGCCAAGGTAGCTGCGACCGAAGACGCCCTCGAATTCAAAGCCGACGAGCGCTTTTTCGTTGAGCTTTGGAATCTTGGAGAGTCCGCCCGAAGCACCGCCGAGCGCGGTATGTACCGACCCATTGAAGAGCTCGAGCATCTTGGGGTTCGCGATGACTGGGATAGGCATGCGGCAGGTCGAAGTCGTCGCGTCGCAGTAGGATTTACCGCCGCAGCTCCCGCCGAATTCCGAGCCCGATTCGGCGGGGTCGCACGACGAGCCAGCGCACATGCCGTCGATGCATCCGTAGCCAGTCGGGCAAGCGTCATCAGCGGTGCACGTGATCGCCTCGAAATCCCGAAAAGCGACCGGTCCATCTACCTCACCCACCAACTCTTCTGGGATTCCGTCGGCGATGAGTTCGCCCATCATGTCCTTCCCGATGAACTCCTTGCCGCCGCGGACGCTCGAAGGAAACGTCAGCTTCATCTTCGGGAAGACACCGTCGACGCCGGGGATCAGCGCGAGTCGTTCCACCATCGCGTCGTCGAGCTTCGCGCCGCCGCCAAAGATACCGTCGGTTTGGAACGCGCCGACGTCGTACGAGGGCTTGACGACCTCGAGGTTTCGAATGCTGAAGACGCGCTCCAGCACGCCCTCCTGGATCCCGGCGCCGAGCGCCGTGAAGAAGAAGAGCGTGCCGATGCCGATGACGATTCCGATCGAAGAGAAGATGAAATCGCGTCGATTTCGGCGAACCGACTGAAACACGAGCTGTACTGTTTTCACGGCGAGTTGTCTCACTCTCGGGACGCGCGTCTTGTAGCACACGGCCCAGACCATGTTCTATGGCCGTTGGCGACGAAGGGGTTCACCGTCGGAACTCGAGGGTTTCCATGCCGGCACGACGTGCGTGCCGGAGCAGCCTCGGATCTGGATTGGTAGCGACCGGGTGGGTCACTCGTTCGAGCATGGGGAGATCGGTGTACGAGTCGGAGTAGAACCAAGATCCGTCGATACTCAGCCCATGATCGCGGCAATATTGCTCGGCGATCGTGACCTTGGAAGCGCCGTAGCACATCGGTCCATCGAGCCGCCCGGTGAACACACCGTCGCGGACCTCGAACTTCGTCGACAGAAAGTCGTCGATGCCGATGTCTGCCGCGCAGGGAGCCGCCACGTAAGGTGAAGATGCCGTAAGCATGACCGTCCGGTGCCCACGCTCTTTGTGGTCCTCCACGCGCTCCACCATTTCGGGGATGATGTGCGGCCGAATCTCGGCTTCGTACCAGTCTTGCACTCGCTGTCGCATCTGCTCTTCGGACTCGCCCGCGATACGCGCGACCGCGTCGTCGGCGAGCTTGCGGACGTCGACGAGCGCCAACTTGTAGCCGATGAGCCAGCCGAACGTCTTTACGAGGTCGACCCGCGAAATCTCGCCGCTCTCCCACAGGTGTTTCACCCATAGGTTCGCTGAGTTCACGTGCAGCAGTGTCTCGTCCATATCGAAAAAAGCGACCGTCAAAACTCCTCCAGATACGCATTCAGTCTGTGGTGTGGTCGACCTTCGGCCGTCCACCGCTCGCTCTTTTCCCGGAGCGCCCTTAGCCGCCGAGTGCGAACGAGCTCGAGCCCACCGACCTCGTTCCAGATCTCTGACACTACCTCTCCTTCGAGTTCTCGGAACTCGCCGGCAGCGAGGTCGCCGAGTTCGATCGGGCCGAACGAGACCCGGTGAAGCTGTGCCAATTCCAAACCCGCAACGGCGACCATGTTTCGTACGAGGTGGTTTCGGCCCTCGTCTACCTCGATGCGCAGAACGGTCGGTGGGTGCGAGGCAACCTCGCATCGGAGCGCCTGTGCGGGCCCGTCGCGAAGCTCCAGGCCGGTCATGAATGCATCGACATCCACGTGCGACGGCTCATTGCTCGCATCGAGCGTCGCTTCGTAGACCTTAGAAACGTGGAACTCGGGATGCGCCAGCAGGTGCGCGAGGTCTCCGTCGTCGGTGAGCAGCAACAGGCCAGTCGTCGCTCTGTCTAGGCGGCCGACGGGGAACACGTTGGCCGGCAAGTCCGCAAGCCACCCGTCGAGCGCCTTTCGACCGTAGGGGTCCGACCGAGCCGTGAGTACCCCCTCGGGTTTGTGGAACAGGAAGTAGTGCGACGGGGACGACCAACGCAGTCGAGCTCCTCGAAGTCGTACTTCGTCTCCGGGGAACACCAGTCCGGCGAGGTCGTCTACGGGCGCGTGGATCAAGCCTTGTTCCCAAACGGCCGCGGATTCACGGCGGCTCAGGCCTGCAGCATCGCGCAGAAACTTGTCCAGCCGCAGCGGCAGGAACTGTTCCCGCTCACTGATAGCCTTCCTCCTGAAGCTTCTGGAAGACCTTTTGGCCGAGGGCCATGCCCCATTGTTGACCGGCGGCCTGCGATTCGGCCGTGATCTTGGGGAGTGCTGCCGTGTAGCGCTTTCCTGCGGGCGATTCGTGGAATTTGATCAGCGCTTTGACGTCGTCGTGGCTCAGGTTCTTGTCGTAGATCGGAACCAGCAGGTCGATGAGGTTCTCGGCTTTGGCTTCTTTCAGGAAGTCGTCCCAGAATTTGGCCGGAACCTGCGGCATCTGCTGCTTATACATGCCGACCATCTGCTTCATGGTCTGAGTCGCGAGTTCGGCGGCGCCGGTCACCTTCAAGAAGCGACGGATGTCCTTTTCTTTGGCGGACATCTGCTTCTCGTCGCCTTTCTTCACGACGGGAGAATTGTCCTGTGCCGAGACAGGGCTGACGGTCGCGAACGTAAGACAAAATGCGGCCGAGAGGGCGAGCGCGATGGTGCGTGGTGTCATGAGATACCTCCGTTGATGTGGCACATGGATACGGCAAAACCGATTCGGGATAAACCTCGCGGCATGTGGGGTGCCCAAAACGTACTCCACCCGTGACATCCGTGCCGCTTCGAACGCACGCGGCGACTTAATTCTTGTGATTCTGCGGGGATCTTGAATGCTGGCACGTGGTTTGCGGTCTCATAAACGCAGGAAGTGCACTCAAGGCACACGGAGGAATCATGCAGCAACGAAAGGATATCATCTGGCGCTCGCTTGCAGTGGGCGCCGTGTTGGCCGGAGGTTGGATCGCGACGGGTTGCTCGTCTCGCATTACGGGCAATAGCGGGAACCTAGAGTTTTCGTACACGACCGATGATCTGACCTCGGATTTCAACAAGCCGATCGCGGTCGGCGCGAAGCTCGAACTGAAGGTGCAAACTGCGGGTGATCGGCAGCCGGTGTCGATCTCCGACGTGTTCACCGACGAAGAAGTGCTCCTCGTCGATAGCTTCTCCGGCGACAATTTCATCCTCGTCGGGAACGGCGAAGGGAACAGTTTGGTAGAAGTGTTGGCCGATGGACCCGAAGGTGAGGTCGAAGACTCGGTGAACATGCGTGCTGCAGTCCCGGAAGTGCTCAAGCTCAGCCATACTTGTACCGGAAACGAGCTTGGGCTCTATCCGGTTGGAAAGTCTGACGTGCTCGTGCCTTTCGACATGGAACTCGCCGACGGCACACAGGTCATCGGCTACGGCTACTACCCGGTCGAACTCCAAGAGGGGCTGGGAACGCTGCAGGCGAACTCGACCGACCAGGCGAACCTCCGGCTCGATCTTGGCGCAACGCCGGGCGACTACACGCTCTCCTCGACGGTCGACGATACCTCGCTCACGATTCGACTCATTGAAGAGTCGCAGATCACCGGCGCAAGC
Source organism: uncultured Bradymonadales bacterium (assembly GCA_964384605.1). Lineage (GTDB taxonomy): Bacteria > Myxococcota_A > Bradymonadia > Bradymonadales > Bradymonadaceae > CAYLMO01. Next base: position 36,907 of record CAYLMO010000018.1, on the reverse strand, counting down.
GTGAACGACGACTCGCCGAACTTCCGTGTCATCGAGGGTGAGACGAACTTCATCTACGTGTGGCCGGCGGTTGGAGAAGACATCGTTTGTCAGGCGCAGGCCGACATGACGGTTCAGTCGTTGACGCCAGAGATCTGCGATGTGCGCAACAACGAGACCCCTGAGGATCCGGGTCAGTTTGTGAACTCGGAGGGATTCGTTGCGATCGAAGGGCTCGCCGCTGGTGAGTGTCAGTTCGACGTGACCTTCCCGAACGGCAACGACGGAGCCGGAGCGACGACGATGTTCACGGCTCAGATTGGGACGTTCCCCGGCGAAATGTAGTGGCCGGTTTGGATTGAATTGGATGGCTGTTTTCGGGCCCGGCGATCGCCGGGCCCGCTTTGTTTTTGGCGCCTCGTGAGGTCGCCAGGGGCTCCGGATCTCAGGTTGGGGGCGGTGAGTGGAGCGGGGCGAAGGAATTCGGTGCCGTGCGGGCGATGTAATCGACGTTGTACCGGTGCTCGCGCAAGCCCCAGTTTCCTTGCCAACGTCGTCGTTTAGGCGGTACGCTGCGGGCAGCACTTTCTACACCAATCGACGCGACCACGGTCTGCATGTGGTCGATGCCCAGTGAACGCAGTCGCTCTGTATGAAGATCCAATGTCCCTCTTGCGACGCAACCTACAATATCGACGACTCCCGCGTGCCCGCCAACGGCATGCCGATGAGATGTCCGAAGTGTTCGCATAACTTTCGAGTCGAACCAGCCGGTGGTGCGGTTGCGGCTGGCTCGAGCACCCTCCTCGACGGTGGAGGCGCCGTGAGCAAACAGCGCTATTACGTCAAACGTGCGACCGGCAAGGTCTTCGGACCTTTCGAGCCGAACGCGATCTCGATGATGCTCAAGTCGAACAAACTCGGCGGTGACGCCGAGATTTCGACCGACAAAGAGAGCTGGGAATCGATCGCGTCGGTGCCCGAGTTCGCGGCAAACCTCTCCGGATCCACGCCCAAAGGGACGATGATGGGGGGCTGGGACGGCTCTTCTGGTGCGTCGGGCGGGCCGCCGCAGCTGCCGACGCCGAAGGGTGGGCCGCCGCAATTGCCAACTCCGAAAGGTGGGCCGCCGTCGCTTCCCGCGCCGAAAGGGGGAGCGGAACTTCCCGCGCGCGCGGGCGGAGCTGAGCTCCCCGCACCTTCGGGAGGTGCCGAGCTTCCAGCGCCTTCCGGCGGGGCTGAGCTGCCTGCGCGATCCGGAGGCGCCGAACTCCCCGCACCGTCGGGTGGAGCGGAACTCCCCGCACCTTCTGCGGATGCGGAGCTTCCGGGCGTACGCAACATCGATCTACCGGCTTCGAAGTCGAGCGACGATGACCTCTTCGGACCTCCGGGTGGAGGCGACGACTTGTTCGCGGCCCCGGGGAAAGCCTCGGAGAGCAGCGACGACTTGTTCGCCGCTCCCGGCGGCGCTGCCGATGACCTCTTCGCCGAACCCGATGGCTCCGACGACGACGATTTGTTCGCCGAGCCCGACGGGTCCGATGACGATGACTTGTTCGGCGCCGGTGGCGACGATGATGACCTCTTCGGCTCCGATGACGAGGACGACGACCTCTTCGGCTCGCCCGACGACGATGACGATCTTTTTGGTGAGCCCGGCGGCGGCGGCGGCGACGATCTCTTCGGTTCGCCCGCAGACGACGGAGGGGACGATCTCTTCGGCTCGCCAGTCGGTGGTCCTGGAGGTTCGTACGAAGACCCGTCGGACGCGATCGAGCCCGAAGCCGACGACTTGTTCGGCGGCGACGATGGTGGCGATGACCTGTTCGACGCCCCGATTGGCGGAGGCACCGACGATTTCCTCGGTGGTGATGCAGGGTTCTCGTTCCTCGACGATGAGCCGCCGCCCGCCGACGCACCCAACTGGGACGACGACCTATTTGGTGACGATGGCTCGTCGGCGGCGGCCGCGCCTGCACCGGAGCCACTTGACGACTGGGGCGACGAGCTCCTCTCCCAAGCGGATAAGAAGCCTGAGCCGCGAAAGGTCGAGTCGATCTACGACGAGAACGACCCCTTCCGTCCGGCATCCGCCGGTATTCGGGAGGACGAGCCGCTTGCGCCCGACCACGCCGATGCACCGGAGTCCGAGAAGGGACCGATCGGCAACAAGTTGATGCTTGTGGCCATCCCCCTCGTGCTCCTGGCATTCGGCGGTATTGGCTACGTTGTCTACACCGCGTTCTTCGCCGGCGACTCGGAGAATACGTCGGGTCCTGTGGTCAAAACGGGGCCGACCGACGTCGATCTGGCACAGCTGAAAGTCGATAACTACGGAGATTTTCAGCGGTTCCTGGGCGCCAGCCTTCAGGGGGCCGACAAAGACGCCAAGATGTTGTTGGTGGAGTCGCTCGCGCTCGCCAAGTACGACATGCCCGAAGTGCGCGCAAAGGCTGAACCGCGTGCCGCCAAACTGGCCAATGCGAGCGACGGAATCGCCGGGCTCGCTCGAGGCGCCTGGGAAGCGCAGGCTGGGAACGCCGATGCGGCTCGTGCCTATCTCGAACCGCTCGCCGGCGGCAGCGACGATATCGGCTACTTCGCGAACCTCTTCATGGGGATCGGAGACGTGAAGGCGGTCATCGCGGAGGTCGAGAAGAATGGCCTTCCCGGCAGCGAGCAAGAAGACGCACCGGAGCCCGAGCCGGCCCCGGTCGCAGATGCGGACGCCGGGATGGCGGCAGGCGATGCCGACGCGGGAGCTGATGCGGGTGCGGTGGCCGAAGCGCCCAAACCCAAGGTGAAAAAGGAGCAGCCCAAAGGGCCACTCTTTGGCGGACTCGCCGATCGCGCACGCGCTGCGCTGCTGGCAGCGGCTGAGAAGTCGCCTGAATCTGCCGCGCCGCACTATTGGATCGGTCGGCTCGACGCCGCGATCGGTCAAACCGACGATGCGCTCGCGGCCTACAAGAAGGCGGTCGACCTTTCGGAATCGCACGTTCCCTCTCAGCTCGAGCTGGGGCGGACCTACTTCGCGAAAGGCGATCTGAACGATGCGATCGAGCACTTGGAACAGGTGAGTGGGGCACTCGCGCCGTTCGCACACGTTACCGAGACGGCTGATGCGTTCCACATCGCGGGTATGCTGCACGTCGCGCGACGTCAGTCCGACCTTGCGATTGAGGCGTTCACCAAGGCGCTCAATGCCGACCCGTCGCGGAGCGACACGCTCAGCGCGCTCGCTGAAGAGTACGAGTCCGCCCAGAAGTATCAGGAAGCGCTCAATTTCTTCACGACGAACAAGAGCCTCGGCCAAAACAACCCGGACGTCATTCTGGGTATCGTGCGGTCGCACATCGGTCTGGAGCAGTGGAACGCGGCGATCACGCAACTCGAGGAAGGGCAGAAGGCTTTTCCGGAAGACGCTCGATTCCCGTACTACCTTGGACAGCTTCACCTTCGTCGAGGCGCGTTCTTCGACGCGAAGAAGGCGCTCGAGCGGGCCATCGAGATCGATCCCGCTTTGCTGACCGCGCAAGCCAACCTCGCCAAACTTGCGTGGCGAATGGACAAAGACGTGGTCAAGGGTGAGGAGTACGTCGGGGAGATCGTGAAGCGTCCCGAAGGTATCGACGCGGAAGTCGCTGCCGAAGTGGCGTCTTACTACGCTGACTCCGAGCGTTCAGGCCTCGCCGAGCAGTGGTATCGCATGGGCTTGCAGGTGAACCCGAACCACTGGCCCGGGCGCCTCGCACTGTCGAAATTGCTCCTCGATCAAGGGCGTTTCGAAGATGCGACGACACTGCTGGAGCGAGCGCGTGAGGAAGGCGTTCAGGATATCCGCCTGCAGGCTTACCTCGCCGACGCGTACCGCCAGGCGGGCCAGTTCGACCGCGCTATCGAGGCGATCAACAAAGTGATCGCCGAGTTCCCGAAGAACGAGGAGTACGTCTTCATTCGTGGTCGAATTCACTTCGACCGCGGCAACTACGATACGGCTCGGGAAGACTTCAACCGCGCATACGAGCTGAATCCGCGCTACCACGAAGCCTACTTCTACGTGGGCCGCACGGCGCACGCGAAAGGGGATTACACCACGGCGCTAAAGATCTTCCGGCACGTGCTCGATTACCTCCCTAACCGTGGCGACTTCCACTACTTCATGGCGATGACCCTCGAAGAACTCAATCGCACCGCGCAGGCGCTCGATGAGTACCGAAAGGCGACGGCTGTCGACGCCGAATTCGGTCGTCGTGACCCGCTCGTCTACATTCGACGCGGACGCTTGTTGTCGAAGCTGAACTACACGGTCGAGGGCCGCAAGGACATTGAGCGAGCGCTCGAGATTGCTCCGGAGCGTACCGAGACTCGTATCGCCATGGGCGAGCTCGAGTTCAAGGACAAGAACTACGAAGACGCGATCAAGCACTTCTCGTCGGCACTCGAGAAGGAGCCGGAGCGTCCGGACGCTCAGTATCAGCTCGGAATGGCGCTCATCTACAGTGGAAATCGGTCGGCGGGAGCCAAGCGATTGCAGCTCGCGATCAAGCACGGCTACGAAGACCCGGAAATCTACCGGACTCTCGGCTATACTTACAAAGACTTGGGGCAGCGCGCGCTCGCCGTGCAATCGTTCCGGACCTACCTCGAGAAGTCTCAAGAGGATGGACTTCCCGCGGCGACCACCAAAGAGATGCTGCAGCAAATCGAAGAGCTGGGAGGCTAACTTCACGCAATGATTCGCGTACTACTCATCACGGAGGAACAGCGGCTCGCGACGATTCTGAGCCCCGTGTTCGACCAGGGCGATGTGAAGCTCGAGACGGCTTCATCTTGGCCTGATGGGCGCGAAGCGCTTTTCCGTGAGCGGTACGATCTCATCGCGATCGACTACGAGGCGGTCAAGCTCGAAGACCTCGAGACGTTCGTCACGCTCGACAACGTCTTCCTGAAGGAGGGGACGGTCGGCGTGCTCATGGCGCGGAGCAAGTCGCAACGCGTGCGTCAGCTCGAAGAGCAGTTCTCAGCGTTCCACGAAATTGTGGACATGAGTGAGGGCAAGCCGGTGTTCCTTCGCCGGCTTACGCTCGCCCTGACGGCCGCGCGAAAGGCGTCGAAGAGCCGGCTCACGAGTTCGACGCTCGAGACCGACGCGATCGCGCAGATCGAGATCGACCTCCCGATCCCGGATGATGGGGAGTTGAGCGAACATGAACTGGCGCGGATTGCGTACGCACTTCGCATCCGGAAAGAGTCGGGTCGGTTGCATTTTGCCAACGGCCCTCGAACGCTGACGTTCGGAGTCTCGCAAGGCCAGATTGTGGACGGTGGCGAGTTTGAGGACGCCGCCGAGTTCGCGACGATGTTTGCGTGGACCTCGGGGCGTTTCCGCTTCGAGCCGGACGAATCAGTCACGGGTGAAGGCGTCGAAACGGTCGACCTGATTCTGCGCGGTGTGCAGAAGTTCATGCACCAGCGAGATCTGACCGAAGCGCTGTTCGATGCGATGAAGACGGTCCCGATTCGGACCAACCTCTGGGAGGAGCGGAGCGAGAGGTTCGGCGGATACGGTGCCCTGAATGCCGTGATTCGTATGTGTGACGGCAGTTCGTCACTCGAACAGACCCTCGCGAGCCTCGGTTCGATCGTGAACGAGGGCTTCCGGGCCGCGTATTTCGCGCTCCAGACGGACCTTCTCGTCGCCCAGCCGGAGTCTGGCTCGACCGCCGCCGTGGTGTTGTACAGCCGTGAAGTTCGTCAGCGACGCCAGAAGATTGCCGATACCGAACGTCAGTCGACCAAGGCGTTCAGGGCCGCCGAATCTGATTCGAGCCGTGCAGAGGTCGAAGAGGAACTCCGGGTTCGTGCGGCAGAATTTGCGAGCGCGACTCCTTACGAAGTGATGGGCGTGTGGGAAGGTTGTGGCGCGAAGGTCGTCCAGGACCAGTTCTTCACGCTCGTCAAAGAGCACCACCCCGACGTCTACGGCGGCAACATCGCACCGGAGATGAAGAAGTACGCGCAGGAAATCTTCATCATCGTGAAGAACTCCTATCAGGCGTTGTTGAAGAAGGAGAAGGACCAGACGGTTCCGCCGCCCGCATCGTACAAGAGCAAGCAGAAGGCAAAGAAAGAGGCGCAGCGCGAGACCAAAACGCGGTCACGTTCGCTGGCGGGCGCGTCGACCACGAACCTGGGTGAGTCCTCCGAGGCGTTTACGCGGGCGAATTCGCCGCAAACGTCGAACAACCGACGGTCCCTTCACGAAACGCCGCGCCTGCAGAAGACCGCAACACCGGCGCCAGACGAATCGCGCACAACCACAGGGCCGGGCCGTACTTCGTCGGAATCTGGTAGCGAGCGGAAGAAGTCGGAACCGGGTCGGACCAGGACGGGCTCCCTCGGTGGCGCCGATAGCGAAGAGCCGATCGACGTCAAAGAGCGTCTGAAGAAGCTTTCGGCCTACAAGAATCGCCGCCGTCGATTGACCTCGCCGCGTGCCCGCACGCTCTCGGAGACCTCCGAACCGGTTCAGGAGCTCCTCGACCAGATTTCACAGGCCTCACACGGCTCTCACGGTTCCGATGGATCGGAGGGCTCGGTTCCGATCGATTCGTCCGCTTCGGATGCCGAGGAACAGAAAGCAGAACGAGAGCGGCAGAAGAAACTCGAGAAGCTCATCAAGAAGAGCGCGTCGAGCTCGAACGACCCGAACGCGCCCAATCCGGCTCGTGACGCTTTCAACAAGGGTTTCAAGCACTACAAGGCCGAGGAACTCGAGCAGGCGCTCGCTCAATTCGGCCTCGCCAGGCGATTCCAAGATGAAGGTCTCTACAAGACCTTCTACGCCTACACGATGTTTCGACTGGATGAGACCACCGGGCCAGAGGCTATCAAGATGCTCGAAGAGGTCATCGAGTCGAAGCACCGACAGGCATCCGCGGATGCGCACTTGTTCTTGGGGCAAATCCTCAAGGCGGGCGGGAACCTTCAGCGAGCGCAAAAGCACTTCCATGATGCCCTTCGACTCAATCCGAAGTCTCGCGAAGCGGAACGCGAAGTCCGACTGGCCAAAATGCGTGGGTCCAAACCCGGCGGTGCTGGAAAGGAAGACAGCGAAGGCGATTCATTCCTGAAAAAGATATTCAAAAAGTGAGCTTGTCAGCTTACGGTGACGGAGTGCGGATAGAATCCAGCGCCCAGAACTGCGGGCGATCAACGCGAGGGTGAGCGCTCTCGCGGCACCAGGGGATAGGAATACGAATGGGCAAGATCATTGGCATCGACCTCGGAACGACCAACAGCTGTGTTGCTGTGATCGAAGGCGGCGAACCGCTCGTCCTTCCGAACAGCGAAGGCTCACGGACGACTCCGTCGATGGTTGGCTTCACCGAGGGCGACGAGCGATTCGTCGGCCAGCAGGCCAAGCGTCAGGCGATCATCAACCCTGAGCGGACCGTCTACGACATCAAGCGCCTCATCGGCCTGAAGTTCCGGTCAGATCGCGTCGAAAGCTACCAGAAGATGCTCCCCTACGAGATCATCGAGGCGACCAACGGCGACGCGTGGGTTGGTGTTGAGGGCCAGGAGTATAGCCCTCAGGAAATCTCCGCGATGATCCTGAAGAAGATGAAGCAGACCGCGGAGGACTACTTCGGCGAGGAAATCACCGAAGCCGTCATCACCGTCCCGGCGTACTTCAACGACTCTCAGCGTTCGGCGACCAAAGAAGCGGGGCAGATTGCAGGCCTTTCGGTTCGCCGCATCGTCAACGAACCGACCGCTGCGGCGCTCGCGTACGGCTACGGCAAAGAGAAGGACCAGAGCCTCGTGGTCTTCGACCTCGGCGGTGGCACGTTCGACGTCTCGATTCTGGAGCTTCGAAACGGGGTCTTCAAAGTCGTCTCGACCGCAGGAGACAACGACCTCGGCGGCGAAGACTTCGACCGAGCAATCCTCGAGTTCTTGCTCGAACGCTTCGAATCCGAGACCGGCATCGACGTCTCGACCGACAAGATGGCGCTTCAGCGGCTGAAGGAGGCCGCCGAGAACGCCAAGTGCGAGCTCTCGACGCTCTCCGAGACCAACATCAACCTGCCGTTCCTCGCGGTCGATGATTCTGGTCCGCAGCACTTGTCGCTGAGCCTGTCACGTTCGCAGTTGAACGACCTTGTCTACGAGCTCGTGGAACGACTCGAAGCGCCGTGTAAGCTGGCGATGAAAGACGCCGGCATGAAGTCGAGCGACATCGACGATGTGCTTCTCGTCGGTGGTATGACTCGTATGCCGCTCGTTCAAGAGAAGGTCGAAGAGATCTTTGCGAAACGCGCACACAAAGGGGTCAACCCGGACGAAGTGGTTGCTGTCGGGGCCGCGATTCAGTCTGGAATTCTTGGGGGCGAAGTACGCGAGGTCATCCTCTTGGACGTCACGCCGCTCAACCTCGGCATTCGCGTTCAGGGCGACCGTTTCAGCGGCATCATCAAGAAGAACACGTCCATTCCGACCCGCGAATCCAAGGTCTTCACGACGACCGAGAACAATCAGGACATGGTCTCGATCACCGTCCTTCAAGGCGATTCGTCCGTGGCGAGCGAGAACCACCTCCTCGGCCAGTTCAACCTGACCGGGATCGCTCCGGCCCCGGCAAACACGCCGCGAATCGAAGTGAGCTTCGAGATCGATACCGACGGCATCGTCAGCGTCTCGGCGAAGGACCTTCGTACGGGCCAGTCGCAGACGATCACGGTCGAAGGCCACTCCGGATTGTCGGACGAAGAACTGCAGCGCGCGATGGCGCGACAGCTCAAAGAGGTCTAGCTCAGCGGACGTCCAGCAACGCCCCTGGCTGAAGCCGCTCCGATTCGGGGCGACGAATCGGCGCCCTCTGGGCGCCGTATTTTTTGAGCGCGCTCTTCCAGGCGCTGTGCGAGCCACCGTCACGCCATGCGGCTTCGGCAACATCCGCCATCGCCCACCCGCCCTGGGCCAGCTGGTACTCAATCCACGCCCACCGCACTGAGGTCGCACGAATGTCGACCTTTCGACCGAGCTCTTTGCGGACCAGCTTCACGTTCTTTTCCAGCTGCTTGCTGTCATAGAACGGCGTGCCGTCGAGCGGAGTGTTTTTCTTGGCGACCAGGGGGGACATTCCAAGCGCCACGTCGCAAATCTCCGAGAGCTCCTGGACGAACTCGATCATCTCGTGGAAGTCGTCTTCGGTCTCTTCGGGATAGCCGATGACCATGTAGAGCTTGAGGAGCCGAAGGCCATGGTCGCGCACGAGTTCCGCGCAGCGACGCAGATGTTTGTCTTTGATCCCCTTCTTGGCGACCTTCCGCATTCGAGCGCTCGTACCGTCGCTCGCAACGGTGAGCGTTCGCGCGCCGCCGGCTGCGAGGAGGCCAACGAATTCGTCGTCGAGCCGGTCGGCCCGAAGGCTGGAAAGCCCAACCCCGAGCCCTCGATCGACGAGCTGGCGCAAGATGTCTTTGATCTCGGGGTGGTCCGAGGTGGCCGCACCCACCAGGCCGACTCGCTCTGCGTAGTCTGGCACGGTCGCGAGCACATCCTCGGCAGCCACGGTGCGCATCCCCATGTTCGTGGTTCGTCGCATGACGCAGAACGTGCAGCCGCGGTGACATCCTCGGGCGTTCTCCACGAGGTGCATGTTCGAAAGTTCGGTGTTCGGCGTGATGATCTGGCTGTATGCCGGGAGGCATTTGTCGTTGACCTGTGCCACCGGCATCAGGCGCTCGCCGTGAATGCTCGGGACGTAGATCCCGGGTAGTGGCGCGAGGTCTTCGAGCAAACTTTTGCGATCGGTCGCCTCGGCCCAGGCATCCATGATGACGCCGATGAGCTCATCGCCTTCGCCCATCACCATCACATCGCAGAATGGGGCCACTGGAAGCGGATTGGAGAACGTAAGCGGTCCCCCAAACACCATGAGCGGCCATCGTTCGTCACGATCGGCGGCTCGCAGCGGGATTCCGGAGAGGTCGAGGGTCTCAATGAGACCCAACACCTCGGTCTCGTAGGCGATCGAAACGGCGATGATGTCGGCTTCGGACACCGACATCTTCGATTCCATCGTGAAGAGTGGTGTTCGCGATTCCCGATAGTGTTCCGGCTCGTCCGGCAGAAACGCTCGCTCGGCGACGATGTCGTCGCGATTGTTGAGCAGCCGGTAGATCGTCTGAAAGCCAAGGGAACTCATCCCCACGCGATATGGCGAGGGGTAGAGGAGCGCGACCCGGGTAGGGGCGTCCTTGAAGATCGTGCCGAGCTCGTCGTCCAGCAGCTGATCGATGTGTTGTTCGTGGTCCCAACGTTGTGCCATTGCACCTACCGCCGTCGTGTGGCGGCCGAAGGTAGCGACGAAGCAGGTAATTTTCCAGCCGGAGCCAATAAACATGGGCTTGGCGAATGGACGCGGCTCACCGTATTCTCTATCAGACCCCTTCAGACAGCGAGAGTCGACGTGGAGATCTACGAAGGCCTGCAACCCCCTGCCAAATCAGCGCCGGAAGACGTTTCTACCGAAGACGGCTACATCAAGTCGGCGGACGACCTTGATCTGTTTTGGCGCAGCTGGCGCGCCGACGGCGAACCGAAGGCGATCGTGGCGCTTCAGCACGGTTTTGCTGAGCATACCGGCCGCTACCATCACGTCGGTTCGGCACTCGCTCGCGCCGGGTTTGCGGTGTTTGGCATCGACTCACGAGGGCACGGCCGAAGCGAGGGCCACCGAGGCTACGTCGACTACTGGGACCAGTATGTCGTCGACTTCGACCGAGCCATCTCCGAAGCAATCGACCGCTTCGGCGACCTGCCGGTGATCGTTTTGGGGCACTCGCAGGGCGGTCTGATTTCGTTGCGGCATGCGCTCGAGCGTCCAGGCCGAGCCATCACGTACGTGGTGAGTTCCCCATTCTGCGGACTCTCTATCGACGTGCCGGCGGTCAAAGACATCGCCGGCCGGGCGCTGAGCAAACTCTGGCCGTCCCTGTCGATGGATACCGGCATTCCGGCAGACGGCATCTCGCGCAGTTCGGCCGTCGTCAAAGACTACATCGACGACCCACTCGTCTTTTCCACCACCACGCCTCGCCTCTACACCGAGACGAACAAGGCCCAGGAAGACCTGATGAACCGGGCCGGCGAAATCGAGGTGCCGTTCCTGTTCCTCGTGGCCGGAGACGACAAGCTGGTCGATCCGGCAGCCGCCGAGAAGGTGTATCACCTGCTGGGCAGCACCGACCGAGAGCTCGAGATCTTCCCCGAGCTCTACCATGAGATTCTGAACGAGGACGTCTGGACCGAAGTGCTCGATCGCGCGATCGATTGGATGGAGCGGCACCTGGAGGAGGCATGAAGCTGCGGTTTGGCATCTTGCTGGGGATTGTCGCGCTGCTCGTCGCGAGCTGTGATGGGGGCGAAGAGGCTCCAAAGCTCGACGAGAACGAGGCCGAACAGATCCGCACGATCTTGAAGACCGGTGTGGAGCATCCCGATGACCCGTTCGTGCGAGCGGAGACCTTCCGGGTACTCGAGCTGCTCGCCGACGAGCGCCTCGGCGACATGGCCAAGACTGGGACATCTGACAAAGACCCGATGGTTCGCGTCGCTTCGCTGCGCGCCACGCTCGCTTCGAAACACCCGCAGGGTCGCGGAACGGCGCTCGATATGTTTCGGAAGGAGAAGGGCGCCGTGCAAGAGGCCGTGCTCGATGCCGCTCTGGAGCACGGACCACCCCCGCTGAAGCGCGAGATTGTGGGACGCGCACTTCGCACCGGCGAACCCGCGATGCGAAAAATGGCCTTCGAACGAGGGCTCCTCGCCCGCATCGACAGGGCGCGAAAGGCGAAGAATAAGGAGAATCTGGAGCGACACCTTCTGCCCGAGCTGGGGACGTACGTGTCGATGGACGATCCCGGCCTGGCCGCACTTGCCCTCTCGAAGTTCGAAGAGCTTGGCGAAGCGGATCGGGCGGAGCCAATCGTCGAGAAGTTTTCGAGCGGGCGTACACCTGCCGACGTTCGAGTACGTGCCGGGCTGATCTTGGCTCGAGCTCATTCCAAGGCGGCAAAACCAGCTTTCAAATCGGTCATGGACCGGTGGGAACGGTCGATGAACTCCGACGAGCTCGGTCTGCCGCAGGCCGTCGTGCCGCAAGACCTCCTGCGTGCGGCGACCCTCGGAATGATCGCCACGGGCGACACGAAGTACGTCGAGCGGGCCCAGAAATACACGAAGAACGTTTCGACCGCAGAAATGCTCGAGGTCCTCGAGGCACTCTCGACCAACCCGTCGGAAGACGCGGCCGTTTCGTTGAAGATCGCCATGCAGGACGCTCGTTCCGATGTCCGCTCATTCGCGATCGACGCCTACAAGGACCGCGACGACGCTAGCCCTCAGGCGCTCTACGACATCCTGCCGGCCGCGCCCTACAACACGCAGCGGCAGGTCGCCCAGATTCTCTGGACCAAGTTCCCGGATGCCTGGGTCGACGCCAACAAAGAAGCTCTCCAGCGTTCGAGCGAGGTCGATGGAGCACTTCGATTGCTCCGCAACGTCGTGACGACGCCGGAGGAGATCAAGCACATCGTCGGGTTGAAATCGACGCTCGAGAAGATCTCGAAAGACGAGAAAGAAGAGCGCTCGATGCTCGCGAGCTACCTGCTGAAACTGATCGAGCGCTCGAGCGGCGCCGAGAGTGCGGGCGATCTCGGCGATCTCGATCGTGAGACCACGTACGCCTACCTCGAACTCTTGGTGGCCTCGGGTGCCGACGAGTCGGCTCTCTACCGAAAATATTTCTACGCCGACAATTTCGCGCTTCGCCTCATGAGCGCCGCGGGGTTGTGGAAAGTGACGGGCGGCAGCGAGCCAGCAGCTGGCGACGGTCCCGACGCCGCCGAGTGAATCGCTTGCCGTCACCCCCACAGGTACTATAGGAATGGCCGTTCGTTCATCGGGTGTTCCCGATGGAAGATACCTGTGCAGGAACCACCATGATCGACACGCTGTACGAACTCGACCCGGTCCCCTTGGTGGAGAGCCTCGACGCTCTCCTGCCCGATGGACTCGAGTCGGCTGACGATGTGGTCTTGCGCGCAATCCACCGCCAAGACATCTCGAATGCGCTGAAAGAGGCGAATCGAATCTATTCGGAGCGCGGTGTTGGCGATCCCGCCGCGGCGCTCCAGTACGCGATTCTGCTCATTCACCGCGAGCTTGGCGACGAAGCTCTAGGCATCTTGCGCAAGGCGCTCAGTCAGCGCCCCGACTCGGTCTCATTGCAGCTGGCGCAAGTCGACGCGCTCCTGGTCCGTGGTGACCTCGAGACCGCAGAAGCGCTGATGGAAGGCATCAAGTCCGTCGCGATGCAGGATCCTCGATGGTGGGGCTATCTGGGCGATCAGTTCCTCGATGCCGAACGCCTCGATGATGCGGCCGACTGTTTCGAGTCTGCGCTCGAATGTGGTTCGGACGATCCGGAGATCGCCCTCCGAATGGCGCACCTTGCGCTGGAGCGTGATGATCTCGAAAGCGCGGCTTCGTGGTACGAGACCGCCGGTCGGCTCGCGCCGGGCTCGGTAGATATCTGGTCTTCCGTCGCCGACGCGTGGCTCGGTCTGGGGTCGTACGAGCGCGCCGCCGAGGCCTACGAACGCGTGGTTCGCATGAACAGCGACAATGCGCGCGCTTGGATGTACCTGGGCATTTCGCGAGCCGAACTCGAGGATCTCGACGGGGCAATCGAGGCGTTCGAGAAGGCGGTCGCGCATGCGCCCGAGAACGAGCTCAACTGGCTCAACTTGGCGCACATCCAGCTGGAAACGGGTCTCGTAGAGGAGGCCCGTCGCTCCTATGAAGAAGCAGAGGAGCTCGCGCCGGACAACACCGAGGCGATCAACGGGCAGGTTGCTGCCGCGTACGAGCTCGGTGACATCGCCCTCGCAGAGCGCCTCGCACGGCGAGCCATCGCGCTCGACCCCGAAGAACTCGATGCCAAGTACAATCTCGGCATCATCCTCCTATCGCTCCAGCGCTCCGACGAGGCCGTCGAGGTGCTCGAGTCGATCGGACTGCAAGACCCCGACGACACTCGCCACCTCGCCCCTCTCGCGCTTGCCCTGCTTCAAATGGGCGAGGTCGAGGAAGCATGGGGGGTTGCCGAAAGCCTCTCGACGCTGGTCCCCGACGACGCAGGGCCGCTGGTCGAGTTTGCGATTGGGTTGCTACGATTCGCCTCCACAGACGATCTCCTCCGGTTCACCAGTGGGATTGGGTCGAGCGATCCCACGTGGGAAGCGGTCATTCCGATGCTCGAGCTGCTCGCCTCCGGCCTGCGGCCCAATGAAGCTTTCGAGCGCTCGCTCGTCGAACGATTTGTGGCGACTGTGACGATGCACCCTGAGGTGGTGCCCGTGATGGTCGATTTTGAAGAGCTCGAACGATTCTGGCCGGTCGTCGACGACGAACGGCGAACGGTACTCAAGACGATGGTGGCGATACTCGAAGGTCGAAAAGGTCTCGAGTCGCTCCCCGCGAAGGTGGCCTGACGATGCGCGCAACTCCATACCTGCTTGCAATCGTGCTCCTTAGTCTCGGCTGCACCGAGCCGAACCCGGCGTACAATCCCGACCCCTTCCTTCCGGGAGAGTGTCGCGAAGGCGTGAAATTCGAGGAGTCGTTCGACGACTTCGAGGCCGCCGAGAAGCTCGATGTGGTCTTCGTGGTCGACAATTCCGGCGACGTGGACGCGATGCAGGAGGCTGTCGCCGAGTCGGTCCCAGGCTTCCTCAAATCGCTGACCGACGCCGACGTACAGGTTCGAGCGTCCGTGGTCACCACCGACGCAAGCCGAGCGCTCGTGCTCGCTCCGGCGGTCGACGACCGCGAAGGATGCGACGGGAACTCCTCGACGGTGGTCGAATCGTCCGATGACGACTGGAGAAACGCAGTCGCCTGTAACGTCTTGCAGGGCAGCGAAGGTGCTCCAGTCTCGGAGCCTCTCTCGGTCCTCCAGGGACTCTTCACCGATCTCGATCCTCGCGTCGGCCTCTTCCGCGACGACGCGCGCAAGCTGGTGATCGTGGTTACCAACGAGGACGACTGCTCTGGTGGCGAAGCAACAGGGCAGGGGAGTGTGCGGCAGGCTTGCGCGGACGCCGCAGCCGACGGTCAGTTGCTCGATGTCGAGAACGTCGTCGAATCGGTGAAGGGATTCGCCAAGAGCGACCGCGGCGTTGCACTGGCGGTAATCTCAGGGCCCGCTGCCGCGATCGAAGACGAAGTGCGACCGGTCTGCAGCTCCAGGATTGGCGCGGTGTACGGCGCAAATCGCTTGGAACAAGCCACCACCCTGATGGGAGAGCAAGGCTACTTCGGAAACCTCTGTCGCTCCGACCTCTCCGGCGTCTTCGCCGAAGTCGCGAGCGCGGTCGCACTGCCGCAAGAGACGCTCTTTTGCCCCGGCCGAGAACTCCTCCAGGAACCGCTCTCCGTTTCCGGTGTCTACGACGGTGAGAAGGCACCGATCCGGGTTGGAGACGACGGTTTCGTCTTCCTCGGAAAGACCGATTCGTGCCCGACGGGCGCGATCTTGGTCAGACCCGATGCTCTCCGAGAAGCAGAGTCCGTCGACCTCGAGTATTGCGTGGATCCAGATGCATGACCTGTGCGGCGAGACACTGGTGGGCTAGCAATCGTTGGCCTACGATGTCGGCACAATGCGACTTCCGATCTTCATAGTCCTCGTTTGCGCGGTCCTCTCCGGCTGCGACTCGAAAGCGCCAAAAGCCGCGGACGCTGGCGCTCCTCCGGTGGCCGATGCGTCTGGCGGCGATGCCGCCGTTGACGCAGCTGCCTCGGACACCCGCGTGGTCGAGGAAGCGCCCCCGGGCCCGCTACCAACATCACCTTTGGCGCCCCCGGCCTCCCCGAGCGACGTGGAGAAGCTTGCACCGGCGGAGTCTTTCGGGACTATCTCGGGCCCAATCTTCGGGGCCGGCTCCAAGATCCACGCGATGATTCGAACATCTTGTGGCGACGGTACGGTCCTAAAACCCATCTTTCGACGAGCTCCCGATGCCAAGCTAGAGGTTGGGACTGCGATTCCGCTGCAGTTCTACAACCTCGCGACCGGACGCCCGGTCACCTACAACGAGGGTGATTTCGAGGTTACGGTCAACTTCGCGGAAGACTCCGACGAACGGCTTCGCGGCAAGCTCAAGATTACTTTCGAGGAGCTGGGCGAAGAGAAAACCTACGCCGAGATTGAGTACGATGGACCAACCATTTCGACGATGGTTCCGCCGTCGATGGAAGGTTCTGGCAATGTCGTCACCTATCCCAAATGCTTTCCGAATGGGTACTTTCAGCTCGTCGAGAAGGACGGCTCCACGACCTATGGCCTGACCCGAATCGTCGATGTGGAAGGGGCAGCCATCGCTCAACTCATGGTCGGTGAAGCTTCGATGATGCAGATCATGGCGACCGCGCGGGACGCAAAGAAGGGCATCGACCCTGCGCAGAAAGTCGAATCTTCAGAAGCCCGTAGAACCGCTGGCAACGTGGCGATGTTGTTTGATGTGATTCACCGACCTCAGCTGATCGAACCCGCCGAAGCGGTCGGTGCCAATCTCGGGACGGTACAGCAGGCCAAGATGGTCGAGGGCACGGCGACGCTCCGCATCTACAAGAGCGGCGGCAATCGATACTTCGACGCCGCATTCGATGACGTCCGAGTTTCGAGTATTTTGGATGGCCCGCTATCGGGGCGAGAATTCGAGTCGATGAAGATATGGGGGCGCATGGATGCGACCGAGGAGATCGAGCCGAACATGCCCGATGCCCCTGACTGGTACAAACCTTGAGTGACGTCTGACAGGTTGCAGACTATCCTCGGCATCCGCCCAATCAGGAGCACGAATGTCCGACCGAAAGAAGAGCTGGCGGGAGATCGATAACGGCAAGAACAAGAGCCGTCATCGTGACGATCGCAAACCCTCTCAGCGTGAACAGAACGCCTCCGCCGCCTACAAGCGCGACCTCGAGAAACTCTTTCAGGGCGGCGATGTTCCAGACCGCTTCAAGGGCCTGGCCGAGGGCTTGAAGCCTGAGGAGGGGAGCGAAGAGGCGATCTGGCGCGAAGCGATTCAAGCGCTGCACGAAGCCGATGGCTTCCGTGAGTTCGTCGCCGCCGTCAACGAATTCGTAAAGGCCGGCCATCCACTCCCGGGTGATGAGGATCTACTCCTCAAATTCCTCGATCACCCCAGCGAACGAATGGTGCAGCTCGCTCTCGAGAAGTTCGTGGCGCTGCACAATCGCCCCGGCCTGACCCGTGTGGCCCCCCTGAAGAACCGCATCCGCACCATCCGTTCGATCGCGGAAGAGAAGAAGACGCTGGATTTGCTACGCACCCTCGAAGACGCCCTCGACGAGTGAGCACATCATGAATATCGAAGCCTGGGCCCGCACCGACGTCGGCCTCGTCCGCGAACACAATGAAGATTCGCATCTGGTCGACCTCGAACATCAAATCTTCGTGGTCGCAGACGGCGTCGGAGGAAGCTCCGCCGGCGAAGTCGCCTCGGCAATGCTTGTCGACGGGATCGGAGAATCCGCGGCCACCCTCGCCGAGCTCGCCTCGAGTGCGTCGCCGCTTCTCGATATGCCGCATCGTGAGAGCGTGTTCGCGACGATGGTCCGCCGCATTCAAGAGATCAACGCGGACGTCTACGAACAAGGAAAGGGCATCGACTCGTTTCGCCCAATGGCGACGACCTGCGATGTACTTCTCGTCACCGGAAATGCTGCGTTCATCAGCCACGTCGGCGACAGTCGTGTCTACCTGTTCCGCGAAGGGCAAATCTTCCGAATTACCGAAGATCACACCTTCGCCGAGCAGCTGAAGCGCGACAACGTCGACGAACCTCAGATGATCGAGCGGTACAAGAACGTCCTGACACGCTCGATTGGCGGCAAACCACAGGTCGACATCGACACGCTGTTCATCGACCTCGAGCCTGGCGACCGAATCCTCATGTGCAGCGACGGTCTCACCGACTACCTGTCGGGCCCAGAGATCGAGGAGATGGCGCAGAAGGAGACGGGCGAAGCCCTCCTCGAGTCGCTCGTCGAAGAGGCGAAGGCGCGCGGCGGCGGTGACAACATCACCACCGTACTGGTCCACATCGGGGCCAGCGACGAACGTCGCGACACCACCCTCGACACCATCCGACAGGCCGACATCCTCGGGTCGATCGACTTGTTCCGCGGCCTCCACATTCGCGAGCTGCTCCGGATGATGCGTGCGGTCTACGAACAGACCGTCGCCGACGGCGAGACCATCCTCGACGTCGATACAGGCGACCGTTCCATGTACATCATCGCCGAAGGAGCGGTGGACCTCTTCATCGACGACAACAAAGTCGCCCGCCTCGAACGTGGGCAACACTTCGGCGAGTTTAGCCTCGTGAACGACGGGCCCCGCACGGCGCGAGCAGTGGCCGTGGACGAAACGTTGTTGCTCGTCATTCCTGCCGACAAGTTTCGAGCCGTAGTCGACGAAGATCCCGTCGTCGGGAACCGACTCCTCTGGAACCTGCTCCAGGGAGCTGTGGAACGCCTTCAGCACATGAACCGAGCGTTCGTCGTCGACGAAAACGAATGACGCCGAACCCGTGTCACGGGTTCGGCGTCAAGTGCATCAATCAAAGCTGTTCAGGGGAGTTAATCCGCAGGCCATGGCTCAGGCGGTGAGGGCGGGCGACCAATGTTCTCACTCGCCTCGGCCTCTGCCTCGATGATGTCCTGAAGCTTCTCCATCGTATCCAGGTCGGAGCGGATGTCTTCGTCCTGGTTCTCGCCCTCCCACTGCTGCACGTTCGTGTACAGCGGGTCGAGCACGGCGAGGGCTGCGCCAGGGGCGCCTTGTTCTGCGCGCTGAAGTGCCATCTTGAAACCGACGTACACGTTGAGTGCCACGAACGCTTTCTCGACCGCGAAGTTTGCGAACTCACCGCGCTCAGGCGTCTCGCCGGGTCGCAGATCGTTCGTCACTTCGACCGACTGCTCGACGTACTGCTCGGTTCCTGGAATGCGGTAGCGCATCGTCAGGGTGCCGGCAGTGTGACCGGCCGGGGTCGACTCGAGAATCGCCTGGTCAGCCGTCGGAGTGAGCTCGAGAAGGATCATTCCGCCGCCGCCGCGACGTCCGCCTCCAGGGCCAATGTCATCAGTCGACTGGCGGCTCGCGATGAAGAGCGCCGGAATGTCGATGTTCGCGCCTTCCGACGTGCCGCTCCACATTCGCGTTCCGTGCGCGGTGCGGAAGTTGTACGCGTCTTCGGCTTCGAACGTGATCTGGACGTCTTCGGCGAGCGGTACGAGGAACGTGTTGATCTCTTCGCTGAAGACTTCTTCGACCGCGTCGACGTCTTCGAGGAAGTAGAAGTTGCCCGAACCGGCTTCGCTGAGCGAACGCATCAGCTCGAGGTCGAAGTCGCTGCCAACACCGATAGTCGTGATGCCGATACCGCGCTCGGCGTAGGTGCGGCCGAGGTTGATGATTCGGTCGTTCGACTCGATTCCGGCCGTGGCGACGCCATCCGAGAGCAGAATCACCCGGTTCTGACGATTGTTGTCGAGGCGCGCCGCGGTCGCATCGAGTGCTCCACGCAGACCGTCATAGATGTTCGTTCCCCCGTTCGAGCTCAGCCCCTCGACCGCCTCTGCGAGCAGAAGTCGGTCCGGGTCGGAGTCGGGCGTCGAGTCGACCAGCACTCGAGCTTCGTCGGAGTATGCGACGAGCGTGACTGTGTCTTTCGGATCGAGCCCTTCGACCAAAGCACGAAGGCCAGCTCGCACCGAGGCGATCGGCTCACCCGCCATCGAACCGCTGACGTCGACAGCGATCGACATGTTCAGCGGAGGCCGGTCGAAATCGCCGGCGACTTTCTCGGTGTTGAAGCCGACCAGGACCATCGTGCAGTTCGTGCCGCTGATCATGTTGCCCTGAACGCCGAGCGCTCCATGCAGGCACACGTCGTTGCCACAGTCCGGAGCTGGAAGCTCGATCTTGTGCTCGTTGAAGAAACCGACTCCGTCGAGGGTGTCGGTGCTCGGAAGCTGGCCGTCTTCGACGAGGTCGCGGAAGCGACCGAAGTCTTGCGCTCCCGACTGCCCAACGCCACTTCCGGTCGGTCCAGCCTCGCCGGCGGTTGCACCCCCGCGGTCGAACGAGGCGTCATCGTCACCGCAGCCGAGGCCGAGGCCGATCGCCAGCGCTCCTGCAATCATCAAGGTCATTGTCTTGTTCATCGCCTTCTCCTTGGTCGGCGTTTCGTCTGCGTGATCTCTTTAATCGATAACCGTCAGGACGACTTCGAGGTACGCGGGCGTCTCACCATTCGGCGGAGCCACGGTCACCATCGATTCATCACAGGACGGGTCATAAACTGGGTTGAGGGAAGCACGTACGAGGTGAATCTGCCGCTCGACGACCGTTCCGATCGTGGTGCTTTCGCCGGGGCGAAGTACGGTGTCGTATCCGATCAGTTCGATGTCGGCCGGCAACGCTGCCGTGCCACACTCCTGAATCTCCGCTTCGCAGCCCTCCCGGGCGTCGATCGCGAAGTCGAACCCTGCTGCGTCGGGAAGTCCAAATCCACGCACCAGGTGAATCCGTCGTGCGTCGAGCTTCAACTGCACTTCACCGTCATCGGTGCGCCGAATCGCGTCGAGCCGTACGCCGTTGAACAGCGCACCACCCTCGGTGAGGTTCGTAACCGTCACGTCGACTCGCTCACCCTCGACAGGGGCGAGAGGCTCGATCGTCGCGTAGGGCGCGCAGATCCACCAGTCATTGGGTTCCAGGTCGGTCGAAAGTGTCCATCCGATTCGATGACAACCGTCGAGCCCTTCTTCCAGCTCCACGACTTCGAACGAGCTTGCGGGCGGCGTAGTCCACTCGAGCCCTTCACCGGGGCCGGGAGTCTCGCAGTACGGCTCGGGATCGAACGTCTGGTCGAATCGTTCGCGAGGTCGCAAATGATGGAACGTGTTGTCGTTCGGTCCGCGGGAGTTCCACGTGTAGCGAGCACCCGGCGGAATCGACGCGAGCGGCTCGAGGGTCTCGGGAGCGCAATTGTCTGCTCGTGAGCCGCATCCCGTGCGCATGCGATACTCTTTCACTTCCTCGATTGGCGTGTTCGAGTAGTCGGCGTCGAGCACCAAAGTCCCATTCGCAATCGGCAGGTCTTTGGGGATATCAGCGTCGAACGAGAACGTCCGTTCGCTGAAGTCGTCGTTCCAAACAACGATTGTATCTGGCGCGGTTTCGCTGGCGACGAGTACCGCGTGGCATTCCCGCCCCTGGGCATCGCTCGCGACACCCCAGTCGGTCACGGCGCCATCCGAAAGGGCGATCTCTTGCCCCGACTGCACGAACCACAACGTCGTATTGTCGAAAGCACCGCGCCCGAGCACCCCGTTGGGATTCCGCTGAAGCTCGCCGCAGTCGACCGAAATGTCCTGGCGAAGCGAAGAGATGCGGAACACGTGAAGTTCATGCGTCCGGTTGAGAAGCGAAACACGCGAGGTGATCAGAGCCTCCTCGACGAATCCGCAGTTCCCGCTGAGCTCGTCGCACTCTGGCGGCGGCTGGCTGGTCGCAATCGAGGCAAACGCGGCCGTCGTGGCCAACGCAGCCCTCGCCACATGCTGCGCGCGTCGCTCCGACTGGGGTTCCATCGCAGGAACGATGAGCCAGAGGCCGATCGCGGCAACGGGAAGGGCGAGCAGGTCAGTGGGGTCGACCGTGGTCTGCCACGGCCAGACGAGCGACATGGCGCTGTCCCAGAGTCCGGCGGCAGCCGGCGAAACGTTGATCGCTGCAAAGACTCCGAAAACGACTGCTGTAGCCGCAACAAATGCCCGCCGATTCGTCACTCGGAGCAGCGCCGCAAACAACACGGGCGCCACGATGAGCCCCGCGAAATCACTCAACTTGCCCGTCATCCAGCCCGATGCCACGGAACCTTTCAGGACGTGATCGTTCACGATCAGAACCAGGAGAGCGACCATCCAAAGCGGATGAAGCATCGCTCGTTCGGCTCGAAATCTCACATCATTCATTGTCTTCGACGTCATCTGCATTCCATTGGCTCGTGCGCCATTGGCGCATCGAGGAAGAATCGCGTTGTTCAACTGGCACAATCATGTGCAGGCGTCGTGCCAACCCCTCTCCATCACCCTTGATCGCGCGTCTCGTAACAAGAATGAAGAAACGCGGCCCTGCAATCAAATCGAGGACCGCGCTTCTCGTGTCGCGATTGGAGTGTTGTTCGTCCGATCTGGCGTAGCCGTCTACCGGCGACGTCGTCGCAACCCGACGAACGCAAGCACCAACAAGACAAGACCGGCAGAACCGTCCAGAGGGCCGCCGCCGCTCGCGCAACCGCAACCCGATCCACTCAAGGCCCCATCCGTTCCAGAAGGCTCACCACCGTCCTCTGCCGTACCCGAATCCGTCTCGGAGCCAGCATCGCTTGATGGACCCGCATCAGGAACGCTGCCCGCGTCGGTACCGGCGTCACCGCCTGCGTCTGCAACACCCATGTCCGGCATCGCCACATCGTCGGAGAGCGTGCCACACGGCTCGAACTCCACCACGTATGTCGCTGCGACGCTGTCGTTCAGGCCGTTGTTCACGACGAGTTCGAACGAGCCGGTCACCGAGTCCACGAACTGATTGTCATTCGACAAGGTCAGTCGCTCCCCGGTCGTGTCAGCCCCACCGATAAGGTCTGGAGACATTGGACTGGTCTGCGCCCACTGATACGACAGCGGAAGCGACTGCGGATCTGTCGATCCCGAGCCATCCAATTCGATCGTTTCGTTGCACTCTACGAGGGTCGGTCCCGTGATGTTTGCTTCCGGGATCGGCTGTTCGCACGAGCCTCCGAAGCAGGCTTCTCCAGCGGTCGTCCCGCACGAAGTACCGTCGGGCACTGGCGATGCTGCACACGCTCCCGTCGCGCCGCACACACCCAGATTGCACTCATCGTCGAGATTGCTGCAGTCGACTGGTGTGCCGTCGCAGAATCCCGCGCTGCAGATGTCGGTGGTCGTGCACGGGTCGCCGTCGTCGCAGGTTCCGCCATCGTTGGTCGGGCGTCCCTGACACCGCTGCGCGCTCTCGTTGCAGAACGGGTTGTTGTTGCAAGCGTCCGTCGCTCCAGAACAATCCCGCGGCGTTCCGCCGCCACATACGCCCGACGCGTTGCACGTCTCTCCGACCGTGCAGAATGCCCCGTCGTCACACGCCGTTCCCGCGCTCACCAAGGTCCAATCGGTTCGGTTCGCGGTGGCGTCGCACACCTGGCACGGATTGTCCGGATTGGACGCTCCGTCTGCGTAACACGTGCCACCGATGGAACAACTCACCAGGCTCAATGCCGTCGTGCAGGAACCCGTCTGACACGTCACGGTCGCGCACGGATCGGGATCCGTGCCGCACACCGTACCATCCGGCGCGGTGTTTGCCTGACACGTATCGTTTGCGCCGCAGCTATCGATCGTACACGGATCTCCATCGTCGCAGACCGTTCCGGTTCCGGTGCACACTCCCGCCTGGCAGGTCGGGTTCGCTCCACAGACTGCCGAATCGGCACATGCAGTTCCGTCGGATAGGTTGGTCCAAGACGTTGGATTCGTCACGTCGCACGCTTCACAAGGATTCTGCGGGTTCGGATCGCCTGCGTCGTACGTCACGCCCCCAATCCGACATGTCTGGCCCCCTCGAAACACGAACACTTGGCCGGCGTTCACAACCCCATTCGCGTCGACGAGCGGAGCGCCGACCAACAGGTCGTCGAATCCATCATTGTCCACGTCGCCGCCGCCGTTGATCGAGAACCCAAATCGAGAGTTCGACTCGGGCCCAGTCGTCGCCCACGCTGCAGTCGCTTCGATGCCGCTAGCTTCCCCGGCCCAGACACCCACCGTTCCTTCATTCTGGCGGGCGATGATGTCGTCGAGTGGTGCCGCGACCGCGAGGTCACCGGCGCCATCGCCGTTGAAATCGCCGCCCGTGACGGCGAAACCGAATCGATCATCGGCCGCACCGCCAAGCAACACACGTTGCGGCGTCGAGTCGAATCCTGTCGTCGCGTTGCCCAGATACACTCGGGCGCGACCTTGATCGATCCCAGCCGCGTCGTCCCAGCGCTGAGAACCCAACGCGAAGTCGTCCAGACCGTCCGAGTTCACGTCGCCGAGCGCCGTCACGGCACTGCCGAAGAAGAGATTTGTCTGCGTGCCCAGCTCGCTCGCGGTCGAATTCGCCAGGCCTGCGGCATTGCCCGGGTAGTAGTCGAATCGCCCCGCTGCGGTCGTGGCGCCGTTGTTCACGTTGGTGGATGCGATGACCAAGTCTTCGCAATCGTATCCAGCATCAGTGTCGCCATTTGTGTTCCCCACGCCCGTAACGGTCGAACCGAGCCGGCCCGAAGAGATCGCGCCTTCGATCTCGAAGGGCGACGGATCGTAGAAGTTCGCGGAACCATCGGCGTAGAACACCCACACTTTGCCCGCGAGTGAGCTGCCACCGACTGCGAAGAGCGGAGCGCCAATCACGAGATCTGTGCGGCCGTCGCAGTTGAAATCGCCCCGATCGATCGACGAGCCGAACGACGAGCCACCCTGCCCCGAACCGAACGACCAGGCGGCCGCGAGCCCCGGACCCGTCGCAGAGCCCCGGAACAGATACGCAACGCCCTCGTTGTCGACGTTCAGCTGCGCCGCGCTCGCGCCCACTACAATGTCCGCGAACCCGTCCTGATCAACATCGCCTGCGGGCGAGATTCCTTGCCCCAAGAATGCATTTTCTTCACCACCGACCCACGAACGATCGGCCACCGCGTTCGGCGTTCCATTCGGACTCAAAAAGACCGACACACGCCCCTCGTTCACAAAACCCAATCG
The DNA here is from genome assembly GCA_964384605.1 of uncultured Bradymonadales bacterium. GTDB lineage: Bacteria > Myxococcota_A > Bradymonadia > Bradymonadales > Bradymonadaceae > CAYLMO01. Next base: position 11,923 of record CAYLMO010000018.1, on the reverse strand, counting down.
CGCGAGCGGCTCCGAGACGATGATGTCGTCAAAACCGTCTCCATCGATGTCCCCGGCCCACTTCGTCTTGAACCCGAAGTTCTCGTTCCCCGGCGAGCCCGTGCGGTCGGCCGTCCAGTACGACGTGGTCGCGAGCGGGTCGACCGTGAGCGGATACGCTGCGCCTCGGTCGTCGACTTCGATCACCAGATCGCCGTTGGCGGCGAACATTCGGGCGGATACCTCATCTCCATCGGCATCGAAAACGACCAGATCCTGCCATCGCCAGACCTCACGCCCCTCGTGCATCACTCGCACGAAGCCCTCGCCGGTCTCGAGCTCTCCACCCGTCGTAGCGAATCCGATTCGCAGCGCACCTTCGCCTGCAGGCTTCTCGCGCAGCACGATGTCCTGCTTGAGACCCTTTCCGAGGTGCGAGTAGCGCACCGTCGCCGGGCCGTGTGAAATCTCCACCACGCCCGGTTCGATGCGCCGAAGGCCCTTCGCTTTCGCAACCCTCGGGGCGTCGACTCCGCGCCCTACGAACTCGAGAGAAGTCGCGTACCGCCATGATGGCGTCACCACGCGTCCTCGAGCATCCACGGACGGAATCGGCTCCACGAGCGCCGAGCCATTCGGCCGAATCGACACGTTGGCACCAAGTCCCAACACCGTTGCCTTCGCGCCAGTCTGGTCGAGCGCAAATCGCTGCAGCGACAAAGCACGCTCAGGTACTTCCGCCTCATCGACGATCGGCTGGTGCACCGACTCCGACTCCACCTGCGAGCTGCAGGCGACCGTGACGCAAGCGAACATCAGTAGTATCGATCTACGCATCCGAACTTCTCCCCGTGGGTAGTTGCGACTACCTTCGCAGATGAATCAACGCGCTCCAAGTATCACCGACGTTGGCACACCACATGCCCGACCGCTCCAATTCATCCACCGATGCCGCGATTGTGGTGCATGAACGAGGTCGACCGGCAGCCGAAGTGGTTGGAACCCCGGCCTCGCTGTGGCGAGATGGGTCCAATGTCGCCATCGCGCTCTCGCGTGGGGACGCAATCCCATCCGGTCGCGAACTGTTTGACCGTATTCTCGCGGGCGAGGCCCGTCACTCCGGCGAATCTCCCTGGGCTGGAGTCGCTTTCGACGCTCGGCTTCGAACCCTTCACTGTTTGCGCGACCCAATCGGTGAAGTTCCGCTCGCCTTCATCGCAACGGGTGGCCGAGCGGCGGCAGGATGGTCGGCTTCTCTCGTGGCGGAGCAATGCGGAATCGCACTGCTACCGAACGCTCTGCGCATCGCGGCGTTCTGCTCCGGGCGAGCCGATTCCAACACGGCAGACTTCTTGGACGACGTGCAGCGGGTCCTCCCCGGCCAGCACGTCGAAGTGACCCCTGCCGACGTTCGCCGCCGCCTCGTGTTCGGCGCCCACGATCCGCGCACACCGACTTCATTTCAGCCGACGGTCGACGAAGCGGTCGAAGAACTCGATCGACACCTGAATCGAATCTTCGACTCGGTCGATCGCTGCACGGTTGCCCTTTCGGGCGGCGTCGATTCGGCACTCCTGGCCACTTATCTACGGGACCGAGTCAGCTCTGCCATCCACCTCACTTCCTCGACGCTTCCTGGCGTCGACGAACGTGCCGAGGCCAAACAGGTCGCTGAAGCTTTCGGCTTCTCGCTCGAAATCGTCGAAATCGACTCCATCGACCTGTTCACGTCGTTCGATCCGAGCGAACCGCAGCTCTTTCCAGTGAGCGCGCTCGACCAGCGGCTTCGGGCTGTGGCTCCGGACCTGCTCCTCACCGGCCTCGGCTCGGACCAACTCTTCGGCGCCAACCAGAATCTCTCGGTCCGCTCGATGGTCTCGGCCGGTCGCTGGCGAGAGCTTCTCGAACATCGAACCACCGACCGGGCCGCGCTCACGGGCGCCGCTCGGGGCACGATCGAGCGCTCACCACTTGGCCGATCGCTCGCAGATCTCGCCGATGATTTGCGAAGGAAGCAGCCGAGCGACATCGAGAAGCGCGAGCCCTGGATGAAGGCCTCGGCGTGGATTGCCGCGCCTCATCAGAGCGCCGGCGATCTGCTGCACTCGTGGGCGTGGGAGGAGGTCGTGCGCAACAGCTGGGCGTGCGGGACGCGAGTGATTCATCCCTATCTCGATCCCGAGCTCTGGTCTTTTGCTGCGCGCTTGCCGAACCACATGCGCTGGCGGCACGGCCAGGACAAGTTTCTGGTTCGAGAGCTCCTTCGGCGCCGCGCTCCCGAACTCACCTCGGTCGCGAACCGTCAGAAGTCTCAATCGTTCAACGCTTACGCGGTCCAAGGCTTAATGACCGCCGCCGATTTTTTCGACGTCCACGTTCCGGACCTTGCCCGCCTCGGCGTCGCAAGACCCCAATCATTCGCCAACCGCTTCCATGCGTTTCAGCGCGCGGCCAAACGTGACGATGCACGCTGGGAGAAGTTCCACACGATCGCGCTCTGGCGAACGATCGCGGCACAACGCTGGACCAACGAGCTTCGACGCCGTTGAACACCGACTTCGACCGTGGCAATCTTAAAGCCGACTTGCGGCACGATGCCGTTGGACATAGGGTTCTTTCGCAGCGCATCGCGCGCGATAGGGAGAGCAAGATTATGGGGCACCACGACATCGATAAAGACCAAGCGCACGCAGAAGACACGCGACGTGAGTGGGTCGAACCGGCCGTCGAAGAGCACGGAAGTCTGAGCGAACTCATCCGCGGTTTCTCTGGACCCGATTGCGACTCTGGTGGCCTATCTGCATGCAGCCTCAGCGCCGGCGATCCGTGCAGCGGCGCTGCCGGGCAGTGCCTCTAAGCGCACGCCAATTCCGAATCCGGCTGCGTGATCGAACACCTACGAAGACTCCAGCAATACACTCCGCGACGCACTTACTTTGCCGTCGCTGCGCTCCTCGCTGGCAACTTCACGGCACTCGCCGCACCGTACCTACTCAAATTTGCCATCGATGACGCCGTGGTCGCCCGCGACGTGGAAGCTCTGTGGCTCCCTCTCGCCGGTATTTTCGGGCTGCAGGTCTGCTCCTCGATCTTCGCGTATTTCGGCCGCTGGTGGAGCGCCCGAGCCGGCGAAGAAGCCTGGTCCGACGCGCGAAACCTCGCGCACGACGCCTTCCACCGCGTACCCCCGCAAGAACTCGCCACACCTCGCATCGGCGACCTCGTCTCGCGAATCGTAAGTGATACGGCGACCCTCAAGACGTTCGTTCAGTCGGTGCTACCGGTCGCGATCACCGTCGGCGCGACCCTCCTCGCGACAGCTGTCGTTCTTTTGTTGGTCGAGCCGCTCTTGTTGCTCGTCGTGCTCGTGCCGCTGCCGATCGCTCTTGGCATTCTCTATCTTCTTCGCGGGCGAATCCTCCGTTCGTCGCGAACTCTGATGGAGCGACAGGCAGACCTTCAGGCAGCCGTCACCGAGTCGGTCGCCGGTCGCCTGCCGATCCGAGCATACGGCGCCCGGACTCTCTTCAACCGACGCGTGGACCAAGCAGGCGAGGGCGTTCGGGACGCGTCGCTGCAGCTCGAGCGCGATCAGGCAGCGCTCTACCCGGCGAGCAATCTGATCCTCTCCGTTGTCCTTCTCGCGGCGCTGGCCTCGGGAGCATTCTTCGCGATCGATGGAGCGATTACCGTCGGAGGCCTCGTCGTCACCTATTTCTATCTAGCCCGTGCGCTTGGCCCCATTCGCTCGCTGAACCAGGTCGCATTCGGCTGGCAGCGGACCACCGCGGCCCTCGCCAGAATCGACGAGATCGTGTCGCTCGCGTCCGAGCGCGAGGAGACCGATGCCGGTCAGCGGCTCATTTTGGACGACGTTTCGTTCGCCTGGGCCGAGAGCCCAACGATTCGGAACGTCGACTTCGAGGCCGAGCCATCGAGCCGCATTGCGGTAATTGGGCCGTCCGGTTCAGGAAAGTCGACCGCAGTCGCAATCATGCTCGGGCTCCTGCGGCCCGATCGTGGGAGCGCCACCTGGGACGCGATGCAGCTGGGCGATATCGAGGCCGTCGCACGCGCCGGAATCAGCTTTCTCGGCCAAGAACCATTCCTGTTTCGTGGAACTCTCCGAGAGAACATCGCCTTTGGCCGTGACGTCTCAGACCCCGCAATTCAGCGTGCGATGCGTCTCGCGAAAGTAGACTTTGCGACGGAGCGTGGCGGGCTCGACCTCCAGATCGAAGAGCTAGGTCGCAACCTCTCGGGCGGTCAGAAGAAACGCGTGGCACTCGCGAGAGCTCTCGCCGGAAAGCCCCGCCTCGTCATTATCGACCAGCTCGCGACCGACCTCGAGGTCGAGCTCGTCGACGAGATTCTGTCGGCACTCGCGTCCGAACCAGTCTCGGTGATCTACTTCGGCCACGCGGTCCCGCCCGGACTTGATCCTCAGCAGATCTACCGCATCATCGACGGAGAATTTGTCTCGACGCAGGAGCAAGGCGATGTCCTGGCAAGCGGTTGATGGAGTGTTCGTCGAGGAGATCGACGGTGAGATGATTCTGCTCGACAGCGCGGGCAATCGATACCTCACCCTCAACGAAACTGGGGCGGCGATCTTCGACTCGGCCAAGGCCGGAAGTTCGCTAGACTCCATCGTCGAGCGTCTCGTCGAAGGTTGGGCTGTCTCTCCCGAGGTAGCGCGGTCTCGGGCCACCGACTTCATCTCCAAGCTTGTCGACGCCAAGATTCTGGCTCCGAAATGAACGTGGAATTGTATGGGCGCGTTGTGGGCTCGGATCGACCCCTCTCGTTCCACCCGACCGATCGTCCGGCCGAGCTCGAACTCGTAGAATCGGAAGTCGTCCCCGACGAGTCAGTCGTTCACTCCGTTCCAGATCCAGGCGGGGAAGGGCGCCTCGAAGTCAGCTGGGGCGAAAAGATCCAAGTCCTGTACGACGGCTGGCGTTTCGAGCTCGGCACAGGCGTCATCGCGTACCAATCAGAAGCGGAACACCGATCTCCGTTCGATCTCGTCGTCGAACGAGTCGTCGTACCGCTGCATCAACTACTCCGCGGCGACGCGGTCTGCGCATTCCACGGGTCTTCCGTGGTCGTCGACGGTCGCGCGATCATCCTGATCGGACGCTCTGGCGCCGGCAAGTCGACGACGGCCCGCCTCTTATCCGACCTCGGAAGCTTCGCGGCCGACGATCTGTCCCTGATCGATTCGGGGCGCCGACTCTTGCCTGGCGCCGCTGGAGTCCGCTCTCATGAACCTGTCGGCGAGTCGCCGGGCGTCCCCCTCTACGAAGGGGCCACGAAGCGCTGGTACCCGCTCGAGTCCGCCCCTCCGGCGCCTGCCGAACTAGAACTCGTCGTTCATCTCCAACGAAGCGGTGATTGGCACGTCCGCGAAGTGGAAGGCTCCGCCAAAGTCGTGCGCCTGCTCGAGAACGCCTTCGATCTCGAACACCCACCCACCTTATTTGCGCAGTCCCGCCTCTCGGCCGTCACCGAGATCGCGCGAAACGTTCCTTTGATCGAAGTAACTTACCCGGCCGACGCTGGCCCGCCGGCCCATGCTCGGCCACTATGGGACAAGCTCTCTCGTTGGTGGAACCCGTGACGAAGCTGCCTCAATCTATCTTCGCCGTGACGTTGCTCGGCGCCGCACGCGTGACCGACGCGCTCTACGGAGTCTCGGCGACGATCGACACCGCCAACAGAATTGCGTCGGCCGCGCGCATCTTGGGAGCTGTTCGTCACCAGCAGCCCGAACCTGCCGCACGTCGCGTCTCCGACACGATCTCGCGCGTTTCATCCTTGATCCCAACCACGCGTTGCGTGCACCGGGCTGCGGCTGGCCGCGTCTGGCTCGCGTGTATCGGCGTCGAGTCCGAAATCGTGGTTGGGCTCCGTCGAGATGAGCGATGGCAAGGCCACGCCTGGCTCGAGGTCATCGATGGTACCGAGCGTATTGTGTTGTTCGGCGAAGAAGTGACCTTCCGGCCGGTGTGGAGGCGATCTTGAGGGACCCTCTCGTCGACCGTTCGTCGCTCCACAGCCAGGTCCTCTCGCTCATGGCGGGGCCGAACCCACAACCGACGCGCGAGATGTTTCTCCGCTCGACCGAGCTCGGAATCTTCCCGACCGTGCGTGCGTGGCTCCAGGCGCGCGGTGCCGACGTTTCGATCTCAGACCCCGGATTTCGGCGGGAGAACATCGCGCACGCGCTTCGAACTCGCGTGCTTTCCGATGTCATATCGAAGCTCGATGACGTGGCCTTCGCCGTGCTCAAGGGAATCCCGCTCGCGCGCGAGCTGTATGGAGATGCGACCATGCGCTCGAGCTCCGACATCGACCTGCTGGTGGCGCCGGCGGACGTGTCCGCCTCGATTGCGTTGCTCGGAGAACTCGGTTTCGTCGCCCGAGGCGAACCCGATGTGGATGCCAATCGAGAAGTCGAGCTCGTTCACGCTGAGCACGGTCTCTTGATCGATCTCCACTGGCGAATCGCCTTCCCGTGGGTCCCAGCTCCCGACGCGACCGATCTTCTCGGGCGCCGCACGCAAATCTACCTCGATGGCGGGCGCATACCGGTGCTCGCGCGGCCCGATCGGCTTCTCCATCTCGCACTTCACTTCCACGATCACGTTGGATTCGCGAAGGGCCTTCTCGACATCGCGGCCTTCGTCGATGCGCATGGCGACGAGGTAGTCGAATCGATCGAGTCGGAGGCCATGCGCCTTGGACTTGGCGGTGTCATGTCGTGGCCGATCGAAACCCTGCGGGCCGCAGGCCTCCAACCGCCGGCCGCACCAAAGGTTACTCGCGCGGTCACGCTCTGGGCAACGTGGAGCGCGAGAGCGCTCGACGGACTCCTGCTGCGAGACACGCCGATCGGCGCACGACATCCTGCTTCCTTCAAGATCGGAGAGATCTCGCGTGGAGAACAGGTCCTGCTGAAAGGAACGACGATGGCGCTATTGGATCGTCGACGAGACCGGTTGAGGGCGATGTCGCAGCCGATTGTTTCGTCTCCCGAAGCCCTCGCTCGCCGACGAGGCGCGGACGAAGTCGCCCTCGTCGACTGGGCGAAATGGGCCTTGCGGCCAGCTTCGCTGGTGGCGAAACAGCTCCAAGATCTCGCACGTGATAGCGGCGATTGAGTCCACACCGCGATCCCCCTCGCTCAAGAACGCCATTTACGCTTGACACGCAAAGGCCTCCCCCTATACTCCCGCAGCCCCGACTATGGTTCGGGACGGCCAGCGCGATTGCCGCTCAGGCCGTTAGAATGGATACGAATCGCAATCCGATTGACGATTTCAATTTAGGTTTTTGAGATGCCTACGATTAACCAGCTCGTCCGTAAGGGGCGCAAAGCGGTCAAGTCGAAGACCGACGCCCCAGCCCTCAAAGGGTGCCCCCAGAAGCGTGGTGTTTGCACCCGCGTCTACACCACCACGCCGAAGAAGCCGAACTCCGCGCTCCGAAAGGTCGCTCGTGTTCGTCTGACCAACGGGATGGAGGTCACCTCCTACATCCCCGGCGAAGGTCACAACCTGCAGGAGCACTCCGTGGTCCTCATCCGGGGCGGTCGTGTCAAAGACCTCCCGGGTGTCCGCTACCACATCGTGCGCGGAACGCTCGACGCCATCGGCGTCCAAGAGCGTCGCCAGGGACGATCGAAGTACGGCACCAAGAAGCCGCGCTAAATTCACTTGTTTGTTTGATGTGCGCCCCCGCGCGTACCGGCTGGAGAAAGAACCATGCCTAGACGTAGAGAAATTGCCAAGCGTATCGTTCTGCCCGATCCCAAGTTCAAGGATCGTCTGGTAGCGCAGTTCATCAACTGCATGATGCGCGACGGAAAAAAGTCGGTCGCTGAAGCGATCATGTACGACACCCTGAACCTCATCGAAGAGCGCACCGGCGGCGAAGAAGCCATCCGCGTCTTCAAGCAGGCTGTCGAAAACGTTCGACCGGCTGTCGAAGTTCGTTCGCGTCGTGTCGGCGGATCCACCTACCAGGTGCCTGTCGAAGTCCGAAACGAGCGCCGCAACGCCCTCGGCTTCCGATGGATCATCCAGTTCGCACGCAAGCGACCTGAGAAGACCATGGTCGAGCGCCTCGCGAACGAAGTTCTCGACGCTTCGAACAACCGCGGCAGCGCTGTCCGCAAGAAAGAAGAGACCCACCGTATGGCCGACGCCAACAAGGCGTTCGCGCACTACCGCTGGTAAGTCTCTAGCAGCACATCTCAAGACCTACGATTCGCCCACCGACTTTCTCGGTGGGCGTTTCGTGTTTACGCTCAGTCGCGCGAACTCGACCCCGATTCGTCAGAGGGCCGGTTGTGCGCTTGACGGCGAACCGAGCGGTCGATTACCAATTCGCAGAAGACTCAAACGGACCCGAATTCGACCGCGCCATAACTCGCGCTGGCCCACTCGCCGGTGCCTGCGCGTCGTTCTCGTCCTTTTCTCTCGGTAGGTGGCACTGTGGCACGTTCAACTTCTCTCGATCGCGTTCGCAATATCGGCATCATGGCACACATTGATGCCGGAAAGACCACCACGACCGAGCGCATCCTCTATTACACCGGAAAGTCCCACAAAATCGGCGAGGTCCACGACGGCGCCGCTGAAATGGACTGGATGGACCAGGAACGCGAGCGCGGCATCACGATCACTTCCGCTGCGACCACCTGCTTCTGGCAGATCGGAAAGTCCAAGAAGGACCTCCATCGCATCAACATCATCGACACCCCCGGCCACGTGGACTTCACGATGGAAGTCGAGCGTTCGCTACGCGTCCTCGACGGCGCGGTTGCGGTGTTCGATGGCGTCGCCGGGGTGGAACCGCAGTCCGAAACCGTCTGGCGTCAGGCCAACCGATACTCGGTGCCCCGAATCTGCTTCATCAACAAGCTCGACCGTATCGGCGCGGACTTCCACGCCGCCGTCGACACCATCGTCGAACGACTCGACGCACGACCGATCAAACTTCAGATCCCGATCGGCGAGGAAGACGAGTTCTCGGGATGCGTCGACCTGATCGAGATGAAAGCCATCATCTGGAACGACGAAACGCTCGGTGCCGAGTTCGAAGTCGCCGACGTACCTGAGGATCTCGTCGAAGAAGCGCAGATGTATCGCGAAGTGCTGCTCGAGGCTGCCGCTGAGTTCGACGACGATCTCACGATGAAATACCTCGAAGAAGGCGACCTCACCCCCGACGAAATTCGGCTCGGCATTCGAAAAGGAACGCTCGCCATGGAGATCGTGCCGACCCTGTGCGGCACCGCACTCAAGAACAAGGGCGTGCAGCCGCTGCTCGATGCAGTCATCTACTACCTGCCTGCCCCGTCCGACATCGACCACATCTCCGGCGTCACGCCCGACGCCTACCAGCGCATTCAGCAGACTCACGGCGAATACGAAGAAGGCGACCGTGTAGAACGGCGATTCGACGACGATGAACCGTTCAGCGCGCTCGCTTTCAAGATCATGACCGAGAAGTACGGCGACCTTACCTTCTTCCGCGTCTACTCCGGAGTTCTGAAATCGGGCTCGTACATCTACAACGCCACAAAAGGTACGCGGGAGCGAATCGGTCGGATCCTCCTCATGCACGCCAACAAACGCGAAGAGATCGACGAAGTCCGCACCGGCGATATCGCTGCAGCTGTGGGCCTCCGAAATACTACTACCGGCGACACGCTGTGCGACGAGCAACACCCGGTGGTGCTCGAGGCGATGGACTTCCCCGACCCGGTCATCGAGATCGCGGTCGAGCCCATGACCAAAGCCGACCAAGCCAAACTGGGAGAATCGCTCACCAAGCTGGCGAACGAGGACCCGAGCTTCCGCGTTCATACCGACGAAGAGACCGGCCAAACCATCATCGGCGGTCAGGGCGAACTGCACCTCGAAATCATCGTCGACCGTCTGCTTCGCGAGTTCAAAGTCGAGGCCAACATCGGTCAGCCTCAAGTCGCGTACCGAGAGGCCGTGACCCAGAAGATCGAGCACGTCGAAAAGCTCAAGAAGCAGTCCGGCGGCAAAGGCATGTTCGCTGAAGTCGCTCTTCGCATCGAACCGAACGAACGTGGGGCCGGTGTCAGCTTCTCCGAAGAGGTCAAAGGCGGCAGTGTTCCGCGAGAATTCTTCAGCGCCATCGAGAAGGGGGTCCGCGAAACTGCCGAAGCCGGTGTCCTCGCTGGATTCCCACTCATCGATTTTCACGTCACGCTCTTCGATGGGGCATTCCACGAGGTCGACTCCAACGAAATGGCGTTTAAGATCGCTGCCTCAATGGGACTCAAGAATGCCGCCATCAAAGCTGGCCTCGCACTCCTCGAACCCATGATGGAGGTCGAAATCGTCACTCCCGAAGAGTTCATGGGCGACGTTATCGGCGACCTGAACAGCCGACGCGGCACCGTTCGGGGTATGACTCCCCGCTCGGGCGCCCAGGTGATCGACGCGACGGTGCCGCTCAACGAAATGTTCGGATATTCGACCGACCTCCGAAGCCGAACGCAGGGCCGAGCCAACTACACGATGCAGTTCTCTCACTATGAAGCTGCACCGAAGACGATCACCGATGAGGTCATCCTGAAGACCGGCGGCGCGATCTACTAATTTCGCGTCTCCTGCAAATGGTCCTTTGGAATTTCGCGCCGTCTTTGCTAAGGACGGTGCCTGTGTGAACTACGCAAAACTTCGTCGCGGTCAATTCGCGGCGCATAGGAGATTAGAAAAATGGGAAAAGAGAAATTTGAGCGCACTAAGCCGCACGTCAACATCGGCACCATCGGTCACGTCGACCATGGTAAGACGACGCTGACGGCAGCGATCACCAAGGTCTTCGGAACCGGAATGAACTTCGAAGACATCGACAAAGCTCCTGAGGAGCGCGAGCGCGGAATCACGATTTCGACCGCTCACGTCGAGTACGAGACGGAGAACCGTCACTACGCACACGTCGACTGCCCGGGCCACGCAGACTACGTCAAGAACATGATCACGGGCGCAGCGCAGATGGACGGCGCAATCCTCGTGGTTTCGGCTGCTGACGGCCCGATGCCCCAGACGCGTGAGCACATCCTGCTCTCGCGCCAGGTCGGCGTGCCGGCAATGGTCGTCTTCCTCAACAAAGCCGACATGGTCGACGACGACGAACTCCTCGAGCTCGTCGAGCTCGAAGTTCGCGAACTCCTCGACAAGTACGAGTTCCCGGGCGACGAGATTCCGATCACGATCGGTTCGGCCCTCGAAGCACTCGAAGGCAAAGACACGAAGTACGGTGTCAGCTCGGTGCAGGCACTCATGGCTTCGGTCGACGAGTACGTTCCGCTCCCCGAGCGTGAAACGGACAAGCCGTTCCTGATGCCGATCGAGGACGTCTTCTCGATCTCGGGTCGTGGTACGGTCGTCACCGGTCGTATCGAGCGCGGCGTCGTCAACGTCGGTGAAGAAGTAGAGATCGTCGGCCTGCAGGAAAAAGCCGAGAAGACCACGGTCACCGGTGTCGAGATGTTCCGTAAGCTTCTCGATCAGGGCCAGGCTGGCGACAACGTCGGCTGCCTCCTTCGCGGTATCAAGAAGGAAGACGTCGAGCGCGGCCAGGTTCTGGCCAAGCCGGGTTCGGTGAACCCGCACACCAAGTTCTCGGCTGAGGTCTACATCCTCACGAAAGAAGAAGGTGGACGTCACACGCCGTTCTTCAAAGGCTACCGCCCGCAGTTCTACTTCCGCACCACGGACGTTACGGGTGCAGTGGAGCTTCCGGCCGGAACCGAGATGGTGATGCCGGGCGACCGCGTCACCTTCAAGGCCGAGCTCATCACGCCGATCGCCATGGAGAAAGGCCTCCGCTTCGCAATTCGCGAAGGTGGCCGTACCGTCGGCGCTGGCGTTGTGACCTCGATCGACGAGTA
>CAYLMO010000017.1:8934-73816 GCA_964384605.1 uncultured Bradymonadales bacterium | reverse complement strand
GCCTCTGATGCGTCGAACACCGTGACATTTGCGCCGGCAGCCGCGAGAAGCGGTCCCTGCTGACCGCCGCCCGAGGCAAGTCCCAGAACATCGGCTTGAAAGAGGTCACCCAGCCAGTCCTTCGGAACCAACTTTTGGGGAGTAAGGACAATTTGTGGATCCCCGGATTTGGCACGTGCAATCTCTTCTGACGTGGCTCCAATCGTCCACTTGTTGCCCGATGCCGCATATCGGTTCCACGCCTCGCGATTGTGCTCCGCCGGATCTTCGATCTTCATTTCGCCACCCTGCCTATCTGGTGCCAGGCACCCTCACAAACCCTTGAAATAAAACGCCTTAATCTCGCCAACCGCGGTCCCATGTACGCTGGGCGGCAGCTCGAACGCCGTCATCCGGGTCATTCCGTAGTGGCTTCACCTCTTGGCGGCATTCCTCCGGCGCGTGTCGATACGTCGTCACTGCGACTCGGCGGATGTCGCTGTTCGGATGCACCAATAGTGGAGCCAATATCTCCCATGTACGGGGAGTTCGGAGTGGAAGGTTTCCAAGGTTGACGATGGCTTCGCGAATCAGAACCAGGTCATCGGTCGTCATGATGAGCTCGAGCAACTCTTGCTCTTTGCCAGCCGGTCCGTAACCAAACCAGAACATTCGATAGCCGCCCAGTAGCTCGTCGAGCCAACGTTCGTACCAATCTAGAAACGTGGCGTCGCGTACTATGTAGGGAGGATTCTGTTGAGCGTCCAGATACACGACACGCCCACGAGCTGCGCCTGAAACAACCAAGCCGGTCATGTACGTGCAGCCTTGCGAACCAAGCGTTAGGACACCGCCGTACCGTCGTTGCATTTCGGCATCCCACTCGTCGTCGGGGATGTCGTCAGCGGGGTCTAGCTCGTTCGGACCAGGAACCAGTGGACACTCAAGGGACAAAAAGTCCGCAGGAACTTGGTCCATGATCCACGACGGGAACTCGTCCCACGCATCGAGAGGCAACAGTCCGTAGTAGGGACCTGCGCCTCCGAATCTCCCCGGACCCGCATGCCCAACGAATTCGAGAAACGACCGAAAGCACTCGGGCAAGCGCACCCCTCGCTCTCCCTCGAAGTCTTGAATCTTCGTGTCGGAGAGGCAGGGTCCAAGCACAAACTGATGTGAGGAAGAACCAAAACAAGACGCGCCCGTTGAACGGGCGCGGTCGAGCTTTTGCCGAATTCTCTGAAGCTGATCGTCGTATTGACCTGTCATCCCGCTGTGCAGAATCGCACATTGAGAAAAAGCGTCGCAACTCGAGACCTAGCGGGGACTACGCCTGTTTGTATCGCCGGCACGGATTGGGATTGATGACCAGGTTCGTTCGATCCGCGAGCCACTGAGGAACATCAGGATCCATGTCCCACAGTGCCTCTTTTACGTCGAAGACTTCGCCGAGATTTGGCAGGTGCTCGATGGAGATGTTGATGAGTTCAGCAGGCAGGTAGCTTTGACGACGACCGATGAACGCCGCCCGCAGGTGGGCGTAGTCGGTCACGCTGAAGAGCATGGTAGGATCGACGTTCGAGACATCGATGGGCGTATCGACCACGGGAATCAGGGCGATGTTAAGTCCGAGTTCATGTCGGGGTACACCGAAGTTCTGAGTCAGATGCTGAACATTTCGCTCCGCCTGAGCCAATGCGTCCGAGGCCGAGCGGTAGATTGGCGCGATGACCCAGATACCGAAGTCCGGAATGACTACGAGCGGGATGTCTACCGTTCTGTAATAAACAGCGCCCGGTTCACGAATCGCCGATGGGCACGCAACCTTGAACTCCTCGTACGTGATCGGCTGGCGTACGCCGTACCAGAGGACACCCACTTCCTCTTCTGCGGTCAGCGCCGCAATCCATTGTGGAAGGTCGTAGTCACAGGGTGGCCCATCCGTGATGATGATCGGCTGACTTTCGCCGAGGTGATAGAGGTCGCTGAAAAATGTCGATTTGGTCATGGCTCGTGTCTCCTAATTGGACGTGATGATGAAGTGCTCCAATCTAGGTTTTCGGCCGTTGGTCCAAATCGTTGCGAAAAAAGTTCCTCGTTTGCCTGCGACAAGTGCCACCCACCGACCTAAGCGACTGAACACAAACAACAAAATCCTTCACCGCCGCGAACATTTTTCTCACGGGAGTCCCCCGATGGGCTCATTTCAGACCAGAGTTGTGAGCCTATCGCCAACCTCGACGCTGGCGTCCCGCTCGTCGGCCACCAATTCTCAACAACTGATTCCGATCGTCCGGTACTTTCCGAGGGCGAGATGGGTGTGCGCAGAGTGACGCCGTTGTTCGCTACGCGAACATCAACGTTCAAGGTGTTTCGATGTGGATTATGCTGCAACCTGCGTAGAAATCGGGATTCCACAACCTGCCAGACGAAACTGCTTCGGGAACTCGGAACTCGCGTCACACGCGCAGGTCACATGACCGGGTGGAACGGTGCCATACGGAAAGTCCGCCTGAGCACCTGTGCGAAATGTCGATGCTGCCTCGCGATAGGTCGATTCAATCTCGTCTGCGACTTCAACGAAGACTCTCCAGGCCGCGATGGTTGAAGCGTGCGCCCTGGGAGCCTTCTTGCCCCTTGTTCTTCGGCGTCGTTTGGGAGACTGCCAGTGTTTTAGTTCGCGAGCTCGCTTTGACCCCATGACCTTCCGTTTTGGTTGCGCCAACAACCGCTCGAGTTCGTTCTCAATCAGCTGCTCCCACTCCTGTTCGAGTTCCTCAGGCGTCAGTCCTTGCCACATTGGTGGCACGGTCAACGTCGGAGAGACCGCGTCTTGCTGCAAGCGATGGTCCCAACTTGAGTAGCCCGGATACTGATCCGGATGATTCACGATGCTCGCGCGCACGGGGTTGAGGACGACGTATGCCATCAAGCGCCGAAGAGCTGCCTCGTCCAGAATCGCTTCCGCGCTGTATCGGCGAGGAAACACTGTCGATTCCTCTCGGCTCCTCAATTTGTTCACGTCTCGAGCAAGTAGTCCCTGGAAGTATCCCATGAACAAGTGGAGGTTGAGGTTCGGAGCCCTGACGATGAGGTGATAGTGATTTCCCATGCAGACTGCGGCCAGCAGTTGGACCTTGTAGATACGCACAGCATCCCGCAGGCGCTTCTTGAAGATGTCGTTCATCTTCTTACCCGGCACGAACAAGAACTCCCTGGCATGGCAGGTGTTCGAGACGTGATAGAAGTGGTCAGCGTCTTGGATTCGGATTTTTCGGCCCATCGGTGGCTCCTGGTGAGTGTCCACCAGAGGTTTTCGGCCACTCGTCCGTTTCGTTGCGAAAAAAGTCAAAAAAAAGAACAAAACGGGGCGCAAAACCATGCAATTTCAAGCACCTAGAGATGTGCCTGGCACTCGGCCGGTGGAGGATGAAGTCATCCACGTCATGTGACGCCGCGATCCCGCTTCATTGCCGGATAAGCCGCATTCACGCTAGGCTTAGAGCCATGGCGGAAGCTATCGACATTCTTCGAAACTCTGGACTACTTTCCCCGCAGTCTCATGAGGAGATCTGCAAGAGCGGCGAGTTCGGCGTCTGGCGCGTTCTCCTGGCTCTCGAAGCGGGACTCGATCCGAATGCGGTCGCAGAAGTCCTGGCCAAGGAGTTCGATGCTCCACGCCTTCAGGTCCTCACTCCGTGGCCAAGCGCAGGAACGCTAGCTTCCGAAAAACTGGTCAAATTGCGATATTGTGCGCCAATCCGCGACCTCGAGGATGGCACCATCGTGCTCGCAATGGTCGATCCTAGTGACCGAGCTTCCATAGACGACATCCGGATTGTTACTGGACGTGAAGTCATTCCGATGACCGTTACGGTCGAACAGATTGAGTTGCTTTGGAATCTGATCTACCCCAACCGTAAAGACTATCGCGAGCTCATTGCCTCCATCTACACATCGCTCCAGGACGGGACTGAATCTGAAGCCGACAGGCTCCTCAATCTGCTCATCTTGGCGAGCAGTGAAGATGCTTCACAGCTAGATCTGGACTGGTCGGGAGACGAAGTTGACATCACCGGACTCTGCCATTCCTCCACTCGAGATCTCGACCGCACGCTTGCGGCGCGCTTCACAGAAGCGCTGCGCGTGATGACGCGTACACCCGAACCGGCAAATCTCGGAGGTCTGTTGGTTCACGTTTCCGGAAATCGAGCGCCGCGCCACTTCCTCGTGCGCTTCTCGGCCGACACGACGACGATCATGCCTGTGGATGCGAGCAGCTATTCTGAGTTTTTCGGCTGATCGGTCGGCTAGAGATAGCCCATCAGCATGATCAAAGAGAGCACGAAGGAAACAAGGGAGATTAGAATCACCGCGATTCGAGCGTAGTCGAGATACTCTTCATATCGGCTCAGCTCGTCGGCTTCTTCCTCATCGAATTCGAGGCTCACTGCGTCGAAGGCTGCTTTCTGTCGTCGGTTCTCGGCGAGTCCGCGCAGAACGAGGAAGACCACGAAGAGCAAGCCGCCCGTCAAAACGAAGGCCAAGAGAAGCACAAGATCGCTGCGCACCTCATCCTTCCACCTCTCAAGTTCTTCACGTTCCGTTTGTTGGGAATTGATGAGGAGGTTGGGGCGCGAAAAGTGGCGAGGAATCGCAAGCAACACCGAATCCAGCGTGCGATAGCAAGCCTTCTGCGTCCGAATCTCGCGTAGTTGTTCCCGGGCCCCTTCCACCCATTTCTTCCACAGGTCTGGGTCATTCACCGCCAGCTCGTCAAGAACCCGCTCGAGAGCGATACGACAGCCTGTGAGGCCAGGCTCTGGAGCGGCCGCGACATAGTCGGCATCCCAAGCCGTCTCGACACCAAAAATGTTGCCGTAGACTTGGACTCGATAGTACGGCGGAGGAGGTCCCGGAATTTCGGGGACAACAACTCGAATCCCACTTCGCTCTTTGTCCAAACCGAATGCGTCGGCAGCTACCCAGTCGTCCGGATCGTACAGGTCGACCATGAGTCCACCGCTTCGATGAAGAGAGTGTACGGCTCCCTCGATCGCTTCTCCCGGTGCGACATATGGCTTCAAAAGATGAAGCGAGTACTGAGCCGGCGCGGTGTCAAATCCCACCTTTCCGATAGATGGTTCTGCGAGTGGCTCATCGGCCTTTCGAGCTTCGAGGGTCCAGAGCTGGCGCGTCATCGCGGTGAGGTCGATGCGAACAAATCCAAGAGCGTCGGAGACATGTCGTTTTCCGAGCTCCCCCTCGACCATTCCTTCCACTTTTGTAAGCCGAATCTCGCCCCGTACAGGGGCGCCTGACTCTTTGTCCGTCATTCTGAGGAGCACAACATCCGGGAGTCCTCGAACAATGTCAGTAGTGGGAAACGGATCGACCCGAATACTGCCGGTCCATGGCTCGTAATGCGGTTCCCAGGGTTCCGTCGTGCGTGGCGTTGGAGTGGGCCACGAGGGTGTTTCGGCGTCGGAAACCTTCAGTTTTGCTGAGAGTTCGTACGGCTCGTCCAGTCGACCGTGGCGAGCCACGAACGAGACGTCGCCTGACTGAGCCTTCGAGGGCGTAATGTTTAGATGGACGTGACCGTGCGGTGCCGACTTTCCCTCGGCGAAGGTCGCCTTGTCCTTGCTGATTTCGACCTTGGCGCCAACCAGGTATCGACCCGTTTCACCGTCGAGCACTACACCCCGCGCGGCGTTTGGCTGGTCCACTCGGAGCGTGGGTGCGGTCTGCACATAGGCAGAGACCGGAACCTCTTTTGTCGAGATCGCAATGGCTCCTGCGACCAAACCGGCAGCGGCGAAGACGTAGAGTCCCAGTGCGATTCGAAAGGGCCAAATGAATCGATTCGGTTCGGCCAAAGAAGAGCTCCGACGAGCAAAGCGAAGTAAAAGCAACCGGTTACGAGGGTGCCTGGCACCCAATTGAGAAACGGCTTACGAACGTGGCGGACGTCGTCGAGGTCGACGAAACCACCGAAGTGCAAGGCTCCCTCAGCCCATAGTATCGCGAGTGCCAGCCCTCGAGGACACCATCTCGACCAACGTGGGTGCTCAACGCGGCATCGTCAGAGATTTCGAGCTCCAGTTGGACACCGTCTGAACCAAAGGAGTTCCCTCGCTGATTCCAGTCTACACCGGCGAGGAGCCAATGAAGACGGACCGTACGTGCCTGGCCATCGAGGCAATCGACAGTGTCCCGCACAATCACCTCTCCCTTTTCGACCGACACTCGGCGCAGCCACCGAACGCCAAACTCCTCTAGTCTCGGCCATGTCAACTGCATCGCAAATTCATCCGACCAAACGACTCTACCCGCTCCGAAGCCCCCCCACCGAAACTTCCTCGTCAGGCGCATCGGTTCGATTCCGTCTACCGTCACTGTATTGTGAGATTGGGGTCCCGTTGCCCAACGATGAAACTCAGGATCGACGTGATAGCTGTAAGAACCTGCATCGCAAGCAACCTCCCGATCACCGAACCAAACGTCGACATGGAGCTGATCTGCGTGGCCTGTTCGGCAATGCATTGGGCCAGCTCGGACGAATGCTCGGGCGGACTCTGAGCGACGTGAGTAGATACCGGTTGCCGGGAAGTCCTGTCTGGGGCGAAGACGCATGTCGCCATCGAACGTTGGGCAAACGCCGAATAGCCACATCAGGTTTTCGCATGCCGGTGCTCCAAAGTCCGTCGGTTCTCCGCAGGCAGACAGGACGGCCGCGACAATCGGTCGGTAGTCCTGATAGTCCGCACCGTTCCAGACGTTGAGTGTGGAGCCGTCGTTGTTGCCCCAGTTCGGTAGCCGTCCCTCTTCAGACATGAAGGCAAGGACTTGAAGCGCCGCTCGTCGCAGTACGGGTAGCGCTCGATACCTCATTTCTGGGCGCCATCGAATGACCTCGAGCCACAACTGCAGCGCAAAGCGGGCGTAGGAGAAGCTGTTTTGGCAGTAACCCCCATCGGGGTCGAACTGGTCCAGAAGTTCATCGAGGATGGCCTCGCTTCGTTGGACCCACTCACGTGACTCGTCAAAGTCGAATGAGCTCCCGATCACGAAAAGCCCAAGCGCTTCGCTCAGCAGGTGATTGTTCGAGACCGACTGTTCGGCGAAGTCGATGTGCTGCGCGATGTGGATGGCATGGGCGTACGACAGTCGGCGGTAGCGTTGAAAGTCGTCTTCGGAGAATTCGGCGTCTTCTCCGAAGGCCGCGACTGCGTATGACCACGACAGCACACGCACAGCAAGTTCCTGCCCGCTCGCCCAGTTTACGCCAGCTCGAAACGGATTGGACTCTTCCCAGTCTCGGAGGTGGTGAACGAACGTTCGACATCGCTTCGGCGACGCGTCGAGCGCGTATCCGCGAATGAGATCATATGCGTGAATGAAGCGATTGAGTTCCCAAGTGAGCTTGATGTCGCCGTTTCGGTCTTCATGGGAGAGAAGAGTTGACCAGTGCTGTGCGGCTGGCCAAGAGCGGCGCCGACGGGGTTCGAGATGCCAGTTGGGTGGGGTGCCAGGCACCACCGTAAACGCCCGAAAAAGCTCTATTTTGCCGTCCTGAACACCATCCGCACGTGCGATCGCGGACTGGCGTTCCGACTCGCTCAACAGGGCATGCATGGTCGCCCGAGCCTCGCCCGATCCGATCAGCCTCCGAACCAGCCTCAGCGGATGCTGCTCGTTCAGACGCCCAAACCACTGCTCGTGTGACTCGTCGGTATCAGGAATTGGAGCACTACCGATTGGTTCCCGAATCGCGCGCAGTCCACTCCTATTCATGGCCTCCCAGCCAAGCCGAAAGGCCGCCCCTTTTACGCCCAACAGGCGTGCCTCAGTTACCAGATCGCGAAAACTCAACTACGAAACGATGCGAAGGTCGGGCCGCGTCCCCATGAATTCAGGCATGGTCACGTGGCCATCAGCGGCAATACCGTCTCGGGCGAGCACCTTGCCCACGGTCATCGCGAGGATTTTCAGGTCGAGGGCGAGACTTTGGTGGTCCACGTACCAAACGTCGAGGTCGAACTTTTGCTCCCAAGAGAGAGCGTTTCGGCCATTCACCTGCGCCCATCCAGTGATGCCGGGTTTCACTTCGTGCCGCCGCGCTTGGCGCGGAGAGTACCGTTCCAAATAGCGCATCAGCAGTGGACGAGGTCCGACGAGACTCATCTCTCCTCGTAGAACGTTGATCAGCGTGGGCAACTCGTCGATCGAAGTTGCCCGGATGAATGCACCCAGCCGTGTGATTCGAGCCGCGTCGGACGAGAGCCGATCTTCACCGGGTGTTGGCTCTCGCATACTGCGAAACTTCAACATCGGAAAAGGCTTTCCATCCAGCCCCGGACGGACCTGTTCGAACAAAACGGGGCGTCCCATCGTCAATGCAATAAAACCGGCGACAGGTACCGTTACCGGGGCAGTTGCGACGAGTCCGAGCCCTGCTCCGACGACGTCGATCCCACGCTTCACCCATCGCTGTTTGGCGCTCAGGCCCATCTTTCCTCGTTCACAGACTGTTTGCGTCCGTTGTCGAATCGATCCCCATTGTAGAACATCGAACGGACGAACCGCTACAAGGATACTCATGATTGCTCTCAACAAGCTCGACCGATACCGCGACGCTGGCGTGTTGTTCATGCGCGTAGGACTCGGATTCATGTTCGTCGGCCACGGCTGGGGAAAGCTCACCGGAGGGCCAGAAAAGTGGGAGAAGATCGGTGGTGCGATGTCCACTTTCGGCATCGATTTCATGCCGGTCTTCTGGGGATTCATGGCGGCATTTGCTGAGGTCTTCGGTGGCCTCGCCCTTGCGGCGGGTCTCGCGATGCGACCGGTTCTGCTCGTGCTCCTCATTCCCACGATGTTCGTGGCCGCGGCGAAGCACCTCGCCGCCGGCGACGGATTCAAGGGCTCTTCGCACGCGATCGAGTTGGGTATCGCGTTCGTGGGGCTATTCGTGGTTGGACCAGGGAAGTACTCCCTCGACGCAAAACTGTTCGGCGCAACGGAAATTGAAACAACCGAAGACTGAGAATGCATCGACACCCGAGGTGCCTTAGGCTATATCCAACGCGGCCGTCCTCACCTCGCCTCGGGAGTTCTGATGTCCGTTCCATACTACCATCTCGTTGGTCAACTCGTTGCAGTGTCGCACGCCGACACTCAAGGTGCCGCTATTCTGAAGAAGGTTGGCATCGATGCCTCGACGCTCAAGAAGGGCGCTGAGCTGGCACACAAGGGCGAGAAGCTCGTCGACGACTACCTCGAAGAGTTCGGAGCAGACCGGATCGTCGAGCACGAACTGCACGTCGCCGCCGGCGAGATCGAGATGTGGATGCAGACCGTAGAGTTCCTTCTTTCGAAAGAGCTTTCGGAGTCGGATGTTGCGACGGCACTCGGTGCCGACCTGCACGGCGATTCCCACCTCGCGACCGTCATCGCACAAGCGCACCGTTTGATCGCCATGATGCAGACCGACGCTGAGGTGATTTCGGCAATCGGTGGTGAACGACGGGTCCGTGACGTCGCGACGCGTGGATGGGCCCTGCTGAAGCGCCTCTACCGTTCGACTCGTACGCGACTCGACGGGGCGGAGTCGCACCTTGCTTCGCACCACGAAGCGATGCGGGCCTGGCTTGCGAACATCGACTCGGCCACGCAGAAAGTCACCGACGGCGACCTCGCCAACCTCGGCCGAACCGGCCACGTCCCAAATGGCAAGGGAATCCCGGTGGGCGGAACTGCTTACGGCGTGGTTCTCCACGAACGGGGCCAAGGGTCGGTTCCGAACCCGAAAGACAAGAAGCCCTGCAGCGGATGGTCCATCGGTCGCCAGGGCAATCGCGAGAACCTCGGAAAGGGTTGGGCCTGAGCTCATAATCAATGGCTAAGGACCTCTATGAAATCCTGGGCGTCTCCAAGTCAGCGGAACTCAAGGAGATCAAGCGCGCCTATCGCAAGATTGCGCGCGACAACCACCCCGATCTGAACCCTGACAACAAAGAAGCCGAGGATCGCTTCAAAGAAGCGTCGACTGCCTTCGAGGTGTTGAGCGATCCCGAGAAGCGAAAGCTCTACGACGAGTTTGGTCCAGACGGCCTACGAGAGGGATTCGATCCTGATCAGGCTCGTCAATACCGTCGTTGGCAGCAAAGCGCTGGGCGAGGTGGCCCGCGCGGATTCTCGGGCGACTTTCGCGATTCCGCATCGTTTCAGGACATCTTCGGCAACGTGTTCGGTGGCCGTTCGCCCTTCGACACATCGGACTATTCGGACTTCGGTGGATTCTATACCGGCCCGATGAAGGGCGCCGACCTCGAAGCCAAGCTGCAGCTCGAATTCATGACCGCTGTGCGTGGTGGTGAGCTGGAACTGGGCCTGGCGGGAAAGACCATCAAGGTCCGCATCCCGCCTGGTGCTGCTGAAGGTGACAAGCTGCGCCTCAAGGGCAAAGGGCAACCGGCTCCTCCCCAGGCTCCCAAAGGAAAACCGGGTGATCTCCTGCTGTCGATTTCAGTCGACCCGCACGACTTCTTGCGACGTGATGGACTCGACCTGCTGCTCGATTTTCCCGTAACGATTCGAGAAGCGATCGAAGGCGCGAAACTCCCAGTTCCGACGCCTCACGGCTACTTCAACGTGACGATACCGAGTGGCGTTCATTCGGGTGCGAAGCTCAGGCTCAAGGGCCAGGGAGTGCACCGCGGGAGCCGAAAGGGAGACTTCTTCGTCGTCATCCAGATCAAGTCACCCGACCGGATCGATGAGGAAGTGCTGGAGAGCGCGAAGGCATTGGATCAGGCGTACACGGACGACGTCCGAGCCGATTTGAAGCTGTAGGCTAGTCGATCTCGACACCGTTTTTCGTGACTTCGACCTCGTCGCCGAAACTCCGAATCCAGCGTTCAACCTCGTCGGTAGCCGAGACACGGAACGTCATTCGCAGGCGGCCGTCGGCCAGCTCATCGAATCGTTGCGTCGGGTGCCAACGTCGTTCGCGAACGAACATCTTCAGCCAGCGAACATCGTCGAAGATCAGCTCGTACTCAAAGATCCGCGTGGGGTCTCCGCGGAAGATTCCGAAAGAACCTTCCGTGTACGACTGCGGATGGAATTGGGCTGACGAGGGATACTCGAAGCTACGGTCGAGCCGCTCCACGTCGAGAATTCGATCGACGGAGTAGATGCGGGGGTCGGAGCCGTGTTTTTCGGACCGGGCCACAAGGTAGAGACCGCTTCGGTACGACATCAGCGAGTACGGATAGAGAATCATCTCCAGCTCGCCGTGCGACGGCGAGTTGTAGGTGATGCGAAGGACCTTCGTGAAGATCAGGGCGTGCGCGATTTCATTGAGTTCGTCGCCTTTGGCCGAATAGTCCTTCGGTGCATCGGGCACCTGGTAGAAGATTCGATCGACGTTGCGAAGCAGATGACCGAGCACAAAAGGGCGGTCGGCTAGACTATGCGCGAAGTTGTTCGAGAGCGTCTGAAAGGCGTCCTCGATGTTCGTGCCGGCGAGGAAGCCCATGAGTTGCTGCGCAAAGTACATCGCCGCGATTCTGGGAACGAAGTCGGGCTGATTCGCGGCGGTCTCCTCGAGATGAACGAGGCGCAAGTATCTCGCCTCGCCTTCTTTCACTTCCTCGACCATCGAGGTTCCGTCTTCGCGTAGGAAGGGCGTGAACTCCTCGGTGAGGATCTTTCGGTATTTGCGATAGGTTCGCGGCGCGATCGAAAGTTCCTGCTGGAGAAGGTCAATCCTCCAGCCCTTCTTGTTCGTGAGAAGCCGGAACACGATCCTCGCGAGATTCACATTTATCGGTGCGGCTGATCGCATCATTTCCCCCGCGGTACTGCTACGGATTCTGGAGAGTCAATTTGCCGGTGCTTTGGTCGGATCATACGTTTTTCCGTTGGAGTCAACCGATCTGAATGAATGACCCTAAATTAGAGTGCCCTGCGGCACGTGACGTGCCGCATGCCGTACTTTTCTGTGCGAAATGAGTGTACTCACGAAATTTCCTTGAGCACTCGAAGTTCAAAGTCCTGCGTTGAGCACCAAACCTATTTAGATCCAATGACCTAACAGGGTGGGTGGCACCTGAAGTCGGTGTCGACCTGTCCGAATTCACTGTCGGTTCGTTGGGGAGCAATATGTAGTTTGGTGTGGCCGACGGGCGAACTGTGCCGGATCGTGAACGCAATGATATCAACGACTTGCAGATGTGCCCGGCACGAGTGATCCAGCTGATCTTTCTGGATGTTCTTCGGGGAAAAAGCATCGGATACAACTACTTACGCAAGTGCCTGGCACCTAGAACAGCATGATCGTGTACATCTCTCCGAAGAGGCGAAATGGCAGGTGAACGTGCGGCAACCAACCGTTTGCCGCTGCCGCCACAGCACCCAGCCACAACCCGCTGAAGACCATCGCAAACGAGATCACCCACGGCCCCGCCTTTGAACGAACAGACAACCCCGACGCACAACTGGCGCCGATCAAGACCGGCGTAGTCATCGCCACCAGCACCAGCATCAGCCCCGCCCCGTGCAGGGCCGACGCACTCGTTGCGCTCACCGCCAGCACCCAGAACATCAACATGCACGGTAGCAAACCCATCGCCACCCCCATCAAAACCAAGCGGCGGGCCGACCCTGCGGGCCCCAGTCGCGAAGTTGAACGCACCACTTTGCGAAGCAAACCCTCCCCAATCGTGCTGGTCCCCCACCGAACCGCGAGCGGTGGCAACTTCGCAACCCCAACCCCAATCACCACAACCGCCAGAATCAGGCCCGCCACTCGAGTCACGCCGCCAAGGCTCTCCTCGACCGAGCTCCCCAACAGGCCGGCCATCGCTCCCAGCAGCGCATACGTAAACGCTCGACCCAGCTGATAGCTCAGCACCCGCCGCGCTCGCGTCGCTACCAGGGAGGCACGACTCAGGTTTCGATCACCCGGCGCCGCGGTCAGCCCGACCATCAACGGCCCGCACATTCCTGCGCAGTGGAACGTCGTCCACACCAACCCGATGCCAAAGACCTGTAGATAGAGCGCTGCCACTCGACACCTCTCGAAACGTCACTTCTTCCACAACTAACCTCAGCAAACCTCAGCAAACCTCGCGCCACCTCCCAAACACGCGGCAACCCGCGCCTCAAAGCTCTCAGCGCACGGTCACCCACTCCATCTCCTCGATGACCTGACGCATATTTTTCACCCCAACAAACTCAGCGAAATTTTTGCGCCGCAAACACCGTCGGCGCGGCATAAAGCTCCTGTTCGACTCGAACCGAGATCCGCCCGCACGAGGTCTAGAAAGCCGCTCCTGCCCATTCTCGCCGCCAAATTTCGCCGCAATCCGAACTCTGGCACGCCGCTTGATATCGCCCTCCCCGCAAGCTCCACCGAAGAACACTTGGTTACGGAGGAAAAAGGTGAGCGCTCAATCGATCGAAACCGTCCGCTACGACGACGCCGTCGTTCGGAAGTTTGTCATCGCGACTGTAGTCTGGGGCATCGTCGGCATGCTCGTCGGCGTCGTGATTGCCCTGCAGCTGGCGTGGTTCCCCGCGAACCAGACCGAATACTTCACGTTCGGCCGGCTCCGACCGCTTCACACGAACGCGGTCATCTTCGCCTTCGCGGGCAACGCGATTTTCGCGGCCATCTACTACTCGACGCAGCGGCTCACCAAGGCGCGGATGTTTAGCGACCTGATGAGCAAGGTGCACTTCTGGGGCTGGCAGCTCATCATCGTCGCCGCGGCCATCACGCTCCCAGCCGGCTTTACCCAGGCGAAAGAGTATGCCGAGTTGGAGTGGCCCATCGACATTGCCATCACGGTGGTCTGGGTCGTCTTCGCGGCCAACTTCTTCCTCACGCTGAAGAACCGCCGCGAGAAGCATATCTACGTCGCCATCTGGTTCTACATCGCGACGATCGTGACGGTCGCGGTACTCCACATCTTCAACAACCTGGTGGTGCCCGTCGGCGCCTTCAAATCCTACTCCCTCTACGCGGGCGTTCACGACGCGCTCGTCCAGTGGTGGTACGGCCATAACGCGGTCGCGTTCTTCCTCACGACCCCGTTTCTCGGCCTCATGTACTACTTCCTGCCGAAAGCCGCCGACCGCCCCGTCTTCAGCTACAAACTCTCCATCCTCCACTTCTGGTCGCTGGTCTTCATCTACATCTGGGCCGGCCCGCACCACCTTCACTACACGTCGCTGCCGGAGTGGGCCTCCACCCTCGGCATGGTCTTCTCCATCATGCTCTGGATGCCCTCCTGGGGCGGCATGATCAACGGCCTCTTCACCCTCCGCGGCGCATGGCACAAGCTCCGCGACGACGCCGTCCTCAAGTTCTTCGTCGTCGGCATCACCTTCTACGGCATGTCGACTTTCGAAGGCCCGATGCTCTCCATCAAGGCCGTCAACAGCCTGACCCACTACACCGACTGGACCATCGCCCACGTCCACTCCGGAGCGCTCGGCTGGAACGGCTTCATGGCCTTCGGCATGATCTACTGGCTCCTCCCTCGCCTCTGGAAGACCAAGCTCCACTCCGAGAAGCTCGCCAACATCCACTTCTGGATCGGCACGATCGGCATCGTCGTCTACATCATCTCGATGTACTGGGCGGGCCTCACGCAGGGCCTCATGTGGCGCGCATTCGACGAAACGGGCGTCCTCAAATACGACTTCATGCAGACGGTCGAGCGCCTCATCCCGCTCTACTGGGTACGCATGGTCGGCGGCCTCCTCTACTTCTCCGGCGTGCTCCTCGCCGCCTACAACATGATCATGACCATCCGGTCGGCCCCGAAAGATCTGGCCGACCCCGAGGTCAAGGTGCCCGCCCCAGCCTGGCGCAAATCGGGCGCGTCAGCTTCGCTCGCGAGCTTCAAAGGCGCCAAGACGTGGGACGACGTTCTCTTCAGCTTTGACGACGTCATCAAGAATGGCTGGCACCGTGCGCTCGAAGGCTGGCCAATGGTCTTCACGGCCCTCACGACCGCAGCGGTATTGGTCGGCGGCATCGTCGAGATCATTCCGATGATGCTCGTGAAGTCGAACATCCCGACCATCTCGACCGTCACGCCCTACACCCCGCTCGAGCTCGAAGGGCGCGACATCTACGTTCGCGAAGGTTGCTACAACTGCCACTCGCAAATGATTCGCCCCATGCGCCACGAAGTCGAGCGCTACGGCGACTACAGCAAGCCCGGCGAGTTCATCTACGACCGTCCGTTCCAGTGGGGCTCCAAGCGGACTGGCCCCGACCTGGCCCGCATCGGTGGAAAGTACCCGAACCTCTGGCACGTCCGACACATGGAGAACCCACGGTCCACCACGCCACGGTCGGTCATGCCTCCATACCCTTGGCTCCTCGAGAAAGAGCTCGATCTGAGCAGCACCAAAGGCAAGGTCGAAGCCTCGGCCATGCTCGGCGCCTACTACGACATGCCAATCCTCGAAGACCCCACAATCTTCGCGCGCGAACAGGCTCACCAAATCGCCATCGACGTCTACCCGCCGAAAGACGGTGAAACCGCCGAGGAACAAGCCGCGCGAGAGGCGAAGGTCGCCGAACTCGAAACCAAAGAAATCGTCGCGCTCGTCGCGTACTTGCAGCGCATGGGCACCGACATCAGCCGCACCCCCGAACTCGACGACAACACCGTCGCATCGGCCAAAGGAGGCGCCCAATGAAACGCCAAGTCGTGGAATCAGCGGGCCTCGAGTGGTTCGCCGAAATCGGAATCATCATCTTCGTCGCAGTCTTTGCGCTCGTCTTCATCCGGCTCGTCTTCATGAACAAAGACGCCGCCGAAGCGATGGGACGCATCCCGCTCGACGACGAAAGCCCCAGCGAAAATGAGGTGGCAGCATGAGCGCCCAATCACACGAAAACGAATCCGGCGGATTCACCAGCTATCCCGACCGCCTGACGACGCACAACTACGACGGCATTCAGGAGTACGACAATCCGATGCCGCTCTGGTGGAAGGCCATCTTCGCGCTGACCGTCGTCTGGGCAGTCATCTATGTCGCCGCGATCGAGCTCGGATTCATCAACACCTACGAGGAGAACCTCGCGGTTGCGATGGATGCCGCCGAGAAGGCCAGAGCCGCGCAGATTGCGGCGCTTCCCCCGCTCGACGAAGGCGCAATTCTCGCGGCGATGGCCGACCCCGAGGTCGCCTCCCAGGGCGAGACCGTATTCGTGGCGCGATGTGCTTCCTGCCACGGAAACCAAGGCGAGGGCCTCATCGGCCCCAACCTGACCGACGACTACTGGATCTACACCGGTGACGCGATGTCCATCTACGTGTCGATCGACCAGGGCCGAAAGAACGGCATGCCCGCATGGGGCAACATTCTGAGCCGCGACGAGCAGCTCTCGGTCTCGGCCTACGTCGAGACGATGCGCGGCAAGAATCTTCCCGGACCGAAAGGCCAGCAGGGCGAGCTCTACGCTCCTGAGGAAGAAGCCGCACCAGCGGAGCCCGCGCCAACTCCGGCCGAGTAATCGAGCAGTAGAGGAGCCACCATGAGCTCACCGCCAGACAACAATGCACCGAAAGTGCTCGACTCTCCGGAAGACGTGCTCTCGACCCTCGGAAACGACGGGAAGCGACGCTGGATCTACCCGGTCCCGAGCAAGGGCCGTTACCACCGAGCACGCCTCATCACCGCATGGGCGCTGGTCGCGCTGTTCGTAGCACTCCCAATCGTTCAGATTGGCGGCAAACCCGCAATCTTCCTGGACGTCGCCCATCGTGAGTTCACGTTCTTCGGCCTCACGCTCTATCCAACCGACACGCTCATCACGATGTTCGGGACGCTCGCGCTCTTCCTCTTCATCGCGCTCGTCACGGCGGTGTTCGGGCGGGCGTGGTGTGGATGGGCCTGTCCTCAGACGGTCTACCTCGAGTTCTTTTTCCGGCCGGTCGAACGCCTCATCGAAGGCAAAGAGAGTGCTCGACGGAAGCGAGATGCCGGACCGATGACCGGCGATAAGTTCATGCGCAAGGCCGCAAAACTCGCGGTCTTCACGGTGATGTCGGTGGCCCTCGCCCACGTGTTTGTCTCGTACTTCGTGAGTTGGGAACGCCTGCTCTCCTGGATGACGGGACCACCCTCAGAGCACTGGGGCGTGTTCGTGCTCATGGCTGGCACGTCGGGACTCATCCTCTTCGACTTCGGCTACTTCCGAGAGCAGATGTGCACAATCACGTGCCCCTACGCTCGCTTTCAGTCGGTGCTGCAGGATCGAGACTCGATGATCGTGAGCTACGACCCTGCTCGCGGCGAGGAGCGAGGCCGACGCTCGAGGGCGCAGCGTGCGGCCGAGGCTGCCGGGGAGGACATCGGTCTTGGCGACTGCATCGACTGTGGAGCCTGCGTTCGCACGTGCCCCACCGGCATCGACATTCGAAACGGTCTTCAGATGGAGTGCATCGCGTGCACCCAGTGCATCGACGCTTGCGACGACATCATGGACTCCATCGGCAAGCCGGGTGGACTGATCCGCTACACGTCCGAGAACGCCATCGACAAGGCGCTCGTGGAGAAGGACCGCGAACCCTTCGGAACCCCGTCGGAGCCGCGCGTGTTGCGGCCGCGACTGGTGATCTACTCAACGCTGTTCATCGTGTTCGCCATCGTCTCGACGACGCTGCTGGTGATGCGCACTCCGGTCGAGGTCGACGTGCTCCGAATCCCGGGTGAGCCGTTCATGATGGTCGGAGAAGACAAAGCTGCGAACCGACTGAAATTCGTGATCCAAAACCGCACCGGAACTGCCGCCAACTACACGCTCCGCGCGGTGGAGCCGGCCGGCACCGAGATCAAGCTCGGCGGGGAATCGGTACACGTCGAACCTGGCGAGACGGTGAAGACCGACGTGTTTGTGGTCGCACCGGTGGAAGCGTTCGAGTTCGGACACGCCGAAGCGAAATTCGAGATTCGAGGCGCCAGCGATGGCGCGCATGTGGAACACGAAACGTTCCATCTTTTGGGACCGGAGTAAGGCTATGAAGATCCCTCAACGTATACTTTGGCCGGGTCTCGTGATCGCGATTCTCGGGATGAGCGTGACGGTACAGATGTATCTCGTGTACCGCGCGACGAGCGACAATGGGCCGCAGATTCTCGACGACTACTACACGAAGGCGGCGCACTACGACGACACCATCGCCGAGCGGCAGGCGAGCTCGCAGCTCGGGTGGTCGGCGGAGGTAACCCTCTTGGATGCCGAATCCAACGACACTCGTGACGTACAAGTGCTTGTGATGGACCTCGCCGGTCAGCCGGTCTCGGGCCTTCAAGGCACGATCGCACTTCGCTCGCCCTCGCTCGCGGAACCGCTCGGTGAAGCGAAGGTTCGCGAGCTCGGGCCGGGGCTCTACCGGGCTACCATCCACGGCGAAAAACTCGACCGATCGGGACTGTTCGACACGTCCGTGCGTCTTGGGAAACCCGCGGTGACCGCGCTGTTTCTTCATGAGAAGCGGCACGAGGTGCTCTGATGTCGACGGTTCCGTGCGCTCATTGTGGTCTCCCGGCACCTGATGTCGACGAGGGCGACGCGTTCTGCTGCCCTGGATGCCGGGCTGCGTCGACTGCGCTGCGAGCGGCGGGGCTCGAGGATTACTACGCAATTCGAGAGCGATTCGGGAGCGACGAAGCGAAGCCCGCGATCGAGTTCGCAGACACGGCCGCCGAACAGTTCGATTCGGATGATTTCATTAAAAATCAAGCAGTTACAAAGGTGCCTGGCACCCTAGCCTGCGAGGTTCACCTCGACGGAGTGCACTGCGCAGGTTGCGTGTGGCTCGTCGAGCGGATGCCCCTCGTCGTGGATGGCGTCCGTGACGCGTCGCTCAATCTGCCCCGCGCTCGATTGACCGTGGAATGGGACCCGGAAGTCGTGAAACTGAGCACCATTGCGCGGTGGCTCGCTCAGTTTGGATACGCGGCCTACCCCATCGACAAGTCGCGGTCCGGTCGACGCGACCAAGCGGAACGCCGCATTCTGACCAAGGTGGGGGTCTCGTGGGCCCTCGCCGGGAACGTGATGCTCTTGGCGTCTGCGCTCTATTCGGGGCTCGCGATCGAAGACGGCGCGATGTTTCACGCCACCCGGGTGTTGTCAGGACTGCTCGCATTCGCGTCGATACTCTACGGGGGCCGCGAGTTCTTCCGACGCGCTTGGGCGAGCTTTCGTCCATGGGCAGGGTGGCAGAAGCTGTCGATCGACGTACCGATCTCGGTGGGCATTCTCGTTGGATTCGCCCACTCGACCTACGCCGCTATCACCGGATTCGGAGAAGTCTGGTTCGATTCCATCGCGGTGCTGATCGCCGCGCTGCTCACGGCGCGGTGGCTGCAGATGCGGGGGCGCCGAGCCGCGGGCGATGCAACCGAGAAGCTGCTGTCGGTGATGCCGCGGACCGCGCGCCGGGTGTCTCCTTCAGGCGAAATTGAAGAGGTCGAAGCGTCGAGTATCGCGGTCGGCGACACCGTCGAGATACGAATGGGTGACGTGGTACCGGTCGACGGCGCGGTGGTGAGTGGCCGCTCGTCGACCGAACGCGCGGTGATGACGGGCGAGTCGAGGCCGGAGTCTGTTGGGCCGGGGGACATGGTGCACGCTGGCGAGACTGTCGTCGGCGCTCCGATTCGGGTCATGGTGCGAGCTGTTGGGGAGGCGACACGCCTGGGGCAGCTCCTACACTGGGTCGAATCGGACGACGGGCGCAAAGCGCCCGTCGTGCACCTGGCCGACCGTCTGAGCGGGATGTTCGTTGCCGCAATCCTGCTTGCTGCCGCGGGTACGGGAGTTCTGTGGACAGCGATTGCGGGAGCCGACGTCGCTGTGCACCACATGGTCGCCCTCCTCGTCATCTCCTGTCCTTGCGCACTCGGCATGGCCACTCCACTCGCGATGACGGTTGGAATGGGCCGCGCCGCTCGAATCGGTGTCTTCGTGAAGCATGAAGACGCGTTGGAGCAGCTTGGTCGCGTCGATGTCGCGCTATTCGACAAAACGGGAACCATCTCCGTGGGCGAGATGAAAGTGCATGCAGCCGGCGTCGAGCGCGACACGCTCGAGTTCGTCGCGGCTTTGGAGCGGAGTTCGAGCCACCCGATCGCGGTGGCCTTTGCTCCATGGGATGTCGGTCTCGAGACGCTCGATGTCGAGGAGCGCCCGGGACTGGGACTCTCCGGGATCGTCGACGGCCGATCGGTGCGTGTCGGCAGCACTCGATACCTGTCGGCGCCGCAAAGTGAAGTCGATGTTTGTCTCGAACAAGGACTCACTCCGATCGTCGTCGAGATCGACGGACGCTTCTGCGGTGTGATCGGAGTCGGGGACGCAATTCGCCCCGAGGCGCGGGAGGTCCTGGCCAGCCTCAGAGCGCGGGGAATCGAAACGAGTTTGCTTTCGGGCGACCGACCCGAGCTGGTCGCCCAAGCGGCTGCAGCTCTGGGACTCGACGAAACTCACGCCTTGGGCGGCCGAACCCCCGAAGAGAAACTCGCGCTCGTCGAACAGCTGCAAGCGCAGGGCAAAGTAGTGGCGATGGTCGGCGACGGAGTGAACGATGCGGGAGCCCTGAAACGAGCGAACGTCGGAATCGCCGTCAGTGGTGCGTCGCAGATGAACTACCAGGCTGCGGACGTATTCTTGACGGGGCGAGGGCTGGAACCGCTGCTGACGCTTTGGTCGGGGTCCGACTCCGTGATGGGCGTGGTTCGCCGAAACCTCGCGCTGTCGCTAGGGTACAACGTACTTGGTGTATCGCTCGCCGCATTGGGACTGGTTTCGCCGTTGTTTGCCGCCGTGGCGATGCCGATCAGTTCGGTCACGGTCGTGTTGTCTTCGTTGTTGGGGGGCGAATGGGGCACGAAAGAGACAAGCAAAGGGACGCCTGTCTTGCGAGAACGGGCACACACATGAACGATTTCAACAACTTGCAAAGGTGCCTGGCACCGAACAACTAGACCGTAGTCGACAACCTCGTCGCCAGTCACAGCGACCGACGAGGGGTGCCAGGCACCTCTGTAACCCATTGAAATCAATTCACTTTAGGTGGTCTTTTAGCGCTTCCGGCAGGCGACTTGGCTCAAAGATCTCGATCCAGTATCCGTCCGGGTCCTGGATGAATGCGATGTCCCGCATCGAACCGCCGTCGTGTCGCTTCACGAAGTTCACGCCGTGCTCATCGAATCGCGCGCATGCTGCATGCAGGTCGGGCACCGCAAAGCCGATATGGCCGAACCCTTTCGGCTGGGAGTTTCCGTTGTGATACGAGACTTCGTCGTTGTCCTCATCCCCCCAGTTGTGGGTCAGTTCGAGCAATGCCGGGCGCGAGAACGTCTGCACGAGCCGTTCATCATCATCGCTCGACCACTCTGCAGCATCAGCAGGGTCAAGCGCGGCGAGGAAGTACAGGCTGAATGACATATCCGGGAAGTCGAGCTTCCGGACCAACGTCATGCCCAGCACGCCCGTGTAGAACTCCAACGAGCGCCTTGGGTCCTTGATGCGCATCATCGTCTGGTTAAACACGTATCCATGCGTGGCTTCGTCGCGCTCTTCGACCAGTCCATCGGCTTCTTCAAAATGGCGGCTCATAGGTCCTTCCTTCGAGGGGTTTCTTGGCCATTGCAAGGTTGGTTCGAGACTCGAAAATTCAAGAATGGCCATACAAACGCCAATGTTGCCGATTATTTTCAAACACTTACAAAGGTGCCTGGCACCCATTCCGGGGTAGTTCTCGAGCGATTACTTAGTTGATCGCCTTAGTTTTAGCTGTATAGTTAGGCAAGAAGCTAAGTAAAGAGGATCAGATGGAACCACTCCCCGTAGAAACGATTTTTCGCGCGCTCGCCGACGTCACTCGGCGGAGGGTTGTCGAACGACTTGCTCACGAGGGTGCTGCTTCTGTCAGCGACCTCGCCGAACCTTTCGATATGGCGCTTCCGTCGTTCATGCAGCATCTGAACGTGCTGGAAGACGCCGGCCTCGTAAGGTCCCAAAAGGTCGGTCGAGTGCGCACGGTCAGCCTGCAAGAGAACTCTCTCCAACCCGCCCAAGACTGGCTCGACACCCAGCAACAACTCTGGGAGCGCCGCTTGGACCAACTCGACGACTACCTCCAAAAGATGAAGGACAAACAATGAACCCCAAGCTCGATCTCGTTCTGGAGCGCGTCGTCGACGTGCCCGTTTCTCTCGTTTGGGCCGCCTGGACTCAGCCCGAACATTTGGTGCACTGGTTCACGCCATCGCCCTGGACCACCGTCGACGCGGAGATTGACCTGCGTCCGGGCGGGATCTTTCGAACTGTGATGCAATCCCCGGAAGGCGAGAAGTTCGACAATGCGGGGTGCTATCTCGAGGTCGTCGAAAACGAACGACTCGTCTGGACGGACGCCCTTCTGCCGGGCTACCGGCCCGCTCCTTCACCATTTTTTACGGGAATCCTCGACCTCGAAGACCTCGGGGACAAGACCCGTTACACCGCGACAGCCATGCACCAGAGCGAGGAAACTCGGAACCAGCACGCGGAGATGGGATTCATGGACGGCTGGGGCTCCGCGTTGGACCAGCTCGTCGCGTATGTGAAAGGACTCCCCGCTTCACAAATCTGAATCTGGTCCTAGGATCTCAGCGTTCCTATCGGCCGAGACGCGATGCTCCACGAAGACTATCTGATGCGGACCATTCGGGCGCTCACTCAAGCGTTCCTGAACATGGTCGGCGCAACCGATACCTCACCTGCTCAGCTTCGATTTCAGGTCGACGAAACGCTCGGCGAGCACTTCGGAACGCAGCCAGAGTTGGTTCCAACGCTCGAGCTCGACCGCCTCGAAGACGAACCAGAGGAGGTTTGTGGAGAGCTCGGCCGGCTCTTCGCGCTCCAGGCGAGGTTGTGCCGGCAGTTGGGCGACCAGATGCGTGAAGCGATTGCGGTGAGATGGGCACTGGCCAGTTTTCGACGAGGCCTGAAAGTCGAGGTCCCGGTTGAGATCGAAGAAGCCGCGTTCGACCTGCTTCGTAGCGACTCGGCCGACGAACATGCGCATCCGCTCGACGTTCGCGAATGCTACGTGGCGCTCTTCCGATCCGGTGCTCGTTCCATGAGGCTCGAACATGCCGAAGACGCCATCTTTGCCGCGGCCGAGCTCAGTGCATCGGAGTCCGTTGTCGCCGAGGCTCGTGACTTTTTTTGCGGCGTTCTCCAATCGACAGATCTGGACGATGTCGGGATGGACGAGGGCGAGCTTCGGCAGATCGTAGAAGAACTCGAATCGCTCAACCGATAGACAATCCCTCTAACTTACAGACACTTACAAAGGTGCCTGGCACCCACGACTCATCTACTTCGTGAAGCCGAGCAGCCACGCGTACATGTCGTGGCCGGCGCTGAGGTCGTAGGTCCGCGCCCACGAGTTGTGGCCGACGCCCGGGTAGATCGTCTTCTTCGCCTCGCGCCGATTGGGGCACTGCGCGATCAGATTGTCGATCGGCACGTTCGTGCCCTGAACAGTAACGGTGCCGTCGGCGTCGCCATGAAAGCCCCAGATTGCAAAGTTGCCGAGGTCGCAGCCCGCTCGATTCCACGCCCCGCGGCCATCCCCCGCGATCAGAACCGCCGCGGCGACCGGGCCGTCGGTGAAGTTCGAAAGGTAGTTCCAGCTCCCGATCGCGCCACAGCTCAATCCGGTCAGGTAGACCCGGCTGGTATCGATCGCGTCGCCGTACTCGCCAAGCGCCCACGTGATGAACGCATCGATCGAGGCGGGGCTCGGGCAGCCGCCGCCGGAGTTTTGCGGTGACAGTACGATGAACTCGCGCTCCGACGGCCAGTTGTCCCGAACTTGCAGACGCGGCGGGCCGTTCTGTAGCACTTTCGAGAGTTCCGAGTCGCCGTTCCCGTTCTCGCCCAGGCCGTGCCAGAAGACGAGCAGCGGGCGCGCCGTTCCATCGCCGTATCCGGGCGGGAGGTACTCGTAGAACCCGTTCGGATTGCCGCGCTGGTTGATGGGTACCGCCGTGAGGCGCTCCGACGATGGGCCGTCCGGAAGTCCTGGACTTCCGGCATCGTCTCCGCCATCTGGCTCGCCACCCGAGTCCGCAACCTCGGCGTCGTTTTCGACTACGCTCGTGTCTGGTTCGAGTTCGCTCATGTCTGGCTCGCTGCCGACATCTCCGGAGGTCGAATCGTTATTGCCCCCGTCTGAGTCCACCATGCCCATGTCGAGCTCGCCGGCAACGTCGGGTCGAGTCGTTTCTGAGCCGCAGCTGGTGGTCAATCCGACGAGCGCGGCCAGTAGTATTGGAGCGTAGAACCTTGAGGACATCTTGCACCTTCACCTTTATAATCAACGAGTTACAAAGGTGCCTGGCACCTGTAACACGAGCGTACAGTCTCCATCAGACTAGTCCCAAGCCTCGGCAATTCACAATCTCCGGGGACCACTCCGGAATAGTTTCAGGTAACCCTTTCATTGGAGTGTTCCTGCGAATGACCGCAGCGAAGCACCAAGGATTGGAGCCATGGGTTCTCACTTCTCCGCAATCGGAATCGTCGAAGAGCTACAGATTCACGCGTCGATCGAAGCCGCGCTCGAGCACGGCACTCCAGTCGCGGCGAGCGGAGCTCAGACCTTCAAGTGGAACGACGAATCGGGCGCCGGACTCTGGGTGCACGCCACCAATGGTCCTGAGATCGAGTGCGTCACGCCGGTCTTCCGATCGGACCGCCGTCACGCGCTCCGCTTCGACGGCTTCGCTGCTGACGAGGAGTGTCGATTCTGCTCGGGCGCTCAGTTCGCGGTTGTCGAAGAGGGTGAGATGGTCTTTCCGTTCGTCATGCAGCTCGCCGACGCCATGGCGGTCGTCAACGAGCTTCCCCAGCCAGGCACCCTTGCCGACCTCTCCCTGACGGCCTTCGGCGAGAAAGTTCGGTTGTTCGAAGACGAAGAGGCCTTCTCGACCGCAGGCACCGAAGACGAAATTCAATTCGCTGCCCAAAGCTTCATCCCGGCCGGCATGTTCGGTGGTGACCCCGCATCAGCCATCATCAACGGAATCGTCCGTTCCGCAGACCGACGAACCAATGGCGTAACCGGCCACGACTTCTGGGCAGTCGTCGTCGAAACATTTGGATTCACCATCGACGTCGTGGTCGACGTCGAAGATCTCGAATCCGCCCCGACGAGCGGCAACGTCCTCGGCGGCGAATTCTGGATGTGCGGGTCGTTCGCCTGAACTTTCAACGACTTACAAAGGTGCCTGGCACCTAATTCACGCCTCGAACGACGCCACGAACTTCATCTCGATCAGCAAGTTCGGATGCGGCAACTGATGCACCGCCACCGTCGTCCGGCTCGGCCCCGTCGACGCCTCGAAGTACTCGTCGTACACCGCGTTGTACCCGGCGTAGTCGGCCATGTCGGTCAGAAACGTCGTGCAGTCCACGAGCGCGTCCAAGTCCAGCCCGGCCGCCTGCAGGATCACCCGCACATTCTCGATGACCGCCCGCGTCTGCGCCTTGATGTCGCGCACGATCGTCCCGTCATCGCCAATCTCCACGCCCTCGTGCGTGTTGTCCGGCCGGCGCGACGAGATGCCCGAGATGAAGAGCAAATCACCCACACGCCGAGCGTGCGGGTAGTTCGCGAGCGAACCCGCGCGCGCCTCCAAGATGAATGCGTTGTCCTTCGAAGCCATCGCGGCCTCCAGGTCAGATGTGGAGCGGGTGTCCAGTCGCCGCATGCGCCGCTTCGCCGACTGCCTCGGCCAAGGTCGGGTGCGGGTGAATCGTGTAGAGCAGCTCGTCGAGCGTCGACTCCAACGTCATCGCAACCGTCGCTTCCGTAATCAGTTCCGTCGCCTTCGGCCCGATGATGTGCATGCCGATCAGCTCGTCGTACTTCGAGTCGATGATGATCTTCACGAAGCCCTCCGACTGCCCCACGATCGTCGCCTTCGCAATGGCGCTGAAGGGGAACGTTCCGATCTTCACGTCGTGCCCGGCCTCTTTCGCAGCCTTCTCCGTCAGCCCCACCGACGCCACTTCAGGCGAGCAGTAGGTGCAGTTCGGCACGTGGTCGTAGTTGATCGGGCGCGGATTGCGACCCGCGATGTGGTCCACCGCCAAGATGCCCTCTTTCGACGCCACGTGCGCAAGCCAAGGCGTCGTGACGATGTCGCCAATCGCGTACAGCCAGTCGTCATTCGTCTTCATGAACTCGTCGACCTCGACGAATCCGCGGTCGTCGACTTTCGCCTTGGTGTTGTCGAGCCCGCAATCCTCGGTCACCGGACGTCGTCCAACGGCCACGAGCAGGTGCGACGCCTTCACCGTTTTGGCGTCTTCGCCCTCGGTCTCGAGCACGACCTCCACACCGTCGTCCGTCACCTTCGCGTCGGTGAGCTTCGTGTTCACGAGCACGTTCATGCCCGCGCGCTCGAACGACTTCTTCGCCTGCGCCGACACTTCTTCGTCCTCGATCGGCAGAATGCGGTCCATCATCTCGACCAGCGTCACCTCGGCGCCGTAGCGCAGGTAGACGCTCGCGAACTCCGCACCCACGGCGCCCGCGCCCAACACAATCAGGCTCTCGGGCATCAGGTTCTTCTCGAGGATGTCGTCCGAGTCGATCACACGCTCGTGGTCCATCTCGATGAACGGCAGATGGCGACAGGCCGAACCGGTCGCCAGGATGCAGTGCTTCGTCTGAAGGTTGGTCTTCTTGCCGTCGGCCGCCTCGACACTAATGCGGCCCTTCGACTCGATGCGCCCGTGCCCGAAGTAGACCGTGATGTCGTTCTTCTTCATCAGGTACTTCACGCCGCCCGAGCTCTTCTTCACGACCTTGTCGCGGTACTTCTCCATCTTGTCCATGTCGACCGAAACGTCGCTCGACAGGATCCCGAAGTCTTCGGAGTGCTTCATCTTTTCGACGAGGTCGGCGGTATTCAGCATCGCCTTCGTCGGGATGCAGCCACGCAGAAGACACGTGCCTCCGAGTCGCTCGGTCGGCTCGCGCTCGACGATGGCAGTCTTGAATCCAGCCTGGGCAGCGTGAATTGCGGCAACGTACCCGCCAGGGCCGCTTCCAATAACGACGATATCGAACGACTCACTCATGATTTTGCTCTAGGTCGAGGGGAGCATGGAACGCGGCCAACCTAGTTTCTACGGGTGAGGTGTCAAGCGATGATCATCCGACGTCGACCACCTCGAACGACACCTCGAAATCGTCGCGTTCACCCACCTCCACGAGCACCTTGTCGCGACGTATCTCGCCCCCGAGAATCGGGCGATTGTCGTACGTCACATTCACCTCTCGCGAGTCGAGCGATTCCCCGTCGCCGTGAATCTCGATCTGCAGGCGAAGCGACTGAATCGCGCGTTCCCCCGCATTCTCGTACTCCCACCAGAACGTTCGATACGAGCTCGACGCGCCTCGGGCCGCCCCCAGGTCCCAAATGCGAAGGTCGAGCGCCCCCGGCACCGCGCCGGCGTACTCCACTTGCTCCCGCTTGGTGAACACGCGGGTCAGCTTCCGCGAGATCACGACCGGCTCGATCCGCAGCGTGTCGGGCCGAATAGGCGCGTCGGCCGCCAACAACAATTCGCAAATCGCCGGTCGCTCCGGCATCGCCGGCATCTGGTAGGCGTGCCCCAACAGCTCCGTCTCTTTCGTGTGCAGCACCTCGCCATCCCTCAGCAGAGTGAACCGCAGCTCCATGCCGTCCAAGGAATCCTCTCCGGCCGTGTGCACCGCGATCACCACCTGCGTGAACGCCGAATCGTCGTACACATCGTGCCAGACTCGCCGCATCTCGAGGCGAGCTAGTTCGTCCCACTCCCCGGCCGCTTCGACCTCGAGCATGACCGCAGCCTCGCAGTCGGGATCGATCGTCAGCAGCTCCGTCGGCGCATCGTTCCGCGTGGCTCCCCCGCGAGGTTCCGCGGTGAGCAATCCGCGCGGTGAAGGTGCCGTCAGCAACCCAATGGACTTCTTCGGCGCAAATCTGCGGGTCGTCGCCACGCCCAGGGCCAGCACGACGACCATCAACACGATCACGACCACGACTGGCGCGCCCGAAGCCCACCCCACGGCTCCGGCGAGCAGCATCGAAACGACAGTTCCCGCCCGATAGGGTGCCGGACTGCGCTCGTCAGTCAGTTGCTTGATCAGTCGGTAAGATTCGGCGTGGTCCGGCGCCAACTCCACATGTCGATGCGCCAGTGTCAGCGCGGTCTGGCGATGTTCGTCGTCGTGCGACTCACCCCACTTTCTCGCGTGCAGCTCCGCGGCGAGCGCGAGCAGGTCTGGACGGTGCGGAGCGAGGCCGAGAGCCGGTTCGAGCTGCTCGATCGCCTCGTCGATCATCCCATTCGCCGCGAAGTTCCGCGATCGCGTCACGCGGTTCTCAACGACCTCGGCGATCGCCTCGAGATCCGCGTCGGACGCGCCGACCTGACGCGCGATGTCGGCGAGGTCGTCGGCCGTCAGGCCAGCGGCTCGCTCGGTGCGCATTCGCTCGACTTCGTCGATGTAGCGGCGAACTAACTCGTCCATGAGGAGAATGTATCAACAAAGGTGCGGACGGGTAAGATCCCCCGTTTGGCTGCCGCTAAACCGCGTAGAAGCTTGCTTTGACGGCCTCAACTCTCTAGGATGCGCGATCTCACGGGGTCCAAAGGAGCGAAGGTCTGCTCCGACAACACAAACGTTTAGAATGTCTGAGTTTTCACCGGGATTTAGCGACGCCCGGCAGCCTACTGCCGAGGTCGAAGACGAACGCGAGAATATCTCGCGGATCGTGTTGCGCTATTGGATGCTCCTCAAGCGCTACTTCTGGATCCCCGTCCTGACTTGCGCCCTCGCCGTCGTCGTGTCGTATTTCTATACGCAACGACTTCCGCGCGTGTATCAGGCGCAGTCGGAGATCATCTTCCGCAGCGGCCAGGCGAACGTCTTCGGCAAGCAGATTGAGCAGGTCGACCTGCTCGATCCCGGCGGTCGCTGGCAGTTCGAGCAGTTCTGGAACACGCAGAAAGAAGTGATGAACTCGCGCTGGTTCTCGGAGCAGCTCGTCAAACGCGAAGGCCTTCTCGACGTCGAGGGGTTCGTTCCGAACCAAGACAAGATGTCCGAAGAAGAAGCTACGACCGCAGCTGGCGCGAAGGTGCGCGGCATGGTCGAGATTTCGCTCAAACCGAACTCTCGCGTCGCGGTCGTTCAGGCGCGGGCAACCGACCCCAAGCTCGCCCAACGCGTGGCCAACGCCTACGCCGACAGCTACGTGAAGTACACCGGCGACTACCAATCGGGCGGTCTGAAGAAGATCGTCACCTGGTTCGACACCTACGTCTCGCAGAAGCGCGACGAGTTGGGCGCCTCCAAGGCCGAGCTGCACCAGTTCAAGCGTGACAACCGCATCCTCTCCATCTCGTTCGAAGACCGACGGAACCTGACCGCAGTGAACATGGAGTCGGTCAACTCTGACCTCAACGGCGTGCGGTCGAAGCTGGTCGCTGAAGAAGCGATGCACAATCAGCTGCAGCAGATGAAGCGCGAAGACGTCGACCTGCGAACCATCGCGAACCTCGTCGACAGTGAGCCGCTCCGCACCGCGATCGGTCGCGAAGCCGAGCTCAAGCAGAAGATTGCACAGCTCGAGACGGTCTACGGTCCGGAGCACGAGGAGATGCGCAAAGTCACGCAGCAGCTCTTGGTCGTGCAGGCCTCCATGGAGGAGGAGATTCAGCGCATCATGCAAGGCGTGGAGAACCGCGTCGCGGTGCTCCGACGCAATGAAACCGCGCTGATGACGAAGCTCGAAGAGCTCAAAGACGAAGCGCACAAGCTCGACGAACTCGGCCTGCAGTACAACCAGATCAAAGATCGGTCGGAGTCGCTCGAACAGCTGTACGACACCGTCCTCAAGCGCTCCGAAGAGCTCGACATCAACTCGCTCTGGGACGCCAACAACATCGAAGTGCTCGAAGAAGCCGACGAGCCGAAGGCGCCCATCAGCCCGAACCTTCCGTTCAACCTGCTGATCGGCTTCGGCCTTGGACTTGGCCTCGGATTCGGCGTGATCGTCCTCATCGAGACGCTCGACAACACGGTCAAGTCGCAGTCCGACGTCGAGCGGTACACGCGCAAACCGATCTTGGGGCACCTGCCGAAGGTCGAGCCGTCGCTGCTCAAGCAGATGGGCACGATCGACACGATGACCGCCATCGCGCCGAAGTCGTCGTTCGCGGAGGGTATCAAGACCCTGCGTACGAACCTGATGTTCATGGCGCCCGACAACCCGCCGAAGCTGCTGCTCGTCACCAGCCCCGGGCCGGGCGAGGGCAAAACGCTCATCACGATCAACATGGCGATCGCGATGGCGCAGTCGGGTCTGAAGACGCTCATCGTCGACACCGACATGCGCCGGCCGCGCGTGCACAAAGCGCTCGGCATCGAGAATGGAACCGGCATTTCGGCGGCAATCGTCGGCAAGGCCAAGGCGCTCGACCTGGTCCGCGAGACCGACGTCGAAAACCTGCACGTGCTGAGCTGCGGCGACATCCCGCCGAACCCGTCTGAGCTGCTCCACACCGACCTGTTCCATCAGGTCGTCGACGAGCTCGCCGCGGGTTACGACCGGGTCATCTTCGACTCGCCGCCGCTCGCGGCCGTGTCGGATGCGCTCATCTTGAGCCACTCGGTCGACGCCACGCTGCTCATCCTGAAGTTCGGCCAGACGCGCCGCGAACTGCTCAAGCGGTCCATCGACCAGCTCGAAGCGATTGGCGCACCGTTCATGGGCTGCGTGCTGAACGACATCACCGCCGACGCAAGCTCGGCGTACGGGTACAGCTACTACTACTACCGTTATCGATACGATTCGGACGACGGACCCGACGGGCCGCAGCAGATGGCGTCGTAGGCGTTCTTCGACCCTCGTTTTTCGTTTTTTGAATTCGAGCTCTCGTTCGTTGGACTCGCGCCATGAAGATCTTCTTGTCCCCGCACATCCGCCGCCTCATCGACCTCGCGCTCGACGAGGACGACCTCGGCCTCGACGTCACATCCAACGCGTTCTTCGAAGGCGAATCGGCCACCGGCCGGCTCGTGGCGAAGCAAGATCTGGTCGTCTGTGGGCTCCCGCTGGTCGAAGCCGTTTTCGAGCGCGTCGACCCGAACTGCTTCTGGAAATTCGAGGTTTCTGAAGGAGATAGCGTGGTGCCTGGCACCGAAATCGGTCGGGTCGCCGGCGACGCGGTGAGCATCCTGCGGGCCGAGCGGACGGCGCTGAACTTCCTCCAGCGCATGAGTGGAGTCGCGACGAAGACGTTCGCGTATGCCCACGCCCTTCAGGGCTCACGCGCGAAGATTACGGACACCCGCAAGACGCTCCCCGGCTATCGGGAGCTCGACAAGTACGCGGTGCGCACGGGCGGCGGTGCCAACCACCGCTTCAGCCTCGCCGGCGGCGTGATGGTGAAGGACAACCACATCTCAGCGGCGGGCGGAATCGCCGAGGCCGTCTCGCGCGTTCGAGCACAGGCGCCGCACCTGCTCAAGATCGAGGTCGAGTGCGAGGACCTCGGCATGGTGCAGGAAGCGCTCGAGGCCGGGGCCGAGGTCATCATGCTCGACAACATGTCGACCGAAGCCATGCGCGAAGCCATCGCGGCTGTTCGTGCGCATTCGGGAGACAAGGTCGCGGTCGAGATCAGCGGCAACGTGACCCTCGACCGACTGCCCGAGCTTGCTACACTCGACGCAGATTTCATCTCGTCGGGCGCGCTCACGCACAGTGCAATTGCAGCCGATATCTCCATGAAATTCTCGGTAGGTGAATGACGGTAGCTGACGCCAAAACTGCCCACGGGATCTTCAGGTGGGTTGCGTCTTCGGACAAATCGCGGCCGCACGAACTTCACCGGCCGTCGAACGTCAAACTGCGCCTCGCTCAGATCACCGACATCCACGTGCCGGGCGAGATCGACATCACCCAGCGGTTGCGCGACCTCGCCGACCCGAGCGATTCGATTGGCGAGTTCACGCACCGAATCTCGGCTCTCGGCAACCAGTTTGGGCACCCGTACCGCAGCACGCGTCGGATCTACTCGAACCTCCTCAAGAAGGCGCTCGTCGGCCTACACCGCTGCGACGTCGACCACCTCGCCATCACCGGCGACCTCGTACACTGCGGGCTTGCGCCAGAGTTCCTCGAGATGCGCGCGTTGCTCGA
Organism: uncultured Bradymonadales bacterium; assembly: GCA_964384605.1. Classification (GTDB taxonomy): domain Bacteria; phylum Myxococcota_A; class Bradymonadia; order Bradymonadales; family Bradymonadaceae; genus CAYLMO01. Next base: position 41,527 of record CAYLMO010000017.1, on the reverse strand, counting down.
AGTCACCGGGTGGTGGGGCGAGGAGAAACTGACGGTGGTTCCGGGGAACCACGACCGATTCAACCTTTACGACCGGCTGCGCGGCGAGCCGATGGAGCAGTTCTTCGACGTCGCGGGATCGCGCGAGCCGAGAATCAAAAAGCTGCCGGGTGGGGTTGCACTCGTGGAGGTCGATTCGAACCGCGACCGAGGCGACGACCGGCGGTACGTCGAAGCGTGGCTGCCCAACACCGTCGGCGAGATTTACCCGGAGGCGATCGACTCGCTCGACAAGCAACTGCCTGAGATTCGCGGCATGCGGGTCATCACGTTGCTGCACCACCACCTTTCGTCGGATTGGTACGGCGCGGCGGCCGAGAGTTTGGCCGTTGGCCTGATGGATCCGGCCGAAAACCGAGAGTCTTTGTTCGAAGTCGTTGAACAAGTCGACCGCCACGGCGTCTTTCTGCACGGACACAAACACGACGTGATGGAGCCCGGCTACACGATCGGCTCGCATCCGATCGGCTGCCCGGGTGGGTTTGCCGAAACACTTGGATTGAATCTCATCGATATGACGGACAATGATGAACTCATCATTACTCAAATCGCCGTCATCCCCTGAGGCTGGTTGATATGAAACGACTCTTGATGCTCACCACTGCACTCCTGCTCGCCGCCTGCGCGAGCGAACCCGAACCCAAGCCCGAACCGGCACCGCCGGCCCCGGAGCCACAGGCAGAAGTGGTGGTCGACGAGCCGCTCTTCTTCTTTTCTTCGAACGGTCAGACGGCGCCCTATCCCTTCGTGAAGGCGCAGATTCGAGACGGAAGCACGCACCTCTTGATCGACACATCGCTCGGTCAGCACATCCTGACCCGACGCTTCGCGGACCAAGTTCGCGCACCAATCAAGGAGTCGCGCCAGGTTGGTGCGGACTCCGGATTCACTCCGATTGAAGGTCGTATCGGGGTGAAGATCGGGGCCGCCGAGCTGAACCTCGACTCGGTCTATGCAGCCGACGGACAGGAGTTCTTGGAGCGATTCGAACTGGGAGGCTACATCGCCGCGACGCGAATCTCCGAGACCGGAACGGTCGTGGTCGACTTCGGAAAAGGTCGACTGCGCGTGGTCGAAGGGCCGGCCGAGAAGGTCGCGGCCTGGGTCGACCAGACGTATCCAGGTCTTTCGGAGCCTGCGACGCTGGCCGACGCTGGACCTGTCGTGATGGCGTCGTTGGGCGAGCGCGACGCGGTGCCGGTGCAGATCGACACGACAGGTGAGACGACGTTCGAAGCGTCGTATCTGGGCGAAGGCGCGGTTGGCGATACGCTCGCCGACCAAGACGTGAAGGTCGATTCGACGACCCTCTCGAAGGTGGCGGTGAAGGTCACCGAGGACGTTCCCGATACGGAGCGTGTTCGTCTGCGCGGCACGATTGGAGCCGAGGCGCTCCTGCCGTGCGTGCTGATCTTCGACGGACCGAAGAAGACCGTCCAGTACGCTTGCGCTAAGTAACCCAACGATTTCAGCCACTTGCAAGGGTGCCTGGCACCTATACGCCAAACAGTTCGCGGCGTGCAAAAGGTGCCAGGCGCCTTTGTAAGATGCTGTTTTTGTTAAGATAATTGAGAAGCGAGCTGTCTCAGATCGAGATCGGCCCGTCGATGCACTCCTCGACCAGGTCGTAGTCGTGCGACGCAATCACCACCGCGTCCGGGTTCTCGTCGTGCCAACGCCGCAGCTTGTGCAGCGTCGTCTGCGCCACCGGCCGCTCGACGGCGAGCGTGCGAGGCATGAAGCCGAGGTCGCGGCGCTCGTACACCTGATTGCCGCAGAAGATCGAATCGCCGACGTGAAAGATGGTTCGACCATCGGCCATCTTGAGGCGGTAGCCGACGTGGCCGAGCGTATGGCCCGGCAACGGAACGACCTCCACCGAACCGTCGCCAAACACGTCTGCCCCGCCGAACACTTCGTCTTCGTCACTCACGTCCCACAGCGACATTCGGCCTTCGAGTGCGCGATAGTCCGACGGCGCGTAGCCCCGCTTCGCCGCATCGATCGCGGTCACGCGGCTCGCATCGGCCCACTCGCGGGTCGACACGTGGAAGTTCGAGTGGGCGAGGTGCTTCAATCCACCGGTGTGGTCCCAGTGGAGGTGGGTCAGGAGGATGTCGTTGACCTCCGCCGGCCGAAACCCGAGCGACTCGAGTCGGCCGATCACGCCCCAGGGCCGCCGAAACATCAGCCCACCGCGCTGCAGCAAATTCCCGAGCAGCTCGCCCGCGTTCTGCGGCCCTTCGTGGCCAAAGGGGGCATCGATCAGGATCGGTCCGCGCTCGCTGTGCACCGCGACCGCCGCCATGAACGGCAACTTACGGATCTCGAGCGGGTCACCGGCGACGAGGAAACGCCCCGGGATCCGCAAATACCCGCAGTGAAACAGCCAAAACGTCTCGATCATCAGGAGATTTCTTCAAACGCCTCAGTCATCAGCGCCAACAGTTCGTCGTCGGTGCCGTACAGCTCTTCGACTTCGCGCGCTTTGCCGAGCGCGTAGATCCAGCTCTCCATCGCATCCTGCGGGCTCTTGGAGCGCATCAGCTTGCGGAGCAGATAGTCTTCCAGATTCTCGCGCATCGACGGCGCCTCGACGATCTCGAGCATCTCGGCGTCGAGCAGCTTCTGGATGACGATGTGGCACAGGTTCGCCGCACGCTGCATCTCGGGGCTGAGCTCGGGTTCCGGCTCAGGCTCCGGCTCGGGCGCAAGCAATCCGCTGAGCAGGCTCTCGAGCCCGCCCATGTCGTCGCCACCGCCGGACGAACGCGCACCACTCTTGCTGGTCGACGTCGTCGCCTTTTTGCTCGGGCCCACATCGCCCAGGAGCGCTTCCAACATCTTCAGGTCGTCGGACTGGTCGAAGTCGTCCATCCCCGACACCGACTGCATGTCGACCAGGTCTTCGTAGATCGTGACGACGAACTCGAGGAACTGTCGGAAGTCCTCGAAGAGCGGGTACTCGTCGTAGTCCATCTCGTACGCGATTCGGCGCACCTTCGGTTCCGCATCATCCAGCATGCTCGGTTCGAAGAACGCGATCTGGTAGTCGAAGTCGGTTCCGACCACGACCGACGCGTCGAGCGCAGCGACCGCGGGATGGTCTTCGTCCTGCATCTCGTACATCGTCCGGTGACCGCTCTGTGCGTCGCGGAACGACTCCCCTTTCTTCACGGGCGTCACACCCGCGACGACCCAGTCGTACTGCTCGGCGCCCTCCATCCCGTTGTGGATGGCGAGGAACGCCTTGTACGACGCCGGCAAGGTCACGCCCGTTTTCTTTTCGTAGGCTTCGATCTCTTCGGCGGTCGCAGGTCCGCGCAAGGCCGGCCGAGGCTTTCGCCCCATCCAATCGACCTCGCCAAGCGCCTTCTTCAATCGCTTCGCGAGGCTTTCAATCGAATTATCGGACATAGGAAGGGGCCTTCGTCACACAGTAGGGCGCGGCCATTCGCCGCGCCGTGAACGCGCCAATCGTAAGCGCGAGAAACCCGATCGACAAGAGTCGGGGCGCGCCTTTTACGTGTCTTCCCGCGTGATCGCGAGCGCAATCTTTCGGGCGAGAATGGCGGCTCCGAACCCATTGTCGATGTTCATCACGGCCGGGCCGGGGGAGCAGGAATTCAGCATGGTCAGCAGCGCCGCGAGCCCTTCGAACGCCGTACCGTAGCCCACGCTCGTGGGCACCGCGATGAGCGGTTGTGCCAGCAATCCGCCCAGGACCGACGGCAAAGCGCCGTCCATTCCGGCCACCACAATGACGATGGAGGCGCGCTGCAGGCGTTCGATCTCGGGCAACAGTCGATTTAGTCCAGCGACGCCGACGTCGTAGACTCGGTCGGTCCGCAAGCCCAGCAATTCCGCGGTCACGGCGGCCTCCTCGGCCACCGGAACATCGAGCGCCCCCGCGCTCACCACCGCCACGGGACGAACGTCGAAGGTCGGCTCCGGCTCAAATGTCGACCAGATTCCAGCGCGCTCCCACTTGTGGAGACCCTCGACCTCACGCAACGCGGCCGCGACATCCTCACGAACGCGCGTCGCAAAGATTCGCTCGCCACGCTCCAGATAGTCCGCCATCACCTCGCGCACCGCGCTCGGCTGCTTCCCTTCGGCCAAAATCGCCTCTGGAACCCCGGTTCGGGCTTCGCGCAGATGATCGATTCGACCGATCTCGTACGTCTCGAAAGGCTCTCGAGCCACCGCCTCGACCACCTCGTCGATCGACAGATCACCGGCCTGGAACGACCGCAACATCGCCTTCAATCGCTCGGACATCTAAAATCCCATCGCTTCGGCCAGGTGGTCATCGCACAGCGCCGTTTCATCGCCCGTCTCGGCTTGCGCGCTCGCGCAGGCCTCGCAGCTCGACGCTGCCTTCAACGCGTCAGCAGCCTTCTCGGCCGCCTCCAGTTCGCGCAGCTTCTCCATCGGGTCCTTCGCCGTGAACCCATCGGTCGACCACGAGGGATCATTCCGCAGCTTGTGAGCTGCCGCCCTGGTCGCCTTTCGATCTTGTCGCTTACTCATTTTCGCTCTCACCGGTTTTCTGGCCGTTCGGTCTAATGAAATTCCTCAGTCGTGTCGAGGATCCGACACCGGCAGAGGAGACGTGATGTACGAAGCATGGGACAGCGAGTCGGCCTTTCAGGAGGCACTGGCCGCCTGCGACGCCGAACCAATCGCCAATATTGGGCATATTCAGCCGCATGGGGCGCTCGTCGGAGTTTCGAAGAACGGCACGATCGACTTTGTGAGCGAGAATTGCGCGACGATCGTCGGTCGGACTCCTCAACAGATGTTGTTTCGGCCCGCGAATGAGATTCTGGGGGATGTCGTCGCTGAAGTTCAGGCGCATGCGGAACTGACCGAAAGGCCGTACCGAACCACCATTCCTGTGGCAGGACGACCGTTGCACGCCCACGGTTACGTCACGGGCGAGTACACGATCCTAGAGCTCGAGCCATCCCTCGACTCCAGCGCTGACGCTGTTCTGATCCAAGACCACATTCGCGTGATTACAGAGAGCCTCCGTGGCGCACGAACTACGGTAGAAGTCGGCGAACTCGGAGCCCGCGCAATCCGCGCGCTGACTGGATTTGACCGCGTCGATCTCTACAAGTTTCACCACGATTGGCACGGCGAGGTCATTGCGGAAGCGGTCGCCGAAGACTGGGACCACTTCCTCGGCCTGCACTTCCCCGCAAGCGACATCCCACCGGTCGCTCGCGAGCTCTACCTTCGACTGCCCCTGCGACTCATCCCGAACATCGGCTACGAGCCAACCAAGATCATCGGCGAGGTCGGCTTCGACGCGACCGAGGTCAAGCTGCACACGAGCATTCTGCGCGGGGTTTCGCCCATCCACCTGCGCTATCTCGAGCCGATGAACGTCGGCGCGACCCTCACGATCTCGATCATCGTCGACGGCGCGCTCTGGGGCCTCTTCGCGTGCCACCACCGGGAACCGCGTAGCATCTCGCCGTACGTGCGAACGGCATGTGAACTCATCGGCTCGTTCGCAGCACTTCAACTCGGCGTCGCCGAAGAGAATGAGACACTACTCGGCACCAATCGCGCCTACGAACTTGCAAGTGAAATCCAGAGCGAGCTGGCTCGGGCGAGCTCGCTAGAATCGGCCGCATCCGAACTCGGCGACCAGCTACTCGACGTGCTCGAGGCAACCGGCGCGGCGGTCGCTTTCGACGGCGGTGTGGAGGTGGTCGGCGAGACACCCGATGAGAACACGATTCGGGTACTGATCGAAGCAGCGACGGAGCGGGCCAATGGTGCTAACGCGTGGTCGAGCTTTGAGGCGCATCGCGATCTGAGCGTGGTCCACGAGCGGTTCCCAGGAGTCCTTTTTGTACCGCTCGCCGCGCCTGGCGAAGGGATCGTGTGGTTCCGGCCCGAAACTACCGTAGTTCGCCAATGGGCGGGCAACCCCAACAAGCCTATCGACTACGTGAACGGCGCGCCTCGCCTTTCGCCACGCGGCTCATTCGATCTGTGGAGCGAGTCGATTCGGGGGTCTGCCAAGCCGTGGAGTTCATTCGAAATCGAGACGGCCATCGACATAGGCAACGCGTTCGAACAGAAGGGTGGGCGCGAGCGTCTCGAACGTTTGAGCAACGAGCTGGAAGAACGACTCGAGGCGCTCGGTCGCGCGAACGCAGACCTTTCACAATTCGCGTACGTGGCGTCCCACGATCTGCGCGAGCCGCTCCGGATGGTCGCGAGCTACTGCGAACTACTCAACACCCGCTACCCCGACCAGCTCGACGAGAAGGGCCGAGGCTTCCTACAGCACGCCGTGAACGGCGCACGCCGTATGCAATCGCTCGTCGAGGACCTCCTCGCCTTCTCACGCGCCGAACGTACCGAATTGCTACTCGTGGAGTGTGACCTGAACAAGATCCTCGAACAGGTATGCGAGAATCTACACCGTGTGATCGAAGAGCGCGGGGCGCGAGTCGAGTACGGCGAGCTTCCGACGGTTGCCGGCTCGCACAACGAGTTCGTGCAGCTGCTCCAAAACCTGATCGCCAATGCGCTCAAATTCAGCGAAAGCGGACCTGTGGTACAGATAGGGGTCGTAGAGGTCGACGGGTTCTGGGAGATCCGGGTGGCTGACAATGGGATCGGCATTAATCCGGCCTTCCATGACTCGATCTTCGAACCGTTCCGACGCCTTCACAGTCGCGACGACTACGATGGAAATGGCATCGGGCTCGCGATGTGCCGCCGTATTGTGGAGAAGCGCAACGGCACGATCCGCGCCGAGAGCGTAATGGGTGAGGGATCCACGTTCATCATTCGGTGGCCCGCGAATCTCGAGCCCCAGGCCGAGATGAGCTTCGTTTAGCCCAACCCCATATTATTCAGACACTTACAAAGGTGCCTGGCACCCAAAAGCCAGCTCGGGCAGATGCTTGCGCAACGTTGCCGGGTTCCCTACAGTCCGCCCGCTTTCAAGGAGGCGAGCATGCGGATTTTCATAGCTATTCTCATGGTGTTGGCGGTGGGCTGCGGCGATAGCGCGCCGACGAAGGGCAAGTTCCCGGCGAACAACACGCCCACAAACAGCACCACGCCGACGAACAGTACGACGCCGACCAACAGCACCACGCCGGCGAACAACGGCAACTGCGGGAACGGCGCGCTCGACAACGGCGAAACGTGCGATCCCGCCATCGCCGAGGGCCCGGGCGCTTGCCCGACCAGCTGCTCGTCGCGCGCCTGCTCCACCGCGAGCATCATCGGATCACCCAGCGCCTGCACCGCAGAGTGCGTGGTCGAACCGGTCGGTTGCGTCAACGACGACGGCTGCTGCGTCGCCGGCTGCAGCAACGCCAACGACAACGACTGCATGGAAGGCCAGCCCGTCTGCGGCAACGGCGAGCTCGAGGCTGGTGAGCTCTGCGACGGCAACTGCCCGACCTCCTGCCCCGCCGGACCATCGGCCTGCCAGCCAAACGTCCTGGCCGGCTCCGCCAACTCCTGCGACGCGCAGTGCCTGCCATCGACCATCACGGTCTGCTCCGGCGGCGACGGCTGCTGCCCGAACGGCTGCACCAACGCGACCGACTCCGATTGCATGGCCAACTGCACGCCCGAAACCTGCGAATCTCTCGGTGCGAGGTGTGGGAACCCACCCGACGGATGCGGCGGCCAGCTCTCGTGCGGTTCGTGCACCACCGGCTCGTGCACCGACGAATACGTCTGCTCCAGCATTGGGGAGCCCTGCACCTCGGCGGCCGACTGCGTGGCGGGCGACCTCGAGGCACGGTGCTTCACGAACGAACCCGACGGCTACTGCTCGGCAACCTGCAACGACAACACCGGCCTCATCTGCCCGGGAGCCGCATTCTGCGACGGTGACACGATCTTCCAGGACAACGCCTGCAGCGGAATCTGCACCTCGAACGCCGACTGCCGCACGGGCTACGAGTGCCGCGAATTGCAGCCCGGTCAGCCGAACACGCGCACTTGCCTTCCCGCCGCCTGAGTGCGAATGATGGCGCTTCGGCATACGAGCCGCGGCTCGTGCGTTCACCCGCAGAACCGTGAGAGACCCGCGTAGGTAGTAGAGATGGCACCTTTCAAATCGACGAAATCAGAAGAACAGCGGCGCAAAGATACGATCGTCATGGTGACGGCGATCCTCTTCGTTGGCATCCTGATGAGCGGTGTCCTCGGCTACAAAATCAGCGAGGTCGAGAGCATCGACCCCGCCGAGCTCAAGGCCCAAGAAGACGCCGCCAGGGAGGGTGAGCCCGCCAAGCGCGAGCCGAACCCCTGGGCAATGTAGGTCGAACTCTTGCGCGTCTTCTTTCTAACCCACGGCTGCAAAGCCAATCAGTACGACACCGAGCGGTTCCGGCAGGAGCTCGAGGCTCGCGGTGCAACGGTGGTCGATTCGGCCGCCGATGCGGACGCGTGCGTCATCAACACCTGCACGGTCACCAACAACGCCGACGCCGGTGCACGGCGGGCGATTCGCCGCGCGCAGCGTGACAATCCCGACCTTCGCATCATCGTCGCAGGCTGCTCCGCCGCACTCCACGCCGACGACTACCTCGCCATGCCCGAGGTCGACGGCGTGATCAAAGGCCACGACGCGGTCGCCGTCGCCGGTGCAGTCGCGCCCGAGGCGCCGCTCGTCGACCGTCACGAGGAGCCGATCGGCGGCGAGCTGCTCCAGAAGAACGTTCGCGGAACGCGCGGATGGCTGAAGATCCAAGACGGATGCGATCGCAAGTGCTCGTTCTGCGCCACGCGACTCGCCCGTGGGGTGTCGCGCAGCCGCACGCCCGACGACATCGTCGAAGAGGCCGCAATTCTCGCGCAACACCACCGCGAGCTGGTCTTCACCGGCATCCACATCGGCCACTACGGGCTCGACCTCAACGAGCGTGGCGACAAAACCCACACGCTCTCGAAGCTGGTCGCACGACTCGTCGACGAAGTTCCGGAAGTCCGGTTTCGACTCGGCTCCATCGAGGCGACCGAGATCGACGACCTGATGGTCGACCTGCTCGCCCGCGGCGACAATCGGGTGGTTCCGCACCTTCACGTGCCGATGCAGTCTGGCTCGGACGGCGTGCTTCGCCGCATGCGACGCTGGCATACCCGGGAACAGTATCGATCCCGCATCCTCGAGATCGCCGACGCGCTCCCCTACCTCGGCCTCGGCGCCGACATCATCGTAGGATTCCCTGGCGAGACCGACGAGGAACACGCCGAGACGCGCGCGCTCGTCGAAGAGCTGCCCTACACGTACCTGCATGTCTTCCCCTACAGCGTGCGCGACGACACCGTCGCAGCCTCACTTCCCAACCACGTACCGGGCGACATCGCGGCCGAGCGCAGTAAAGAGCTCCGCACCATCGCGATGGAGAAGGGCGAAGCCTACCGCCGAAACCGCGCGGGCCAGGCGGCCGAGATCGTCGTCGAAGAGCACGATATCGGCATCACCGAAGACTACCTCCGCGTGCGACTCACCGGAGCTCCCGAGCAGCGTTTGGGCGACATGCTCTACGCTCCCCTCCAGTTCGCTCGAGGCGAGCTGACGGCCCGCGTGTAGCTCACCCTCGCAACGACACATCAAAATTCGATCCGCGATGGTCTTGGTGCTAGCCTTGTCATTGATGAGACCAATGGCACTGGCAGTAAGCGAATGACTGGTCCCTCTCGAATAATCGCCCTCGCGGCGCTCGCCACACTCCTCACGGCATGTGGCGCCGACTCGGACAACGCGGCGACAGCCTCGAACAACGTGGACGCGAACACATCTGTGACCGACGCAGGCGTGTTGAACATCGTGACCACCGACATGGGGCTCCCAAACAACAACCAGCAGACCGAAGATATGGGCACGACCACGCCCGAACCGGACGCTGGCGAGATGGAAGACATGCCCGAACCCGGCCCCATGCCGGTCGAGGTTCAGTGGCCGGCAACTCCAGACGAGTTCATCGCCACCGCGACCGACGTGAGCGTCGTGAACTCGCTCGAGGTGCCGGTACCCGACGCCAATGGTTATCCCACCTGCTGTCGCGACTTCGGCGACAAATCGAAGCGCCCCGGCCCCGACAACGCGTTCGGATCGCTGCTGCAGCAGATCATCAGCCTGGAGCCAGACGCGAGCATCGCGAACCTCCTCAACGATTCGGTTCAACAGGGGCGCATCGTGCTCCTGCTCGACCATCGCGCCTACGAAGGCCCCGAAGACAGCGACGGCTACGCGCTCTCGTGGCTCGACGGCGCGTGGACAGACGGAACTGCGTGGGACGGCGTCGCTGCTGGCCAAGCGAGCTTCTTGGTCGACCGGGAGTCGTTCATCCCCGGCAGCGGCGAACCTCGCGTCGTGATGAATCCGACCGTCGTACGTGACGGAGTCGCCGAGGGCGGCCCAGCCACACTGCGATTGCTCGTTCCGGTCGGCTTCGCGTTGATCCCCGCGACGATCCACGATGCCCGCATCCGTGGCCAGGTGCGCGACGGAGATGGTGGTGTCGGCTATAGCGAAGGCCAACTGTCCGGCTACGCCCGCACCGAAGAGATGTTCCGCGCGCTCAATGAGATCGTCGGAGCAAACTGCGAATGCCTCGGGCTCGATCGTCCGTTCGACCTGTACTCCGAATCGGCGACCGGCAACTGGTCAGGCAGCTGCACCCCCATGGCGCACGTCCAGTGCATTCAGCCCGAAGAAGAAGTCTGCCGCGTATTGGCTGGAGCAAAGGTGATCGACGGTGGGTTCTGCGGCGTGCTGCCTCAGATTCTTCAGAACACCGCCGACATCGACGCCGATGGCGACGGCCGCTTCGAGAGCCTCTCTCTCGGCGCCGAATGGACAGCAGTACCCGCTCAACTTCAGTAGATAGCGTTGTCACGATTCAACTACGGCCTCACTTGATGTAGGCTCCTGTGCGCACCCGCAGCCTGGTTGAACGTGTCCGCAAACACACCACAAACTGAGGGCATTCAGCTCGTCACGCTGAACAAGCTCGTCGGCCATACGCTCTCGGGAGCGTACCGACTCGAGCGCGTGATCGGCGAGGGCGGCATGGGCATCGTCTTCGAAGCGACGCAGCTCAAGCTGGGGCGGGCCGTGGCCCTGAAGGTGCTCAAGCTCGACGGACCGAACGCGCAGGAGGCATTCGCGCGATTCGAACGCGAGCTCGAGATTCTGTCGAATCTGTCCCACCCGAACATCGTCCGCGTGCTCGACTCCGGCCACGATCCTGGGCTCGACCTCTACTACCTCGCCATGGACTTGGTGACGGGCAAGCCGCTCGGCGACCTGGCGGATGGCTTCCGATTCGAGCCGTCGCTCGCGCTGGAGATCATCTACCAGCTCTGCGGCGCGCTCGCGCAACCGCACGCCGAGGGCGTGATTCACCGGGACCTCAAGCCCGACAACGTGCTGCTCGAGGTCATCGCCGACGAGACGGTGCAGGTACGGCTGGTCGACTTCGGGATCGCGCGGGCGTTCGCCGCCGACAAGAAGCTGACCGCGACCGGTGTCGTCGTCGGCACGCCCCACTACATGGCGCCCGAGCTCGTGCGCGAAAAGGGGATGGACCTGCGCACCGACATCTACGCGCTCGGCGTGATGCTCCACGAGCTGCTCAGCGGCTCGCTGCCGTACGACGGCGGCAATTTCATGCAGATCGGTTTCAAGCATATCCAGAGCGCGATCCCGACCATCGGTTCGAAGGTCCCGGGGTTCGACAATCAAGATCTCGAAGAGCTCGTCGCCAAGATGATGGCGAAAGAGAAAGAGGACCGTTTCGAGTCGGTGTCGGCGGTTCGGCGGGCGATCGAAGACATCATCGACGAGCATCGACTGAGCCGGGTCCGCGTCGATCCCGGAGTCGATATCGAGAAATCTCTGGCGCCCTACAGGCACGAGTCTGACGGTCGCTCGACGAGCGCAGAGTCAGCGCAGTGGCTGCCGCCGCAGACACCCAGCGCTTCGGACAACCCGCGCGATGCAGCCGTCCACAAGCCGATCACGACGACCTCGATCGAAGGGACAGCGCCGCCGTCAAAAGCGCCGATTCTCATCGCGCTCATCGCCGTCGTGGTCGCGGTGATCGCCGTCATCATCGCGAGTGGCATGGTGCTGAACCGAGGGGAAGGTGTAGGCGAGCAGCCCACGGAGCTGGGTAATCAGGCGATCGAAACCACCGCGGTCGCGCCCGCCGAGACCACAGCCGAAGCCGCGCCGCCCGTCGAAGAACCGGTCGTCGCCGCGGCCCCTGACGCCGGCGACCAAGACGCTGGGTCCGTCGTCGAGACCGATCCCGAGCCGGTCAAAGAGCCAACGAAAGTCGTCCGCAAACCGCGCAAGACGGACGACAAGAACCACGTGAAGAAACCGGCTAAGACCACGAAAACAGCGAACGAGAAGGACGAGTTCGAGGAGGCTCTCGATTGGGTGAAGTCCACCAATTGAGGCTGGCCTTGCTCGTGTCGTTGGCTGTCCTCGTCGGATGCCAGCGAAGCGGCTTCGAGTGCGAGAACGATAGCGATTGCTTCGCGCAGGAGCAGTGTGTCGCCGGAGCTTGCGCCGCAGCCGACACCTCCGACGCGTGCACCCCTGAGAACGACCAACAGCTCTGCGATGCACAGGCAGAATGCGGGCTCCTGACGCTCCAAGATCAGTGCGGCTCGTCCAGAATCGTCGAGTGTGCGTGCGGCCCCAACAACACCTGTGTGCCCGCCGAACCGTCGGCACTCTGCGAAGCCGGCAGCTTCTGCGGCACCGCTCAGACCGACGATGGATGCGGAACGTCGGTCGAGATCGAGTGCGGCCTCTGCGCACCAGGTGAACGTTGCGACGAAGGCGTTTGCGCGAGCTGCGACGCCCCCGTCTGCCCGCCGGGCGGAGTTTGCGGCTCGGTCAGCAACGAGTGCGGCGAGACGATCGACTGCGGACGGTGCACCGGTGGCGAGTTGTGTTTCGACTTCGCTTGCGTCAGCTCGCTGCGGCCGGCCTCCATCGATTCGGGAGACCGTTTCGGCGAGCGGGTGCGCGTGACCTCGAGGTGGATCGGAGTCGGCGCGCCCTTTGGCAGCACGACCAGCACCGGAGCGATCTTCGTGTACGAGCGAAACGACGACGACATCCGGCTGGCACAGGTGCTCGAATCGGCCACGGAGACCACTTCGTTTAGCTCGAACTTCGCCATCCGTGGCGACCGCATCATGGTCGCAAGTGATGGCCAACTCGAGACGTGGGAGTGGACCGAATCCACAGGCTTCCAACGCATCTCCACCGACCCTCTCGAGCGCGAAGTCGTCGACCTCGCCTTCGTGAACGACCAGCAGATCTTGTTGTCCTACGTGCCGTCCAATCGCACCGACACGCTGTACCATGGCGAGTGCGGCGCCGACGGTTGCCGCCTCGTAGGCAGCTGGAACGGTGACCAGCCCAACGAACCGGGAGAACTCGGGCTCGGCGCCGAGATCGACGTCGCAGACAACGTCGTGCTGGTCGGCGCCCCGCTAGATAACGTCGCGACGACCGACGACGCGTTGGCCGAGGGGAGCGCGTACTTCTTCGTCGCGGGGCAACCCGGCTCGTCGTGGGCACCCACCGGAATGCCCGGTGCACTCGCCTCGTACGACGCCTTCGACTACCGCAATTTCATTGGCGACGAGGTGCTTCTCAAGGCCGGCCAAGCGGTCGCCGTCACCGAAGACAAAGCCGTCATGGGAGCGCCGTTCACCTCTCCCGGTCAGCAAGGAACCGAGGCCGGAAGTTTCTACACCCTCACGTCGACAACCGTGCGCGACTGGTCGGTTCGAGACCGATTCATCAGCCCGTCTGACGACATCTTCGCTCGGTGCGGAATCGAGGTCGAGATCGTCGGAAACACCCTCTTCATTGGCTGTCTGCACCGCGGAACGGCGTCCGATAACCTCCCGCAGGTAGAGGTTTCGCGAACCTTCGGAGAGGTCTTCCGGTTCAATTTCGACGATCGGTCGTTCGACTGGATGGTCGACTTCGAACGTACGCTTCGCGCGCCCTCGTACGAAGAATACGACCATTTCGGCTGGTCGATGGAGGCGAGCGAGGACCTCCTATTCGTCGGTGCGCCGGGCCGGGCGAGTGATTCAGGCGAGATGTTCTTCTTCCCGGTGCAATGAGTCGTTCGACAAGCGCCGGAAAGACCCGCACAATGGGGCGTCTCCACCGAATGAGGCCCTCATGAATCGATGGATGTGGGTGCGCTCGGCACTGATTGCTTGTTGCCTTTCGATAGCGCCACTGCCGCTGTTCGCGCAGACCCCTGAAAAGACGAAGCTGACCGAATCGCAGCGCGAAGAGGTCGCACGATTGCTCCTCGAGGCGAAGAGTGCGTTCTCGTCGAAGGACTACGAGGTTGCGCTCGACCGCCTGGTGAGCGCCTACGACCTGTATCCCGACGCCAACGTGCAGCGCCGAATCGGCGAGGCCCTGGAGCGCCTTCGCCGTGACCGAGACGCGCTCGAAGTCTACCGAAAAGTCCTCGCCCGCGACGACCTCGACCCATCGATTCGAGACTCGGTCGAGCGACGCGTGAACTTCCTCGATGACCTCCTGAAATCGAGGCGAGCGACGGTTCGCGTGACTTCAGAGCGGCCCGAGACCCAGATCTTCGTCGGGCAAGAGGAGGAGCCGCGAGGAGTGGCTCCGCTCGAGCTCAAGCTCGACCCCGGTAGCTACAGTTTGCGCGCGGTATCTGGCGATGAATCGGTCGGTCACAGCCTGACGCTCAGCGAGCGCGAGAAGGCGACCTGGTCGCCAGAGTGGCCCGTCGAGGTCGCCAAACCTGTCGAACCGACCGACTCCACCGGCTCGCCGGTCTTGGGGTGGACGCTCGTGGGACTGGGTGCCGCGTCGTACGCGGCCGGGGCGACCACGCTCATCCTCGCTTCGTCAGAAGCCTCGACGCTCGACGAATACGACGCTCAGCGCGCTGGGCCGCGGCCGGCGGACTACTCGGAGGTCGAAGACCGACACAATACCTTGATCACGCTCAGCTGGATCGGCGCGGGCGTCGGAACGGTGCTGACGGGAATCGGTGCGTACCTCCTGATCTCTGGGTCCTCCGAGTCGGACGCCTCTACGGTGTCGGTCGCTCCTACCCCAGGGGGTGGTCAGGTGATCTGGAGGTCGTCATGGTGAAGTGGCTCGCCACATTCGCAATTCTGCTCTCGGCGACCGGCTGTTTTCGAAACGGGTACGAGTGCGCAACCGAGGACGACTGCTTCAACGGCGAGTCGTGCGTGTCGGGCACCTGTACGGCTCCCGGAGATACCTCCAACAACCAGTGCCGCCCCGAGTCCGACGCGCAGATTTGTGCCGCCCAGACCGGGTGCCAGGCACTCGTGGAAGTGACTGATTCTTGTGGGGTTTCTCGTTCTGTGACGTGCGATTGCGCCGACGCGTGCGTCCCCGAAACGGTGGACGAATTGTGCGAAGCGGCCGGCGCGGAATGTGGTCCGATCGAAGCTGTCGACAGCTGCAGCGACCAGCGCACCCCCAACTGCGGATTGTGCGAAGGCGCCGAAACCTGCGTCAACAACGCCTGCTCCAACTGCGTTGCCGAGATCTGCCCCATCGAGGCCGAGTGCGGCGCCGTTGTCAATTCCTGCGGCGATGTGACCGAGTGCGGCAGCGCTTGCCCAAACAACCAAATTTGCCTCAACTACGCCTGCGCCGACCCGGTGCTCACCTCCGAGAACATCGACTTCGGAGACCGATTCGGCGAAGAGGTCAAACGTGATGGCGACTGGCTCCTGGTAGGCGCCCCGGGCGCGGACTACGACGGTTTCACCAACGCCGGCGCCATCGTCGTGTTCCGAAAGATCGGCGACAGCTGGGTAGAATCGCAGTTTCTCAAGTCGTCCGTGCCAGCCGACGAAAGCAGATTCGGTGCGAACTTCGACGTGCGCGACGGCTTGCTCTTCGCACCATCAGGCTCGTACCTGGTGGTTCACCGACTCCTAGCCGACCTCTTCACCTTCACTTCCGCACTCTCTTTGGTGGAACCGATCGTCGACATTGGCGTCCTCGACCAGGACGACGCGCTCGTCACGTTCGTCGACTCGGACTCGGGCGACCACCGCCTCGATTTCTACTCGTGCCAAGCCACATGCAGCAGAGAGGGGGTGTGGGAAGTCCCCAACCAGGTCGGTGAGGTCGAAACTCTGAGCCTCGGCGCCGCCATCGACACCGCTGGAAGCCGCGCCATCATTGGAGCTCCCACCGACAACATCACCCGAAACGACACCGACTTTCTCTCCGACGGCTCGATCTACATCCTCGACCGGACAGCAGAGAACGGAAACTGGGAGCCCACCGGCTGGACGGGTGCTCCTCTCGACTTCTACCTCTGGTTCGACTGGCGAGAGGCCGAGCCGATGATCAGCTATCCGCCCCTACAATGGGGCAAGAGCGTGGCCATCAACGACGAGGGCTTTGCCATCGCCGGCGCTCCGAACTCGACGCCAGAGGGCTCTTTCAACGACGTCGGCGAAACCTTCTTCTACGCGGCGAACGAGCGGTCCTTCCAGCATCCGAGCCGACTGCGCGGAACCAACCTCGGCTTCCAGCGTTGCGGCTACAGCGTGGCGCTAACCGGATCTGGCACCGACACCCTCGGCATCGTCTCCTGCCTGTTCGACGGCAACCGCGGAGACAACCTCATGCTCACCCAGGAAGAACGCACGAGCGGGATGTTGCGCGTCTACACCTGGACGTTCGATGAGCGAGAGTGGAAGACCAACGGCGTCGCACTCCAAGCGCCCAACAACGAATTCTACGACCACTTCGGCTGGGTCGTCGAAGGCTCTCCCGACCTCGTTTTCGTTGGAGCTCCAGGCCGCAGCAACGACACCGGCGAGGTCTTTATCTTCACCGACGACCAACTGAGGCCGTGATGATCGAACGCTGGAAAACCCTTCGCTCGGTGATGGTCACCAAGTCGCCGATCTTCACGGTAAACGTCGTCGAACGCCAGCCGCCGTGGCAGGCCGACCCCGCCAACTTCTACGTCGTCGACCTCCCCAACTGGGTCAACGTCGTCGCGCTCACCGAAGACGACGAAATCGTGATGGTGCGCCAGTACCGACACGGCACTGACTCGGTCACCCTGGAGATCCCTGGCGGCAACGTCGACGACGGCGAAGACCTGCTCGAAGCCGCCAAGCGCGAGCTCGCCGAAGAGACCGGCTACGTCGCCCAGGCGTGGCGAAAGATTGGCACCGTCGAACCCAACCCCGCGATCCAATCGAATCGATGCACGACCTTCCTCGGTCTCGGCGCCAGGCTCGAACAGGCGCCAGAACCCGACGAACACGAGGACCTCGAGGTCGAACTCATCCCGCGCGAAAATCTGCGCAGTTTGGTCGAAGCCGGCGAGATTACGCACGCGCTGGTCATCAACGCGTTCTACTTCCTCGAGCGGCTCGATTAGGTGCCAGGCACCTTTGCAAGCCACTGAAAAAGCTGCACTTTGTCGGTAATTAGTCGGTCCAGCGCCAGATGTGGACGTCGTCGGACTGCGTGCCGCGCTCGACGAAGACGACGTATGCACGGTCAGCCGCATCGATCGCCACTTGCGGACTCTTCGCGCCGGTATCGCCAACATTCACATCGAGGATTCCAGCACCGAGTCGCCCAAGGCCGGTCGAATCGTGCCGGAATACGTGCACGCGATTCCGCCCGCCGTTCGTGATCGGCTCGTTGAAGACGATGACCGTGCGGCCCTGTGAGTCGGCGGCGATATCGAGACTTTCGGTGTTCGTCCGACCGCCCGTCTCGGGCTCTGCGTCGAGCGTGTTGGCGATCACGCTGAAGCTGTTGCCGTCCCACGCTTCGACATAGACGTTCGTCGACCCCGCAGCCTCTCGCCACCCGTAGAGAATCTCACCGGTCGGCTTGAGCGCGAGGTTCGCGTCGAATGTCCCCGAGGGGTCCATCACCGCGTCGATTGGAGCGCCGTTGACCGGCGCCCAGGTCGTGCCCGTCCAGCGCCGCGTGTGGATGTAGTTGTCCTCGAACCACGCGACGACCAGATTGCCGTCGGCGTCGAAGACGAGCTCCGGTCCCTGCGCCGATGCGGCCGGCTTCGACGGGTCGTTCTTCAGCGCCCCACCAATGCTCACCCAGTTGGGGTCTTCCCAACGCGCCACGCGCACCTGGGTCGGCATGTTGAAGCCGTCGCGAGCATTCCAGGCCGCCACCGGTCGGCCGGCACTATCGATGACGAGGCTCATGTCGAAGCTCAACAAGCCGCTCGCGGCCGTGTCGCCGAGGATCTGCCACTGACTACCGGTCCACTTCGCGACGAAAACGCTGACTGAGTTGTCGAGCGTGATTTCGGCCCAGGCGATGTAGATGTCGGTGCCGAACGTTTCGATCCGAACACCGGTGGTCCATTTGTCGGTTTGGTTGGTGGCGTCGATGGCATTGCCGAGCCGCTGCCACGCCGTGCCCGTCCACCGGTACACGAAGACGTTCTCTTCCTCGCCCACCGCAGCCTCGTGGAAGGCGATGATCGGCCGGCATTCGGAGTCGATCGCGATGTCGGGAATGAGTGAATCGGTCCCACCAGGGAGCGCGCTTATAGCGCCGCCCACGGCCTCCCAGCCTTGGCCAGAAGGCACGCCAGGGCACGGGTCGTTCGTCATGCCCGCGTCGCTCCCCATGTCTTCTTCGCTACCCGCATCGGTCCCGGAGTCGGTCACCGACCCCATATCCGACGGGCCAGAATCCATCTCCTCGCCACTATCGGTCGGAGTCCCTGCGTCCATCGTGGACGTGTTGTTCGCGTTGTTGGCCGCACCAAGGTCGACCACCGTTCCGGCGTCGCTCTCGACGCGGCCGTTGTTCCCCTCGGGCGCGAGTTCAGACTCCGCGCAAGCGACGAGGGTCAAGCAGAGCAAACAGATAGGAATTCTAGCGTTCATGGCGCGAACTATAGGGAGAGCTGCATTCATTTGCGAATCCCGGCCGAACCATTACAGGCTGAGGAGATAGGTCACGAGCATGCCTCGCTCGGACTCGCTCAAGTCGCAGCCAAACTCGTGGCCCTGCGTTCCCTGCGCGTAGTTGTCGTCGACCGGACGCTCGCTCAAACAGAGGAGCTGGCCGAGCGATTCGAGCGATCCGTTGTGCAGGAATCGACTCTGGTTCTCGAGCCCGGTCAGGCGCGGAGCCTTGATGCCGTCAGTCACGACATACGAGCTATCGCCATCGTCGAAGCCGCAGCAAAGCTCGCCGGCCTCGTTCGGGTTGAAGATGTAGCGCATCGCATCGTCGGTCCCCAACTCGTCGTAGCCGTACGCCTGAAGCGACTCGCCCGACGGCCCGTTGTGGCAGTCGACGCAACCCTCATCGACGAAGATTTCAGCCCCCATGTCGACCACTGCAGGGTCCAGCTCGCGCCGCAGTTCGGGCACGCGCAACGACTCGAGGTAGGCCTTGAGGGGCTCGATTCGTTCGGGCCCCCAGGCGCTCGGGTCCGCCACGCCGATCGCGACGAAGCCGGAGATGAACGATTCGAGCGTCGTCGCTCCACCCGTCCACGAAAGGTGGGCGTGCTCCATGCCGATCTCCTCCCGCATCTCCTCGGTCGGGATGTTCCAGAGCGAGAGAATCCGCGACACGGTCCACACGCCGTCGTCCACGAGCGGCTCCGTGAGGAAGTCCATCGTCCCCGGCGGTTTCGCCAGGAACATCCCCTGCTGTTCGATCGAAACCTGCGGCATGTCGCCGGCGCCCAACAGCTCCAGACCAACGCCCGCCAACGCGATATTGTACGACGGGTCCATCTTGGCGGCCTGGACGTGCGGCAGAACTTCCGCGCGAATGTCGGGGTGAACGTCTTGCGAATTCTCACTGATCGAGAGCTGGAGCGGCGCGCCGATGCCCGCGATGTAGCGACCGTAGTCGAGCTTCATGTTCGCGTAGCCAACCGCGTATCGCCCATCGGGCATCTGGCCGAAGTGGCACGACGCACACGTGAACGCGCGCGTCTCGAGGTTCCCGGCCATGCCCGTGGTCTCCGCCAGACCAATCGGGAAGCCCTCCG
The DNA here is from genome assembly GCA_964384605.1 of uncultured Bradymonadales bacterium. Classification (GTDB taxonomy): domain Bacteria; phylum Myxococcota_A; class Bradymonadia; order Bradymonadales; family Bradymonadaceae; genus CAYLMO01. The sequence continues at coordinate 21,392 of CAYLMO010000017.1, read as the reverse complement.
GCGACGCTGGGTCCGGGATGAATCCGAAGTTCGAGTAGCCCGGACCGTAGTAGCCCTCGTACCAATCCTGACCGAACTCGAGCAGCTTCTTGGGGATGCCGACAGTGCCGAACGTCTCGTAGAAGAACATCCACTTGCCGCACAACATCTTGGTCTCTTCGTCGCGCTGCCCCGCATTCCACCTATCGCAAGCACCTTCCAGCCGCTGCGTCTCGAGCACTGCGGCCAGGCTCTCGTCGACATCGTGCGTCACGCGCTCTTCGACCGGCCATCGGCGCGGCGCTTCGAGCCGCGGAGTCGTCGCGTTGTTCCCCACTGTCGTGACGTTGTTCCCCGTCGTGGCGTTGTTCCCGGACGAGGTCGAGTTGTTCGAAACGACGTTATTGCCCGAGGTGTCGGGGCCAGCGTCAGTCACCTCACCCCCACAGGCTGCGAGGATGAGCACAGAGAACGAGATCAGAGCGAGACGAACATTCATTGGGTACAGCTCCCGAAATTCAGACATTGTCGGGATGTGTAGCAGAATGTAGGTCGAAAATGAAGAGTTGACCGTCGGTCATTTGGACCGGCGACCTACATGAACTCGTCTTCTCGCCTGTCCAAACGGCGAATCGTCCAGATCTCGCGACCGGTCTTGAGCGCCTTCTTGTCGATGGTGATTTCGCCGCCTTCCATCATCGCCTGCTCGTAGATGTACTCCTCATCCTCGGCAGTCCCGTCGCAGAAACCGAGCGGGCGGTCGCTCTCGTCGTTCTTGATCATCACCTGGAACTCGCCCTTGTCCCACTGAGTCTGCGTGGCGTTGCTGTGTTCATGGATCATGGGTCACTCCGTGTGTGAAATCAGTCTTGTTCGATCGACAGTTCGCGGCGCAGCGCCTGGTCGAGGGCGTCTGACAGTTCCCAATGCGCTCGCAGCTCTTCGATGATGCGTTCGGTGAGTGGACCCACCTGCTCTTCGGCGGCGTCCATCTTGTCGTCGAGCGTGTCCTCGTCGTCGCCGAGCACGCCCTTGAGCGCGGTGCCGAGCGAGTCGATGACCTCGCGCCCCACGCCGAAAGCGCTGTTCATCACCTGTTGCGTGGCGTCGGGGTCGACCTCGTCGACCGACTTGTTGATGGCGTCGCGCAACTTCTCGAGCACCTCTTTGTCGCCGCGGCCCAACGCTGCCGGCTCCACGTAGCCTTGCTCCAACGCCCGCGCGAAGAGCCATCCCTCGTGGAAAACCGCGGTCGCGACGTCAGCACAACTCTTGATTGCGAGTACGTAGACGACCTTGCGGACGAGCTTCTTGATCGGCCACAGGACCAGGCTCTTGACCGCACCAGACAACAGGTTCGAAGGCTTCGACGTCAAGTACTTCGCGTCTTTCACGGCGAGGTAGACGTCGTGCGGCCGGGTCAGCTTCTGCAGCATTCGCCGGTGGAACCGGTCGATGATGAAGTCGTCCAGAAACGGAATGGGGATGAGCGGACACAACCCCGCCATCGCCGAGTAGCTGGCGAGGGTGTACATCGCGTCGTTGCTCACCCCGATGTCGTTCGACTCTTCCACTTGCGTCTCCTCCGGTCGGCTCAACGGCCGACCCACACCCAATATGCCTCAAAAATGTCGCCTTCGGGGAAGCCTGCGAGCGACGGATAGTCTGGTGCCGGAGGCGCCGGTTCCATGCCCGTGATCTTGTGCCCCGAGCCCTTGGCAGCCGACCGAATCAGCTCTTCGAGCGGCGTACTTCGTTTGCGGTCGTTGCGGCAGACGAGCATCACGCCACCCGGCGCCAACGCCCGAAAACACTGCTCCAAATGGTCTTCGTAGTCTTTGCGGACCGACCAGAATCCGGCGTCGGTCGAGGCCGCGGTCGGCGGGTCGACGATGATGCCGTCGAACTTGCCGCAGTCCCCATCGAGATAGACTCGGGCGTCGTCGTCGACGTTCGTGTTCGAGTCGAGGTCGAGGCCGTTCAGCTCCAAGTTTTCGTCGAGCCAGTTCAGGTAGCGGCGGGAAATGTCCACGCTCACGCACTCTGCCCCGAGGTCCAACAGCTTCACGGTGAACGCGCCAGTGTGGCAGAACAGATTCAGCCACCGTTGCCCGGGCTCGACCATGGTCTGAAGCCGACGCCGATTTTCGCGCTGATCGGCGAAGAACCCGGTGTCGATGCCTTCCCACGGCTCCAGCCAGTACTTCAGGCCATCTTCGCTCCCCACGACCCGTTCGCCAGGCCGCACGTAATGCGTCTTCGCCCGCGCCAGCCGCGCGTTGGGCAGTTCTCCGCGCCGCACGTCTTCGCGGTGTGGCACCTCGAGAATCATCATCTCGGGGTCGGCCTCGACGATCGCTTCGTAGACGGTTCGCGAGAACCCATCGGCCGCACCACCGATGATCGTGGCGCGTAGCACCGGGCCGACACGGTCGAGCAACATGCCCGGAAGACCATCGGCCTCGCTGTGCACCAGGCGGAACAGGTCCGTCTCGCCGATATCTTTCAGGAGGGCCGCGCGGCGGCTCACAGCCTCGAAATACCGAATCTCGACCTCGTCGTAGAAGTTCGCGGCATCGTCGACATTCCAGCTCCAGACTCGAGCGGCCAGGTCGGCTTTGCGAGCGTCGATGAGGGCGAAGGGGCCGCGTCGACCGTCCTTCGACTCGAGGCGCACCATCGTCCCCGGCTTGAAGTGTCCGCGCGACCCGGTGTCGCGGTCGGCGAGCACCCACGGATGCCGCTGCTCCTCGAGAATCTCGAGTGTCTTGCGCGACACTACGAGCGACTTCACTCCCTTGGCCTGCGCCTGTTGCGCCTCGGGCTTATCGGTCGGCTCGGCCTCCATGACCGGCACTACTGGCTGGTCGGGCCACCATGCCTGCGGAGCAGGCCATGAGTAGGCCAGTTCGCCCGACTCGTCGTAGATGGCGGCGAGACGCAGGCGGAGGCCGCCGTGAACCATGTAGCCACCGCGCTCCCGATCGCCGAGTACGGGGGCGTCTTGCGACTCCAGCGCCTCGAGCATGAACGTCACCGGATCGATGAGCTCCGGCACCTCGCCATGCTGGAACTGCGGCGTGAGCTGGACCTCGACAAGCCCTCCATTCATGCGGGTCGCGCCGTATTCGACGGGGATTCCGCGGTGCGTGAACTGCCCCCGTGGCAGGCCGAACTCAGGCGTGATGGCCACCCAGGTCTGCATGATTCCGCCCGTGCGCCATCCGTCCTGGAGGTCTGCGCAGGTGACATCGTCGAGCGCGAGCAACCATGGGCCGCCCGCGATGGTCGGCATGGGCCAGACCGGCTGGAATCCTTCGCGCTCCACGCCGAGCATGTCGGCAAGGAACAAGATGGGATCCATCGGGTCGTCGAGGGCGAGGGTGCCAGGCATGCCGATCGGCTTGTCGACGACGATCCAGCCCGGGCCGCGCGACAACGAGTTGCCTTCCGGCAGGCCGAAGGGTTCCGAGCCGCCCTCGACATCGGCGTGGCACACCGAATCGGGTGGCACCACGCGTTTGGGCTTGCGCCAGACCCGCTCATCGACCCGAAAGGCACCGCCCGTAACGACGTCCATTCGCTCCTCGTCGGTGGCTTCGGGCCACGCGCGCTCGAGGAGGTCGATGGCAGTCAGGTCGGAGGATTCGTGGGGTGCGCGAAAGTGCATGGTGTGGCTCGCGGGGTGCTTGGGTCTTCTGCGCGGAGTTCTATCATGGTGGGGAGGAGGTGCGAACCTCAGCCCTGCGTGCGCTCGAGCGATGCAATAGCCAAGTTCGAACCCTCTCCCAGGTACGACCCAATCGTCTCGCCGGTCACCGGATGCACCACCTCGGAGGCGATGTCGGCGAGCGGCACGAGCACAAAGTCGCGCTCGAGCATCGCCGGATGCGGGACCGTCAGCGCTGGCGAATCGATCACCGCGTCGCCCCAAAGGACGATGTCCAGATCGATCGAGCGAGGGCCGTTTGGCACCGCGCGTACGCGCCCGAGGGCCTGCTCGATGGCGAGCAGTTCGTCCAGAAACGCGTGTGGATCCATGGTCGTTCGAACCGTCGCGGCGCCGTTCAAAAACTCCGGCTGGTCGAGCACGTATGCGGGTGGCGTGGTGTAGAGCGGCGACACCTCGAGCACCTCGGTTCCCGGCAACTCGCCGATCATCCGAAGCGCCTGAGTGATCGTAGCTTCGCGGTCGCCCAGGTTGGAACCGAGCGCCAGATGGGCTATCACCGAGTTCGTCTGCGGCCCGCGAGAGGTCTTGATGCGATCCAAAATACTGCTCACTGCTTTCCTGTCGCTGACCGTGCTGGGCGCCTGCGGCAAGGGTGTTCGCCCGGAAACGCGCGATACGGTGCGGTTTTCCGCGCTCGAAACGGACGCCGTGGAGTCTCAGGTCATCGAAGACCCGGGCCCACAGGCCAATGACGAGCAACTTAGTACCTACAAGCCCATCGTCCAAGGTGTTCGCGAGAATCGAGGCGATCTCTTCGTGCGCGACGACGTGGGCACGCAGCTCGAACGCATCGAGGGCGTGTTCATCGCGACCGGTGAGTATCTGGAGCTCGTCCGCTACTACCAAGACGCCGTCGAACAGAAGGGCCCGAACACGCCTGTAGGCCGCCGACTCGCGTGGGCGCTCATCCGCATCGGGCAGCAAAAACAAGCACGCGCGGTCATCGACGACCTCATGAAAGCCGCACCAGACGACGCGCTCGTCTACTTCCTCGACGGGTCGTACTACCTCCAAGACGAACGCGACTCGACCGACGCCCGCAAAAAAGCCATCGCGGGTTGGTCTCGCGCACTCGAGATGGACCCCAATTTCCGGGGCTACGCGGGGATCACCGCCGACATGATGAAGACGCAGGTGCAGCGAATGACTGAATCGCTGCCGCCCGAAGAGCGTGCGGTAGAAGAGCCAGCTGGCCCCGAAGATTCGGCCGCTTCGCTCGCCAAAGCGGTCGCCTCGAAGGCGAACGTCGCCTCGAGACCGGTCGACGAGCAGCCCGAACAACCCGAGGTTGTCGAAGAACCTGCCGAACCTGTCGAACCTGTCGAACCTGCCGGAGCCGCAGAAGAGCCCGCAGAACCCGCCGAATTGGCCGACGCCGAACGCCGCTACAAGCTGCTCGTCGCGCGCGGCGAGATGGCGCTCGCCGCCAGCAAGTTCGAAGAGGCCGAGACACTTTTCCTTCAGGCGAAGAAGATTCGTCCCGATGGATTTAGTGCGGAGCTCGGTCAGCTGCAGTCGGGCTGGGGCGTCGAATCTGCACGAAACACCATCGTGCAGCGCGCGCGAAAGCTGGCGGAGCGGGAGCTCTCGGGGGACGAAGCGTTCCGCCTCGGACGTTTCGTCTGGACCCGCATGCAGGACCGCGAGCTCGCAACGAAACTGCTCGAGGAAGCGAAGGTTAAGGCGCCCAACCGCGCGCCCGCCGCCGACGCTATCCTCGGCACGATGCACTAGGAAGGTGGCATGGATCAGAAGACGCTCGAACGCTACATCAGCCGCGTGATTCAACTTCAGGAAGAGCGTTCCGAGCGGCTCGACGAAGCCGAACTCGAGTCGATCGCGCTCGACCTCGGCCTCTCGCTGGACGAACTGCGGCAATCCGTCGCGGCCCACCTGCAGCGCGGTCGCGGCTACATGAAGCAGAGCCTGTGGGACGACGCGATCAAGGAGCTTCGCGAGGCCGAATCGCTGGCTCCCGGCAACGTCGAGGTCGTCATGACCCTCGCCGAAGCACATGCACAACGGTGGGCGGCGAGCGACTTCGTGGACGACAAGTCACACGCGCAGAAGCTCGCGCGGGCAGCTCTCGATCTCGACCCGAATCACCAGCCTGCGTTCGAGCTGCTCGGCCGCCTGGAGCGCGGACCCGAGGCGGCTGGGGCGAGCAAGGGCACGGGCGCGGCAGCTGGCGTCATCCTCGGCATCGGGTTCGGCGGCGTCGTGCTGCTGACCCTCCTGGGCGGCATCGTCGGGTGGTTTGTGCTGAGCACCCGGGACGAGCCGAATGTTATCGTGAAGGAGGTCATCGCCCCGCCGGTGACGGTCGAAACGCCTGCCGAGATCGACGAATCGGGCTCGGTTCAACCGAGCGGCGGCGAACCCGGGTCGCGCGACCTCGAGCTTCAGATCGCCGGGCCGGCCGCCGACCAGCTCGAGCTCGACGTGCGCAAATCTCGACTCGACGTCTACGAAAACTCCTCGTTCTACACGCTGCGCGCGGTGTTGAAGAACGTCGGTAGCCAGGAGATCGAGAAGATCGAGACGGTCATCGAACTGCTCGACGATAGCGGCGAGACGCTGCATCGAGACGACCCCAGTCTGTTGTGGGGCTACCAGCCGGCAATTCGCCCTGGCGACCTGTCGCCGGTCAACCTTACGCAGCGCGCCTCACCGGCGGTTTCGGGGGTTCGACTCACCATCAAGCTCATCGATGGAACTCCGGGAGCGAAGAGCTACCCGCCGAGCCAGGTCATCGAACCCAAAATGGGCGCGAAGTTCCCGGCACATCTCAGCGTCGAAGTGCGCGAGCGCAAAGCCGGATTCCGCCCGTCAGGAAGTTCGGGGAAGGGATACTTCAAAGCCGAATTCGAGGTAAAAAACACCAGCGACGCGGCGATCAAGAAGATGAAGCTGCAGCTCGACCTGTACTCCAAAGACGGCAAGCTGCTCGAGACCAAGACAGGTATCTTGGCGTACTCCATGACGCCCAGTATTCATCCGGGCGAGACGTGGCTCGAGGGATTCATCGCGCAGGTTGAATCGAGCTACGACCGATACGAGCTGACCATCGTCGAGATGGAATGATCCGCTGTCCGCTGTCCGCATGACGGAAAGCGGAAAGCGGAAAGCGAAAAGCGGAAAAAATGCGCTTCCGTGCATTTTTTCAATTGCCGTTTTTCAAGCGGTGACGAAATAGATTTTCACAACCGACAGCAAGCGTCGAACGCCGGTCCTCCGAGCGTCACGGGCCCAGAGTCCAGTGTCGTTACACCGGGCATTTTCGCCCACGAAACTAGGAGACCGTTACCATGAAAAACTTCGCACTCGTTGTAGTTGTCCTCGCCCTCTTCGGCTGTTCGACCACCAAAGCTCAGAAGGCTGACGAAGCCGAACTCGTCGCGCCGACCGTGACCGCACAGCGCGTCGAAACCGCTGAAGGCGCCGAGCCCGACGAAGAAGCGATCGGCCGCACCGTGAACTTCGAATACAACTCGTCGGTCCTCACCGCTGACGCGACCGAAATGCTCAACCGTATGGCGAAACGCCTTCGCACCGAGCAGAACGTCGAGATCACCATCGAAGGCCACACCGACGACGTGGGCGGCGACGCGTTCAACCTCTCGCTCGGCGAAGCGCGAGCACGTGCAGTGCGCAACTACCTCGTGAAGCAGGGCGTCAAAGCCGAGCGCGTGTCGCTCATCAGCTACGGCAAAGAGCGCCCGTTCGTCGACGGAACCGACGACGAATCGCGCGCACAAAACCGTCGCGGCGAAGTCATCACCAAGTAACTGGCAATGGGTTTTAGACCCGCTGAATTGCCTGTGCCCAAAGGCCGAGCTGGCGTTGCCGCTCGGCCTCTTTCATGTCTGGCTCGAAGGTGGCGTCGGCGCGCCACGCCTCACGAATATCGGTGAGGTCCGAGAAGATGCCGACCGCCAATCCGGCGAAGAGGGCCGCACCGAGAGCGGTCGTGTCGGTCATCGCCGGACGCACGATGCGGCGGCCGAGCAGGTTCGACTGCATCTGCATCAAGAGCCCGTTGGCGCTCGCACCACCGTCGACCTTGAGCTCCTTCAGCGGCTCGCCGAGGTCCGACTCCATCGCCTTGAGGATGTCCACGTTCTGCAGCGCGATACCCTCGAGGGCGGCGCGGGCGATGTGGGCACGCGTCGTTCCGCGCGTGAGGCCCCAGATGACGCCTCGCGCCTCGGGGTTCCAGTGCGGGGCGCCGAGGCCGGCCAACGATGGCACGAGCACCACTCCGTCGGACGATTCCACCTGTGCGGCGAGCTCTTCGATCTGCGGGGCAGAGTCGATGATCTTCAGACCGTCGCGAAGCCACTGGACGAGCGCGCCCGCGATGAAGGCCGACCCTTCGAGGGCGTAGGTCATCTTGCCGTCGAGCTTCCAGGCTGCGGTCGTGAGCATCTTGTGGTCGCTCATGACCGGCTGGTGCCCCGTGTTCATCAGCAGGAATGCGCCCGTGCCGTAGGTGCACTTCGCCTCGCCCGGCTGGAAGCAGGTTTGGCCGAAGAGTGCCGCCTGCTGATCGCCGGCGATGCCGCAGACCGGCGTGCCGTCCACGAGCCCTGGGATGTTGCGGACCTCGCCAAAGATCTCGGCGTTGCCGCAGATCTCGGGGAGGACTTCGCGCGGAACGCGGAACAGTTTGAGCAGGTCGTCGTCCCACTGGCCGGTGTGGAGGTCCATCAGGAGCGTGCGCGAGGCGTTCGACACGTCTGTCTTGTGTGCGTCGCCGCCGGTCAGTCGCCACAGCAAGAAGGTGTCGATGGTGCCGAACGCGAGCTCGCCAGCTTCAGCGCGTTCACGGGCGCCCGAGACCTGGTCGAGAATCCAGTCGATCTTGGTGCCCGAGAAATACGGGTCGAGCACGAGGCCAGTCTTTTTCTGCACGGCCGGGCCGTGTCCCTCGTCGGAGAGCTGCTTGATGCGGCCGGCCGTTCGCCGGTCCTGCCAGACGATCGCGTTGTGGATCGGGGCGCCGGTGCTTCGGTCCCAAACGACGGTCGTTTCGCGCTGATTGGTGATGCCCACCGCGGCGATGTCGCTCGGCTGAATGCCGGCCTGTTTGCTGGCCTGCGCGAGTGTGTCGAGGGTCGATTGCCAGATGGCTTCCGGGTTGTGTTCCACCCAGCTGGGCTTCGGGTAGATCTGTTCGAACTCCTGATTCACGCGGCCTTTCACGTTCAGGTTTTCGTCGAGAATGATGACCGTGGTGCCGGTCGTGCCCTGGTCGATTGCGCAGATATGGCGGGACATGGTCTCTCCGCTTGGTCGAGGTGTTGTGTTGTGAGGCCTCATCGATAGCGCAGGGATTGGGCCGTGGTCTACCAAGGACGAAAAAATGCATGGTCATGCACGAATTGGATTGCCGAGTTTCAAACGGTGACGAAATAGATTGTTAGTCAAGACAGCAAGCGTCGAACGCCGGTTCTCCCGAGCGTCACGGGCCCAGGGTCCAGTGTCGTTTCACCGGGCAATTCTCTGCCCAAACCGTATGGAGACCGTTATGAAAACCCTCGCATTTATTCTCGTCGCCGTTGCACTCGTTGGCTGTTCGACCACCAAGACCCAGCGTGTCGAGATTGACACGACCGAGCCGAACAAAGTCGCTCTCGCGAAGGTGCAAGCACCTGCGCAACAGACGGACGACGACGTGGTCGGTCGCACGGTGAACTTCGAATACAACTCGCACGTTCTGACCGATGACGCGGTTGCAATGCTCGACCGTCTCGCCAAGAAACTGCGCGGCGATCAGCAGGTCGCAATCACTATCGAAGGCCATACCGACGACGTCGGTGGCGACGCCTTCAACCTGTCGCTGGGCGAAGCTCGCGCTCGCTCGGTGCGCAACTACCTCGTGAAGCAGGGCGTGAAACCAGCACGCATCTCGCTGATCAGCTACGGCAAAGAGCGTCCGGTCGTCGATGGACATGACGACTACGCTCGCGCCCAGAACCGCCGCGGAGAGCTCGTCCTCAAATAACGGTCTCGAGGCACGATGCCTCGCCGCAGCGCAAGACGCCGCTCCCCTTAAAAAAGGGGGCGGCGTTTTTCGTTTCCGCCTGCTCCACACACAAGAACCGGAAGACCTCGTCGGCCCAGAAACACTGGGGATGGAGGTCTCCCGGACACCCACACGACCCCTCGCGAAGCGACCTACCCGACCAGCACCGCCCCGGCGAAAAGGAGCATCGTCCCGTCGAGCAGGAGTGAGTAGTACCAGTCGTTCCTAGGCTTCACGGCCGCCACGACCAGCCCGGCCGTGATGAGAAGCGCGATGCCGAGCGCAGAGCCTTGAGCGGTGGGCATCCGGAAGACCTTCGAAACCGCCACGCCCAACAGCATCGTCGCTGCCGCGGCGACGGTCCCGTGCGGCCCCAAAACGTGGGCGAGCGACGATACGCCGGCGGCGGCGTCGCGTTCGGCGTCACGTAGCTCGAACGGCAGAGTGATCGCGAAGATGAAGAGAAATCGCTCGGCGACCATGACGTACGGCACGGCCTGACCCAGCTCCAATGCCGGCAACACGACCGTCACCACCGCCCACACCATTCCGATGACGAAGGTCTTCGCGCCCGGAAGTGACTTCAGTCGGAAGTCGGCCCCAAAAATAGGCACCGAGTAAAGGAACGAGATGACCGCCAATGGCGCCAGTCCGAGGACGACGGCCAGTGGGAGCAGAGCCATGGTGGCGAGCGTACCGAGCGCCGATAGACTGGTAACGCCCCACAGCATCTTGCGATGTCTGGCGATCCAGCGATGGCGCGGCGAGGCGTGCAGCTCGTCGTCGCGATCGACGAGACGATCGATGTTGTAGACCGTCATGGTCGCGCACCACACGTGCGCTTCGAGCACTCCGGGAAACCCGGGCGCACCGAGCAACGCACGAGTCGCGGTAACGAGCGCAGCCGCGCAGAAAGCCACGAACACGTTCGTGTAGAGCAGATACGCCACTACGTCCGCAACCAATCCGCGAGGGGCTCGAACACTTCGCTGCGTGCTCGACGGTTGATGAAGAGGTCGGCATGCGCAAACCAGCGGTTGGTATCACCCGCGATGTGCGAATCGGTGGGGCCGCCCCAGTGCTTGGTGGCCGAGAGCGCCGTATCGATCGGCACGATGCCATCGCGATTTGCCGCGATGCTCAGCAGCGGGATCTCGACGCCGCGCATCGCGTCGGTCACGTTCACTCGGCCGACGGTCAGGTCGCGGCGCTTCACCCAACGCGCGATCTCGGCGTTCAAACTCGGGATCGGATCGTCGACGGTGTTGGTGAGCACTTCGGCGTCGCGCAGGTCGATGTCTCTCGCGTTCATGTAGATCGACAAGAGCGGCGGCACGTTCTTGATGACCGGCAGCAATCGCTTTGCGAGCGCGCGGGTGCCTTTGAACGGGACCGCTCCAGCGAGCGTTTCGGAGTAAAATGCGACCTTCATCAGCGGATGTTGTTCAACCCACCGAAGTGGTCCGCCCACAGACACCATGCGGTCGAGCCGATGCTCCCTTGGATGCAGTGCGAGATACGAATAGAGGTAGGTGGCGCCAAGCGAACAGCCAACGCCTACCACGGATTCAGAGTCGCCGATCGACTCTTGGAGTACGTGCTCGATGACCGCCGGAAGGTCGAGTCGAGCGACGTCTACGAAGCCGAAATCCGGGTATCCTTTGCCCCTCTGTGGTCGCGAATTCCCCTGTCCACGAAGGTTCGCCGTGAACACGTCCCAGCCATCTTCGACCAGGAACTGCACCATCGAAATGTCGCTCGGATGATAGTCGAGCACGAAGGTGTTCATGCCGTATCCCGGAATCAACAGGATCGGCGGACGGCCAGGCTCGACGCGGTCGGGCGCATGATAATGCCGAACCTCGAGCCGCCATCCATCGCGGTTGTCGACGGCCCGAACTCGTTCCCGTCGTTCCATTTACTTCGTCGCGAACTTGAAGGGATAGGTGACTTGAACGGTGTCGCCACCGTCGGGCACCGGGAAGACCGCGTCGCCGAATGCGTCGGTCAGGCAAGTGAGGAGCTTGTCGTCCATCAGCGTACTCTTTTCGTCGACCTCGACGATGGTCACACGACCATCAGCACCTTCGGCCTCGATGCGGAATGACACCAAGACGTCGCCCGATGCGCCGGGGAACTCTTCGAGCAGGCTCTCGTAGCACAGCTTCATCGCGGGCTTCATTCCTGCGACAACACTACGGACGACGTCGGCCGAGATCGCCCCCTTCTTCTTTGGCCCACTCGCCCCTTTCTGCGCGGCGAGAGCGTTTCCGTTGGTTGCTGGTCCGTTTGGCGAGGCGCTGCCTGCGCCGTTGCCGGCGTCGAGCGTTCCGGCGTCGGGCGCCCTCGGAGGAGGCGCGAGAGCTACGGCAGCATCAGCCTGACTACCCGAATCAGAAGCCGCGTCCGGCGCGAGGGCCTGGCCTGCGTCCTCGCCTGCATCTGTGCCGGCCATGCCCGAGTCGGATGTTCCCGCGTCGGCGCCGCCTGCATCGGGCGAATCGGTGGGCGCGGAGTGGTTTCCTCCGGTCAGGAAGATTCCCCATCCACCAATCGCCAAGACGAGAAGTGCGGTGGCTACGATGTACGGGACGTTCGAGCGGTTCATACCGCTGTTATACAATGCCGCAGACCATTTGGGCAGTAACCTGAAAACTCGATTGGCTCGCTTCGTCTCCACGTCCGGGAGACCTCCAAAAACACGTCCGGGAGACCTCC
>CAYLMO010000017.1:0-8834 GCA_964384605.1 uncultured Bradymonadales bacterium | reverse complement strand
GCTCGCTTCGTCTCCACGTCCGGGAGACCTCCAAAAACACGTCCGGGAGACCTCCAAAAACACGTCCGGGAGACCTCCAAAAACACGTCCGGGAGACCTCCGAAAACACGTCCGGGAGACCTCGAAGTGCCGTTGTTGCTTGCCCCCCGACGAGTCACGACCTACAACGAATTCATGCAATCTCGACCGACCGCACTGTTCGCGACGGCGCTCCTCGCGCTGGCGTTGTTCGTCCCCGCCGAAGCGTTCGCCGCCGGGTTCTATCTGCCGGGCCACGGCGTCAAACCGCTCGGGCGAGCCGGAGCCCAGGTCGTGCATGGCCAGGGCGACCTGAACGCCATCTGGCACAACCCCGCAAACGTCGCCGGCCTCGGCAGTTTCCAGCTCACGGTCGACCTCGCCCTCATCGCGCTGAATTTCGACTTCCAACGAGCCCCGCGAACCATGCCCAACGGCGAGACGCGGACCTACTCCAAGGTGAGCAATGAAGCGCCTCCAAAGACCGACCCTCAGCTCCTGATCGGCGGCCCCCTTCCCGTCGACGGCATGTCGTGGGGCTTCGGCGTGTATGCACCGTACCTGTCGGGGCACCGTTTCCCCGAAACCGGTGCGCAACGGTACACGCTCGTCGACAACGACGCGTCGGTCATGCTGTTCCTACACCTCGTCTGGGCGTGGGAACTCAGCGACCGAATTCGCGTTGGCCTCGGCTTTCAGAACGCACCGGCGAGCTTCGTACTCGTGAACGTAACGTCGGCCTATACCGGCCTTTTCGGCGATCCCGAAGACCAAGACCTCGACATTCTAACGCGCATCACGCTGACCGACTTCTGGGCACCTTCCGGCAACGGAGGTGTGGTCGTCGGACTGTCAGAGCAACTCAACGCGGGACTGTCGTTCCAGCTGCCCGTGCGCTTCGAAGATTCCGACGCCAAGCTCGAATCGCGACTGCCGTCAAACGCAGCGTTCACGGGCGCCGAACTGTCTGGCGACGCCATCGGCGGCGGACTCACGTTCGCTCCGATCATCCGATTTGGACTGCAATGGAAGGCCGACACGTGGGACGTCGAGCTCGCCGGCACCTATGAGGCGTGGTCGGTTTTCGAAGAGATCGAAGCCACGCCCGACGAAGTGACGGTCGAAAACGTGCCTGGCCTGGGCGGAATCCCGATCGGACCACTTTCGGTGCCACAAGAGTGGGAAGACGCCTATTCGGTGCGGCTCGGGTCGGACATCCAGCTGTCCGATTCGTTCACCGTGCGCGGCGGGTACACCTTCGAGACGTCCGCAATTCCCGACGAGCGCTACTCCGTCTTCCTGGCCGAAGGAACGAAGCACCTGATCGGTACGGGCATGACCTGGACTTCGGGCTCGTTCTCTCTCGACCTCAGCTTGGGCGCATGGATCATACCGGAGCGAGTCATCACGAACTCGCTCGTGACGCAGATCAACCCGACCGACGGCGACAACGAACAAGTGATCGTCGTTGGTAATGGTACGTACAATCAGACGTATTTTGCGGGCGGTTTGGGCGTGAACTACGCGTTCTAGGACGGTTCGTCGGCTAGCCGCCGAGCCGAAGCTCCGACACCAACTTCAGCAAGAACGCCGGGCCGCTCATCACTGCGGTGATTGCTCGCGCCTCGACGACGTCCTCATCCCCATTGCGCCCTAGCCGCTGTAGCGCCTTTGCACGCGTTGCGTGAGCCGCGGCGCGCTCCACTTCAGAGTCGGGCGACGCCAGCTGCACGGCCTGTTGTGCCGCCTCGAGCGACATCTCGAGATCACCGCGATCACGCCCCAGACTGGCCAACGAAATGTTGCCCCAGACCATCTGACGCAGCCCAAATTCGTGACTCAACTCGATCGAACGAGTCACGTAAGCCTCCGCCTCGTCGAATCGCTCGAGCTCCCGACATGTCTCGCCGAGGTCGACCAGGAGGGTTCCGACCAAGCGTGGATTCCCGTATTCGTCGGCCAGCGCGAGCGTCTGTTCGAGAACGCCGAGCGCCTCGTCGAACTTGCCGACGTTCGTCAGATGCCGACCAAAATTGGTCGAGGTGTTGATGACGACATCGGTCATTTCGAACTTCTTCGCGAGTTTGATCGACTCCCGATAGTAGTCCTCCGCTTCGTCGAATCGACCGAGCTCGGAGCAGGCGAGCGCACTGTTGGCGAGCACGAAGACACCGCCGGTCAGGCGTCCCATCCGGCGGGCAAGCGCCATGGCCCGTCGGTACCATGTGAGTGCAGCCTCGTGGTTTCCGGCGATGAGTTCGGCATTGCCCATGAGATTGAGCGCGCGGGCCTCTGCCCGTTTGTCTTCGATCTCCTGCGCCAGTCGGAGCGCCAAGGTCTCGCGCGCACCGATTTCCCCGCCCGACAAAGCGACCGGCATAATGAGCTCGAGCAGGGCGTAACACTCCGAGCGTTTGTCGCCGCGACCGCGGAACGCGATGACGATCAGGTCCAATAGCTCGATGGCGCGCGGGGCATCACCGCGTTGAAACATCACGTGGGCGAGTTCGACGAGAAGTTCGAGCTCGAGTTTGCTCGCGTGTCGATCGGCGGGAATCTCGATGGTGTCGCTGCCGTCGGGCCGAAGGACTCGAAGTCCCTGTAGGGCGCACTCGTGGATGTCGTCGAGCGCCGAGTTGTTTCTCAAGATCTGCGCGCGCAGCAAACACGCGCGAGCGTCGAGCCCGAAGGCGTCCTCGAACCGGTCGAGAATCTCCAGCCCACGGTCAAACTCGGCCTGTTGCCATGCGAGCTCGGCGCGAAGCAACAACGCGTCCGTCTGTGATTCCCCCTTTTCGACGAGGTCGAGCACGGCTTCGGCATCTGCGAAATGACCGACCTCCATGAGTAGGCGGCCGGCGGTGAGTACCTGCTCGGGGTCGAGCGAAATGTCGCCTTCGACGCGGCAGTCGATCGCGTTTCGCATCGCCTGGGCCCGCGCCGTTGCGCTGTCGTTTTCGGTAGCGGCGTCCCAAGCGAACGCCGCTTCGGCGAGCTGGCCAGATGCCCTGAGGTGATGACCGAGACGCGCAGGCCCAAGGTCGTCGCCGAGCTGGTCTGCCACATCGCCGTGGAGCTGCTGGCGACGCACAGGGTCGATGCGTCGATAGGCTGCGGAGCGTAACTGGCTGTGGGCAAAGCGGAGCTGCCCGGCCGGGTCGACTTCGAGCACGTCAGCGTGACGTGCTTCGGCGAAGTGCTCGAGGGCGCCCGGTGCGACGCGGTCGACCAAGCTGCCAGAACAATCGAACTCGACTACCGCGACCACTTCGACGAGGCGCCATGCCGAATCCGAGAGCTGGTCGAGTCGCTTGTCGAGCAGCGAGCCAAGTGACGACGCGAAAGGTATCTCGGCGAGCGACTTTCCGAGCACGTCGATCCGCCACCTCTCATGCTCGAAATCCCGGCGCAGTTTGCCCTCGTGCACGAGGAGCCTGAGAGTCTCGGCCGCGAAGAACGGATGGCCGTCAGAGGCGCGTAAAACGTAGTCGACGAGGTCTCCCGGACACTCGTGACCGAGCATCGAAGTGGTCAATCGAACCATCCCTTCTCGGTCGAGTGGAGCGAGCTCGAACTGCGGTACGTCGAGGTCTTCGAAACCTTCGGGACGTTCGTCGCTGCGGTACGCGGCAACAATCTTCCACTTCGCGCCAGACTGAGCTCGAGCGAGGTAGCGGATGGCTGTGAGTGCCTCGTCGTCGGCCCACTGCACGTCGTCGAGGATGACGACGACGTCGCGCTCGGCGCTGTCCGCCTCGAGGAATGCTTCGATGTGAGCCGCCCGCATGATCGGTCCCGAGGGGAACGTTTCGCGGGGCCAGAGCTCCGTGAAGGACGCATCGCCCCCCTGCTCGAACGCCAGCATTCGCGGTGCCAACGAGTGTTTCGACATCAAGCGTTGGGAAACCTCGTTCAGCAGTCGTGTCTTGCCCATCCCGCTCGGGGCAGTGAGCATCACGAACTGGTCCCCATGACGATCGGCGAGCGCCCTCGTGAGGGCGGCAAAAGTAGTTTCGCGACCGGCAAGCTCGGGGCGATGAAGCGCGAGATTCGCGACCTCGTAGTCGGCTTTGCGGCCGAGCATCTTGGACAGGCGGTAGGCCACGTCGAGCGCAAAGCTGGGACGCTTGGCCGGATCCTTTTCGAGCAGCTGCATCACGAGTTGGCAGAATTCGGCCGGTAGATCGGGGCGCTCCTGCTGCAGCGGGAAGGGTTTCTCGCGCAGATGCATCATCGCGATGCGCGTCATGTTTCGCGCCACGAATGGTGGTTTCCCGGTGGCGAGGCGGTAGAAGATACAGCCGAGGGCGTAGAGGTCCGAACGCGCGCTTACCCATTCGGCCCGAAGCTGTTCGGGGGACATGTAGGGCAGGCTACCAGCCATCTGATGGGTGGTCTCGAGGCGTTCACGACCGACGCCACCGGCCGACCAAATCGCCAGGCCGAAGTCCACGATGACGACGCGACCGTCGTGGTCGACGAGCACGTTGTGCGGCTTGAGGTCGCGGTGGACGATCCCTTGCCCGTGCAGGTGTGCCAAGGCTTCGGCCAGTTGGATCCCCAGCTCGGCCATGACGAGGAAGTTCGCGCGCCCACCCTCGGGGAGGCCGCCACCGCCGATGAGTTGGCCGGTTGGAAAGGGGTCTGCATCGCCCGTGCTCGGAACACTTCCCATCGTGGAAGTCCACCAATCGACGACGGTGTCTGCGAGGTCCGGGGCCGACGGGTTCTCGGCATAAGCCTGTAGCGGTCGGCCTTCGATCACCTCCATCGCGTACCAGGCGTTAGGCTGCGTGCCGTAGTCGACGATTCGAATGATGCCGGGGTGATCCAGCTCGGCCAGAGCTTCGATCTCGCGCAAGAGCCGTTCGGTCAGCTGGTCGTCGGCAACCTCTAGGGTTTTGAGCGCGACCTGCTCTCCGCTCGCAGCATTGGCGCGGAAAACGGTGCCCATCCCGCCGGCGCCGAGCTTGTCCGCGAGAGCGTAGGGTCCAAACTGAGTGTGCTGAGGCATGCGCGATTTTCGGATCGTTCGTTTGCGTGCGCAAGCGGCCAAAGATCGAAGCTCGGGTAACGACGCGCCGAAACTTCTGCTACAACGTCCTCATGGCGACCGCGTCACAAAAATACAAACTCGGGGTCTTCCTCACCGTGGCCACCGTCCTGCTCATCGGCACGATTATCGTGTTCGCGGGACTGTCTGTGACTGAAAACCAGGACGAGTACTTCATCTACTTCGAAGAATCGGTCGCCGGCCTCGAGCTCGGCGCTCCGGTCAAGCTCGGCGGCGTCAACGTGGGCACCGTACAGAGCGTCCGGGTGAATCCCGACAACGTCGAACAGATCGAGGTGCGCATCACGGTCGAGCCCGATACGCCGGTGAAGAAAGACTCGCGAGCGTATCTAAACCTGCAGGGCATCACGGGCCTGCAGTACGTGGAGCTGCGCGACTCGACCAAGGCTTCGCCCCGGCTCAAAGAAGGCGGCACGATTCCGGCCGGTGAGAGCATGCTGGCCAAGTTTTCGACGAAGGCAGACGACATGCTGCGCAAAGTCGACAAGGTGCTCGACAACGTGCTCGTGCTCACCGGCGAAGAAAATCAGAAGGCGATTGGGAGCACTCTGCAACACGTCGAGAGCATGGTGCGTTCGATCGACAAGATGTCGGTCGAGCTGGCCGAAGTGGTCATCGAGATCAATCGGTTGCTCAAAGAGAATCGTGGGCCGATTCGGCGCACGATCAATAGCGTCGACGATGTGGCAGCGCGAGTCGACACGATGGTGGGGTCGGCAAACGTGCTTCTGGTGGAGCTGACGAAGTCGATCGAAGGCGTGCGGCTTGCCGAGACGATGAGCGGCATCAATGACACGAACACGATGATTCAGGGCGTGTTCGCGGATGTGGAGCTCTCCCGGACGATCGAGAACGTCACGGTCACGCTCGGCGCGATGCAGCTACTACTCGAGCAGCTCACCCAGATGATGGGTCAGAATCAAGAGCAGCTGCGCGCGACGATGTACAACATGCGTCTGGCGACCGATTCGATCAAAGAGTTTAGTCGGTCGCTGGAGCGGAAACCGTCGCTCCTGATTTTCGATGAAGACCCGGAACCGCGGGAGTTGCCATGAAGTGGTGGATCATAGCGGCAGCGCTAATGCTGACGGCCTGCGCGAGCAAGCCTGAGGTCAAGTACTACACGGTGTCTTCGTCGCTGCTCGAGGCCAAAGAGGCAAAGGGCTCCGCGGTGCTCGCCGTCGAGCAGTTCGTGGGTGATGCGGCCTACGAAGACACTCGAATGGTGTACCGCGAGAGCCAGTTCGAGCTCGACTACTATTACTACCACCGGTGGACGTCTCCGCCGGCGGTGATGATCAGTGACTATCTGCGTGTTGCGTACGCGCGCAGCGGGCTTTTTCGCACCGTGGAGTCGGGGTTTACTCCCGAGGCCGCGGCGTTCCTGAACGGCCGTATCGTAGCGGTCGAAGAGGTGGACGTAGATGAAGACAACTGGAAGGCGAGGGTCGTGATCGACATGCGGTTGCGGAACTCGAAGACCGGACGTGTCGTCTGGGCCGAGACGCTCACCGAAGAAGAACCGATGGACGAACAGACGCCGGAAGGACTGGCGAGAGCAGTTAGTCGAGCGATGGCGCGCATCGTTGAGCGGTCTGGGCCCATCATAGCTCGTGAGGCCGAGGCAGTGGACCGACGCCAACAACAGCAAGAAGAACAGTTCTTGCCGACGAGTCCTGACGAATTTTGAACGATACGCGTGCAGTAATCGACGCAATCTGCGGGGAGTTGCTGGCCAACCAACGTGAAGCAGTCGTCGACGCCATTGTGGCCGACGGGTGGCCGCGTACGATGGTTGAGGCTGGTCTGGATCTCCACGCCGTGACCTGGAACGCGGACGACATTCTGCGGGCCTATCAGGCAGAGATTGCGGCGGAGGGGTACGACCATCCGCCGCCAAATGTGCCGGAGGACGTGCTTCACATTTGGCCGAAACTGCCGGGAGCGGGCGTGACTCCGGTGTTTTACGGCCTGGCGCTGGACGTGCCGGTACAGCGAATCCGGGCGTCGTCACGAGGCGGTCATTTTGCGGAGGTGTTTACGAGCATCGCCGCGCGACATGCGCCTCGGAGGGTGGTGTTGGACGAAGTCGCGGCGATCGACGGCAGCGTGATTGTCGTGAGCGGGTCCGACGAAACCGTGGCGGCCGTGGGGCTCGAGATGTCGAACGCCGGTGGCACCGGGCGGTTGATTGGCTACGGCCACCGCGTGAGTTTTGCAGTGGTAGAGGGCGGCGCGAAGGTCGCGGATCGCGTCGCGCAAGATGTCGTGATGTGGCACCAGTACGGCTGCTTCTCGTGTCGAGCGGTGACTGTGGTCGGTGACCAGGCTGACGCCGATCGTTTCGCGATCGAGCTCGCCCGGTCGATCGCGCATTGGGAGCGCGAATGGGATGCGACTGAGCTGGACGACGCGACCTTCGGACAACGCGCACAGGCACTGGGCCTGGCGGAGTTCTCCGGTCCGGTTTTCCGCGCCGAAATCGGCTGGGTCGAGCGTCGAAAAGGACTTCCGGATGGTGCCTGGATAGCGCCACACGTCGTTTGTGTGCATCATGCCGCCACGATAGACGACGTCCAGTATGCGCTGCCGCGCAACCAGATGCAGGGCATAGCCCTTGCCGGCTCGGGTCGATTCCTGGGTGCGATGCAGGATCGTGCAGAATCATTGGGCGCGACGAGGGTCTGTCGGGTTGGTGAGCTTCAGGCTCCGCCGGCGAGTTGGCCGCACGACGGCCGACCGAACGTATTGGGATGGCTCAAGGAGACGTAGTGTCGAAATTGCTCGAATTGCCGGATTCAGGGCGGCTGCTCGTGAGCACCGATCTGCACGGTAACCTAGAGGATTTCGAAGCACTGCGGGCGATCTGGGAGGCCGATCGGACCGCGCACTGGCTCATTTTGGGCGACATTGTACACGGTCCGTCTGAACAGGCTGCGGCGCGAAAGCCGGAGTTCCACGGGTATCAGGATCAGTCGGCGGCGCTGGTCGCTGAGGTCGCGCGACTGGTGGTGGAGTATCCGAACGTGAATGCTCTATTGGGCAATCACGACTGGGCTCATATTGGTGGCCCGATGACGCGGAAGTTCTGGACGAACGAGCCGGCGCATCTCGAGTCGACGATGGACACCGAGTCGGTCGAGGCGATGCGGGAGTTTTTCCACAGTTTGTACCTGTGGGCTTGGGCACCGAATGGCGTCTTCTTCAGTCATGGTGCGGCAGCGGTGGCTCCGGAAGACCTCACTCTGCTCGAGAACCTTCGGTTTGATTCGCGGCAGCTTGCCGACCGCGCCGTAATGAATTCCGCGATGTGTTCGTACGGGCAGGACGACGAGACGATGCGGGGGTTTCTCGACATCATGGGTGGTCTCGTGGGCGTGCCCCTGAACGTGTTGGTGCATGGACACGATCGAGACGAAGACGGGTGGTATACCGAGGGACCGCATCAGGCCTGTCCGGTGATTTTCGGCGCGTTGCACGATCGCAAAGCGTACCTCGAGCTGGATCTGGACGGAGAGTACTCGGAGGCAGAGGCGCTCACCAACTGCGTCCGACGAATCCACTCGTAACAACCGGAAGTCCTCCAACCGGCATATTCGCTGGACGAGCGCGCGTTCCCAATCATCTGAATCAGAACCGGAAGTCCTCATAACCGGCATATTCGCTGGACGAGCGCGCGTTCCCAATCATCTGAATCAGAACCGGAAGTCCTCATTGAGGCGGATTTGCTGGGCGAGGTCGC
>CAYLMO010000016.1:47081-81528 GCA_964384605.1 uncultured Bradymonadales bacterium | reverse complement strand
CTGATTTCTGATCGGAAATCAGAAATCAGAAATCGGAGGTGTTGGTGGCTTTCCCCGCGAATCGCGGAGATGCAGCCACCTTGACCTAGTCGACGGTGGGAGGCCGGAGCTGGCGAGCAGGGTGTCGGGCTCGTGTAGGAGGGGGCGTCTGCGTCAGGGGGCCGAGGGCGGGTAGAGCTGCTTGCACGTGAACTTCGTGCCCATGGCCCAGGGGCCGTGCTCGACCCGTAGATGAGGGAGCTGGCCGTCGACGTCGCTCGGGTGGCCGTAGGACTCGTAGATGGTGCAGTAGTTCCGGTCCCACCAGTCGTCCTCGACACCGTCTTCGTTGACCATTCGAATCATGAAGACCTGGCCGACGTAGGCGTTGACCCAGAAGCTCCGGGATTCCCCGGGCTCCAGCCATGTTTCCGCCGACGGACGTTCCTCTCCAACGAGGATGTGCCAGCCGAGCTGGTCGAAATCGCGCAGGAGGTGGCTGTCGTTGTAGACCTGCACTTCGACGGATAGACGCGTGGCGTCGACATCACAGGCGTCGCCGCGGCCGTCGTTGTCGGAGTCGAGCTGGTCGGAGTTCGGGTCTTCGAGACAGTTGTCGTCGCCGTCGATCCAACCATCGAAATCGGAATCGGCTTCCGTCAGACCGGCATCGGCGAAGACGTTTCGGAGCGTGGCGCAATCTTCGATCATGATGCCGTGGGTGTACGCCCGGCCGAACAGTGGCTCGAAGATGGCGAAGCGCTCGCACGCGTCGACCATAGATTCCGCGGTGGCTTCGAGGCCCATTAGACCGTCTACTTCGTTGCGAATCGTCTCGTACACGATTTGCTCCATGCGCAACTCCCCGATCGGTTCCCCCTGGCCGAATTCGGTGACCGCACCCGCACGCGTGGCCAGATAGACGGCGTGCGTAATGATGGTGGAGTTCTCGTGCGCGTAGCCCTCGTCGTTGTTGCAGTGGGGCAGCTCCCAACACTCGCCGGCCGAGCACGTCGTGACTTCGCAGCCGTCGATACACAGACCGGTTGCGTCGCGGCACGTCGTGGTCGAACCGCAGGATTCGTCGCACGGTCCGACGATGCCCAGTGACTTTCTATCGTCGTAATGCGTCGGCGTGGACGGGCGCTCGATGTCGCGGAATCCCTCGAGCGTTCGGTCGTCAGGACCGAGATGCCAGTCCGCGCGGCGGTTGCCGAGCATGGCCATCAGGTCCGCGAGGGCTTCGTGCACGGAGCTCGATTCACCCCCGTAGATGAGGTCCGATTCGGCATCGATCACGAGGTGTCCGTACTCGTGCGCGAAGATGTCCTCGGTTACGAATCCGTCCCCGAAGTACATCTTTCCGTCGCTCGCGAACGCATTGGCGATGTCCGGGTGGCCGTAGTGGACGAACGCTTCGATCGGAGCGTCGGGTCGTTCGAAGGTTGCCGAATAGTAGTCGTGGACGAGCAGGGCATTAAGGAACGCTTGTTCGGCGTCAGCCGACGGAGTCACGCCGTCGATGGGTCCTTCCTCGTTGTACACCAGTGTAGCGGCGTCGAGATCCGTCGTGTTGCCGACGTCCTTCACGACGCGCTCCCGTGCCCCGGCAGAGGCGCGCGAGACGCCCAACACCTCGCCGTTGACCGCATCGATGCGGACTTCTCCGCCAACGAGCGGGCCGTCGGAAGGCACGGTGACGACCCACGCCAGTCTCGGCTCGTTCGGGCCAATTCCGCCGGGTTTGGGGAGGATGATCGCGAGCTGCGTCGCGGTCGGTTCAGCTGTGTCAGGCGCGCCCGTCAGTTGCTTCGCGAGCGCGCTCGCCACGTCTGATTCGACGACGGGTGAGGTGTCCGGGTACGAGTCTGGGAGTCGGATGATCGCACGGGTGACCACGTAGTCCGCGAGGTGTAGCCGAACGACAGCGTCCACGACCGGAACCCCTTCGTGAACGACCGGGTAGTCCACAATGACCAGGCGAGTTCCGAGGTCTTGCAGCTCGGGCTCGCCTAGATTCGCTCGGTCGATGCCCAGGTCCCCGCCCCATCGGTCGAGGAAAATCGTCGCATACTCCAGCGGAGTCTTGTCAATGTCCCAGGAGTTTTGAGTCTCGAATCGTCCGCGAATGACCTGGCGACCCTCTCGGAGCTTCACTTCCGAGTATCCGCCAAGCGACGACTCGCGCAGCGGCAGCGCCGCATCGGAGCCGGCGTCGGAGCTTCCTGTCGGCTCCGCACCCTCGCCTCCGATGCCGCAGCCGAAGATTCCGACGATTCCGGCGATTCCGGCGAACAAACATGTCGTCAGCGAGTATCGAGTGGGCAGTTGGCGCATTTGCGCGGTCCGGGATGAGATGCTGCTCGCAACCTGTGTTCAGTCTGCGACAGATGTGTGCATCAGGGGCGTGGATGCATGATAGCGCAGACCGGATGGGAGATCTTCCTGTGCATTCTTCAAGCGAACCCTGACGTGAACAATGGCCATGTTCGGCCCAAGAAACACGAAAGCCGCAAAGACCCTTCTGAGCAGTGTCTTCGCGGCTCTCGCTTCAAGTGGGCGCGGCTGGGTTCAAACCAACAACCGCATCCGTGTGAGGAATGTGGTCGCCTACGCCGTCTCCGGCGCGAAACCTCGCCGCATCGTGTTCTCCGTCAGCGCACGCGGCTCCATGAAGTTGATGAGGTAGTCCGGGCCGCCAGCTTTCGTGCCCGTTCCCGACATCCCGAACCCGCCGAACGGCTGGCGATAGACCAGCGCGCCCGTGCAGCCGCGGTTGATGTAGAGGTTGCCCACGTCGAACCGCTCGCGCGCCGCATCGATGTTGTACGGCGAGCGGCTGTAGACGCCACCGGTCAACGCGAAGCGGGTGTCGTTCGCCATCTTCAGCGCTTCGTCGAAGTCGGAAGCGCGCATGATCGCGAGGACCGGACCGAAGATCTCCTCCTGCGCCAGTCGGTCGGCCGACGTGATGCCTTCGAAGATGGTCGGGCCCACAAACGAGCCGCCGCCGGGAGCTTCACGCTGGATGAGCAGCGTGCCCTCCCGCTTTCCGAGCTCGATGTACGACTCGATCTTGGCCTTCGCCTCGGCGTCGACGACCGGACCGATACCGTTCGCCGGGTCGTCGGCCGGGCCGATGACCAACGAGCGAGTGGCCTCGACCAGGCGCTCTTTGAACTCGTCGTAGCAGAGGTCGTGCACGATGGCGCGACTGCACGCTGAGCACTTCTGACCCTGGAAGCCGAACGCCGAGTGGATGACGCCCTGAACGGCCTCGTCGAGGTCGCTGTCGGCGTCGACGATGATGGCGTTCTTGCCGCCCATCTCGCACACCACCTTCTTCACTTCGCGCTGGTTCGGCTGGGTGTTGCCCGCCACGCGCAAGATCTCGAGGCCGACCTGCATCGAGCCGGTGAACGCAATCACGTCCACTTCGGGGTGCTCGACGAGGTGCTTGCCGACTACCTCGCCGTGGCCGGGCAGGAAGTTGATGACGCCCGGTGGGAAGCCAGCCTCGCGGCAGACCTCCATGAGCTTGGCGGCGATCACGCTCGACTGCTCGGCCGGCTTCATGATGACCGTATTGCCCGTGACCGCGGCCGCCATCGTCATGCCGCACAAGATGGCGAGCGGGAAGTTCCAGGGGGCGATGACGCCGCAGACGCCGCGCGGCTTGTACCAGAGCAGGTTCAGCTCGCCGGCGATATCGCCGAGCTTGCGCTTGCGCCCCAGACGCTTCATCTCGAGGCCGTAGTAGTTGCAGAAGTCGATGGCTTCACACAGATCGGCATCGGCTTCGCGCCAATTCTTGCCGACTTCGAGGACCATCCACGCCGACAGCTCGATGCGGCGCTTCGCCATGATCTGTGCGGCCTTGAAGAGGTAGTTCGCTCGCTCGTCGGGCGTGAGCGCGGCCCACGAGGGCTGCGCCTGATTCGCCGCGGCGATGGCCGCGTCGGCGTGCTCGACCGTGCCGGCCGAAACGCTCCCCACGATCTGTTCGTTTCGCGACGGCGAGATGCTCGTGATGGTCTCGCTCGTCGAGACATCCTTGCCGTTGATGTGCAACGGATAGGTCTTGCCGAGCTGGCCGCGAACCTGGTCGAGCCCCTTGGCGAACGCGTCGCGATTCTGCGCGAGGGCGAAGTTCAACATCGGGTGGTTGCGGAACCCCATGTCGTTGACCGGCTTGATGTGCTCCGTACCGTTGGTGATCGACTCTCCGCTCGCCGGCGCTGGGGCGGCGAGCAGGCGGTCGACGGAGTAGCCGTCGGCGTAGCTGTGGCGCAGCCACGACTCGTTCGAGGTGTTCTCGAGCAGGCGTCGCACCAGGTACGCCATCCCCGGGATCATCTCACCGATCGGCACGTACTCACGCACGCGGTAGCCCATCTGGCTGAGCGCGGCCTTCATCGGCTCGGCCATTCCGTACAGCATTTGGAACTCGAGCGCCGACGGGTCGAGCTTGCGGGCTCGGGCGTAGACGATGGCGTGCGAGATGCTGCGCACGTTGTGCGAGCCCACGGCGAGCCGGATGTACTTGTGGTTGTCGAGGAGGATCTCGGTGCACTCTTCAAAGCACGCGTCGGTCTCCCACTTTTTGCTCCAAACCGGGTTGCGCCAGCCTTCCTGCTCGCTGTGGATGGTCTCGTAGTCCCAGTACGCGCCTTTGATGAGACGCACGGTCACCGGCGTCTTGCGCTTCTTCGCCCACTTCGCGAGGTCCTTGAGGTCTTCCGGAGTGTCCCGAAGGTACGCCTGAATTGCGATGCCAGCGTTCTCGTAGTTCTCGAACTCGGGCTCCGACAGGAGCGACTTGAAGAGCTCGATGGTGAGGTCTTTGTAGTCGTACTGCTCCATGTCGAGGTTCACGAAGGCGCCGTTCTTCATCGCCTTGCGGAAGAGCGGCCGCAGTCGCTCTTTCATCGAATCGATGCTGCCCTGGAAGTCGACCGGGTCGATCTGGCTGTAGAGCGCCGAGACCTTGATCGAGACGTTCACGCGCGGAACGCGGCCCCAGGGTGCCTTCTCGAGCTGCGGGTTCTGCGGCCAGTCGGCCGTCTGGGAGATGAGCGTGTCGAGGATCTCTTCGTAGCGGTGGAAGTAGTCCAGCGCCTCTTTCTCGGAGACGGTCGCTTCGCCCAGGAGGTCGAGCGTGAACGCGAGCCCACCGTCCCACATCTTGCGTAGGTCGGAGATGGCCTCGGCGGCATTGGTGCCGGCGATGAACTTGGAGGCCATGCCGACGACCTGCTTCTCGATCTGTCCAGCCGCCATCTTGGCGACCATCCCGTCCGGTTTGACCTTGCCCAGACCCCATTGGAACGTCGCCGGGAAGTCCTGTTCGGGCCGGCAGAAGTACTCTTGAAGGTGCTCCGCGATCTGGATCGGGTTCTTCAGAGTGGGGAAGACGTCCACGAATCGGAACATCTCGACCTTGAAGGACGGATCTTTCATGGAGAAGTCCATGACCTTTCCGCTCCACCAGTCTTTGTCGAAAACCGAAGGGGTTTGGCCCTTCATTCGGTCGAAGATCTCGCGTCCGACCTTGATGACATCGGCTTCAGCTGCTTTCGCCATGGCGTGCTACTCGTGCGGGAGGAAGGCGGGCGTCGGTTGCCCGGCACGAACCAATAGCGACTCACTAGCACGCGGTAAAGACGCGGCGCGTCAATCCTTCGTCTTTGGCGGAG
The DNA here is from genome assembly GCA_964384605.1 of uncultured Bradymonadales bacterium. GTDB lineage: Bacteria > Myxococcota_A > Bradymonadia > Bradymonadales > Bradymonadaceae > CAYLMO01. The sequence continues at coordinate 75,853 of CAYLMO010000016.1, read as the reverse complement.
GCTGCATCAACTGCAGCACCTTGGTCGGATCCATGTTCTGGGATCCATCGGGAGACTGGACGAGTTTCATGAGCTGATTGAACTGCTGCATATCCATCTGACCCCCGCCCGCTCGCGATCTCTGCATGTTCTTGATGAGGTCGAAATCGACGAAGCCCATCTCGAGAAGTCCCAGTTTGGATCCGCCGCCGGAGGCGCCCCCTGCGAGCTCGGGAGGGATCACGCCCAGGTTCATCATGGTTTCGAGGAGCGATACCTGGCGAGGAGGTCGGCTCGCGATGCGGATTGCGCGGTGGAGGTCCGAGCGCGCGATCGCGATTCCCTCCTGAGCAAATCGTCGCTGGAGTCCGTCGCAGATCGCCTGATCGAAATCAGCGGGGTTCACCGTCGTTGCTGCCTCGGTGCAGGTCTGATTCCAGATACCGACCGTCTCTTCCTGTGGTGGTGCGACGGAGCACGTGCTCTGAAGGCGCCGCGCCATCGAGACTCCGACCCGTTCACGAACCTCAGCGCGCCAAATGCGCAAGGATTCACAGCCAACCCCCATCGACCACTGCGCGTACTCTGGTTCGTCCAGGCCGAGCATCGCGATGACCTCGGGGTCGGCCGCCTTGGGTGCCTCGATGATCAGATGACCCCGATCGACGACGCTCGCCATCTCGGTGGCGCGTTCGGCGGTCGGTAGGATCGAAGCGACTGAGGGCGCTCCGCTCATCGCTCCACGCAAGGCCTGCGTGCAGCACTGGCGTGCGGCGATCTCGGGTGCTCCGACGGCACAGATGAGCAGTCGAGGCGACGCCATGTCGACACCGGCCCGCTCGGCTTGGCGGAGATGATCCGCGAGGGCACATGCTCGATCAGGCTCCAGCCCCTCATCCCAAAGCTTGGCCTCCCACCGAGCCGCCAGCATCTGCAGTCGAATCTCGGAGTTGCCGGTGGAGTCGGGGGGGAGGGCGTTGAGCAGACAGCTGACGAGCGCTTCGTCGTTGCTCTCGAACAGGCGACCAATCATGAGGTCGCGGCTGTTTTCAGCGCCAAGCTCGGTCAATGCCTCGCATCCGGCGAGGGAGACCGACTCGTCGATGTCCATGAGCGCGCGTTCGGCGACGGGCAGAATTCCTGCCGAACCGGCCGCCGAACCGACGATCGCGCGGGTTGCCGGAAGATCCCACGCCAGGAGCAGCGCGGCACAGGGCACGGCCGATGCCAACAATGGCACCGTCATCCCCAAGATGCGCGAGCGCATTCGTGGAGCGGACTCGTCGACCAACGCATCCTTGGTCTTCGTCGGGTCGAGGAACATCCCGCCGACAGCGGCGTAGCCCACGATCGGGGTGAGCGTGATCAGGTAGATTCCCAAGCCCCACAAGCCGCCGAGCCAGAAGTAGATCGTGACGCTCGCGGCCAATGCGAATGCGACTGCAGCGATCGTTGCGGAGGTCAGGATGTATCTGGCGGGTAGCTTCATGCGGAGAAGTGTAGCGCGGAGGCGCGCTCGCCGCACGCCCACCTATTCGGTCTTTTCGGCCGAGAGTTTTCCAGCGACGGCGATGCCGGCGCCGTGCCGAATCAGTCGTGCTGCGCCGAGCGAGACCTTCGAGCCCGGCACTTCGATCGCCTGCGCCGACAGTGAACGCGAGATTACTTTGTCGATGCGCGACAGGAACGCCCAGTTGGCGATGGCCATCTTGACCCCGTTCATCGAGCTGTTGGTCATCGACACGTCGCGCACGCTGACCTCGACGTTCTCGCCTTCGATCTTGGCGTCGCCCTCGGCCGTCGCGTCGGCCCAGTAGCAGGTTTCGGACTCGTCGAGGTTCCACACGCGGAAGCGTGCGACGTAGCCGGGGTTCTCGGAGCTCTCGGCAGCCGCGCTCACCACGTTGACGGCGGCGCGGAGTGGGCCGCCTTTCTTCGGCTGGCCCTCGTGGTCGTACTCTTCGGCGAGCTTTCCGGAGCGCTGCATGGCCGTAACGGCAGACCCGAGGATGCCTGGGTCGATCGCGAATGCGGCGTTTTCGTTGGGCTGCAGGTCCATCAACGGCGTGAGGCCGCTGGTCACGCCGCGCAGGTTGGTCCGGAAGCCGGCGTAGACGAGGCCGCGTTTGGCGTCGGTGCGGATCGTGTGTGGGCTGACCTTCAACCCTTCGATCCCCACGTCGAGTGGTTCGAACTCGAACAACGTGACGGGTCCGAGCCGTTCGCCGACCGACTGAAGAATTCGCTTCGAAAGAGGAGATTCGAGTGCGTCCTTCCACGTCGGCGGGAGCTGCGCAATCTCTGCCGTCACTCGTGAGGCATTGAGTTCGGCAACCTTCGCGAGGTCCAGGACTACGGTCGACTTGCCTTCCTCGCTGGCTCCGAATTCGACCGGCCCGACCAGCTGGAACGTACCGCGCAGCGGCACTGCTTGTTCGCCGAGCAGCGGAATCTTCACGGCGAGGCGTCCGTCGAGCTTTCCTTCCACACGAAGGCAAGTGTCGCAGGCCTTGTCGGGAAAGAGCCCGAGGTCGACGACTTTTCCTTCGGTGCGAACTGCGACGGCGTTGCCCGTCGCGACCCGGATTTTGTCGCTGAACGCGAGCGCGTCGGTCATCTTGGTGGTGAGCGCCGTGTCGAGCAGCTGATTGAGGGTGGCCACGCGGAGCGTGACGCCCATGTGTGCTGCATCGGCAGATTCGCCCTCGGCCAGGAATGGCGTGGTTTCCGCCCTCCAGGTGTCCCAGTCCTTTTTGATCTCGGCGCAGGGCGAGCTGCAGCCCGAGGCGAAGAGGGACCCGGCGAGGAGTGCGACGGCGAGTGTTCGTGGGGTCATGACGATCCTAATGCTCGAATACGTGTACAACGTTTGTAGCGCAGGCTCGCTTCGGGCGGAACCCCACGCACATACGAACTTTGATGACGAAGCGCCCGGCGCTATACTTCAATTGGATCCTGTTCCAACACAACCCGCTCGAGAGGTCGACATGGTCGGCAGCCGCATGCTCATTGCCTTGGTCGTGAGTCTTTTCACGATCGCGTCCACTTCTGCGTTCGCGCAGGAATCGCTCGTCACGAACGACAGCGTTGGCGAGACCTTCAACGGAAGCACGGCGTCGGCACAGCTCGTCTATGGCGAGGGTTATGAAGCGGTGTTCGACATTCCTCAGGCTTGGATTGGTCAGTTTGGCCTCGAGATTCTGGGAGTGCAGGCGGCTTTGTTCGAAGGGCAGGACCCCGCGAAAGAGTACTGCGCACGGTTCCACGTGGACGTGTTCGAAGAGCCCGCGGGTTCTGCACAAGCGTCGGGTTGCGGCGCTGGCTTGATCATCACGCCTCCGCCGAACATCAAAGATGTCGGAACGCCGATCTACGCGATGTCGCAGGACCCCTCGGTATCCAACATCGGCTTCGAGGTGCGCGGACAGCCTCGCATGGGCCAAGCGAGCCTCACCGAGCTCCGGTTCTCGGCCATCAACAACAATCCGCAGCTGATGGTCACCATCAATCCGGTCGTCACGACTACGACTCGCGTTCGAGTACGCATCATCCCCATCGACAACGCCTGTCAGGCGCCGATGGGGCAGGAGCCGCCAGTATTGCTGTCTGACGCCGACGGCATTTCGGCGCCGCTGAAGAACTTCCTCTACGGATACTACGAAGATCTCAACCTGAGCACCGGCATGCTCGACCGATGCCCCATGACCGGCAAACTGAGCTTCGTCTGGGAGGACTTTGGAAACACGCAGGCCTTCCCTACGACCACGCCTGGCGACTGGGTGATGCGCCTAATCGTCGCCCACGACGACGGCATGGGCATGGTCGACATGGGCGGCGGCACGATGGACATGGGCTCCATGGACATGGGCGGCACCATGGACATGGGCGGCATGATGGACATGGGCCCGATGGACATGGGTGGTGGCAACATGGACATGGGGGCGACCGAAGACTTCGGGATGGCCGGCATGGACAGCGGCAACAACGCCGACTCCGGTTCGGGCAACAACACCACGGGCAACAACAACAATGGCAACAACACCACCGGCAACAACACCACGGGGAACAACGGAACTGGCGGTGGACTCACCATCACTTCGGTCACGCCAAACTCCGGCCCGACCACCTCGTCGACCAACATCGTCATCCTCGGCACTGGCTTCGAAGCAGGCGCTGAAGTCTTGCTCGGCGCGGAGAACATCGGCGTCACCGAGACCGAGACCGGCCGCATTCGTGCGACGGTTCCCGAAGGATTCGCGGTCGGAACTTATGACGTCATCGTGACGAACCCGGACGGTGCGAACGCCATTCTGATGGGCGCATTCGAAGTCGTCGCCGCATCGGGCGATAGCGCGAGCGGCGCTGAAGATGGCTGCGGCTGTGCATCTGGTGCCGGCGGCGCGAGCGGTTCGCTCATCTTGCTTCTGGTCGCCTTCATCGGTGCCCGTATCCGCCGACGGTCATGAACGAACTCACCTCCATCGACCGACTCCCGACCACCCTCGGGATCGGCTGGCTGCTGAAGATCCTCGTGATCATCGGCAAGCTGGTCTACCGGCTGGTCCGCATCGTGATGTGGATCTTGAGGCGCATCTTCCCGAAGCGCTGAGCTCGTCCCGGTCAGGGCAAAAAGAAAAGGCCTGCGCAATTGCGCAGGCCTTTTGTCGTTTCAGGCTGTGCCGGCCCTACTTGTTTTCCGCGATCATCTGGTCGACCTGGTCCCACGGGTCGGCTGAACCGACGAGGTCCTCTTCGAGGAGTTCCCACAGCTTGCGGTTCTCTTCTTGGAGGTGGATGACCTGTGCTGCGAGCGACAAGAAGTCGTCGCACTCGGCCTGGTTGGTCGCGCGGTGTCGTAGCTCCTGCTGTTCATCGTAGATGACGTAGAAGCGCGACATTCTCTCGACGGACCATCCCGCTGGCATCAGCGGCACTGGTCGACGAATCTCGCGTAGCTTCTGCTCGAAGGCCTCTCGGCCCTCGCCTTTGATCCGCATTCGATCGCGTGCTTCCTTGCACAGACAGCCAAAGTCGGAGCGATAGTCCTTACACTTGGACCACGCAATGGTGCTCATCTTGAGCGGGCAGTCGATGGGAGCGTTCATACGGTCTTTGGAACTCATTGGTTTTCGAGATCCCTCCCGTTCGGAGTAGTGCGAGACGCCCATAGGAGAGCGCCACGCGTGCGGTGACGCGCGGTTTCACCGACCGAAGTCGGTGTCGTCGCAGCTTGGTGGACTGTGCTAAAGACAGGTTAACCGATCCGAGCGAATGCCGACAAGGGACGACAAGCCCGACAGCGAGCTGCTCTGTGGAACTGCTCATCAATCTCATCTTTCAGGACCACTCCTGGGAAGTTGGCGTCTACGTCGTCGCCAGCTTGATCGGCACCGCTCTGGGCATCCTGCATGTCCCCTCGGTGCTCCTGCGCAGGTCGGACCGGCCAATGTCGCAGCTCGCGTGGATTCTCTGCCTGCTGACGCTCCCGTACATCGGCGTCTTCTTCTGGTGGATTATCGGGCGCTCGCACCTCAAGCGACGCACGCGGAAGCGCAAGGTCGCCATCAGCACGATCACGCAGAAGCTCTCCACCATGCGGGCGAGCATGAAGCTCGAGCTCGACGACCCGCGCGAAGAAGACCTCCTGAGCGTGGCGAGCGACGATATCTTCCATGCGAGCAGCGGAAACTCGGTCGAGCTCTTGGTCCGCGGCGGTCAGGCCTACGACGCGTTCGAAAAGGCGGTGCGAGACGCCACCGACCACATCCACTTCGAGTTTTACATTTGGCAGGCCGACGAGACCGGCCGCCGATTCCGAGACCTCCTCGCCGAGAAAGCGCGCGAGGGTGTCGAGGTCCGAGTTCTCTACGACGCCGTGGGCGGATCGGCGGTGAAGGGGAGCTTCATGCGGCCCCTCGTCGACGCTGGCGCGCAGGTCCATTCGTTTTTGCCGCTGGTGCTGTTCGAGCGGAGCCTGCGCATCAACTTCAGGAATCACCGCAAGATCATCGTCATCGACAATCAGGTGGCCTTCACCGGAGGCGTCAACATCGGCGACGAGTACATCGACTGGTTTGACGTCGCGTTCCGATTCGAGGGGCCGGTGGTCAATCAGTTCCAAGAAGTGTTCGCCGAAGACTGGTACTTCGCGTCCGGAGAGAACCTCGCCGACCTACGGTACTTCCGCGAATCGGTCGCCGATTCGTCCGACGACTCCCCCGAGACCCGGACCGACGCGACGATTCGGCTGTTGCCGAGCGGGCCCGACCAAACGCGAAGCGTGTCGAAGACTTCGTTCTTCCTCGCGCTCACGATGGCGAGCCAGCGAATCTGGCTGACGACGCCGTACTTCGTGCCCGATCCGTCGATCTCGATGGCGCTTCAGGCGGCCGCACTGCGCGGGCTCGACGTGCGGTTGCTCCTGCCTGGGGTCAGCGACGTGCCGGTCGCCCGAATCGCCGGGCGAGGATATTTCGAGGAGCTCCTCGAAGCCGGCGTTCGAATCTTCGAGTACAGCCCCGAGGTGCTTCATGCGAAGACCCTGGTCATCGACGACGAATGGGCGATCGTGGGCTCGGCGAATCTCGACACTCGGAGCTTTCATCTGAACTTCGAAGCGAACGCGGCGATTCGTTCGACTGCACTCGCTCAGGACCTGTCGGAGCTCATCGCCGACTGCTTCGAGAAGAGCGAGGAGATCGATCTCGAGCGATTCGCGAAGCGAGGCACGTGGGCGCGTCTGCGGGAGTCGGCGGCACGTTTGTTTTCGCCACTGCTGTAGGCGGCGCGGTTGACCCCTCATCCGCGGCGCGCTAATCACTCCGCTCGGGCCGCAGGCCCGCGGAAAGCAACACTGTGAGGATTGCGATGGCTGTTCGAGAGATCGTCTTCTACCCCAATGATGTTCTGACCACGCCGACCGAGCCGGTCGAAGAGGTCAACGATGAAGTGCGCGAGCTCGTTCAAGATTTGATCGACACAATGTACGACGCACCGGGCGTTGGCCTCGCCGCGCCGCAGATTGGCGTGCTGAAACGAGTCGCCGTCATCGACGTCTCGGGCCCTGACGACCCGCCCGACCCCAAGGTGCTCATCAATCCCGAGATCGTCGAGAAGAGCGGCAAGATTACTTGGGAAGAAGGTTGCCTGAGTTTCCCGCGGCTCTATGAGAAGGTCGACCGCGCAAGCCAGGTGATCGTGAAGGCGCTCAACGAGAAAGGCGAAGAGGTCACCTACGAGGGCGACGACAACCTGCTCGCCGTCGCAATGCAGCACGAGATTGACCATCTCGACGGCGTGCTCTTCATCGACCGCGTCTCGCGACTGAAGCGCAGCCGCGCGCTCAAGCGCTACAAGAAGATTCTCGAAAACCTCTCGGAGAAGCCGGACGGCGACGAGGAAGAAGAGTGAGCGACCCGCTTCGCATCATCTACATGGGAACTCCCGATTTTTCGGTCCCCGCCTTGGAAGCGCTCATCGGCTCGCGGCACGAAGTCGTCGGTGTGGTGACCAATCCCGACCGACCGTCTGGTCGGGGCAAGAAGCTGACGCCACCACCCGTGAAGGTCGCAGCCGTGGCCGCGGGAATCCCGGTCTATCAGCCCAAGAAGCTGCGCAACAACGAAGAAGCCTACGAAACACTGGCGGCGTGGAACGCCGACCTCGCGGTGGTCGCGGCGTACGGTCAGATTCTGTCGCAGCGATTCCTCGACTTGCCGCGGCTTGGCTGCATCAACATTCACGCCTCGCTCTTGCCGAAATTCCGTGGCGCCGCGCCGATCAACGCCGCGATTGTCGCGGGCGAGTCGGAGAGCGGTGTGACGATCATGCAGATGGAAGCCGGCCTCGACACCGGCCCGATGTTGGTGACGAAGGCTGTGCCGATCACGCCGATGATGACCGCTCAGGAGCTGCACGATGAGCTTTCCGACCTGGGCGCTCAGATGATCGTCGACGCGGTCGACCAGCTGGCCGATGGGCGTCTCACGCCGGTCGCACAAGACGATGATGCGTCGTCGTACGCACCGATGATGAAGAAGTCGGACGGCCGCATCGACTGGACGAGGTCGAGCGAAGACGTCGCGAATTTGATCCGCGGGATGAACCCGTGGCCTGGCGCGCATGCGGACTTGCGTCGCGGTGACGACGTCACGCGCGTGAAGTTTCACCTCGCACGTCCGGTCAATGGGGCTGGTGAACCCGGCACGCTCCTCGCTGCGACTGGCGACGAGCTGCAGATTGCCTGCGGCTCCGGCGCAGTCGAAGTGATTTCCCTGCAGCCGGCAGGCAAGCGAGCGCTCGACGCACGCGACTTCAACAACGGGTTCCAGCTGGATCCGTCGACCGACCGATTCGAGTAATACATTGCCACGCAGACTCGCCTACGAAGTGCTGATGCGAATGGAGCGCGACGAGGCGTACAGCCACATTGCGCTGTCCGCTGAGCTCGAACGTTCAGGCCTGGACCCGCGCGATCGAGGCCTCGCCACAGCGATCGTCTACGGGGTGCTGACCTGGCAGCGCTCGATCGACAACATCCTCACACGCAATCTGAGAAAGGGCGGCGTTGCGCGGCTCGACCCGCAGGTACGCACCATCCTGAGGATGGGAGCGCTACAACTGCGTTTCTTCGACCGGATTCCAGACCACGCGGCGGTCGACGCGGCGGTCGAACTCACGAAGACGGTGGGGAAGGCGAGGGCGGCGGGGCTGGTGAACGCAGTGTTGCGTTCGGTGGCGTCTGACGAAGAGCCGTGGTGGCGCGAGGCCGACCTCGACCGAAAGCGCGCCCGATATCTGGCCGATCGTTGGTCGCTCCCCGTATGGCTCGCAAACCGGCTGTGGCAGCAATTCAACGACGAGGCCGAAGCCCTTGCCGAAGCGTTCACAAAATCGCCGCCGGTCTATCTGCGCAAGACGAGCGCGGCAGAAGACCTCGAAAACGTGCAGCCGGTGGAGGGCGTGCCGGGCGCATTCGTCGGAGGCGATGCACAGGACTGGCGAGAGGGCGTGGTCGAAGGGAACTGGGTCGTTCAAGACCTCGGCAGCCAGCTCATCGGTCATTTCGTAGAGGCGAAGGCAGGCGAGCGAGTCCTCGACGCATGCGCTGGCCTCGGCGGCAAAACGCTCCACCTGGCCGAGACTGGTGCCACGGTGGTCGCGTTGGACCCGGTCGAATCGAAGATCGAGATGCTTCGAGACGGCGCTACCAAGCTTGGCTTGAAGGTCGAAGCGCACGCGACCACGCTCGAGCAGTTCGAAGACACTGACGGTTTCGACCGCGTCTTGGTCGACGCGCCCTGCTCGGGGCTTGGGATTCTGCGGCGTCACGCCGAGACCCGGTGGCGTCGGTCGGAGACGGACATCGGCAAGCTCGCACGCCTGCAGCAGCAACTGCTCGACCAGGCGGCTGGGCATGTGCGAGCGGGCGGATTGCTGGTCTACAGCGTTTGCACGTTTACGCGTGAGGAAACGCTTCGACAGACGGAACGGTTTCTCGAGCGGCACCCCGAGTTCGTTCGCGAGCCGGTCAGCTCAGATAATCTCGACTGGGCGCCGTATCTGACTGACGACGGCGACCTTCGTACGATGCCTCATCTTCATGACGCAGATGGATTCTACGCGGTGCGATTGCGCCGGACGGAGACCTGATGAACTACGAAATCAAGATTGCTCCATCGATCCTCGCCTCCGACTTCACTCGCCTCGGCGAGGAGTGCGAGGCTGTTCTCGAAGCTGGCGCGGATTGGCTGCACGTCGACGTGATGGACGGGCATTTCGTGCCAAACCTCACGATCGGGCTCCCGGTCGTGCAGGCGCTACGCCAGCGGTTTCCCGGGGCGTTTCTCGATTGCCATCTGATGATCTCCAACCCTGACGAAATGGTGGAGAAGTACGTGGAAGCAGGGGCGGATTTGGTTTCGTTCCACCCGGAGGTGGCGTTTCACGCGCACCGATGTGTGCAGTCGATCCGAGCGGCGGGAGCGAAGGCCTCGTTGGCGATCAACCCGGCGACGCCTCTGAGCTGGGTCGAAGACCTGGCACAAGACCTCGACATGGTCCTGTTGATGAGCGTAAACCCCGGCTTTGGCGGTCAGTCATTCATCCCTCGAACCCTGGATCGACTTCGCCGACTGCGCACCATGCGAGAAGAGCTTGGAGCGACCTTCGAGATCGAAGTCGATGGTGGGGTGGGGCCAAAGAATATCGCGTCCATACGGGATGCGGGCGCGAACGTCTTCGTCGCGGGCAGCGCCATCTACAAGACCGACGACTATGCCGCGACAATCGCCGAAATGCGCAGCGAGCTCTAGCCGCGCGTTGTCGACTGCAGATAGTCGGCGCGCAGGTCCGTATCGCCTAGCACAGCCCATGCGTCTTCGAGCGCGTCCCTGATTTCGGACAGCTCCAGATGGTGGCGGTGCGCCAAGTCCACGTCGACCGACTGGGGGTCGAATCTCTCGATTTGCCTGTAGTAGGCGTCGCGCACGGCAGGGGTCTCGGCTCCGCGATGAACGCCGAGAATCGCGTAGTAGTCTTCGTGCCGGACCGACCGCAGCATTCGTTTGACGGTGGCCTCGTCCACGTCGCTCTCGGTCCGACCGCGAGGCCGAGCACCGAACAGGTCCGAACGCTCGATCTCGCGAGGACCTTCGGGTGGCTCGTCCACAATCTCCTCGAGAATGAACTTGGGCGTTTCGATTCGCGCGGCCTGTGGGGCTGCCTTTTCGGGCTGAACCTGCGTCGGTTCGCGGTCGAACTCCGGCGGGCGTTGGGTCTCGATGGTCGTGATCGCGGCAGCTTCCGATGTCAGCTCTCCCTGCTCGAGCTCGAGAGCGTCTTCGAGGGCCTGCAGCACCAGCGTCGGCGCGGGTGTGCCCGAAAGTACCGCTTGCACATCGAGCGTTGGATCGAGCCCTTCGCCTAACACTACGATGGGTGTGAGCGCGCCCAGCGGCTGTTGTCTGACGGCCCCCACGAGCGTGCTCACGCGGTCGGCGTGGCTGGATTCCACCACGAGCACTGCATCTGGAGGTGTGGCGGTGAGCTGTCGAATTCCCGCTGCGGGCAGTCGCGCCATGTCGACCGTCATATCGGGCGCGTGCTCCGAGAGCTTCGCTCCCCAGTCCGCAGCGCTTCTTCCGATGATGAGAAGTCGAATCATTGCTTTCCGAGCCGTTTCGCGACGAGCCAGTTCGAGAGTGCGTCGTAGTCGCTTGGATTCGCCGGCAGTGCGTCGCCAAATGTGGCTGACGCCGCGAGCGTGCGAATCTCCTCTAGAGTATCGGCGTCGACCGGTTCGGCAACTTTCGCCGGTTCGGTAGCGAGGTCGACCAGCCGGTCGGCGGTCCATTCGTTGTCCCGGACGAGGAGCTCGAGCTTCATCCCGAGGCGACCGCGAGACAGCGAGCTCCCCTGCGCGACACGACGCAAATGTTCGAGCGCATCGGCGTTCGAAATCGCGCCCGGTGTTGCATCAGCCAAGGTCCGTTGCGAGTCTTTCGCGGCCGCGAGGTGGCGTCGGTTCAACGTTTGCGCCAGACATCGTACGGAGGCTTCGCTTGCATTGAGCGCGGCACGAGAACTCAGCACCTCCACCGCCAGATGCGAGCCGTGCAGGAGCATCCGGATGATCTTTTCGAGGTCGAAGATGGTGTGGAGCGCGCCGTCGTCCACGAATTCGTACGCATCCTCGAAGCCGGGGAGGGCGAGCACCGTGGTAGCGGGGAGGACCAACCACCCTCCGAATGCCGAAGGCACCGCGATGCCGGTCGAGTCCAATCCGCGATAGACAACGTGATGCTGGGGTGCGGCCGGGAGTGCGGCCAATGAGGCGACAAGCGTGGTGGAGCTCGAGACGTCGCGAGGCTGGTCTAGGAACGTCAGCTCCATAGGGGTCAGCCGCGCTTTTCGTAGATGTAGCCATCGGCGTGGAGCGCGAAATCGTCGGGCAGGACTTCGGCCACGGCGGCTCGGTGCTCTTCAGGCACGACCATCTCTTTGTTTTGCGCGAAGTTCTCGCAGCTCTTCTTCACGTTTCGAAGCGACTCTTCCGCGATGAGGTGCTTGACGAGCGGCTCGAGCGTGACCTCGGGAGCCTCTTGGGCAAATGCCGCATCCACGGCCGCAAACCGAATGGTGTCGTTCGCGTCTTCGAGGAAGCGGACGATCTCCTGTGCCAGGTCAGCGTTTTTGAACTCGAGGGCACGAATGAGGAGTTCCTGTTTCTTCTCGGCGTCGCGCTGGTAGTCCGTGCCCTGACTCTGAAGAATCTCAATCATGAACGCGATGAAATCCTCGTAGTCGAGGATGTCTGCGAGCACGCGCATCGGCCAGTTGATGTGGTCGTCGCGCTTGCGGAGATCGGCCTTCACCAACTCCGCCACGCCGATGTCCGTTTCCCGCCCAAGGGTCACGAGCACGTCGTAGACGAACTCTTTCTCGTCCAAGTCTACTGTGGTGTTCGGGGCATTCTCGTCGAACCTGCAGAGGAGCACTTCGACAGCCTCGGGCGAGGCTTCATCGCGAAGCTGTGCGATGAGGAAGTTACGCTCCGAAGGCTGAACGTACATGTTCGAGAGCGTCTTCTTCTGCTTGGCCAATCGGCGTTGCTCCGCCTTCTCTTTGTCGAACAGGAAATCGAGAATACCCATCTTCGTCTCGCCATCGGTGAAAGAAATCGTGGCCCAAAATTGGGGCCCGCGAGCGCGTCACACCCTAGCGGCGAGTAGGCGTCTAAGCAAGAGCGCGCGCGGGTCTCGAACTTGCCGGGAACAGAACCGCGGGGTAGGGTTTTTTACCCTTGGCAATGTTCCGACGGCTCTCTCGTGTCCACTCGTGGTCACGGCGGTGACATGTCGGCTCACTTCCGTCGCCCGTTCGTCCCATGTCTGAACAATTCTCGATACCTACGCCAGGCGACGTCGTCGCCGGGAAGTATCACGTCATCGAGGAACTCGGACGTGGGGCCTATGGCGTGGTTTTCCGGGCTGATCAGCACGATATCCGACGAACGGTGGCCCTGAAGACGCTCCTCCCGCAGGCGTTTCTGCAGGCCGACATCGTCCAGCGCTTTCAGCGCGAGGCGCAGCTCATCAGCCGCCTCGACCACCCAAACGTCATCAAGCTCTACGACTACGGCGTCGACGAGGGCCTCCTCTACATGGCGGTCGAATTCGTCGAGGGGCAAACGCTCCAAGACGCGATGAATGGCGACGAGAAAATCTCGCTCCCTCGCGTTCGGTCGATCGTCACCCAGATCCTGGCGGCGCTCGAGCACGCCCACGAAGCCGGCATCGTTCACCGCGATCTGAAGCCGGAGAACATCGTCCTGCTGCCCGTCACGCAGCCCGATGGCACGGTGGAAGAGGTCGTGAAGGTGCTCGACTTCGGCATCTCGAAGCTGGTCCAGGGCGAGAAGGACTCCGGCGCGCTCAAGACGCTCACGCAGTCCGGGACCGTGCTCGGCACGCCGCACTACATGAGCCCCGAGAACATCATCGGCGACGAGGTCGACCACACCACCGACCTCTACGCCATCGGAATCCTTCTCTACGAGATGTTGGTCGGCGAACACCCGTTCGAGGCACAGTCTCCCTCGGCCGTGATGGTTCGCCATTTGCGCGACGACCCCCCTGAATTGCCCCCGGGACTGCGCAACTCGGCGTTCGGCGTCGCGATCCAGCGAGCTCTCATCAAACAGCCGCTCGAACGCATCCAATCTGCCCGCGAGATGGCCAACATACTCGCCAAAGCGCCCGACGAAATCTCGCCGGAGACCGACACGGTTCACGCGATCACAGAAGGCCAGAATCGCGAGCGAAATCCGATGGCGCTCGCAGGCGCGGTCGGCGTGATTGTGCTGGTGTTGGTCATCTCGATCGGTTGGAAACTCTGGCTCACGCTCGATGCGATCGAAGAGCCCGTCGCATCAGCCGATGCCGGAGCTGTGGTGGCTCTCGCGCCCGATGTGGGCAACGTCGAAACCACGCCGGTGGACGAGGACCCCATCGCCGAAGCTGAGATCGACGCAGGCCAAGAGCCTGACCCGCTCGAGTTTGGCGAGGAGGATGGCATGGCCGTCGCCGGCCCGGCGAACAAAGAGCCAGACGAAAAACCGGAGGTCGAAAAGACGACGCCAACCAGGACCAAGAAAGTGTCCGTTCGTGTCGACTCCGAGCCGCACAATGCTTCGGTGAGTATCGCCGGTTCGAAAGTCGGAGTGACCCCGCTCTCCACGAAAGTAGAGTGGGGCGAGGAACCCGTAGAGGTTCGCGTTTCGCATGTCGGCTACAAGAATGTGACCGTGAAGGTGGTCCCGTCGAAGGACCGAGAGGTCAATGTCACACTCGACAAAGACCGTTTGAAGTTCATCGATTGAACTAGAATCGGAATTGGACCGTTCCGACTGCGCCGCCGGGCGTCGGCGTCGCGCCGACCGAGACTTCCTCGGACGAATCCAAGAGGTCCCACGCGACCAAAATCCCGCCGGCGACCGTCAACACCGCGCCACCCGCTGCAAGCCCGTAGAAGATGAGCTGGCGTTGGTCGTAGTCGGCCTTCAACTCATCGTACCGCTCGCGTGACGTTCCGGAGCCACCCTCGGATTGGGCGATGAACTCGTCTCGAAGGTCCGCGCTCAAGAGGTCCAGCGTCAACGCTCCACCCAAAACAGCGAGTCCGATGGCAAGCGTGACGTAGCCCGTGGACGCCAGATCCCAGCTATCGTCGGCCGGCGCCGGAGCCGGACCTTCGACGACGACTGGACCAGCCGCAATGTCGCGAGCAACTTCGCTCGAACGTGAACGCACCGTCGAAACGAACGTCTCCATCGCGAGTGTCTGTGCGTCGATCTGCGCGAGCTCCTCGTCGCTCCCTTCGAACGTGTTCCGACAAACCTGCATCGATTCGACCGCTGCGACCGGTTCACGCAGCTTCACGAGAACGACCGCCCGGTTGCAGTAGAAGACCGGCTCGGGAGATATGGCGATTGCCGCATCGAACTCGTCGAGCGCCTCGCGGTATCGTCCCTCACCAAAGAGCGACGCGGCCGCTTGATAGTGCTGCTCGGCGGTATCTTCGGAGTGCGGATCCTGGGCGAAACCAGGCACACTGCCCAAAAGAACAGCGGCCGCGCTCAAGAGCGCGACCGTGCGATGGAAGTCGTTGCGCATGCTTATCTTGTAGGCCGGTCAGCCGATTCCATCAAGAACCAACCGGATGACTCAATCGCGGCAACGCCGGTCTTCGGGATGGCACTTGAACCGAATGTGGAAGTGGTTCCGGTGGCCACGCGCGTGCCGGATGATCGCTTTTCCGCCCGACCAGTTCGGGTACTGGAACACCTCATCGATCCACTCGTCCGGAGCGCCTTGCTCGCGAGCTTCCTCGATCAGCAGCCGCTGAAAGTAGCGATCCATGAAGATGTACTCGACGTACCCACCGTCGATGAACGACTTCATCATCCAGAGCGTCTTCTCGACGTCCAAATTCTTTCGGCGGACGTGGTGGAATCGCTTGTAGTTCGGCGGAGCCTTGTGGCGCGGATACGAAATGTCGACGTCGCGACCGGACTGGTGCGACTTGTGCGGCCGGATGTGGCGCCCCGTGCGGAAACTGATGTCGCCGACCATGAGCGGGTGAGCGTCGGGATACTCTTGGCCGTACTCGTCGAGCACGCGCTGAATCTCGGCGACCGCATGCGGCGCGCCGAATGTACGGTGCTGATAGAGGATGACGTAGTTGTCGCCCGGAGCGAGCGGCTCACCGTTGAACAGCCGGCCGCGATTCGGGGAGCCGATGCTGTGCGACGGCTTGTCTTCTCGACGCTCCCACACCAGCAACTGCTGACCCGGCACGAGCTCGTTGAGGTCGACGTCGGGATTGAGCTTTTCGTATCGACTCAGGCGCCCGCGATACATCTCGCGAATGCGATACTTGCTCTGGCGCTCCTTCACGGTGTGCCACAGCTCGTCATAAGGTCGCGGAGCGCGCAACTGTGCGGCGTCGGCGAGCACTTCCTGTTGGCGAACAGAGGGGAGCTTCCAGAGCTCTTCATTTGCGAGTGCACGTACCTCTTTGAGCGTCTCGACCGTAAAAAGTCGAGAGGTCGGAAGAGGTCCGAACTTCGCAGCTGCTCCCATCAAAGTGGGAGAAGCCCCCGGCGGGCCCGCCGCTTCAAGCGCGGGCGTTTTCGGTGCCAGCATCCCTGCGGCAACCATGATCACGAACATCCATGTTCGTAAGACTTTGCGTATCCACATATATCAACCGGCGCAGTCGTCTCTCGAACGTCAAGCGGCGGATTGATACTCTGCTGAGCGCAAATGTCAAGTTCTTTGATCCGCCAGAAATTCGTTTTCCCCCGTATTTTCGCGAACATCCTTAGTCGATGCAGTCTCGCCAGCGGTCTCGTTCGCGACGGCAATCCGTCTCATAGTCGCCACCACGGCACTGCCAGGTGGCCTCCTGACACGCGATGTAATCGTCGAACTCGGGCAGGCAACGTCGATCGGCCGACCGACGCTCGTCGTCATACCAATCGTCCACACAGTTGTCGTACTCGCGCCCGGAGCAACCTTCGCAATCGCAGCGCGCGTCACACGTATCACTAGCGTCCGGGGTGCACGCCGGAGCCGAAAGGCCCGTTGCTCCCAAGAACAGTACCAATGCTGCCATTCGGAAGATCTGTTTCATAGTTTTCGTCTCGTTTGGTTTGACGCCAACTTTAGTCTTCATCGGCCAATCGCTCAACGCCTCAGCCCGTTGAAACGTACTCCGTCGGAGCACGCAATCACGGCGAAAGCTCCACATCCCAGCCAAGTCGGCGTGCGTCGTGCCAAAAGCGCGGATACGACTTCGTCACGACCCAGGGGTTGCGCACGCGCAGACGCGCTCCCCTCGTCGTGAGCACCAAAGCCGCGAAGCCCAATCGATGATCGCCGCGCGTCTCCCAGGTCGCTTCGGCGATCGGAACCTGTGGCCTAACGGGCACCTCCAGGCCGTCGACCGTCCCCACGACCTCGATTCCGACCTCGCCGAGCGCCTCGACAACATCGTCGATACGGTTCGATTCTTTGTGCCTCAGATGGCCGGCCCCCGTGATTCGCAGGCCGCGGTCTTCTAGCGACATACCCGCCACCAGCACCGGTGCCAGGTCCGGCGAGTCTGACAGGTCGACTTCGACCACAGTGCCGGGCGCTGCCGTCGACACTCGCTCCATGATCCCCTGAATTCGGCGGTCCGGCTGCAGCGAAGCGGTCTCAATCGGCGCTTCCACCGGCGTTCCGAGCCGAGCAGATACCGTCCAGGCCACAGCGCTACTCGCATCGGGAGCTGCCCAGAGTTCGAGCTCCTCGCCCAGTGCATCGGTGGGCTCGAGCACGACCTCTGTGCCCGTCTCGGTCACGCGTAGCCCCGCCTGACGAAGCAGCTCGAGCGTCATCGCGAAATACGGCACCGACACCATGTGTCCCTCGAGCCGCAGTCGCAGCGGCCGCCCGCTCGCGGCGATCATCGCGAGTGCCGACGCATATTGGGATGACTCATCCACCGCCACCGAGCATTGAAGCGGCCCGGTGGGCAATGGTCCATGCACTACGAAATGGTCGTCGCCCTCGGTCACGCGTACTCCAAGCTCTCGAAGGGCCTCGAGCAAGGGCATGTGCGGTCGCTCCAACAAACGCTTCCGGGCGCGAATCGTGGTCGCCCCGGGGAGCGTTGCTGCATGCGCGAGGAGGAATCGCAGTGTGGTGCCACCTTCGCCGGCGTCGACCTCGGTCGGCCCCTCTTTGTGGAGTTTCTCGAGCGCACGTTCGAGATAGGCCACGTCATCGGCGTCGGCGCGATGCTTCACATGAGTCGGTCCTCGCCGCATCGCAGCGATCGTGAGCATACGATTCACTTCGGACTTGCTCGATGGGACGTGCACCTTGAGCGCTTCCACTTCGGTCGTGCGCTCGATGCTGATCGTGCCTTCGTGCCAGCGGCGATGTGCGTCGAGTAGGGCACGCCACCACTGATGACTCGAAACCGAGTCGACCACCTCGCAATTGCCCGCATCGCGCACCACGATCGAGCGTAGCGTGCCCGCGACCTTCTTCTTGTCGCGGTCGACATGCCGAACGAACGATGCTTTCTCCGGGAGCTGGGAAGAACCGATGGGGGTGAGCAGAGGATAGACGTGCCGACGCAGCCGGCGGGCAACCTCGGGAGTGCAAAATCCTCCTTCCAGCGATGCCTCGGCTGCGACCCACATCCCCCACGCGACCGCGTGCCCGTGCGAGAGCCCGCTGCTCAACTCGAGCGCGTGTGCAACCGTGTGGCCGAAATTCAGCAACGTTCGAATACCCTTCGTCTCGTGCGGATCTCTCGCCACGACGTCCAGCTTCACGTCGATTGCACGCTCGAGCAGCGTCATGAGCGATTCGCCGATGTGAGAGAAGGGGAGGGCGGCGAGCTTGCCCACACCAACCTCGTCGAGCAGGTCTACCCCTTCCGCGTCGCCCAGCCACAGGCCCTTCACGAGCTCGGCCAGCCCCTCTTCGCGCTGAACGATGGGTAGGCCGGCCACAATCTCGTCGACGAGCACCACCCTTTTGGCCGCATAGAAGGTGCCGAGCTGGTTCTTGTAGCTCGCCAGGTTCACGGCGGTTTTGCCGCCATGCGCACTGTCGACCATCGCGAGGAGGGTCGTGGGCACATGCCATAGCGGCACGCCCCTCCATAGAACGCTCGCGAGGAATCCGACCGCGTCGCCGATGGAGCCGCCGCCGACCGCGACGATGGTCATGGGTCGCGTGGCTCGTCGTTCGAGCACACGTTCGGCGAGCTTCTCGACCGAAGCGAGCGTCTTGAGTGCCTCGCCGGCGTCGACTGTGATCGGGTCGGGGAGAACGTCGAGGATGGATGGCGGGAGGCCGGCGTCCGCAATGATGATGGCGTGTTCAGGCCATTCCACGTCGGAGAGGGAGGCCACGCGTGTGCGCTCGGACGCCAGGATTTCTTGTGGGTGTGACATATGTACCACAGCGGGGTTTTTGGGCAACGCAGCATGTTGTGTCATTCGCGCCACAACCCACCGCGATCCAAGGGAACATCGCTTAGTCCGTGCTTCCCCGCAACTCGAGGATCCTCCGAAACCTGTCGAGCGGCGATCGACCGATCCAGCACGTTCTATGCGTAGATCAAACCGATCTGGCGAGTGAGTAGGGGCGCTGATGTGAACGAATGTAGGACAAAGTGTGACGGTTGGCATGGCCATTGCTCCTATTCAGACCGCAACGCAACGTGAAGGAGCGAAGGCCATGCGAAACGAAGTGAACGTCAAACTCGGAGTTGCTCTTCTTGGACTTGCCGTCCTGTTCTTTGGAACGGCCTGCCAGAATGGCTTCATGACTCTTGGAGAAGATGAAGATGGTTCGGGAGCCGCCGATGGAAACGGTTCTCTCGACGGACTCGGAAGCGCTCCGGAGGGATGCACCCCTGACGACCGATTCTTCGTTCGCGAAGTTTGGGCGCCGACGGTGAAGAACTCCTGCTTCGCCTGCCACAACGCGCAGGGCGCGGCAGCTGATTCGGACTTCGTTCTCCGCAGCGAAGGCTGGGGTGGCTACCTCGAAGAGAACCGCCAGCTCATGTCTGACCTCGCACGCACCAAGCGTGACGACACGTCGGTCCTGCTCCTGAAAGCGATGGGAACGGTCGCACACGGCGGTGGCGCCGTCATCCAAGAGGGTGACGACAACTTCAACCGTCTCAAGGCCTTCATCGACCGCGCCGAGAATCCTGGGTCGTGCGAAGCGGCGAACGACGATTCGTTCTACCGCGACGTCGACTTCCTCGAGTCGGACACCACGTTGCGCAAGGCATCTCTCTCGCTCGCAGGCCGTCTGCCGACCGACGAAGAGATGACGATGGTCCAGTCGGGTAACCTCGACGGCGCGGTTCAGAGCGTCATGCAGGACCCAGTCTTCAAGAGTCGCCTCAAGGAGTCGTTCAACGACGTCCTTCTGACCGACATTTTCCTTCCGGGCGACAATGCCATCGACCTGCTCGACGAAGACGTCTTCCCGAACGCTCGCTGGTACGGAGACAACAACGACAACCGCAACCGCGCCAACGACGCGATTGCACAAGAGCCGCTCGAGATCATCAGCTACATCGTCACCAATGACCGCCCGTTCACGGAGATCCTCACGGCAGACTACACGGTCGTGAACCCCTACTCGGCGCGCTCCTACGGTGTCCTCGAGGACGCTGGCTTCGCCGACGAGAACGACGCGAACGAATGGCGCATGGTTCAGCTGGCAGGCACGCCTCACGCAGGTGTCGTCACCACGCCGGCGTTCCTCAACCGGAACCCGACCACGGACACGAACCGCAACCGTAACCGCTCGGCAGTCTTCTACGACTACTTCCTGGCGACCGACGTCCTGAAGCTGGCGGAGCGTCCGATTGACCCGACGCAGACCGACATGTCGCAGAACCCGACCCTGTTCGACTCGCAGTGCACTGTGTGCCACAGCGTCATCGACCCGGTCGCAGGTGCCTTCCAGAACTGGGACGAGAACGGTCACTACGCGCCGCGTGACTCGGGCTGGTACACCGACATGCTTCCGCCGGGACTCGAAGACGAGATTGTCGGCAACTCGAACGCACCCGAGAGCCTCTCTTGGCTGGCACAGCGCACCACCGCAGACCCTCGTTTCACGGTCTCGGCAGTGCACCACGCCTACACGCTCCTCACCGGAGACGAGCCGCTCACGCTGCCTCAGGACCCGACTCGCGGCGACTACGAAGCATCGTTCCGCGCTTACGAAGTCCAGTACGAGTTCTTCAAGCAGCTCGGCAAGACGTTCGAAGACAACAACTACAGCTTCCAGAAGCTGCTGGTCGAAATCATCAAGAGCCCATACTACCGCGCTCACAACGCACGCTCGGTCTCGCCGAAGCGCCAGATGGAACTGGCCGACCTCGGAACCTCGCGCCTGCTCTCGCCGGAGATGCTCCACCGCAAGATTCAGGCGACCACCGGCGCGACCTGGCGCGTGAACGACCGCAACGTCCTGCTCGACACGCGTGAGTTCAAGCTCCTCTACGGCGGCATCGACTCGAACGCCATCGTCAAGCGCCTCGAAGAGCCGAACGCACTGGCCTCGAGCATCGCGCGCCGCATGGCGAACGAAGTCTCCTGCCTGAGCGTCTCGAACGACTTCGGTCGCGAGCAGAGCGAGCGAGTGATGTTCCCCTACGTCAACCAGGGCGACACGCACCAGAGCGCAGAAGCCGCAGTTCGACAGAACATCACGCACCTCCACTGGCAGCTGCTCGGCGAGAAAGTCGCCGACGGTGACCCACAGATGGAAGCGACGTATACTCTCTTCACGGATATTCTCGAAGATGGTCAGCGCGGACGCGACGCTGGTGAGTACGGCGGCAACCTGCCCGGTATGTGCCAGAACAACGGCGTCACGAACGACGATGACTACACGGTGCGCGCCTGGATGGCAGTCGTCACCTACCTCCTGTCGGACTACGACTACCTCTACGAGTAAGTCGAAGCAGCAAGACTGGAACCCGAAGTATCGAAGCAGCACGCACGGACGATAAACAAGAGGACTGGCCATGCATCGCCGAACTTTCCTGAAAGCCGCAGCAGCAGTTGGACTCTCGGTCGCCGCCCCGGTGGCAACCACGAAGAAAGCCCACGCTCAGGGCCTCTTCGAAGGACCCTACTGGTTCTTCATCCACGCTCGCGGAGGCTGGGACCCAACCTCCCTGTGCGACCCGAAAGGGAACCAAGAGGGCACCAACCGCTACGACACCAGCGCCATTGGTGAAGCCGGAAACCTTCGTTACGCCCCGATGGGCAACAACGAAGCCTTCTTCCAGGCTCACTACCAGCGCCTCTGCATCGTGAACGGCATCGACATGTCGACCAACGGTCACCAGCAGGGCACCCGCTACACATGGTCGGGCCAGCTGAACGAAGGCCACCCGACGCTCGCCGCGCTCATCGCTGCGAAGCAGGGGCCCTCGCTGCCGATGTCGTTCATCACGAACGGCGGCTACGACATGACCGGTGGGGTCATCGCGGCGACGCGAGCTGACAGAGTCGATACGATCCCTCGTATCGCCTACTCGAACCGTATCCGCCCTGACTCGAACGACACGTTCCACAGCAACTACGCGATGGAGCGCATCAAGCAGGCTGCCGACGCACGCCTCGAGGCGAAGCAGCAGAAGATGGCGCTGCCGAAGATGCGCAACGCCATGAGCGCGCTTCACACCGCGCGACTGGGCGAAGCGGAACTTCGAGACGTGTTGCAGTACCTGCCGGAGGACCTGAACAACAACAACGGTCTCATCAACCAGGCTCGCGTGGCCCTCGCCGCATTCCGCGCCGGGCTGGGCGTTTCGGTGAACCTCGAGACCGGTGGCTTCGACACCCACGGCGACCACGACAACCGGCACATGCCGCGACTCGACCGAGTCACCGAAGGCGTGGACTTCATCATCAATGAAGCCGAGCGCATGGGAATTGGCGACAAGATCATCATCGTCGTCGGCTCCGACTTCGGCCGTACGCCGGGCTACAACGGTGGAAACGGTAAGGACCACTGGTCCATCAACTCGATGATGCTCATGGGCCCTGGAATTCCGGGCAACACCGTCATCGGTCAGACCGACATGCGACACGGCCCGATTAACGTGAATCCGGAGACGCTCCAGGCCGACCCGAACGGCATCAGGATTCGACCCGAGCACGTTCACGCGGAACTTCGCCGACTCGGCGGAATCGAACGCGATCAGTTCACGAGTCAGTTCCCGGTGAACCCGAACGACCAGCTGCGCCTGTTCGGAAGCTGATATCGCCTCACAATTTTCGGACGATTCATTGCCCCGAACGTCCGACTTTGCTGCCCGGTCTCGATTGCCCCCGAGACCGGGCAGCTTTTTTGTTATCTGGGTACAGCGTGCGGCGTTCCGGCGCGCGCGATCTCGATTTCGCCCATGAATCCCGACTCTCGAAGGGCGTGCCGCAGACTTTCGAGCGCGCGGTGGCCGTGGTGAAAGAGCAACACCGATTTTGGCGCGAGTTTCGTGACGGCTCGCATGAGGTCAGGCCGCGTGGCGTGCGACGGAAAGTCGAATCGGCGGATGCGTGCGCGGACCCGTCGGTTCTCACCATGTATCGTGCGGCGCTCCCGATGTTTCGCCCCGAATAGGGTGGAGGCGACAGTACCTTTGGGGACCGTGTTGAACAATGCGATGCGGGCGTTGGGGTTCGAGATCTGTGGGATCACCAGCTCGCCTGCAGGTTCGTTCGCCGACAACTGAGGCCCGTGGGCGATGACGAATCCTCCGTCCGAGAGGTGCCGCCGGCAGGTCGATAGATCCGCGCTGGCAGCACCGGGCGCGAGGGAGGCGAGGCCCGATTCGACGAGCAGGTCGCCGCGGTTCTTGAGGAGGGCGGCGAGCTCGTCGAACTCACCGAAGGCAGACACGGCAAGGAGCCGTGGGCCATCGTCGTCGAGAAAGCGGAAGAGCTCCGAAATCGTGTCCATGGACGACCAGTCGTCGAGCCGTGCAGCACCAGAGAGGGCGGCTTCGCAGACGAGGAGATCCAAGTCGCGCAGCACGGAGAGGTCGGCCGGCTGAGCGCCCGCGCGAGGGTGAAGTGCCCAGTCCCCCGTGTATCCAACGGCGATTTCGTCGAGCTCCAAACGCAGCAAACCCGCGCCAAGTCCGTGCCCCGAAGGTGCGGCGATCGCGTCGAACGGACCCAATTGAAAAGCAGTGTGGAACTTCTGGCCACGAGCGTTGTCGAAAATGGCGTGCGCGCGTGACGGGTCCAACCCTTGGGCTCGAGCGATCGCGACCGATGGGGCGACGGCCTTTGCGGGAAGCACGACATCGAGGCGTGGCTTGTTGGCCAAGAGTGGTCCCAGCGCGCCGGCGTGATCTCCGTGCCCGTGAGATACCCACACGATGTCGTGCGCCGTCGCCTCGTCTAGCCAAACGGGCTCGTCGCGGCCTTTGCCGGCGTCGAGCAGAACGGCTGGCGAACCGTCGACGTGCACTTCGAATGCGTGACCTTCGGACCCGTCCGGCGGTCCAAGCGGGATGACCTCGATTCGTGACACTGTTGTCCTCGGGGCATCTCGCCCACTACACTTTTGAATCGTCCGAATTTGCGGACGAAGGATGAACTCGGATGCCGACCGCTATGGCCACCCAGATCGGACCCTTCACAGTCGAATGGCAGCGCGCGCTCGTGCCGCTGTCGCTGCTCGCGATGTTCGTCGGGTTCTTCTATTTCAAGGTCCCGCTGTGGGCGCTCGCGCTGTTTTCCCTGTGGGTTCCAGCTTACTACGTTGTCTACCCGCGCATGCTCGAGCGCCGGTGGGGCCGATTCGAGCGGGAGTTCGCGCGGAAGTTCCAGCGCGGCGACTACAAGGAACTACTGGAGGACTACAGGTCGGAGTGGTTCCTCCGCAAGTTCGCTCCGAAGGGCGAGATGCTCAACAAGCTGGCGCTGATCTACCTCGCGATGGAGAAGTATCGCGAGGCGGAGCAAGTCCTCGAGCGGGCAGTTCATCACCTCCCGCCGGGTCAGCGAGACCGCCTCTACATCAACTTGGGCAACGTAAAGTACGACCTCGGCAAGTACGACGAGGCCGAGGCGATGTACAAAACGCTCCGCGAATCGTCGCCCTACCGCAAATCGCTTCGTACACAGCTGGCGCTCCTCGACCTACGGAGGGGCGAACGCACGGAGGACGCGCGGGCGATTTTGGAGAAAGAACTCCCCAACGCGAGCGGTGCGCTGAAGAAGAGAATTGAAGACGCACTCGACGCAATGGCGTGACTTCGCTTGCCTCAGGACCCTTCGGTCGTATAGTAGCCATCGTCGAAACCAATATGTTTGGAGATCCCGATGGCAGCTGAAAACCGCAAATTCGATGTCCGCACCCTCGAGCGCAACTTCGCAAAGGGGAACATCACTCGCGAAGAGTACGACAAGCACCTTGCCGCGCTCGACGACCTCGAAGACCAAGCCGTGAAGATCGAGGCCGAATTCGAAGAGGGCGTGCTCGACAAGGATGACGAAGACGACGCGTAACGCGTCGCCGCGCGAGGAGCGAAGATGTCCGACCAAGACGACAAAGTCGAAGGGACCCCGCTCGGCGGAAACGCCGGCGTTCACGTACCGAGTTCTAATGAAGAGTCGGGCGATGCCCCACTCGACTTCGGAGCGTACATCATCAGCCTCGTCACCAGCGCCTAC
Organism: uncultured Bradymonadales bacterium; assembly: GCA_964384605.1. Classification (GTDB taxonomy): domain Bacteria; phylum Myxococcota_A; class Bradymonadia; order Bradymonadales; family Bradymonadaceae; genus CAYLMO01. The sequence continues at coordinate 50,583 of CAYLMO010000016.1, read as the reverse complement.
GTGGCACTGGGACACCTCGAAGACCCGGTGTCTGGTCAGAAAGACGTCGACCTGCCGACCGCGCGGCAACTCATCGAGATCCTGAAGATGCTTCAGAAGAAGACCGTCGGGAATCTCGAGCCCGACGAAGAACGTTTGCTCGGAGGACTGATCTACGAGCTTCGGATGGCCTACGTCGAAGTCGCGTCGAAGAGCGAATAGCGCGACGCCATCCCCCTTTCGCGAAGGAGGATGATTGTGAACTCGAAATCTCGATTGATCGTTGGAACGGTGCTGGCCCTCGTGGCCGCCACCGTTTTTTCATGTGAATCGAAGACCGCGGCAGAATCGGCGGATGCAGCCAAAGCAGAACCCGCCGAAGTCGAGGCCGTGCAGAAGGCGGAGCCGAAGGCCGGAGCGAGTGGGGCGCGACCGGCAAGCTTTGCTCCGGTTGTGAAGGATGCGCGGCCGGCTGTCGTGAACATCTACACGACGAAGAAGCTCCCCGGGAAACGATACATCCAGGTGCCCGGAGGCGGCCTGATTCCGGGCCAACGGCGAGCTGAGTCGCTAGGTTCGGGGTTCATCGTCGCGCCGACAGGGCTTGTATTGACGAACTGGCACGTCGTCGAGAAGGCGACCGACATTGAGGTTCGACTGTTCGACGAGCGGCGATTCCCCGCCAAAGTGCTCGGATTCGACCCCAAAACGGATGTCGCACTGCTGCAGATGCAGTCCGACGAGAAGCTGCCGCACCTCGAGTTCGCGAGCGAAGAGACTTCGCAGGTCGGAGATTGGGTCGTCGCGATTGGGAACCCGCTCGGGCTGACGAGCACCGTCACGGCCGGCATCATTTCGGCGACCGGTCGCAAGTCTCTGCCGCTCGGTGGGGAGATGATGTACCAGGATTTCATTCAGACCGATGCGTCGATCAACCCCGGCAATAGCGGCGGACCCCTTCTCAATCTCGAAGGAAAGGTCGTCGGCATCAACACCGCCGTGCACGCGGAGGGGCAGGGCCTCGGGTTCGCAATTCCCATCAAGATGGTCGCCGAGATCATGCCGCGGCTTCAAAAGGGCGGTCGAGTAGAGCGAAGTTGGCTCGGGGTCTACATCGACCCAATCCCATCGAAGATCCGAACGGAGCTCGAACTGCCAGCGCGAGGTGGGGTGTTGGTGACGCGTGTCGTTCGCGGCGGACCCGCGGCAAATGCGGGGCTCAAGCCGGGAGACATCGTATTGAAAATGGATGGGAAATCGGTCCCCGGACCCGACGAACTTGCATGGATGGCTGGGAACGTCGGCGTGGGCAAACAGATCGTGCTCAACGTTCAACGAGGAGGCACCCTCGCCGATATCACGGTGACTTTAGGGGCGCTTCCGCAGTAGTCGGAATCGAGGCTTCAGAAAGGCTGTATCGCTGCGAGGCTTGAACGCATCGAAGGGTTCACTATGATGTGGCATCCCGATGTGTAGTCAAAACTCGTACAGGTAGTTGAAATGAAGCCATCCCTCTCTCGAGCAGCGCGTTTTTCCGCGTTCGTGCTCGTGGCCGTATTGTTGCTGGCCGTCAGTACGTCCGCCTCGGCGACCGTGATGAAATATCTCGATGTCGCAGATCTGGTGGAAGAGTCCGAGGTCATCGTCCTCGGGACCGTCGTGGGGCAAAAGACCCTCATCGACCCTGTCCGCGAGCAAGTCGTCACACGGACCACGATTCGCGCAAAGAAGACATATTTCGGACCCGACTCGAAAGAGTTCACGTTCCAGCAGTGGGGCGGTGAATGGGAAGGAATGCTCCACAAGATTCCGGGCGACCCGACCTTCACGAAGGGCGAAGAGGTCGTATTGTTCCTCAATGAAGGGAAAGGTCAGTACGCCGGCCTCTACCTGACCGCGATGGGACAATCGAAGTGGATGGTCCAGCGCGACGGCGAGAAGCCGCTGATCTTCCGCGACCTGACTGACCTTGGACTGGTCTTCGACGAGTCAGCCATCGACATCGAGCACAAGCATCGAGAGGACGACTCCCTCGAGTCGTTCGAAGCGAAGCTCGAAGCGCTCATCGCAGGAATCAAGGGAGGTTCGAAATGAAATCTCTCCGCATGGTTACTGGTTTTGGGGCGTTTCTTCTGGTCATGACGCTGAGCTCGACCGCCTTCAGCTACAACTTCATCTACAGCTGTGGCGCGACCTGGACCAACGTCCCAGTGAACTACTACGTGAACCAGAACGGTTCGAGTTCGTTGGGATTCAACACCGTTCTGAGCACGTTCGAGAACTCCTTCAACGCGTGGGCCGCACCCTGTTGCTCGAGCTACCGAGCCAACTACGCTGGCACGACGACAGAGACCGCGACGAACACACAGCGCAATGTCGTACTCAGTTTCAAAACCGGCTCTTGGGACCCGCAGTTCGGTGGGGTGAACTCCACGATCGGCGTGACACTGACCCGCGTTCGAAGTGACTGCACCATCTACAACGCGCCAATCCTGTTCAATGAAGTCGGATTCCGTTTCAGAACCGACGGTCGCGCAACGGATCTTGAGTCAATCGCCACCCACGAGATTGGACACCACCTCGGGCTCGGCCACGAAACTCGGGCGAGCGGCCGATTGCCAACGATGTATCCCTCCTACGACGGCTCCACTGGCTTCCGGTCACTCGAGCCAGACGACATCAATGGCGTCTGTGCTCTCTACCCAGGCGGCTCATGCGCTTGCGTCAGCACCTCAGACTGCGTCGGCGACTTCGTCTGCATCGACCGCGTCTGCCAAACCCCTCCCTGCGGCAGCAACGCCGATTGTCCCGAGGGCCAAGTCTGCGGCGCCACCGGAGACTGCGCACCCCAAAGGTGCTCCACCGACAGTGAATGCCAGGCTGGATTCGCCTGTACCTCTGGAATCTGTGAACGCTGCTCCGTCTGCGAGCGATGCAACTCCAACAACGACTGCGGTGCAAACGGCGTGTGCGTCCAAGGCGGCCTCTGCCTTACATACTGCGGCGAGAACGGGTCGTGCCCTGGCTCGACGGTCTGCGTCGACGGCGGCGGCGCGTTCGTCTGCGTCAACCCTGACTACCAGTCTGCAGGCTTCTGCCCGTCCAACTTCAGCTGCACCGACGGCTCGGTCGTCAACGAATGCAACTTCAACGCAGATTGTCCGCCAGGTCAGGAATGCGTTGACGAAGGCGGCGTAGGCAAGTGCCAACCCGCTGCCGATCCGTGCTTCCGCATCTTCTGCGAAGCTGGCTCAGTCTGTGTCCAGGGCAATTGCGTGGATGATGGCTCTACCGGCAATAACACGACGGGCAACAACTCATCCGGCAACAATACCACCGCCAACAACAACGTCGGTGGGACGAACAACAACACTTCCGGAAGCACTGACGACGAAATCATCATCATCGGCAACCCGAATGCGACGAGCGGTGGTAACTCCGACGATTCGTGTTCCGCTGCCGGTGGCGGGATGACCGGTCCATTCGGTGTTTTCCTGCTCATCGGGTTCGTTCTCCGCCGCCG
>CAYLMO010000016.1:41987-46981 GCA_964384605.1 uncultured Bradymonadales bacterium | reverse complement strand
CAGCACCGCAACACACCCCGAAGGTACCTTCCTCCAGAGGTCAACACCCCGAAGGTACCTTCCTCCAGAGGTCAACACCCCGAAGGGACCTACCTCCAGAGGTCGACCGGTCGATGATTTCGGGTCATGAAATCTGTTCGAACCAACGTGCGGGTTTGTGTTTTGTCATTCAAAATACGACAGATTGAAAAAAGTTCGCAACGAATTGGATGAGCTGCCGATAACCTTGGTGGGTAGCGAATGAACGTTGCCCGAACCCAAGGGCGACTCATGACTTTGCCAAACCCAAAGTTCGCGTGCTTCTCTCATCACACAGTTTGTCGCTACCGCGACGGTCGTTTCTTCACCCCTCCAGACCCAGAGATCACCGAGGCGTATCTCTTCATCGTCGGTCGTGCGCTCGCCGACTACGACATGGAGATAGTCGGGTGGTCGATGATGGGCAATCATCCCCATGCCCAGGTTCAAGACCGAGATCCGAACGCACTTGTCTCGAGAGTTTCCGACTTCGAGCAATTTGTGAACGGAGTCTTCGGCAAGTGGCTGCTCAATCACTGGGACATGAAAGGGAAAGTCGTCGACCCAAACGTGCGGTCGCAGGCCATCGCGGCAACAGATGTCGAGGCCGAGCTCACGACAGCCGTCTACATAATGTTGAATCCGGTGGCTGCGGGCATTGTCGAAGACCCAGCTGAGCTCATGGGAGCGACAAGCGTGCCTGAGTTCTTGTTCTCACCCGTGGTCGTGGAGCGACCGGATGAGTGGTTCGATAAGAAGAAGTGGCCGGAACGCGTGGAGGTTCAGCTGTCCGTACCAACTCTCGCGAAAAAGGCGGGTTACTCCAAGGCGGATTGGTACTTGAAGCTCAAGACCGTTCAAGAACGCACCCGACGCCTACTCGTTGGCGCGAGGACACGATCTGGACTGCCAACAAACTGCCTCCAAAGCGCACTGCAGCGAACGCCGCACGTGCCGGTCGACACCGAGCCGAGGGTGAGCCAAGGGGTTGTGCACTTCACGGGAACAAATCGAAGGTTGCTTGCGAGACTGTTTGAGCTGGTCCGACGATTCCGACGGACTTATCGGCGTCGTTTGCGGGATATCCAAGACGGGCTCGCCGAAGTGGTGTTTCCACGCGGCACCGTAAAGATGGCCTCTCGATTTGGTTTCGCCGTTTCAGACACCTCATAGCAAGTAAAGAAATTTTGTAGCCGGTCGCTGTGCGATTGATTTGCAATTCTTGCAATGGTCGGACGCGGTCGCACAGCTCTGTACTCACCGGGGCCGTCGAGGATTTGATCAAAAAAATCTTAGAATCTCGAAAGAGAATTCACTCAAATGTGGTGCTCGGAAAAACGGGTGGGAAAAAAACTAGGGCAACGGAAAACCACAGGTGGAACGCGTTCGGATGGTCTTGTTGTTTCCGGGCAGGGACCTTCGGGGTGCTACATCAGGAGGCTAGAGAAGCACGAGACCGGCGATACCTACCGCCCAGCAATACCAGGCGAAGTGATGGAAACGAGCGTCACGAAGGAGCTTCACGAGCCACATCAAGCACACCAAGCCGACTGCAGCGGCGGCGGCCGCTCCCGTGAGAAAGGGTAGAACCGTCGCAGCGTCAGCGTTCGCAAAGAGATCAACATCGAGTTTGAGCACGAGAGCGCCCAAAATGGCGGGAATGGAGAGCAGGAACGAGAACCGAGCGGCCTCGTTTCGCGAGACCCCAAGAAGGAGGGCGAGGGTAATCGTAGCCCCTGAGCGACTCACTCCTGGTAGCACAGCGATTCCCTGAATCAGGCCGATTCCGAGCGCAACCAGTGGAGTGACACCCCAGAGGGTCCAACGTCCACCGCGATCGCTGACTTCCCGGTCCATCAGCCAGCGGTTGGAGAAGAGCATGCAGCCGTTGACTATCAGGATGCCGCACACAACCGATGCGGTGACCAGTCGTTCACCACCTTCGGGGTCCAGTACTCTCTCCAGCATCAGCCCTAAGATCGCCGTAGGAATGGACGCCAGAACGACGAGCACGGCGAGGCGAGAGCCTTCACCGGAGAGGAACGCATCGAGGCTTTTTTCGCGCACCCCGGAGGTGACCCCAACGTACAGATCTCGAACCACCGCCCAGATGTCTCGGCGGTAATAGCCCATTACAGCGACGAGAGTGCCGACATGGAGAACGATGTCGAAAAGGAGATTCGGCTCGTTCAACCCCAACAGGCGGTTGCCCAAGACCAGATGACCGGACGACGAGATCGGCAGGAACTCAGTTGCCCCCTGCACAGCGCCGAGAATGATCGCCTCCAGAATCGTCATCGAATCTAGCCCGCGACTGGGTAGTGCTTGGGCTCAGAGAGTTCATCCCGAGCCACCCACTCGCGCATGGAAGGAATCCAAACGTCATGCCAGTCGGTCGAGAGTCTGAGCTTCAGGAACTCGGCATAGAGATTCTCGAAGATCTCCTCGAGTTCTTCGAGCAGGTACATCCGCTCGTAGAATTGGTCGTCCTCGTCGCGAGACAGGACGGCGGGGATCTTAATCGAGCCGAGCTCGAGAGACTCGGCCTTCACGGTGAAGACCCATTCGCGGCCCTCCTTCACGATTCTCAACTTCACCTTCGCGATACGCTTGCCCTGACGCAGTGCGGTCTTCGCTTCAGGGGAATATGCCGGGGCGCCGCCCTTCAAGTCGTTTCGTTCGGTTTCGGCGAGGTACGCCTCCAGTCTCAGCTGGTCGTCGAAGACGACTTCGACTTGGCCATGTTCTTCGACCGCCAGGAGGCCGTCGAAGCAATCCGCTTTGAACCAAAGCCACATGAGAAACTCGTTGCCGAGAAACCGTCGCGATTCAATCAGGTCAATCAAATCCATGATGCATTCCTTCGCTAGTTCAGAAGTCCACGCCGACAACGCCATCGACGAATTGGCTCGGTTCGAGTGTCGCCAGCTTCTCGACATCCTCTTGCGCGAGGCCCTGTTGAAGGGCGTGTGTGTATGGGTTTGCTGGGACAATTCGCATCCCGAAGGTGTCCTCGAAGTAGCCTTGGAAGATTTCGCACATCTTCGACGACTGGCTCCAGAACCGAAGGCGCATCTGACTGAGCTCCCAGCTCATGTCGATCGTTTTCATTCGAGGTAGGCTCTGCTCTTTAAGCTGTTTACGCACCAGCTCCTTGATGTCCTCTCGCTCGAACTTCGACAGCTTCTTCTTGTCATTTTGAGCCTTGTACTCGCGCTCTCCTTCTTCGGCATGAGCCTTCAGGAGTTGCGAAGGAATGACGTACTTGTCGTGTCGAATCGAGAGATTGACGAAGTCGTTGAAGAACACCTTCGACGCTGTGAATTCCGTGTCGAGGGGACGATCGATCGGAACCCATCCGATCCGTTCCTCGTCTTCCTCTTCGGGAGTCAGCGGAAAGAACGCCCGGTGCTTGATCCCGGCGAGAAACGTCCCCTGAAGGTCCGATGGTAGCTCTCCTTCGACAAAGAAGAGCTTGTAGGTCAGCGTGCCTTGCAATGCGCCCATTCAAACATCCTTGTTTGCGGTTTGGCCCGTAAAATCACGGCGGTATTGCGTACCACGAGGCCTGCTCGCGACCAAGTTCCTCGGCGCTTGGAACGTGTTGCGGCACCACATTTTCTTGGATACACTTCGCTAAGTTAGTGAACACTTACTCAATTGCGTTGAACCGACGGCGCAGTGCAGGAGACATGATGGCCGACAAGAAATGGACTCAGTTCACCGAAGAACACGACATGTTCCGAAAAGCAGCGCGTGACTTTGCGGAGAAGGAGCTCGCACCGCACGCAGAAGCTTGGGAGAAGGAACGGTACTTCCCTGACTCGGTGTTCCGAGAGATGGGAAAGCTCGGATTTCTTGGTGCGCGCTACCCCGTGGAGCTCGGCGGCTCGGGGGGCGACATCTGGCATACCGCGGTCATGTGCGAAGAGCTTCCTCGCTGCGGCATGGCCGGTCTGACGATGGGAATCCTGGTTCAGTCCGACATGGCAACGCCGATTATCGGCGAAATTGGGACACAGGAGCAGAAGGAAGAGTTCCTGATGCCCGCCATTCAAGGCGAGAAGATTGCAGCCCTCGGCGTATCGGAACCAGGCGCCGGTAGTGATGTTGCTGGCATCCGTACGACCGCGAAGCGCGATGGGGACGACTACATCATCAACGGTCAAAAGACTTGGATCACGAACGGTACTCGTGCGGACTTCATCACGCTTGCTGCTCGCACCCAATCGGTCGAAGAAGCGGGCTTCCGCTACGGCGGCATCTCGCTGTTCACCTTCCCAACCGACACGCCTGGGTTCTCAGTAGGTAAGAAGCTCGAGAAGATTGGAAACCACTGTTCGGATACCGCCGAACTGTTCTTCGAGAACTGCCGCATTCCGAAGCGCTATCTCCTCGGTGAAGAGAACATGGGGTTTCTCTACATCATGCAAAACTTCCAGGGGGAGCGCTTGGTTGGAGCGATTTCAGGAATCGGTGGAGCACAGATCGTGCTCGATAAGACCATCAACTATCTGAAAGAACGAAACGCGTTCGAACGGCCCCTGATGGGATTCCAGGTCGTTCGGCACAAGATCGTCGACATGGAAACGAAGCTCACCACTGGCCGTGCGCTCTCGTACCACGCGGCAGATTTGTTCGAGCGCGGTGTCGAGTGTCAGAAGGAGATTTCGATGGCCAAGCTCTTTGCTGCCCAGGAATGCATGAACGTCATCGACGAGTGCGTGCAGCTTCATGGTGGCATGGGATACGTCGAAGAGGGCCCAGTCGCTCGTGCCTGGCGGGATTCACGTCTGCTGCGTATCGGCGGTGGCGCGGACGAAATCATGAAGGAGATCATCAGCCGCGTGATGGATCTGCGGTAGTAGTCGGACACATGGAATGGCGTCGGCGCAGATTCGCCGGCGCTTTTTTTTGCTTCGCATCTACGCTTTCGCCCTGGAGACGCGCACCCCGAAGGTGCGCTTTGGCGCAGG
>CAYLMO010000016.1:3034-41887 GCA_964384605.1 uncultured Bradymonadales bacterium | reverse complement strand
GAAGGTGCGGAGGAAAGCAGCGGGAGGCACCCCGAAGGTGCGCTTTGGCGCAGGGAACCTGCACCCCGAAGGTGCGGAGGAAAGCAGCGGGAGGCACCCCGAAGGTGCGCTTTGGCGCAGGGAACCTGCACCCCGAAGGTGCGGAGGAAAGCAGCGGGAGGCACCCCGAAGGTGCGCTTTGGCGCAGGGGATTTGCACCCCGAAGGTGCGGTGGGTCCCGGAGAAAGAGCACCCCGAAGGTGCCGGGGTTCAGGCGAGCTTGGCGAGTACTTCGCGTGCGAGGGCTTCGTAGTGCTCGGCGCCGCGGCTGTTTGCCGCGAATTCGAAGATCGGGCGACCCTCGAGCTGAGCCTTCGCCAACTGCGTGTTCACACCGATCTGTGTTTCGAGCAGAAGCTCGCCCCAGGCCTGCTGAATCTGAGAGAGCATGGTGTCATTCATCGACACGTTGCGGCCGTCGACCCGAGTCAGAACCACGCCAAGAAGGTCGAGGTCATGCCCAAGTCGTTCATTGACCGTCATTACGGTACCAAGGAGCTCATCGGCGCCTTGCACCGAGAGTGGCGAAAGGTCAGTCGGGACGAGCACGTAGTCCGATGCCAACATCGCGTTCAGCGTCAGGTTGCCTTTGTTCGGCGGGCAATCGAGCAGCACGATGTCGTAGTGGGTGCGCGTGATACGAAGGGCGTCGCGAAGGAGCATTTCTTTGCCGATCTTCTGCGAAATGCGTCCTTCGGCTTCGCCGAGGCCCGGGTCGGCTGGCGTTACGTCGAGACCTTTGACTCCGCTTGGGATGGCGGCGTCCAGCAGTTCGAGCGGCTCCTCGCTCATGAGCACTTCCGAGATCGAGTGCTTACCGCCACGCGGCGGCATGGTCGCGCTCAGGCTCGTGGAGCAGTGGCCTTGTGCGTCGAGGTCCACAAGTAGCACGCGCTTCTTGCCGAATTGCGCGAGTCCCGCAGCCAGGTTGACCGAGGTGGTCGTCTTTCCGACTCCGCCTTTTACGGTTGCGACGCTGATGATGGTCGCGTGGCGGTCGCCGTGTGGATACTGCTGTTCCGATTTGACGAGTTTTCGAAGTCCATTGGTGATCAGGTTGCGCATCATCCCTCCGTGGTTGTGACGCGGCGCGTTAGACGTTCTCGCAGCAGTGTGCCGCCGCGATCCTCCGATTTCAAGCGAAGTTGTGCGGATTTGTCTGGTGAAATCTCGAGTCTGTCGGAAATGCGCGATCCGGTTCAGACGTTCGGGAGCCGAGTCGTTGAATTGGCGAATTCCGCGTGATACGGATCCGCCGCGTCGCGCGGGGCAGCGCGGCGGACGCTCTCCACATGCCCGCAGCCGAGGCCACGATGTCTACGCACGCCGCTCAACTCGTCCGCACCGACCGCTTCGCAGACCGCCACATCGGGCCGTCTGAGCACGAGATTCAATCGATGCTCGAAACGCTCGGCTTTTCGTCGCTCGACGATTTGTCGCGCGCGACGGTCCCCGCCGACATTCGGCTCGACCGCGATTTGGAGCTTCCGGCTGCCGTCTCCGAGAAAGAAGTTCTCGAAGAGCTTCGTGCAATGGTTTCGAAGAACGAGGTTCGCCGTTCTTTCATTGGGCTCGGCTACAACGGGACCGTCACCCCACCGGTGATTCAGCGGAACATCCTCGAGAATCCCGGTTGGTATACGCAATACACCCCTTATCAGGCCGAGATTTCCCAAGGGCGACTCGAAGCTCTGTTCAATTTTCAGACGATGATTTCCGAGCTCGCTGGGCTCGAGGTCGCGAATTCGTCGTTGCTCGACGAAGGCACGGCGGCAGCCGAGGCGATGTCGATGGCGCTGCGGGTGAATCGCAAGAACAAGTCGTCGCGCTTCCTCGTCGCCGACGACTGCCATCCGCAGACGATTGCGGTCATTCAGACGCGTGCCGAGCCGCTTGGAATGGATGTGGAGGTCAGTTCGGTCGCAGAGTTCGACTTGGAGTCTCCGTACGCAGGCGTAGTGCTCTCGTATCCGACGACTGATGGTCGCATCGAAGACTATCGCGACCTCGCCGAACGTGCTCACGCGGCGAATGCGTTGGTCATTGTGACCGCCGATCTTCTTGCGCTCACGTTGCTCGTGCCTCCGGGAGAGTGGGGGGCCGACGTCGTCGTCGGGAACACGCAGCGCTTTGGCGTGCCGTTCGGATTCGGGGGCCCACACGCGGCCTATATGGCCACCCGCGACGAGTACAAACGCCAGGTTCCGGGCCGTATCGTCGGCCAGACCATCGACGCGACCGGTGCGCCGGCTTTGCGCCTCGCGCTCCAGTCACGCGAGCAGCACATCCGCCGCGAGCGTGCGACCAGCAACATCTGCACGGCGCAGGTTCTCCTCGCGATCATGGCGGGGATGTACGGCACCTATCATGGGCCGGAAGGCCTCCGCGCCATCGCGTCACGGGTTCGCGACTACACCGTCATCCTCGCGCGCGGGCTCGAACGCCTCGGCTACGAACCGCTCGAAGGTCCGGTTTTTGACACGCTCCGAATCGAAGTCGGTGACAAGCGCGATGACATCCTGACCGCGTGCGACCAAGCGGGAATCAACCTGCGCCGGTACGACGACGGCGCTCTTGGTGTCAGCCTCGACGAGACGGTCGAAGTCGCCGATCTCGAGGCATTGCTTGGCGCGTTCGCCGGCACTTCCAACCTCGGATTTGGTATCGAGGACCTCGCTCAGGACCCGATCGACGACCTGCCGGCACATCTGGCGCGCACCTCGGACTTCATGCAGCAGGAGGTCTTCCACCTCTACCACTCCGAGACCGAGTTCCTGCGCTACGTTCATCGCCTCCAGGGAAGGGATCTCTCTCTGACCACGTCGATGATTCCGTTGGGTTCCTGCACGATGAAGCTCAACGCCACGACGGAGATGCTTCCGGTGACGTGGCCCGAGATCAACAACATCCATCCGTTCGCCCCCGCGGCACAGACGGCTGGCTACCGCGACATGTTCGCGTCGCTCCAGTCGATGCTCTCGGAGATTACAGGGATGTCGGCGACGAGCCTTCAGCCCAACGCGGGATCCCAGGGCGAGTACGCGGGAATGCTCGTCATTCGGGCGTTTCACGAGGCCAATGGCGAGTCGCACCGAGACGTCTGCCTCATTCCAGAGTCGGCTCACGGCACGAACCCGGCTTCGGCGGTCATGGCCGGAATGAAAGTTGTGGTGGTGAAGAGCGCCGACAACGGAGACGTCGACCTCGAGGACCTGCGCGCCAAGGCGGAAGCCAACGCCCAGAACCTCGCCGCGATCATGGTGACGTATCCGTCGACCCACGGTGTTTTCGAGCGTGGCATTCGCGAGATCTGCAGCATCGTCCACGACTTCGGCGGTCAGGTGTACCTCGACGGCGCGAATATGAATGCGCAGGTCGGCCTGTGCCGCCCCGGTGACTTTGGAGCGGACGTTGTGCACCTCAACCTGCACAAGACGTTCTGCATCCCGCACGGCGGCGGCGGTCCGGGCATGGGGCCCATTTGCGTGCAAGCACATCTCGCCCCTCACCTTCCCGGCCATCCGCTCACCGAAGGTGTCGGTGGTGCGTCTGCTATTGGCCCGGTGTCCGCGGCCGCGTGGGGCTCTCCGAGCATCTTGCCCATTTCGTGGACCTACATCCGTATGCTCGGCCCAGAAGGCCTCAAGCGGGCGACACAGGTCGCCATCCTCAACGCCAACTACATGGCAAAGCGGATTGGCGAACATTACGACGTGCTGTTCCGTGGACCGGAAGGGCAGGTCGCCCACGAGTTCATCGTCGATACCCGCGGATTCAAGACCTCTGCCGGTATTGAAGTCGTCGACATCGCGAAGCGATTGATGGACTACGGTTTTCACGCTCCGACGATGTCGTGGCCGGTCGCGGGTACGATGATGATCGAGCCCACGGAATCTGAAGCGAAGTACGAGCTCGACCGGCTTTGCGACGCGCTCATCTCTATCCGAAAAGAGATCGAGGCTGTCGAGAATGGCGACCTTCCGCAGGACGACAATCCGCTGAAGCACGCGCCGCACATCATGGCAGACGTCATCGCCGACGAGTGGGCTCACGCCTACACGCGCGAAGTCGCCGCCTTCCCGTCCGACTCGGCTCGCGCCCATAAGTTCTGGCCGACCGTCCGACGGGTGGACGACGCCTACGGCGACCGCAACCTGGTGTGCACGTGCCCGCCGATCGAAGCGTACGCGGCAGAATGACCTTCGCGTAATCAGCGTCGCCTCCGATTAGGCATGCGACCGTCTGACTGCACTCCATAGCAAGGGCGGGCCATGCCTCTTCGTCTGATTGAATGTACGCTCACCAAGGAATCGGCGAGCGAGATACTCGAGAACCTCGATCGATCGACGGTTCTGGGGGCGTGGTGCATCGCGCAGGACGACGATACGCAGCTCCTTCGCATTCTCGCGAATGCGGAGCGGACTGAGGCCCTCGTCGAGCGGCTCGAGAGTGAACTGACTTTTGACGAGTCGCGGATCTTCCTCACGGAGGTTCTCGCGACCCTGCCAGAGCCCGCCGACGAGGAAGACGAGCCAAACGACGAGGATGAACCTCCGCCCGATCGCGTGGCAGCGATCGAGCTCAGTTCGAAGCTCAGCGAAGAGGTCAGCCTCAACGTGAACTTCTTCGTGATGGTGGCGATGTCGACCATCGTCGCGGCCGTCGGTCTCATCAACGACGACACAGCGGTCGTAATCGGCGCCATGGTCATCGCGCCGCTCCTATCTCCGAACATTGCGCTCGCGCTCGGCACCACGCTAGCCGAGCCCGAACTCCTCAAGAAGGCTGCCTGGGCGCTCTTCGTGACGCTCGGGCTCGCAGCCCTTTTCAGCTTTCTCGTGGGAGCGGTCATCCCGCTCGACCCGGCAGTCTCGACGCTGGCATCTCGTGCCGACATCGGATTCGGAGACGTCGTCCTGGCGCTTGCGGCCGGTGTCGCAGGAGCGCTCGCGTTCACCACAGGCGTTTCGCAGGGAATCGTCGGCGTGATGGTCGCAGTAGCCCTTCTTCCGTCGCTCGTAGCCGCTGGACTCCTTGCTGGAGCCGGAGAGTGGTCGATGGCCGGCAAGGCAGGGCTTCTCTTCGCCAGCAATGTGTGCGGGGTCAATCTGGCAGCGATGGGAACGTTCATCGCCAAAGGCTTGCGGCCGGACTTCATGTACGGGGAAGAGAAACGCCGGGCCAACCTCGGTTTGGCGGTCGGAGCGGGCACCTGGACGGTCCTGCTACTCCTGGTGTTTGGCGCGATTCTCTACTTGGAGTGGTTCGCCTAGAACGGCGAAGTCAGGATTGTTCGCCGGCAATGATGCTCTCCAAGAGGGGCACATCGTCAATCAGCGCCAGCACGATCAAGGTCGAGTGTGCCGGGATCTGGAAGTTGGGGCCGGGGTTGAAGTGGTAGTCGTCGATCTCGACGTCGTGCACGGCGATGATCAGCGCGTCGGTCTGGTTCCGGATGCCGAGATCGCGAATCGGCTTTCCGATCACGGGCGAGCCTTCAGGAACCGGCAGTTCTTCCACGCGTCGGTAGTGGCCGTGGTCCTTCATCATGATGTCGAGGAAGGTCGTCACTTCGGGCCGAAGCGCTTCGGCCGCCATTCGCATCCCGCCCAAGACGTTGGTGAAGATGACGGACGTCGCTCCGGCGCGGAGGAACTTGGCTTCCGACTGAGGATGCTCACCGCGCGTGACGATCGTGATGTCCGGATTGAGCTGTCGAGCCGTGATGGTTGCGAAGAGATTGTCTCGATCGTTACCCAGCGAAAAGATGACGCCGGCGGCTTCCATTAGCCCTGCGTGCATCAGGACATCGTCTTCGGTGGCGTCGCCGACAAGGAACGGCAACTCGACGTCGCACTCTCGCATGGCCTGGTCGATCGACTCCTTCTTTTGGTCGATGATCAGCACCTCGCGATTCGATACGAGCATTTCGGGAAGCACGTGGCTGCCCGTGTTCCCCATCCCGGCGATGATGAAGTGGTCACGCATTCGGTCGATTTTGCTTTTCATGTTTCTTCTCTTGAGCAAATCGCGCAGCTCGCCGTCGACGATGAAGGCGGTGATCGACGAGACGAAGTAGAGGACGGCACCCATCCCGATGGTCAGGAGGATGATGGTGAACACCTCCAACGAGGGGTTGCCCTTGATGGGGATGACCTCTTCGAACCCGACCGTCGTGAGGGTGATGACGGTCATGTACGCCGCGTCGAGCAGCGTGAAATGGTCGTCGGAGAGGTGGTAGTAGCCTGTCGTGCCCACGACAAACACGCCGAACTGAAGACCCGCGGCGCGTAGCAGGCGTGTCAGCGCGTGGTTGTCGTTTCGGCGGTCCGAAATCTCAGCAATTCGCGATCGAATGGGCATTCGTAGGAGCGCCTGAGCGGTTGAGGTTCCATGCGAGTCTTCCCGCGAGAGCCCGCTGCGTCAATCTTTCGGTGCAGGAGGAAACGTGCGTATCCCCAAAACTCGGGCTATAGTCCAGTCGTTCGTTCAAGGCTGACGAAGCGTCACAGCGGAGCACTACCGTGGGCTGGAAGTTCCTCGACATCTCGATCCTCAGAAAGATCGACGTCTTCAAGACGCTGAGTGATTCAGCGCTTTTGGAGATCATCCCGCTGACCTCCACCGTGGAGTTCAAGCCTGGCAATAGCGTGTTTCGCGAAGGCGACAAAGGAGACGCGCTCTACCTCGTCTTGTCGGGCGAAGTGCGCATCTCGAAGAATATTCACGGCGTTGGCGAAGAGGCCCTCGCGTTTCTGAAAGAGGGCTCTTACTTCGGCGAGATGGCGTTGGTAGGCGACGAGTCGGTGCGTTCAGCGTCGGCGATTGCGGCTTCGACGACCCTGCTGGCGAAGCTCGAGAGAAAGGACTTTCTCGAGCTGTTGGAGCGCGAGAAAGAGATCGCGGTCGAGATTCTGTGGTCGTTTGTGAACACCTTGTCGGCCCGACTTCGCGAGTCGAACGACCGCATCGCGTTCTTCGCGATGTCGAACATGTTCGAGTGACGCGCTAGAGCATCAGCCCGAAGATGAGCCGGTCGCGCTGCTTGACCAGTTCACCCGGCGGCCTCCACTTCACCATTTCGCTTCGAAGACACCGCTCCGTCGACGAGTCGATCTCGCCCGACGGATCGACGATCATGACGCGTCGAACCTCTCCGTCTTCACCGAGCTCGAGCGTGACGGTCGTGCGCACTGTGTTTGGTGCCGCGGTCGAGCATCTCTGAACCGACGAAGATTGTTCGCGGACCCAGGCCAACAGTTGGCGACGTTCAGCTGGCGTGCGTGGCTCAGGAGCTTCGGGCAGGGCGTTCTCGCCCTTCGATTTGGCTGCTGGACGAGCTGGTTCCGCTGGTTCGTTCGACTCTGCGACCTCTGTGGAACCCGCGTCGACCGCGGGTCTCTCAACTGGTCCGCAGTCACACTCGGATTCCTGCACGACGATCCGTTCCTCGACCTCTGCGGGGGGCGCCTCCGGGGCACATGCTCGGGCCCCAATCAGAATGCCCACGATCAGCGCGAAGAGCATCCCGACCGCTTGACCTGCGAGGATTCGCCCGTCGTTCAAAGCATGATCCGAATCTTGCCGACGATGGAGCCGAGCGCGGTGGGTCCGCGCGATGACATGGCTTCGCACATGTCGACGACCTCACCCTGACCGCCTCGGTCGATGACGGCGTCCACAAACGGTCCCCAGAACGAGCTCGAGCCGGGCTCCATGACATCGATGAGCGTCACGGGGAAGTTCGGTAGCTCGGTGCAGCCGTTGTAGAAATCGCTGTAGGACGTGTTCTCGGCCGTGACGATCGGTGCAAAGAACACGCGATTGGGTCGCAAGGATGTCTCGCCGGGGAAGTCCAGCCAGCTCGCGCCGGCGTCGTTGGTCGCTGTGAAGTAGTCGGCCGCTTCGGCGCCGTTGACCTGGCATTCCGAGTCGCCGTAGCCGCACAAACGGTCCGACGAGCTCAAGACCACGACGACTAGGCCATCCGCGGGCGGCAGGAAGTAGGCGGTACCTTCGGGGTCAGCCGTCGTCGGCCGATAGACCGACCGCTTGTGCAGGTCCGCACCGAGCAGCCGCATGTTCTCGGCCTCTCCGGACGAAGTGTCGGGGATGTAGGCAAGCCCGTCGTCACGAGCAAAAAACGCGATGGCTTCTGCGAAACTATCGAACTCGGCGTTGGGGTCGTCCTCCGCGTAGATCAACGGCACGACCTGACCGGTACGCCGATGCAATGGTGCCATCGCCGCTCGCCGGACTTCGATGTCCTGTTCTTGAAGACCGGACAGAAGTCCGCCCACGATTATCCCGTACTGCTCGGTCAGATTGGAGGTGCTTCGATTCAGGTCGACCAACACCAAGACGTCGACTGTGGCAAAGCCGCCTCCGCCGCCACCGCCACCGCCGTCGTTGTCGTCGGCGTAGCGCACCACCGTGCACGACAGGGACGCCAGACCTCCGAGGATGCAGACGAGCGCCACGAAGACCGCTCGAACCGCCTGAGGGTGTCCAAACTTCATGACGTCGCCTCGTTCACCTTGTTGATCGTCGACTCGCCCATGACCGCTCGGAGATTCGCTCGGCCGAGGTCTTGGCCATCACGTCGAAGAACGTCGCGTAGCGTTCCGAGGAATGCCGCGCGAGCGTCGAGGAACTCGCTCTTGCCGACCGCGATATCGAGCTCGATTTCCGCCAGAATTGCCGCACGCTTGCTGGCCGGTGCGACCTTTACGAGGTGATTCTGAACGTCTTGCCGCGTGCCGCGCAGGAACGCCGAGAGCGTATCGACCGAAGTTCGGTGAATCGCGTCGGCGAGCAGTTCGCCAGGCACGTGCATGGTGGTGGTTTCGAGGCAGATTCGCTCGAGAACGACCTGCGCGACATCGGACCGCGTCGATTTCAGTTCGCGCAGGACCTCCTCTTGGTCGATGAGCGGCAACGTCTCGAGCATGTCGATGACCAGCGAAGCTTGGCCGTCTGCTTCGGAGCCGATATGTGCGACTTCTTCGGCTGCCTTTCGCAGCCGCGCGGCCAATGCCTGCGCCTCTTGCTTTGGCAGTGACTCGTCGGTTGTGCCGAGGAAGAGCTCGCGCCGTTCGCGACCATCGATGCCCTCCAGATAGCTCGAGCGCAGTGCGGTCGGGAGCTGCGAAACCACGAAGACCTTCTCGACGGTGGTACAGCTCTGCATGATGCTGCGGAGCGCCTTCACGCTCAGCCCCTCGAGGAACTCCCAGTCGCGCGACATGCCTGCATCGTCGAGCGTTACGCGAGCAGCGTTGATGCGGGCATTGGCCTCGTTCACGAGCTTGCGGCGTGCCTCTTCGTCGAGCGGTTCTCGCTGCGCGGCGACATAGGCGCTCACGGTTTCGAGCTTTCCGCGCAATTTCGAGTCGGATTTCAGGTCATTCAGAATCTCCGGCCCGACGAGACTGACCACTCGTGCGACCGATTCGGGATCGTCGTCGAGCCATCCTCGGAGCACGTGATTTCGTACACCACGTGCCGAGTGCAGTGCTTCGCTCAGACCATCGACGTCGACCGGTGGTTCCCGTCGCTTGCCACCTTCTTCTGCTCCGCCCCCCCCCGTACCCGCGATCTCACGCAGTCGACTAAGCAGAACCAGGACCATGATGAACAGAACGAGGACCATCAGGAGTGGCCCAATCCAAGGGGCTAGCGCCTCGAAGATTCCGGGCTCTTCGACCGTCTCCTCGGCCACAGTTTCGGCGGGTTCCTCTTCAGGCGTGGGAATCGGTTGAGGCGCAACGATTGGCTCGGGGCGTGGCGAGGCCAACGGGGCGGGGCGGGGCGGGTCGACCATGGCCGGCGGCATGGGCTGCAGCTGTGGCTCAGGGAAGTCGAGCATCTCCGGGCGCACCGAGATCGTCGGTGCCAGTCCGCGGAGCTGATACTCGATCATCCGCGGAATGTTCGTGCGGAAGTTGCCGGGCAGTTTGGAGTCGAGCAGGACGGTCGCCTCGATGGTCTCTGCCTCGATCGCGAATGCCTGCGGCGTGACCGACTCGAAGCCCGGCGCGACCGCACCGACGTTCTTTGGCTCACCCATCTTCACTTTGAGCTCCACGAGCTCACAGCGACCGGGGCAGAGGCGGTTGAACAGGCCGTCGATCGTCTGTCGCGCCTGCATCTCGACCGCAACCTTGCGCTCGTCGATCGCCTGTCGCTCGCGCGCCGACGAACCCTGCGCGAATGCTGGCAGCGACGCGAATAGCGACGCCATCACAAGTGCGGCTGCCAAGAGTCGAATTGGCTGTCTCATGGTGTTCCTTCGCTGGCGCTTCATGGTTTCCCCCGGGCGTCCTGTTCGAGCGATTCGTCTACCGCAACGAAGTCCGGCGATCGGACGATTCGGGCGATGACGTCCGGGTCGAGCTTGTCGATCCGGATGATCACGCGTCGATTGAGAGCGCGTACTTCCTGAAGCTGCTCAGGTTCGAGTTTCGCAGTCTGTTGGGCATCGTTCAAATCCACCTCGGTCGCCGGGCGCGTGTCTGCGTACCCTTGAACCGACATGCGGCGTGCATCCAATCCCGCAGCGCCGAGTCGACGCATCACGTTGATTCCCCGGCTGGTCGAGAGTTCCCAGTTGGAGCGGAAGTCCCGATTCGAGATGGGCACGTCGTCGGTGTAGCCCTCGATGATGAGTCCGTATCCGGTTTCGAGGTCGGACACCAGGTGGCCGGCGATCGGCTCCAAGACCTCGTCGGCTCTTTCGGTCAGGTCCGCGTCGCCCGACTGGAAGAGGAGGGCGTTCGAGAATTCGACCGTGAGCCCGTCTTCGTCGATCGACGTGGCTACCTGTCCGCCGAGCTGCTCACGCTCCACGACTTCGTCGATCTTCTGTTTCACTTCCTGAAGGTTGCCGACCTTCACCCCTGTGAGAGCGTCTACGAGCACCTCGAACCGGGTCTGTTTGATCGTCGAGATCGACAGCAAGAGGATGAAGAACGTCAGAATGATCGTCATCAGGTCGGCATAGCTGATGATCCACGAACCGCGGCGAGTCTGCTCGACGTATCCGATCCACTCACGCTGTACGCCTCGTTGATTGGGTGCGGATTCGCTCATGCCGTCGCCTTTTCGGAGCTATCGACGCGACCGCTCGAGCCCGAAGCACCGACGAGCTCTTGAATCTCGTGAATGGGGCGCCGTCGCGCGAGCTTCAACATGCCGTCGATGACCAGATTCGCGTTCTCGCCCCGCTGCGCGCCGTGGTCGGCGACCATGCGCGCGAGCGGCAGATAGATGAGGTGTGCGAGCAGCAATCCGTAGAACGTGGTGAGGAGCGCGATGGCCATGCCGGGGCCGAGCTTCTCGAAGTCGCGCATGTTCGCCAGAAGCTGGATGAGACCGATGACGGTACCGATCATGCCCATCGCGGGTGCGAAGTCCCCGAGCGCGCTCAGGACCTTTTCGGAGCGTCTGAAAACTTCAAGCTCGCGCCGGCCGACCACGACTGCGTCTGCCTCGATCTCTTCGACGTCGGTCCCCTGAAGGACATGTCGCCCAAGATGCCGGAACAACGGATCGCGTTCGGCTTCCAGAATCGCGCTCGCTGCAACACCGCGGTCGCGACGGACCTCCTTGCCAAACGCCACCAGATTTTCAGCGATTCGGCGCCGGTCACGCTCAGGATTCTGAATCAGCGCCCGCAGAAATCCGCGGGCAGCCGCCCACAGCGTCGCGAACGGATACGTCAGTACGGTCAGGCCGATCGGAACACCAAGGAGCAAGATCCCGGAGTACATGTTCAGGAATCCGTCGAACTCCATCGACATGTAGTCCATGGCGAGGAGAAAGCTTCCAATGACGATGAGTGCACCAATGATTACATGCATCTAGTCCGCCTCGTTCGCGGTGTGTGATCGCAGGATCACGAAACTCTACGCCTCGACTAGTTACCTTGCGACGCGTTCAGTCGCTTCAATGCTTCGATCACCGATCGATCATTCGGATCAATCTGCAAGGCTCGTTCCCACGCTTCGCGAGCGAGCTCTTCGCGCCCCAGCTTGAGCCAAAGGGTGCCTTTCATCGAAAGCAGGCGAACATCGTTGGGGTACGCTTTCTCCAGCTGGACAAGCCGTACCATCGCGAGTTCGTAGTTGCCGGAGCGGAACAGCTTCTGAATCTCTTCGATGCCGAGAAGGTAGCTCGGTCGAGAAGGTGCAGCGCCGCCGCTCGCGCCGGTGTCGGCGTTGCCAGGGTCTTTGACCTGTTTGCCCTTGTCGTTGAGCTCAGCGCCTGGGAGCGCGCCGCCAGCGTTGTTCTGGCCCTCCGGGTTGTTGATGTTCTGGCCGTCGCGAAAGACGCCCTCGCCCTCGAATTCCCCGGACCCGCGGCGCAGCTCGTCGAGCAGCTCGCGGTCGGCATCGGTCATGCCTCGCTCTTCCCACTCCATGCCGGCCCCTCCGCCCGACTTGAGCGGAATTCGCATGGAGTAGCCGGTCGCTGCGTCTGGGAACTCGACCTCCCAATCGCGGGAGCCATCCGACATGCGAATGACGTAGCGCTGATCGGGCACGGCACCATCGCCTCGATACTGCGGCGAGCTCGTCGCCGCGTTCGGCGGGATGATGATGCGCTTGGTCTCTTCCTTCGAACTCGCACATGCAGTCAGGCAGAGGGCGAATGCCGCTATCGTCGTCTTTTTCATCGTGATCACCAGTTGATCGATGCGCGGAACTTGAAGCCGAGGCCGCCCAAATCTTGATTCGCGAATGTGACGGGCACGAAATACATGACCGACGCTCCAACCCCGAGTCGCATCGCGACTACGACGTCGAAGAGCGCCGAAAACGCGACCGAGTTGCCTTCGGTTCCGGCCAAGAATCCTTCGATCGCGCCCCCGACGTAGTACTCGGGCTCGATGAGGTTCTGGCCGAACAGGCTGTAGAGAATGTGCATCCCGAGGAAACCACCGACGATTCCGTTGGTTTCGCTCGGGTTGAAAAATGCATCGCCGCCGAGCCCGAAGAGCCAGCTGCGGTCTTCACCGAATCGCTCGAAGAAGAGACCGCCCGCAGCGCCGCCGAACAGGCCGCCTTCGGGCGAGTCGTACGGGATGTAGCTGGCGCCGAAGTGCAGCCGGTAACCCCAGCTCGGCTGTCGGTTGATGAGGCGTTCGAGTTCCTTCACGCGTTCTGCGCGCGAGATTACGCGGTCGCCGGTGCGAATGATCGCCGCCGTGGTCGCGTCACTGCGGTAGGTCTCGCCCCACAAGATTGCGCCGTCTTCTGCGCGGATCACCTTCACCTGCATCGTGACGATGTCGGCTTCTGGGAAGTACGAGAAGCGCGTGTCGAGGAACGTCTTCACGTTCAGCCTTTCGGCTTCGCGAGCGTAGTCGTCTTGTCCGACAAGACCGCTCGTCACCACCCACTCGCCACCCTCGATGCGTGAGCGGAGGGCACCGCACGCGACGCAGTCTTTCACGACCAGGTTGGTCATGTTGGCGAGCGTCGTGGCCACGGTGGCGTCCACGACCTGACCAAACTGTCGACCGAGGTTGCTCGACAATCCGACCGGTTTCATCGCCATGGGGGAGACGACTGAGGGATTCAGCTCGGTGACGTCCGCGGCGAGTTCGTCCACGATCTCGTCGACGATCTGGTAGAGCGAGACCTGGCCTTGGCTCGATTCGATCTGTTGGCGCACCGCCTCCTTGACCTCGAGCGCGCGCTTTCTGCGCTCCTCGGCGGTCTGAGGCACTTCGCGAACGCTCTCGCTCGATGGCTGGTCCGCCTCACCGTCTGGGGGCGCCTCGCCGAGCGGCGCGGGGGTCGGCGCGACCTGCGCAAAAGCCGGCCCGCCGGGAAGCGCGATCAACAGCGCTACCAGCAGGGCAGCGGGCAGCGCCGCCAAATGTGTCTCTAATGCGCGCATCTAAAATCCCCATCCAAGTACGAAGATCAGGTCGATGAACATCTCGTCGTCCCACCAGGTTTGCAGACCGTTCCGAGTCCGCTCGTCGTAGACTCCGGGCTCGACCCGTGCCTGGTGAAAAATGAGCGGTCGAAATGCTGTTCCCACCCGGAAATGAAGGCCGCCCGAGTTCTCGGTGAGGTCCCAAAAGAAGTCGAGACCCCCCTCGAGGTTCAGGGCGTGGAACACGATCGAGGTCGACGATCCCGACCCGAAGAAGCCAGTGAACGACTGGAAGTCCCCGAAGCCGTACATCGCGCCCCCCTTGAGGTAGGGCGTCACCGAACTCTCGAACACCGTGTAGGTAATGCCAACGTCGACGAAGTTGGCCGTGATGTCGCCGTTGAACTCGGTGCTCGTGGTGTCGTCGAACGAGAAGTACGACTGGTCGATGTTGTGGTACGTCAGCTCGACCCGAAACGGGTGCGCAAGCGTGTAGCCAGCGGTGAACCCGAACGCCGACGGGATTGAAAGTCGGTAGCCGACGTTCCACTTGTTCTTGTCGCGCGGGCGTGACTCGAGCTCGGCTTTTTCGAGCCGCTCGATTTCAGCCAGAACCAGCTGTTCCTCACGCAAGATCTGGATCTTTCGGCGGGCTTTGTTTCGGCGCTTCATCCGCTCGATTCGGCATCGGCGGTCGGTACCACACATCTTGTCGGCGCCGATGTAGGTGGGCACCTGATGCTGCGGGGTACACACGCCGTCGTAGCAAACGTCGCCCTGGAAACACTGCAGGTCGTATTCGCACCGCTCGCCCGCAGCCAGAGCGGTTGCCGGCAGGAGTAGGGCCAGGAAGAAGAAGGTCGCAAATAGCCTCATTCTTTGTCCTCCTCGAACACTGGCCACTCCGTTCCCCACTCGCCGACGGGCTTGTCATCTGGAATCGGCGCGAAGAAGCGCGGGAACGAGTACCGCCCCGACGTGAATTGAAGGTCCGAACCCATCGGAGGCGCTTCCACGCGCACGGTTCCAAGCAGGATTGGGTCCCCATTTTCACGACCGACCCGTTCAGCGTAACCGCGTGGGTGGTCCGACAAAAGCTCGCTCGCCAAACGATAGAGCTCGATGAGCTGAGAACGGGCTGATGTCTCGTCGGCGTTGCGAAGGAACAGCTGAATCTCTTCGACGAGGAGCTTGAGCCAATCGCGACGGCTCGTTCGCGCCGCCGGGTCGTCGCCCCATTCGGCCATCATCGGCATCGTTTGGGCGAGGATTCGCGCGAGCTCTCGGTCGGCGTGCTCGAAGAACTTCGCCCGACGGGACTTAGGAATCGCGTCGAGAATGTTTGGGTCGCGCTTTGTGATCTGGCGTAGTTCGTCGCGAAATCCCTCGGGATTGTCGCGCAGGAAATCGGCGATGGCTCGAATCGCGTAATACTTCGCGTGCCTGCGAGCGTCACTGTCGCGGGCCAAGAGCCAGGTCGCTGCGTCATCGGCCACGTCTGGCTTCCCCTGATCGAGCGCCGTTCTTCCGAGTTCTTCCATCCGCTCGTAGGTGTTTGGCCGAGGGCCGAGGTTTTCCACGAGCTCGACCACTCGATCGTCGAACGAGACGGTCGTGAGATACCGCATGACCTCACCCCAGGTCGCTTCGAGGTAAGGGGCGTTCGTCCAGTCTCGGTCGGCCATCGCGGTCGTGACGACTGCGAGGAATCGGTCAACTTCTCCGTTCCTGAGGAGCGCCGACGAACGGAAAAATACGTAGGACCCGAAGTTTCGGAACCCGAGTGGCGGAAGCTCGTCGTCAGCCTCAGAGATTGCCGCCCATTCCCCGCGCTCCCACTGAAGCCACAAGCTGAGATGTCGAATCGGCCAGGTCATGGTCGAGTCGGGGCCGGCGGCCTGGGCCGAGGCCAGATGCTTCTGAGCTTGGTCCACCTCGTCGCGGCTCAAGCTGCGGTGCGCCAGAACGAAGTGTGACGCGGCGAGCGCCGGGCCTTTTCGCTGTCCGCCCGCTTCAGCGCGCTGCACCGCACCCCTCAACCAATCCTCGACTTGGTCCGGAAGATCAGCGCCGTACGACATTCCGTCGCGCTCCGAGGCCAACTGCGCCAGCTGCGTGGCGACGCCGAACGAGTACAGGTTGACGTTCAGGTCGAGGTCTCGTGCCGGGCCGTCGAGCGCCCGGCCGGCACGTTGCGCTGCCTCGTTTGCTCGGGCGAGAGCAGAGAACTGTCGTTCGTAAAATGGCTGAACCCCTGCGAATCCGGCGGGCGTTTCGTCGTCCACCAGGCGCGAGAGCAGCTCTTCGCAGTCGGGTTGAATCGTGTCTGCAGCGGCGAGTTCGTCGGCCCAGTCTTCATCTTCGGCGGGCCAGACAATCTCTGCCGACGCAGCCTCCGTCGGCTCCCAATTCAACACCTCGTCGCTCGCCATCTTGGCGTATGCGAGGTCGAGCATCTTGGCGGGCTCGGTTCGCCGGCTGATGACATAGGTCGCGCGGCGCGACTCTTCGTACTCGAGCAGCGCAAGCGCCCAGCTGTACTCGGGAGCCGTCGCCTCGCTCACGTCGATCTCCGTGCAGGTCAAGAACTGCATCCATGCCTGACCTACGCGAGTTTCGTCGCGGACCGTGCCGGTCTGTAGGTCGGCTTGAATGCGCTGTTCGAAGTCCGCCAAATCTCCCGCCCGAAGGTGTTCGAAGTGCGGTTCAGTGGCCGGGGTCGCTGCCGTGTAGGCCACGCAGCCGGTGAGCAGCGGAATGGTCGCGAGGAGCAGTCTCATTGCGCTCCTCCGAAGTTCCAGCTCCAGCCAACGCCAACCGCCGGCAGGAAGCCAACCGAAGTCACGGAACCGCGATCGCGGCTCTCGACCTGCACCGAGATCGGGAGGTCGATTTTGGCCTGAATGCCCCACGCGAAGTGAACGACCAAGCTTGGTCCGGCCAGAAAGGTCGGAAGCGTGCGGGTCTCGGCGAGGGCCACACCGCCGTGCAGGGTGAGCTGTGGGTCGAAGTGGGCGACCCATTTGTCCATGATGAGGATCTTCCCGTACCCGAACGACCACCGAACGCCACCGAGCGCCATGAGGTTCTGCGGTTGAGCGTCCGGCGTGAGTCCGGTGCGGTCCTTGAGGTCGAGCGCAGCGTCGTTCAGCGTCGAACGTACGACGTTGAGCCGAGCTTCGACCCCGAACGATTCCCAGGGGTAGTAGCCAACGTCGATTCCGAATCCGAACGTCGAATAGAAGTCGTTTCGCAGGTGTGACAGCCCCGAGACGTGCCCGTAGATGGAGTTCTGCTTTACGGCGTACCGGTCTTGGATGGTCGGCTGTTCGTCGCGCGCGAAGGCCGAGGCCGACCACAGCGAGACGATGATCGCCGCGGCGATCGCACGTTTCAGGGAGTCCATCGGCAGGCTCCCATCGGGTCGGGTACGTTCGGGTTCAGCCACGAGTCGTAGTCGGTTCCCGCTTCGGTACGAACCGGTCCGTCGCAGAAGGCTGTGCAGTACTCGACCGTCGCGACGACGCGTCGTCGAACCCACTCAGTCTCTGCGACGAGACGCTGCGGCTCAATGGGAACGGTATAGAACGGCTTCGTTTCGGTCGGCCATGGGACGGCAGGAGTGCGCCGGTCGAACTCCGGGAATCCGGGGGTGACGCCCACGCCGGACCACGGGAACGGCGCGGTCTGGCACAGCTTGAAGTAGAGCGGCTCGACGCCATCTGGCGCGGTGATCGTCACTTCTTTGAGCTCCGAATGATCCATGGTCGAGAAGGGGAGGGCGGCCTTGGTGAAGGAGATCATGTCCTCTCGGAACGTGTCGTCTTCGATGGGTCGCCACCCCGTCTGGAAGTCCCAGTCGACCAGGCTGAGGATCGAGTTGGATGCGATCGCCCATGTGAAACGAGCGAGCTCGGTCTCTTCGAAGAGCGAGCCGAGAAGTTCGAGGAACTGATTGATGATCGTGTCGCTCGGTGGGACTTCGACGTTGTTGATGTAGATCAGGAGGAGGCGAGCGTCGGCCGGCGCAATCTCTTGCTCGGCGGCGACGGCGTCGGCCAGCATCTGGTCGATTGGATAGGTGTGACGCGGGCCTTGTTCGCACCCGTCGGTCGGCCGGCCGTCTTCGCCGATCGGCGTATAGACCCCCAGTCGAAGAGACTCGCCGCGCGCCCGAATGGCCGCCTCGAGCGTGCTCAGCAAGAAGTCCTTCACCTGGGCGCAGCGCTCTGCGTTGGGGATTTCGAGGTCGATCAAGACGGTGTAGAGCGAGGGCGCGATGATTCGCGGTGGCACGTATTGCTGCTGATCGACGGTGGTCTCTGCCGATGGGCGAAGCGTCCCGACGACCGGCGTGGTCGACCCTTCGCGCCGAGGGCGAAGGACCATACATCGTTCCTCCGCAGTCCAGCTGGGGTCGACTTCGATCGGATCGCCTGAGTCGTCCCACGGCCCTTCCACGTCGATGAATTCGTTTGCCGGCGGGCAGAACCCGGCCTCGTCTCCGTCGGTGAAGGTCCACTCGATCGTGCGTCGCAAGGGGAAGCGCTCACGCTCGAACCAGCTGTCGATCTGCGGGTCGATGGCTCGGTTGTTGTCGATGGCGGTGGGCCTCGCGTTGAACGTCTGCTGTGTGAATTGGAACTGAATTGGCGGGCCGGCGAAGACACCAAACTCGTCGTGAACCGACCGCAGCGGTTGGTTGGTGCCGAAACTCAGCGAACCATCCACCTGATACTGGAAGCAGAGAAAGCCATCGCCGCATGCGTACGGCTCGGCCGGGAAGATTGCGTCGTCGAGGTCGATCGGGACGAACGCATCGTTCTCCGAATCGAATAGTTCGAACTCGACCGAATCGAGCGCGGCGTCGTCGCGCAGTCTCCACGAGAGGAACGTGACATTCTCCTGCGCAGAGTACACCGCACGGACGTCGCGGATCGCGTAGGGTCCCCGCTCGAATTTAACGAACGAACAGCTCGTCAACGTGACCGCCGCGAGCATGAGTATGTTGATGTTCCGAAGCATCGGTGCGCGTAGGTTGCCAGATCTATGCCGATCCGCCAAACAAACCGGTGCGTTCGTCGTTTCAGATCCGCGTGGGGATCGTGGCGTACGCGTGCACCAAATCTGGAGCGAAAGGTAGCCACAGCGCCATGATCTTGAATTGGGCCGCGATCGCTCCTATAGTGGCCGGCATCGACTGGACTAAATTCGGGAGTCCGAACCCCTCAACCGCGGGGTTCTCCCTCGCTTCATGGTGTATTGATATGTGGTCAAACCTGAGAATTCTCGCACTTGGACTTACCCTCGTGCTTGCCCTCTTCGCTTCGGCCTGTGGGTCGGACAGCGCAACTTCGACGAGCTGTAGTACGGACGACGACTGCGCGCTCGGAACCGTCTGTGGTGCGAACAACACCTGCATTCAGGCAGCCTGCGAATTCTGCACGGGCGACCAGATTTGTTACCGCACCGACGAGAACCCGGCCGGAACGTGCTCGAAGCCTGAGTGCACGAGTGACGACGACTGCGCCGAAGGTTCCTGTCGCGAATTCCAATGCTCCACGAGCGAGTGCACCAGCGACGCCGACTGCGGCGCTGGCGAAACCTGCACCCTCGCTGGCACCTGCGAAACGGCGAGCTGCAGCGGACCAGATGACTGCGCGACCGGAACGTTCTGCGGTGCCTCGGGTACCTGTGAGTCGGGTTGCGATGCCAATGACGACTGTGGCGAAGGTCAGGCGTGCGACGTCGCTTCGAACACCTGCGTAGCTGGCTGCATGGGCAACGACGACTGCGCTGCGAATCAGCAGTGTGTCGATAGCGCCTGCGTCTGCACCCCAGGCGGCTGCGCCGCCGGTCAATACTGCGACCAAGCGTCGGGCGCTTGCCTCGGCGCAGCGAGCTGCGACCAGATCACCTGCCCACAGGGCCAAGTCTGCAACGCGGACACGCTCGCCTGTGAAGCTGGCTGCACCGCCGGCAGCTGCCAGGCTGCGAACCCCAACGAGGTTTGCGACCTTCAGAGTGGCCAGTGCATCCCGAACACCTGCCCGGGCCAAGACCCGAACCAATGCATGGGCAACGCACAGCGACCCCAGTGGGACGCAGCGAAGTGCTTCTGCGCTGAGTGCCTGACCGACAACGACTGCAACACCGCCGCTGGCGAGACCTGCACCGCAGGCGGAAGCTGCTTCGCGTGCGAAACCGCATGTGACGCACAAACGCCCGGCACCTGCGGTCAGAGCCAGTACTGCATCGAAGATTGCTGCGTCGATTGTGTCGGCGCTGCCGACTGCGCCGCTGGTGAGCTTTGCATCGAAGGTTCGTGCGCTCCGGAGCCGGATTGCACCCAAGACCCGAGCGTTTGCCCGAACGGCTACGAGTGCGTCAACGGTTCCTGCAACCCGCCGAACACCAACGGAACGACGTGCGACCCGACCGACCCAACGAACGGCGACTGCCCGCAGGGAACGTTCTGCAACCCAGACGGGACCTGTGGCCTTCCGGGCGGCGGGAACTTCTGCGGCTTCTGCAACGCAGACTGCACGTGCAGCAACGGTCTCACCTGCAACGGATTCCTCTGCGAAGGCTGCATGATTTCGATTACGGATCCGACCGGTGGTTGCCCGGCTGGCAACATCTGCTTGCCGCTCGACCCAGTGGGTATCTGCTTCCCTCTCGGGTAAGCTGAACGTCACGAAACGAAAAGGCCGCTCCCTGATTGGGAGCGGCCTTTTTTTTGTGTTCCGCGGTGCGTTGGGATTCTAGGCGCGAGCGATGATCACCTCGCCACGGCCGCTGGCCGCGACTTCGGTGATGCACGCTGGAACAACCGCAGTTTCGCCGCGCGAGCGAATCACGCCCCCAATCTCGACCTCGCCCTTGAGGACGAAGACGACGGTCGGACTCGTGTCGTCGAACCGCCACGTACGTTCGGGACCGTCCAGCGACCAGTGCGCGATGGAGTAGTGGTCGGTCTGCAGAAGCGGCTCACAAATCTCGTCGCCGAGCTTTGCGGTGGGTACGGCGTCGGCCTCGTACCGCATGACGGAGTAGGCGTTCTCGAGATGAAGCTCGCGAGGCTTTCCGTCGAGCCCCGGTCGGTCGTAGTCCCAGACGCGATAGGTCGTATCCGAGGGCTGTTGCACTTCGAGCAGCTGCACGCCCGCGCAGATTGCGTGCACCGTTCCCGGTGCGACGCGATAAACCTCGCCGGGAGTCACGTAGACGCGACGCAGAGCCGACTCTGCCGCCTTGTCGCCGACGGCTCTGGCGAACTCTTCTGCTCCCACACCGTCGCGGAATCCGTGCAGGATCGACCCATCGTCGGAGTCGAGAATGACCCAGGCCTCATCTTTCGAGCGTGCGCCAGGAAGCCGTTGGAGGTCGCCAGGGCCCGGGTGCACTTGCACACTCAGGTCGGCGTTCGCGTCGAGTATCTTCACGAGTAGGGGGAAGGCCCCATCGCCAGCCATCGCGCGGTTTCCGATGAGGTCGGCGCCCCATTCCGCGACGGCGTGGCTGAGCGGTCGGCCTTCCAGGTCGCCGTTTGCGATTGTCGATTGGCCCTCTGGAAGGTCAGCGACCTCCCACGATTCGCCGTACGGGGCGTCGTCGGGGAGGTGTTTCTTCCACTGGTCAGCAAGCGCTCGCCCGCCCCAGACCTTGGAGACAAGGAAGGGGCGCATGCCGAGCACATACGGTCGAACGGAGGTCACTACAGCACCTGTGTTGGAGCCTCGGGTTCTGGCGGCTTGAGCGCTTCCTCGATGGTCTCGAGGATGCTCGGGTCATCGGAGATCCCGCCCATCGTCTTGGCCCGGCCGATTTCGTCGTAGAACATCTCCTCGTCGCCTTTGGCGCGAGCGATCAGGCCGAGATAGAGGTGAGCAAGCGAGGCCACGTCGAACTTCGCCGAGCGAATCGCAAACAACACTCCCTGCTGGAGTACAGCTTGGCTGTCGTCGAGTTCGCCAATTCTCACGAGGAATACGCCCAGCGAGAAGAACGAACCAGCGGCCCCGCCGAAGTCTCCGCGGGCCAGCTGGCTGCGGATGGCGGCGAGCATCACGTCCTTTGCGGCCGCCAAGTATGGGCCTGGCTGCGCGTTGGGATCGAGGTTGCGATAGAGTCCTGTGAGCGCTTCGTAGGTTCGTGCCGCAGAGTCGAAGTCGCGGAGTTCGCGCGTCGCTTCGAGCGACTCGAGTGCGGTTTCGAAGGCTTTTTGCGGCTCTTGGCGTCGAAGTTGGGTGACGAAGTTGTAGAACTTCGCGCGACTCACGCCCGACAGGTCGTTGACCTCGTCGAACAGGCGTTCCGCTTCGAGAAAGTCGATGAGCGCTTCGTCATAGGTTTCGTCGCGAAGCTTCAGGATGCCCTGGTACATGCGAACGGCTGCGAGGCGTTCGGTGGGGCTGTCTTTTGCCATGCGAACCAGCTCGTCGAGGAGCTCGGTTCGGTACTCGTCTGCGTCGTCCGGAAGCGACCAGAATACGCCGCCGAGGAGCATGTTGAGGTCGCCATTGCAGCCCGACGGGCATGCTTTCAGGAGGCGGTCGACAGACTTCTGGGCGGATTCCAGATCACCAGCCGCGGTCAGCATCTCGGCGTGCATTGCGACGGCTGAAAGCCAGCTGACAGAGGGTTTCTTTGATTCGAGGGCGGCGAGGAACTCTGCGGAAGCTTCGACCGCAGCGTCGCTTTGGCCGACCATATCGAGCAGGCGAACGCGAGTGCCGAGTGCGTTCAGGTAGGCTTGTTGGTCGTCGCGGCTTTGAGCGACACGTTCGTCTTCCTGCACGAGCCAAATGCTGAGGTCGGTGTTGCCGAGTGCAGCCCAGCGCATCGCATACTGGTCACGGACGTGCCATCGAAGTGGCCCAACCATCGTATCGTCGCGCAAGAGCAGGTGCAGGTGCATCAGGGCTTCGGAAGTTTGTCCGCGATAGACGAGGACTCCGCCAAAGACGGTACCAACGAACGCGCGCAGAACGTATGGGTCGAGGTTGTCGACGGTGCCCGCTGCGACACCGTGTTCGGGCGGGGCAGCGACCATGCCCGGGCCGGAGATTGGGCCGGTCCCGGTGTAGTTCAGCATGAACCGTCGCTTCCCGTCCTTTTCCTCGATCGAAGCGCCTACGATGAGCGTGGGGATGCCTTCGTGCTCGAAGCCTTGGTCATACCGGTAGAAGTCTTCGCGCGTCGCGTCGACGGTGAAGTCGGCGTCGACCACTTCGATGTTCGAATTGGGGATCGATTCGACGTACTCCCTGAAGAGTTTGACCAACGCGTCACGCGCTCCACCATCGTCGCCTTCTACTTTCGAAATGGCGATGCGGGCCTTTCGAGGCTCTCGGCCGAAGGTGTGTTCGAGGAAGAGTGCGTCGTCGCCAACTTTCGTGATGCCGGACCCGATGAGGTACCGCGAGCCCCTCCACAAGCGGCACGTTGCGGATTCGTCAGCGACCGAGTCGACGAGGCAGATGTTCGTCAATCGACGAGGCACCTGCACGTCGGTCGGGTCGTCGATCTCCGTGGCAGGCTTCATGATTGCGTAGATGTCGCCGGGCTGAACCCCCACGTCGGTTCCGACGTCGAGCCTGAGGTCCGTGTTTGGACCGGCGTTCGCTTCGAGAACCGTGGCGATTCCCTTGCCCATCTTTTCGTCGGTCGTCGGCGTGTCCCACGAAATTTCGAGCCCTTCGAGGCTGGCGTTCGGGAACTGGTAGTCGAGTGAGACGATCGCCGCCTCGTCACCGAACGTGCGCAGGACCGTGCCGCGCGCTAGCGCCGGGCGCGGGAGGTCGGCAAGTGGCCATTCTCCGCTGTAGCGCGCATGGAAGGTCGAGCCCGATGCGGCGGAATCGGGAATTCCGCCGACGATGTACAAAAATCCATCGCTCGCGCGGCGAAGCGAAGTTGCGGATGCGCGGACATCGAGGTCCGACGGTGGCCCGGAGGGAAGGGCGTCGACCGTCGGCCAAACATCAGCCTTGGGCCGACCAGAAGAACAGGCCGTCGTGACGACCAAGAGCGCGACGAGGATGGGTATGAATCGAATCAAGGGCATAAGCGCGTCTTCGAAGGGAAGGTGCGTGGCAAGAACACCACGAATACGTGCCATGTTCCAGCGTCTCCCCGAGTTTTGGTGGCGGTATTGCGGTTAGGCGAGAACGTCGGCTTCGGCGATGAGGGCGGCGCGGTCTCCGTCGAGCGCTTCAAACCTGCTAAGTAGCTGGTCCGAAAGGGATTCGCCGCGGTCGAGTCGCGTCACGATCGGCTCGAGGAAGATCCGTTCGCTGTCGTGTCCGGCGTCGGCGGCGAGTCGGTCGAGTCCGTCGCCGGCAATATTCACCAGGGTGCGGGCTAGCTCGAGCATCGAGCGACCGTCTACGTCTTTGGCGTGGATGCCTGCTCGCGCGGCAACGTCGAAGAGTGCGCGATGGGCATCGCCGCGGAGTCCAATCAGTGAACCCGCTCGGGCGCGCGCGGTCTGGTCGTAGAGCAGTCCCTTCCACAAGGCGGGCAGACCGAGCACGTGTTCGCGAGGGCCGCCATCACCGCATCGAAGCTCGATGAAACGCTTGAGGCGGACTTCGGGGAAGAGCGTCGAGATGTGGAGCTCGAAGTCGCCCATCGTCGCAGGAGTTCCTTCCCAACCTTCGTCCATGAACTTGCGGAACGAGTGGCCGGACAGGTCGACGTAGCGGTCGTCTCGCCGGATGAAGAACATCGGCACGTCGAGCGCGTACTGCACGTAGTCCTCGAAGCCCCAATCGTCGCGGTACATGAAGTCTGGAACGCCGCTGCGGTCGTTGTCGGTGCGTGTCCAGATATGGGCGCGATAGCTCTGATAGCCGCTCGGCTCACCCGCCTTCAGAGGTGAATCGGCGAAGATCGCGTTCACGATGGGGGAGATGAGCACCGAGGTGTTCACGATGTCGACCGCGTCGGCTTCGCTCATGTAGTCGACGTTCGCCTGAATGGTGCATGTCGTCTGCATCATCCAGTGCGCCAGGTCGCCGCGCGTGGGCAGATAGGCGCGCATGATCTTGTAGCGCGACTTCGGCATCCACGGCAGGTCGCCAACGCCCTCGAATGGGTTCATGCCCCACATGCAGACCGAAGCGTAGTCGCCCGCGACCTGTCGGAGCTCGTCGATGTGGTTGTCGAACTCCTTCTCGGTCTCGAAGATGGTCTTCGTGACCGCGCCAGACAGCTCGAGCTGCCCTGCAGGTTCGAGCGTAATCGCCTCGGATCCGCGGACGAGAGCGACCGTGCGGCCCTTGTCTTTCGACTCCTCCCACCCGAACCGTTCGGCCCAGTCGGAGAACATCTCCTCAATGCCGTTCGGGCCCTCGAACGTCTGCAGCGGCTGGCCGGGGAGGTCTTTTCGGAACACGAATTTCTCGTGCTCCGTGCCGATTCCTCGTTGGTCGGCTGCTTTGTCACCCGCGCGGAAATACTCGACGAGCTGGTCGATTCCGCGAATGCGTTCGGGGTCTAGGGCTTGGTCGCGTGACATCCATCTTCCTGTTCAAGATAAGGCGCGAAGCGGGGCGGAAATTAGGCGTGACCGCCGTGCCGGTCAACTGCGTCGTGTCGCGCCGACTAATGAGATTCGCAATGTACCCAGAAGGATTCGACGTGTTGCGTCATAAATTGCGCTGCACTAAGTGTTCTCCACGAGTCGCGCGCGCATGGGCGCCGCGGCGTAACCGACGTGAACAAGGAGAACGGTCATGGCCAAGTATGCGCCAGACGTCATCGAACCGAAGTGGCAGGCATTCTGGGAAGAGAACAAGACCTTCCGTGCGCTAGACGACACGGATAAGGAGAAGTTCTACGTCCTAGACATGTTCCCCTACCCGAGCGGTTCCGGTCTACACGTCGGTCACGTCGAAGGTTACACGGCGACCGACATCGTCACGCGTTTCAAGAAGGCGCGTGGCTTCAACGTGTTGCACCCGATGGGGTGGGACGCGTTCGGCCTGCCGGCGGAGCAGTACGCCATCAAGACGGGGACGCACCCGGCCGAGACGACGGCGACGAACATCGCCACGTTCACGCGGCAGCTGAAGCGTCTGGGCTTCTCGTATGACTGGGACCGCGAGATCAACACGACGGACCCGGGCTACTACAAGTGGACCCAGTGGATCTTCACAAAGCTGTACGAGCGTGGGCTGGCCTACGTGGCCGAGGTACCGGTGAACTGGTGCCCCGAGCTGGGGACTGTGCTCGCCAACGAAGAGGTCACGGACGGAAAATCGGAGCAAGGCTATCCGGTAATCCGCAAGCCGATGCGTCAGTGGATGCTGCGCATCACGGAGTACGCGGACCAGCTCCTGGAAGACCTCGATCTGCTCGATTGGCCGGAGTATCTCAAGGAGATGCAGCGTAACTGGATCGGCAAGTCCCACGGGGCAGAGGTCGATTTCGCGCTGGATCCCGAGACGACCGGCGGTGTCGAAGGGAACATCCGCGTCTTCACGACGCGCCCGGATACGCTGTTCGGCGCGACATACATGGTGCTCGCGCCAGAACACTCGCTGGTGGACGAGATCACCTCGTCGGCGCAGAAGGACGCGGTTGAGGCCTACGTAAAGAAGGCCGCGAACAAGTCCGACCTGCAGCGGACCGACCTGGCCAAGGAGAAGACCGGCGTTTTCACCGGCGCGTACGCCATCAATCCGGTCAACGACGAGAAGGTGCCTGTCTGGATCGCAGACTACGTCCTCGCCTCGTACGGGACCGGTGCGATCATGGCCGTGCCCGGCCACGACGAGCGCGACTGGGAGTTTGCGAAGACGTTCGACCTGCCGATCGTCGAGGTCGTCTCGGGCGGAAACGTTCAGGAAGAGGCGTACACCGGCGACGGTGAGCTGGTGAACTCCGGGCTCATCAACGGGCTTCCCGTGGCCGACGCGAAGGCCAAGATCACCGCATGGCTCGAAGAGCAGGGCAAGGGTGAAGGCTCGATCAACTACAAGCTGCGCGACTGGCTGTTCAGCCGACAGCGTTACTGGGGCGAGCCGTTCCCGATCATTCATCACGAAGACGGGTCGCATTCGGCGCTGCCGCTCGACTCGCTGCCGCTGATGCTGCCCGAGCTCGACGATTTCCAGCCGACGGGGACCGGCGAGCCGCCGCTCGCGAAGGCGACGGACTGGGTGAACGCGGAGGTCAACGGCGAGAAGGTGACGCGTGAGACCAACACGATGCCGCAGTGGGCGGGTTCGTGCTGGTACTACCTGCGCTACATCGACCCGAAGAACGACGACGCAGCGTGGGATCCAGACAAAGAGAAGTACTGGATGAACGTCGACCTCTATGTGGGCGGCACGGAGCATGCCGTGCTTCACCTGCTCTACGCGCGATTCTGGCACAAGGTTCTGTACGACTGCGGGCTGGTTTCGACGAAGGAACCGTTCCAGCGGCTGGTGAACCAGGGGATGATTCTCGGCCAAGCGTTCGAGTACTACGAGACGAAGGAAGGCAAGCCTGTGCCGTTCTACGAGCGGGACAAGTACACCGACCTGATCCCGCGAACGGTCCACGCCGACGACGTGAAGTGGGACGGTGAGAAGCCGGTGCACCCGGAGTTCGGATTCGAGCTGAACGAGCTGACCGAGAAGATGTCGAAGTCGCGCGGAAACGTCGTGAATCCTGACGATGTCATCGCGGAGTTCGGCGCGGATACGCTGCGTGTCTACGAGATGTTCATGGGACCGCTCGAGCAGATGAAGCCGTGGAACCCGCGAAGCGTCTCGGGTTCGCATCGCTTCCTGTCGCGCGTGTGGCGCCGACTGACCGACGAAGACGGACTGCATGCAGATGTTCAGGACGTCGAGCCGGAAGGTGAACTGCGTCGAGAGCTTCACGCGACCATCAAGAAGGTCACGGAAGACACCGAGGAGATGCGCTTCAACACGGCCATCGCGGCCATGATGGAGTTCACGAACCTCCTCTACAAAGTCGACGTCGTGCCGGTTCAGGCGGCGAAGGCCCTGGCCCAGCTGCTCGCGCCGTACGCCCCACACATAGCTGAGGAGCTGTGGGAGCGGCTTGGCGAGTCGCCGTCGGTGAGCAATTACCCATGGCCGAAGTGGGACGAAGCCGAGCTTGTCGAAGACACGTACGAACTCGCCGTTCAGGTGATGGGCAAGCTTCGCGGCACGATTGCGGTGCCGACGGATGCTGACCAGGCAACCGTCGAAGAGCTCGCAAAGGCCGAGCACAACGTCGCGGAACACTTGGAAGGCAAGACCATTCGCAAGGTGATCTTCGTCCCCGGTCGGATTCTCAACTTCGTCGCGAACTAACTCGGCGTGAATCGCTCCGAGGAATGAGACTTTTCGAAGGGCGCGTTTAGCTTTTGTTGCTGAACGCGCCCTTTCTAATGGAGCAAAACATGTTCAACTTTCTCATCACCTGGCTAATCATGTCGGTCGCAGTCTGGCTCGCATCGGCCTTTCTGCCCGGCATCCGCGTGAAAGACTTCGGCACGGCGGTCGGCGTTGCCGCGGTCTTCGGCGTGCTCAACTGGGCCCTCGGCTGGCTGTTCTGGACGGTTTTCACCATCGGAACGCTCGGCTTGGCGCTGCTGCTCGCTTTCATCACGCGTTGGATCATCGACGCGATCCTGCTGAAGTTGACCGACGGGCTCATCGACGGCTTCAAGGTCGATGGCTTCGGATGGGCCATCTTGGGAGCGCTGTTCATGTCGGGCGTGGGTACGCTCGGTCAGTGGATGATCATGTAGGGATCACGCGCCTTCGCGAGAGACGACGCCGAAGACCGCCCCGTCGGGGTCTGCGAATACCGCGAAGGCGCCGACGCCAGGCATCTGGCTCGGCGGCATCAATGTTCTCGCGCCGACGGATTCCGCTTTCGCGGTCGTGCTCGAAACGGACTCGACCTGAAAGTATGGCATCCATCGCGACCCCATCTCTGGCGACGCGGCGAGTAGGCCTGCACGTATGGCCTCGTCGAGCGTAAACATCTCATAGTTCCCACCAAACGGGACGGCCTGGTATCCGACGAGCGCGTTGTAGAACGCCTTCGTGGCGGCTGGGTCGATCGACCAAGCCTCGGTCCAGGAGACCTCGCCGATTTGCGTGACCGCTGTGTCGGGAGCGTCTCCGTGCTCCGCCCTCATCACCGTGAGGGAAGTGCCGTCGGGAGCGTCGATCCCAGCCATTCGTCCGACTCCTGGGACTTCGTGAGGATCTTCCGCGGTCGCCCCAGCTTCGCGGGCGATGGCGACGGTCGCATCGACATCCTCCACGGACAAATAGACTCGCCACTGCGCGCCGGCGTCGCCATTGGTGAAGCCCCCGATCGGCTGCTCGTTGCCGAACGCGTGGTAGGTTCCGTTCGGCATCGGCAAGGGGAAGGCATTCCAGCCAAACAGTTGGCCATAGAACTCCTGGGCTCGCTCGATGTTCGTGCCGCGAAGTTCGAACCAGACAAATTTTCCGGGGATGTTCGAATGGTGATTCATGCTGCGTCTCCGAGGTGAGATTGGCGGAGGAGTCCGCCGCAGTTTCACAATGGAGACGAGCGAGGCGTGTCGATTTCGACACACCATCACAAATCTCGGCGTTCTAGTTGGTGAGTTCCTTGAGGCGTTTTCGAAGATGGACTCGCTCCACCTCGTTCTGGGTGAGGTTTATCGCGCGATGAAGGGAGTCCGCCGATTTGGCCGTGTCGCCGAGTCGCCGCATGATCTCTGCACGAGTCACCCAGAACGGCGCGTAGTCCTGTAGGTGTTCGGCGACCGATTCGAGGCGGACGAGCGCGGCATCCGGCCCAGATGCATTCAACACTGCCACCGCAGCGTTCAGGGCGACGATCGGGGAGGGTTCTCGGCGATAGAGTTCGTCGTACAGGAGCACGATCTGCGCGAAGTCGGTTTCAGCCCACGACTTGGCCTCGGCGTGAAGCGCGGAGATGGCCGCCTGAAGTTGGTAGGGGCCCGGTCGGCGGCGCGCGAGCGCGCGCCCGAGGAGTGCTTGACCTCGAGCGATCTTTCCGGCGTCCCAGGTCGAGCGGTCTTGATCCTCCAACGTGACCAGCGCCCCCGATGCATCGATTCGTGCGTCGCGCCTGGAGTCGTGAAGCTCGATCAGCGCGAGCAGTCCGAGTGCCTCCGGCTCGTCGGGCAGGCGGCCTAGCACCACCGAGAGCAGGTGCCGGGACTCGTCGGCCAAATCGACTCGCTGATACTCACCTTTCGTTGCGACATAGGCCTCGTTGTAGAGCAGATAGAGCACGCGCAAGACCGCACGAAGCCTGGCGGGGCGGTCATCCGGTTCCGGAATTGCGAACGCGACGTCTTCCTCGGCGAGCCGGCGCTTGGCGCGAACGATTCGTTGGGCGAGCCCTGAAGAAGACATCAACATCGCACGAGCGACTTCTGGGGTTTCGAGGCCGACCACGACTTTGAGCGTGAGCGCGATCTGGTCTTGCGGCTTCAGCGCTGGATGACAACAGGCAAACAGAAGTTCGACCCGCTTGTCTTCGAACGCGTCGAGTTCTTCGGCTAGGTCGGGCGCTGCGGAGGAGGGGGCGGTGACGCCGATGAGGTCGACCTTTTCGCGATGTAGTTTGCTGCGACGACCCACGTCGATGATGCGCCGCCGGGCTGCAGTGAGGAGCCAGGCCGCAGGTGAGTTCGGCACGCCGTCTTCAGTCCACTTCTCGAGCGCACGAGTCATCGCGTCTTGCAGTGCGTCTTCGGCGAGCTCGAGGTTGCCGCACCAGCTCGCGAGAATGCCCACCATGCGACCATATTCGGTTCGAGCGGTTTCGGTGAGCGCGTCGGTTGCGGAGGTCATCGGTGCCGCCCCGGGGGCTGAGGTTCGGGCGTTCATCATATCTTGTCGGTACGTACACCTAACAGACGAATGAGAGGGCCGTGGATCGACAGTGCATGACGAGTGGTTTCGTCGAGGTGTGTCGTCGGCAATTGCGGGCGGGGCTCTCGGTCTGTCCGCTGCGAACCGATCACCTCTGGGATGTTTCCGAGCAACTCACACGTTCTTCTCACAGTGCGAACACCGCCGAAAACACGCGCTCTCACGACCCATCGGCAGTGACGCGATGCGTCAATAAACATGCGGGGTTGCGCCGCGATTCACAATCGCCTCCAAACGCTTTACCCGTCTCGATTGGGTATGTTAAGGGTGCCTCGCCGATCGGGTCGGCGACACGGAAAAGACGAGGAAGAGATGGCCAGCCAGGTAGACAGCACCACGACTGAATCGCAACTAGGCACGAGCAACGGCGTTACCACCGACCGCTACAACGGTCTGTCGACCGAAGAATTGGTCGACATGTATCGCCTCATCTACACGTCTCGATGCCTCGACGACGCCGAAATCCGGCTCAAACGCCAACAAAAGATCTACTTCCAGATCTCAGGCGCCGGCCACGAAGCGGTCCTCGTCGCCGCGGGCAAAGTGCTCAAGCCAGGATACGACTGGTTCTACCCGTACTACCGCGACCGCGCGCTCTGCGTGACGCTCGGCATGACGCCCGTGGAAGTCCTCGCTGAAGCGGTCGGCTCGTCGGAAGACCCGAATTCCGGTGGCCGCCAGATGCCGGCCCACTGGGGCCACAAAGACCTGAACATCGTCACGCAGTCGTCCTGCACCGGCACTCAGAAGCTCCAGGCCGTC
The DNA here is from genome assembly GCA_964384605.1 of uncultured Bradymonadales bacterium. Lineage (GTDB taxonomy): Bacteria > Myxococcota_A > Bradymonadia > Bradymonadales > Bradymonadaceae > CAYLMO01. Next base: position 10,280 of record CAYLMO010000016.1, on the reverse strand, counting down.
GGGGCCGCACAGGTCGGACGCATCATGGAGCAGCTCGAAGAGTTGGCTGACCAGACCGACAAGTACAAGTCCGACGAAGTCGTCTACGTCTCAATCGGCGACGGAGCGACCTCCGAGGGCGAATTCTGGGAGGCGGTGAACACGGCAGCGGCCAACAAGTTCCCCGTGCTCTTCATGGTCGAAGACAACGGCTATGCCATCTCGGTACCCGTTTCGGTGCAAACCGCGGGTGGCTCAATCTCGAAGGCCACCAGCGGATTCCAAGACCTCTTCATCACCGAATTCGACGGCTGCGATCCGGTCGAGAGCTACGGCAAGATCTCCGAGGCCGTCGACTACATCCGCAGCGGAAAGGGCCCGGCCCTCTGCCATGCCCACGTCGTGCGGCCCTACAGCCACTCGATGTCGGACGACGAGACCAACTACAAGCCCGAAGAAGAGCGCGAAGAAGAAGCTCGCCGCGACCCGGTGAATGCCTTCGCGACGTTCCTCGTGGACGAGGGAATCCTCACCGAAGAGCAGGTTGCCGAGCTCAAGAAAGACGTCGAAGCCGAGATTCGCGACGCGGTCGACGAAGCACTCGCGCTCCCGACGCCGCACCCTGACACCGCGCTCGACTACATCTACAGCCCGGACGTCGACCCAACTTCGGACGACTTTTCGACCGAACCCGAGTTTACCGGCGACCCGACCACAATGGTCGACCTGATCAACGACGCCATCCGAACCGAGATGCGCCGCGATCCGCGAATCGTGGTGTTCGGCGAAGACGTCGCCGACGTGAGTAACGAAGACTTGCTCGGCGAGGTGAAAGGGAAGGGCGGGGTGTTCAAAGTAACCCACCGTCTACAGCAAGAGTTCGGCGGCGTGCGCGTGTTCAACAGCCCGCTCGCCGAGGCCAATATCATCGGCCGTGCCATCGGCATGGCGACTCGCGGACTGAAGCCTGTCGTCGAGATTCAGTTCTTCGACTACATCTGGCCGGCCTACATGCAGCTCAAGAACGAGCTGTCGAACATCCGCTGGCGTTCGAACAACAACTTCAAGGCTCCGATGGTCGTCCGCGTTCCGATCGGCGGCTACCTGAAGGGTGGCGCACCCTACCACTCACAGTCGGGCGCGACGCTGTTCACCCACATCCCCGGCCTTCGCGTCGTGATGCCGTCGAACGCCGAAGACGCAAACGGTCTGCTTCGCACGGCGATTCGGTGCGACGACCCGGTGATGTTCCTCGAGCACAAGCACCTCTACCGCCAGACCTACAACAAGGGTCGCAATCCCGGCGCGGACTACATGATCCCGTTCGGCAAGGCCAACGTCGTGCGCGAAGGTGAGGCCCTCACCATCGTGACCTACGGCGCGCTCGTGGAGCGTTCGCTCCGTGCGGTCAAACAGACCGGCATCGATGCGGAAGTCATCGACCTTCGCACCCTCGCACCGTACGACTGGGAAACCATCTCGGCTTCGGTCAAGAAGACGAACAAAGTCGTCATGGTCTACGAAGACAACATCTCGTGGGGCTACGGCACCGAGATTGCGACCCGTATTGCCGACGAACTCTTCGAGTGGCTTGACGGACCCATCAAGCGAGTCGCCGCGCTCGATAGCTTCTGCGCCTACCACCCCGACCTCGAGGACCGAATCCTGCCTCAGATCGACGATGTGGCTCAGGCCATCGAGTGGCTCAACGCTTACTGACGCAGCACGCATCTACGAACGAAAATGCGGCGCCCCGATTCGATTCGGGGCGCCGCATTTCTTTGTTCATCGCTACGTCTAGTAGAGGCAAACGTTGGTCGCCAGGCCGAGGCTCGAGTCGCAGAAGTAGCTCGACCGGCAGTCGGTGTCCGACATGCAAGAGTCGAGGCAGAATCCGTCGCCGCTGCCGTCGGGGTCGTAGCAGACTGACCCGGTCGGGCAGGTGACGCCATTGCCGCAGTCATGGGAGCAGTAACCGGAAGGCCAGTTACCCTGACCGTCGTCAGCGGCGCAGAAGCCATTGAGTCCGCCAGCGCAGTCTTGAATGCTCCCGCAAGGTTCACCGACCTGGCCGCTGCCCGATGCGAAAGGCCAACATTCGCTCTGACCGTCGCTGTCTCGGTCATGGCACTGGTATCCGGAGCGACATTGCGCATTGCTCGTGCAGCTAGCGACGCAGATGTTCGAATTCCAACAGTGCGAACCAGCTCCGCAGGAGTTGCCGGCGGTGCAGTCGATGGTGCAGTAGCCGCCGGTGAAATCGGGGTTTTCGATGCAGAAACCGCCTTGTCCGCCGCGACAATCGCTGTAGCCCGAGCATGCGTCGCCGGGGTCGCCGAAGCCGTTGGCAACAGGTCCACACTCGCGAGCGGAATCGCCGCTCCAGTCGAAGCACTCGTACCCGCTGCGGCAGTCGGCATTCGAGCTGCAGCTGTCGAGACAGATGCCGTTGTCGACCCAGCAATTGCCCGAGGCGCAATCAGCGTTCGAGTTACACCCGGTCGTGCAGTATCCGCCTGGAAGGCTGGTCTGGGCTTCGGTCAGGCATCCGCCGTTCGCACCGCATTGGCCGTCCGAGGTGCACGCATTGCCGACGATATCCGGCGGCTCGCACTGATTGTTCACGCAGTTCCCGCCGCCTGGGCAGGCCGGGCAGTTAAGTACGTTTCCGCAGCCATCGTCCGTCGTGCCGCACTGCGCGCCCATTTGAGCGCACGTTCGCGGAGTGCATGAGCAGTCATTGTCGTTGTTGAAAGTGCAACCGGCCGGGCAGCATCCGTCGCCGCTGCGGCACGAGGTGATCGACATCGTCGAACACTGCGCCGAGCACGCGGCTGCGGAGCCCAACAGCACGCCAGGATTGCAGGCGCTAGGCGAGGGGCACTCCGTGGGGCAGTTACCATCGCAGATCTCACCGGGATCGACCGTTCCGTCGCCACAGCTGCCCGAGCAATCGTTGTCGTTGTCCGCGGTGCATCCGGCGGGGCAGCAGCCGTCGTCGTTCGCGCACGCCGTGATTGGCGCGTGGTTACAACGCGCGTCGCACGTCGCCGCACTTCCGATGAGATCGTCAGTCGTGCAGGCAACTCCGTCGTCGCACATGACCGGGCAGTCGCCGTCGCACAGTTCAGGTGACTCGACCGTTCCATCGCCACACGTGTTGGTGCAGTCGACATCTGACGTCGAGTCACAGCCGGTCGGGCAACAGCCGTCTTCGTCGCCGCAAGCATTCTCGACGAGAACGCACGCAGCACTGCATGCCGCAGCGGTTCCTTGCAGCTCGAATGAGCCGCAAGCGGTCTCTTGAGTGCACTCGGTGGGGCAGGCGCCTTCACCGGACGTGATGGTCGGGTCGCACGCCTCACCTGGGTCGAGCGTTCCGTTGCCGCAGGTCGACACGTTATTGTTTTGGCTGTTCACGGTGCTGTTCGGTACGAACTTGCCGCTCTTCGACTTCGGGCTGTCGGAGCAGCCGGCGGCCACCAGGAACAAGGCGGCGAACAGCGCGAAACTGCGGAATGCGAGTGCGCGAGTCATGAACTCTCCATCACAAGGGACATCAGGTATTATGCGCATCGGGCGACGTGGATCCAATGGAGCGCCGATGAACTCGTTCAAACCAACGCTTCTGTTCGACGGGGACTGCGGGATTTGCTCGTGGGCGAGCGACCGAGCCCAGTCGATTGATTCAGCCGGTCGATGGAGCGTCGTACCCTATCAAGTCTGGTCGGACAATGAGCTAGCCCCGTGGGGCCTGAATCAGCAGGCGTGCGGCGAGTATCTACGCGTTCTTCTGCCTGACGGCACCGTGCACTCAGGCATTTACGGGATCATGCGATTCATGCTCGACCACGCAAAGACGGCACCGCTCGCCGTACCGATCTATCTGTTCCCACCCCTATTGTGGTTTGTCGGCGTCGTCTACGAGTTCGTGGCGCGAAACCGCCGCGCGGTGTCGCTCGCGCTCGGCATGAACGCTTGCAAGCTCTAGGTGGCTCACTCTTCCTCGTCGTCCGCTTCGCCGTCGTGGTGCGCCTGAATCGCCCGCTCAATCTCGGGGATCAACGCCATCATCTCGGGCGGAAGTTCGCTCGGGAAGAGCATTACTTCTTCGCTCTCGAGGCTTCGCATCATGAAGACTGCCGACCAGGGCACATCGCACCATTGATCGACGCCGCCGAACGAGAGCGATGCGCGAACGCCTTCGTCGTCGTAGGCGAAGTCGGCAATGCCGAAGAGGTGGTCGAAGTTCAAGTTTAGCTGGACCTGACCCATGAATTGAGGCGGTACGACGACGCCACTACGACGCGAGTCGAGCGTGATCATCACCGTGCCGTCTTCCAGCAACTCGTCGAACAGACGGCACTTCTCGGCGCCCGGACTATCGGGGTCGGAAGCCTGTGGCTCGGGCTCTTCCGCATCAGGTGCTCCACCGAAATTCACGTGGATCACGTTGTTATCTTCGTCGCTCATTCTCACTCCAGCGTCGTCCGACAAGCCTCATACACCCGCACAAATTCCGGATGCAAGTGTATGTTTGTGTCTGGTCGAACGTTCCGTTCGTTATTTTGCAATAAATAGAATGAAGTTCGTGACGTTATTCTAATCGTGGCGCGACTTGCGCTTCGGATTCATCGCCCAAGGAGACACGATGAGCCTCTTCAGCAGTTCAAAAAGCAGATTCGGCGCATTTCTTCTCGCATTCTTTTTCGGCTACCTGGGCCTGCATCGGTTCTATGTCGGCAAGTTTTGGACGGGGGCGCTGCAGCTCGCGACGTTCGGCGGATTCGGAATCTGGTACGTCATCGACTGCGTTCTCATCTTGATCGGTGTGTTCACCGACAAGGACGGTCGCCCCCTCACCGAATGGTAGCCTCGCCCGCTGCGAGCTCCATCTGGTACCATTGCGGAAACAGATTCGAGGCACAGTCATGAGTGACGAAGACAATCGATTTGGGCTCCTGCTCGTCGCAGGAGCCGCGGGTGCGCTGCTGTTCGTGGGGGGTATGGGAGCGGCCGCATGGTTTGTCGCGGGTTCCGACGGTGGCGCCAGCAACCTCGCAGGTGCTGTGGAGTCGGGCGACTACGAGCCGACCAGCCAGTGGATCGAAGATGGCGTCGACCCCGACGTCACGCAGTTCGGTTTCGAAGGGGGCGCCGGCGCTCCCGAGTCTGGAGAGCTTGCGATCGAGTCGAACGGGGGAGGAGAACTGTCGGAGGTCGCGCTGCACAACATGATGCTGCAGAAGCAGGCCGAGATGATGCCGTGCTACGTCGATGCGCTCGAACAGGACCCTGACGCGTCTGGCAAGGTCGACATGCAGTTCGGTATCGCGCCCGACGGTCACATCGCGATGGTGAAGGTCACCGGAAGCACCATTCAGGACAAACCGATGGAGGACTGCCTCGTCGAGATGTCTCGAAAGTGGAGCTTTCCGGCGACCGGCCGCGGTACGCTGATGAAGTTCGATACCGACTTCACCTTCGTGACCGAGTAGTTCAGCCAGGGTGATGCAGCGGTTCGCTCGCGTCGAGTCGCGGGTGGTTGTTGCGGAAATCGTCGGCGGTCACGCCTTCGGCATCGAGCAACTTACCCATCTCGAAGATTGCGTGAATCGCGCACAGCACGTCGCCGGTGTGGCCGGTTTCGGAGATGGTGTGCATGTTCCGAATCGGGAATCCGATGGACGTCGCCGCAGCGTCGACGGAGGCGAAGACTGCCGCCATCGCGTCGGTGCCCGTGTCTCTCCCTTTCACAATCTTCTGATACGGAATCGACGCCTTTTCGGCGGCGGTCATGATGAATCCGTTCAGGTGCTCGCTCACGATCGATCCGACGGAGAGCGCAAACCCTTGGCCCATCGCGTTCGGGGTGAAGCGTTTGTCACCAACACCGGGCGCGGCTTTGTAGTCGTGAGCTACGTCGACGCCGATGACGATGTCCGGCTCGAGTTCTTTCACGAGAACGCGTGAACCAAGGCGGCCGATCTCTTCGTACGCCGCGATCGCGAACATGAAACGCACATTGTCGAATCCGCCGTGCTCGGCCACGAGCCGGCCGGTCTCGGCCGAGACGAAGCATCCTAGACCGTTGTCCAGATAGGCTCCGTAGAACGTGTCCGGGCTGAACCCGCGCTTGATCGGTCGGTTGAGAATGATCGGGTCACCCGAGGCAATGCCCAGATTCTCGACCTGTTCTTTGGCGTTCTCCCCGTGGATCTGGAGCTCCAGATAGAGCATCTCTTTGGTGATGCCCTTGTCCCCGTTGCGAACGGCCGAATCTGCGAAGTGAATCGCGCCGAGTGCCTCGATCGTGCCGCCCTTGATGGTGCGGTACTTCGAAGGGTCGGCTGGGTCGCGGCTGAACAGCGTGACTTCGTGGCCAATCAACGTTCCTGGCAGGAAGCTGTCGGACTGGATGTAGATCTTGCCGTCGTCGCTGATCGAACGGACCTGCATCCGAATCTTGTCGGCGTGGCCAATGACCATGACCGAGAGCATGTCGTCGCGGCCGGGATGGGTGTCGAGCACGATCCCTGCGTTGCCGCGGTACTGGTGCACTCCCCAACCGTCGAGCTGAATCTGCTCGAAGTACGGCTTGAGCACGCCATAAGTCATCGCTCCTTCCAGTCCAACCGGACTAGGAGCGGCGAGGATGCGACGCATGAGGTCAAATTGCTCATCGGGCATCGATTGGGACCAAGGGTTCGACACTTCAGACTCCTTTTCGCCTTCGTAGGTGTTCAGGCGCGACAAACTATCACACGGCATGTGGCCTTGCACGAACACGCCGCCCACGGTTTACCAACCCTCCAGCGGTGAGTAGGGTTGTGCAAACGAACGACATTTGAGGGTTCCGTGCGCGAATTCATCCAAAAGCTCACAGCCGAAGGTCCATTTCGATTCGAGGACCCCATCGCGGCGCTCGCCGAGTACTACGATGTAAATGGTTACGAGATCGTTGCAACCGCACGTGGAGAAAAGCCCGACGAACTCGTCATCGAGTTGATGGAGCACGACGAATCCGACGAAGCAGGGGAGATTTCGGAGCCGGAAGACTCCGAGGAAGAGGAGGAAGACTCCGAGGAAGAGGAGGAAGGCTCCGAGGAAGAGGAGGAAGGCTCCGAGGAAGAGGAGGAAGACTCCGAGGAAGAGGAGGACTCCGAGGAAGTGGAGGAAGACGCCGAGGAAGCGGAGGACGCCGAGGAAGAGGAAGACGCCGAGGAAGCGGAAGACCACGAAGAAGACGATGGCTTCATGGTCCAAG
>CAYLMO010000016.1:0-2934 GCA_964384605.1 uncultured Bradymonadales bacterium | reverse complement strand
GAAGACGCCGAGGAAGCGGAAGACCACGAAGAAGACGATGGCTTCATGGTCCAAGCCACGTTCGAACGCGGCACGAAAGGGGCAGGTTGGCGAACCTCGAACATGACCAAGCTCTTCTCGCACGTCACCGTTCGAATCCAAGGCGGAAAGATTCTCATCGACTACACGGTCGATGCGGCCGGCCAAATGCTGAGCGAAGACGATGAGCGCTTCTGGCGCCGCGAGGGCGAGACCGCCATCAAGTACATCGAAGGCCGCTCGGCGTTGCGCGACTGGCAGCCCGCCGAAGACGAACGCGCCAAGGAAGTCCGCTCCGACTTTACGATGATCGGGGTCTGGCTAGCCCTGCTCGTGTTCTTCTTCATCTTCGCGTTCTTCCTGATGCAACGCTGAGGTCGCACTCTTTTGCTGCGAATCGACGTCATACCGCCGGCCGCTGAAGCCCTCTCGATTCACGTCGAGACTGACCGCGCTCTGCTCGGCCGAGCGTCGTTCTCGGACGTCCGCATTCCATACCCAATCATCTCGAGCCGTCACATGGAGCTCGAGCGCAGGGACGGCCGCTGGTTCATGCGCGACGTCGGAAGCAGCAACGGTACCGACATCGACGGCAAACGCCTCGAGCCGGGCGAGTGGCACCTCATCGGCGATTCCACGATCGCGATGGTGGTCGACGTCGAGTTCCGGTTTGCCGTTGTCGACGATATCGGCGGAGGCATCACCCTCGCGCAATCCGGCTCTTTCGTGCGCAAGCTCCTGCTCGCAGCCATCGAGTCGCCCGACGACGAAGCCGCCTCGCTCGAGATTACCCAGGGGCCAGGGGCCGGTATGAAAGTGCCGCTCCCCGACGAGCTCGAGGAGCTTCGGCTCGGCCCGGGCGGCCATGCGCTCACCAGCCTCACGACAGCGGTCACGGTGGGGCGCGAAGACGAACGATTCACCATCGAATCTGGCGCGGACGCGGTCGATGGCCAACCAGTTACGGGCCGCCACATCCTCCGCTCGGGCGAATCATTCACGGTGGGGGCGTCTCAGGTCCGATTCTGGGACCCGCTGGAGGAGTTTCTCGAGGAGCTCGACGCCGCGCCCGAAGAAGCACCGCCGGAGCCAGAGGAGCCCGCAGAACTCGCTCCAGCACCGAATCGAGAGGAAGTGTTGGAGAGTACGCCGTCTCAAACCCAAGCGACGCCATCGGACGACGGCCAAGAACAGGCAAAGCGCAAACTCGGGGCGATCGAGATTGCGCTCATCCTGTTTTCGTTAGGCGCGATCGCTACCGCGATTGGCCTGCTTTACTTCGTGTTCGGCTAGACTTCGAGAATCGAGGCTTCCTTCGTCGCCAACGCATCTTCGATCTTCTTTGTGAATTCGTCGGTCACCGCGTTCACTTTGTCGAAGGCTCGGTGCATGTCGTCCTCGGTGATCTCCGAGTCCTTCTCGAGCGCCTTGATCATGTCGTTCGCGTCGCGTCGCGCGTTGCGCAGCGAGATTTTGTGGTCCTCACCAACTCGGCGGGCGACTTTCACCAATTCTTGGCGGCGCTCACCGGTGAGGGCGGGGATCGGGACTCGAATCACCGTTCCGTCGTTGGACGGGTTCAGGCCGAGGTCCGACGACGCAATCGCTTTCTCGATGTCGCCGATGATGGTCTTTTCCCACGGCTGAATCGTGATGAGGCGAGGGTCGGCAACCCGCAGAGTCGCTACCTGAGCGAGCGGAGTGGCGTTTCCGTAGTACTCCACGCGAACGCCGTCGAGCATGCCGAGGTTGGCGCGGCCCGTTCGAATCTTGGCCAGCTCGCGCTGAAGGTCTTTCACTGTGCCTTCGAAATTCTCGCGAAGATCGCTAATCACTTCATCAATCATCATCATCTCCTTAGCTAGACCGCAGGATTACAGCCTACGAACGCCTTCTGCGGCAACAAGAAATTTAGGCCAACGTGCTCGCGATGCGAGTTCCAATCTTCTCGCCGAGCACGACGCGCTTCATGTTGCCGGGGACCTGCATGTTGAACACCTGAATGGGGAGGTGGTTGTCCATGCAGAGCGAAATCGCCGTCGAGTCCATCACGCGCAGGTTCTTCGACAGCACGTCGAGGTAGGTCAGCTCGTCGAACATCGTGGCGTTGGGGTTCTCGACCGGGTCGGAGTCGTAGACGCCGTCGACCTTGGTGCCCTTGAGGATGACGTCGCAGTGACATTCCATCGCGCGAAGGCAGGCCGCGGTATCGGTGGTGAAGTACGGATTGCCGGTTCCAGCGCCGAAAATCACGATGCGGTTTCGCTCCAGGTGGCGCATTGCGCGGCGCCGAATGTAGGGCTCCGCGACCTCTTTGATCTCGATGGCCGTCTGCACTCGGGTCTCGCCGCCGAGCTTCTCGATGGCGTCCTGCAGGGCGAGCGCGTTGATGACGGTGGCGAGCATGCCCATGTAGTCGGCCGATGCCCGGTCCATCCCTGCGGTCGAGCCGGCGACTCCGCGGAAGATGTTCCCGCCGCCAATCACGATTGCGACTTCGACGCCGAGCGATTGAATCTCGACGACCTCGCCTGCGATTCCTTCGAGCGTTGCCGGTGCAATCCCGTACCCGCGATTGCCCTGAAGCGCCTCGCCCGAAAGCTTGATCATCACACGGTTGTAGCGCGTAGTCATGGTGGTCCTTACGACTCTAGTGAGGGCAAAAAAAAGGCGCCCCGTTTGGGGCGCCCTTGCTGATTTGCTGCTTAGCCCTTGAGCTGAGCGGCAACCTCGTCTGCGAGGTTGGCTTCCTGCTTCTCGATTCCTTCGCCAACTTCGTAGCGCGTGAAACCGACGAGCGTGACGCCACCAACTTCCTTCTGGAAGTCGCCGACGCTCAGGTCGGGGTTCTTGACGAACGGCTGCATGAGCAGTGCTTGCTCGTTACGCCACTTCGACATCTTGCCGGTGACGATG
>CAYLMO010000015.1:6720-82932 GCA_964384605.1 uncultured Bradymonadales bacterium | reverse complement strand
TCATGGACCTGGCCGTGCGAAAGATCTGGATTGTCCTGCTCGTGACGCTCATCACATCGACCTCGCTTGCCGCCGGGACGGTCATCCCGACGGGGTCTTGGGGCTATGCCGGCGGGAAGGAGCAGGTCGCAGAGATGGAGCGTGCGGTCGACCAGTCGGTCGACGAGATGAGCTTTGTGATGCGGCCGTTTGCGCGACCGAAGCTCAAAGAGATCTGTGCGCCGTGGACGTCGGTGAAGATTGCGCGTGACGGAGAGAATGTGAGCGTGACGACAGACAAGGGGACGCTCAGTTCGCCGCTCGGAAAGACGGTCAAACGGACGATCGACGGAGACGTCGTGAGTGTCCGGCGCGACATCAAGAATGGCGTTCTGGTGGCCAGGGTGTGGACCGACGAAGGCGGGCGCCGCAATACCTTTCGTCAGGTCGGCGGCAAGCTCGTGGTGAAATCCACGATTTCGGCCCCGCAGCTGCCGAAGCCGGTCACGTTTCGATTCACATACGAGTAGCCCTCAGAAGTCGAAACCGCCGCCGCCCTGGGACGTGTCGAACGGCAGATCCTCCAGGCTGATGTCGTACCACTGAACCTCGCCGTGCCGATTCTCGAACGGGAAGCAGCCGTCTTTGCTGGCGCTCAGGTTGAAGCCGGCTCCGTAGTATTTGTGGTCGGGCAGGTCGTGCGCGGTGTTTGCCTTACTTTCGAAGTCGGTGAGCAGTTGAATGCGGCGTTCCCAGTTGTTGTCACCCACGACGTTCCGAGTGTGAAAGCGCCAAGAGGTGTGCCGGTCCTCGATGAGATTGCCGTCGTCATCACGAGTCTGGAGCTGTTCGGCGACGTGGTAGAAGACCTTCAGCTTCGGGTCGTCAAACATCGCTTCGTAGCGGCGAGAGAACTCGGAGACGGGGGTGTCGGCGTAGACTTCTTGCCAGTGGTCTTCCGGGATGAAGAGGTGAGCGTGGCCCATGTCGGGGAAGAACACGAAGTCGACGTACTTCAGGGCGAGACTCTGTTCGATGTGAAGGGTGACGTTCTCGACCAGTCGCCGTGAGAGCTCGACGTCGCCGCCCCACGCCTCGGTGCCGGGGAGCATGAAGGCGCCGCGGTCTTCGTCCCAGTAGGCGCGATTGTTGAGGCGCTTGCCCGACGCGTAGATCTCTTCGTATCGGATGCCCATCTCCTCGATGGAGTATCCCCAGCTGAAATCATTGGAGAACACGATTGGCTCGTCGTCTGCGGGGGCGGCGCAGCGTTCCTTGATCTGTTCCCATCGGTCGGACGAGTCGGCCGCGAATGAATCGGCTTTCCCGTCGACGAATGCGGCGGGCGTCGGTTCCGTCGGCGCCGGTTGTTCGGTGCTGCCGCCACAGGCAGTGGCCAGAAGAAGAGCGAATGGGAGCCAGTGTTTCGTCTGCATGCGAACCTCGCGTTCGAGTCTGAGGATTCATACAGCGAAATGCGTGCCAGTTTTCGACCGGCAGCGAGAGACGAGCACGGCCGGTGACGTGGCTACTCGACCTTCCGATCGGGGTAAAATTACCACAGGTAACAGTAGCCACCGCCGGGGGGTGGAAATGGTCGAAAACGGGGAGGGGGTGCGGATTGCGCGTGTCAGAAAATTGACGCAGTTACAGGGGCTTAAGCGTTCATGCGGGTGTGCGATGGGCTTTGATTTTTTCTGACAATTGGTTGTTTCAGACCGTGTTTCACCCTACTTTTATGTGCACAGGGAAACATCGCAGTTCGACTATCTAGAGGGGATGGAATGTTCTACCGATGCCGCCAAGCAGGTCAGGCAATCGTACGGTTTTGTGTCGCGATGATGGGGATTTTCGCGGGGGTTTTGTTTGCGGGCGAAGCGAGTGCGCAGACTTGGCCAGCGGAAGCGGATTGGCTGGTCGTGACGCAGAATGATGCGCCGGTGGAGGATGCGGTCGGCGATGCAGCAGGGCCGCGAGACATCGTAGGCGACGCTACGAATCCGGCCGCTTACATCTATAGCGATGCGACCTTTCTCTATTTCAGACTGCGCCTGAACGACGATCCGAAGACGGGAACGGCGTTTCGCCCGTTTGGATGGGGCGTCCTCTTCAACACCGATCCGAACGCGAACGATTATGAGGCGTTGAGCATCGTGGACGGCGTGGTGAATCCACAGCACGTGGCTTTGGCCGAGAACACGACGCAGAAGACGGTCGGCGACCCGAGTGACAAGGCTGAGGTCGTGATTGCGACCTACTCGCCCGCGACCCACACGCGGGTGGTCGGTGCGTCCTCGACGTTTGGCAACGATGCCGATTTCTTCCTCGATTGGGCGGTTCCATGGTCCGATCTTGCGCTCGTCGGGGTGTTCCCGAATCAGCCGATCAGCCTGATTTTTGGGACTTCGGCTTCGACCAATGCGCTGTCGAGCGACTTGTTGGGTTCGGGCGCGTCGACCGGTGATCTCGTGAGTGACCCGGTGGAGTGCACCACGGTAGGTGGCTGCACGGACGCGACTGACACCGATGGTGACGGCATTCCCGACACGCTCGACAACTGCGTGCTCACGCCGAACCCCACACAGACCGACCTCGACAACGATGGCATCGGCGATGCGTGCGACAACGATATCGACGGCGATGGGGTTCTGAACGGTGTCGACAACTGCGTGTTCACCCCAAATACCCCGCAGGCCGACCTCGACAACGATGGCGTCGGCGACGCGTGCGACGACGACGTCGATGGCGACTCGGTGCTCAACATCGACGACAACTGCCCGTTCATCGTGAATCCAACGCAGGCCGACTTCGATAACGATGGCCTCGGCAACGTTTGTGACGACGACGCCGATGGCGACGGCATTTTGGACGACGGCGATGGCAGTGGCACCGCTGGCGACGGAAACTGCGTGGCTGGCGCGACAAGCGGGTGCGACGACAATTGTCCGCTCACGCCCAACACCGCCCAGGGCGACCTCGACGGCGACGGTATCGGCGATTCCTGCGATGCCGACATCGATGGCGACGGAATCTTGGAAGACGGCGACGGGAGCGGAACCCCCGGAGATAGCTCCTGCACTGGCAGCCTGACGGTCTCGTGCGACGACAACTGCCCGATCACGCCCAACCCGGCGCAGGTCGATACCGACGGCGATGGCCTCGGCGATGCCTGCGATTCTGACGACGACAACGATGGCATCGACGACACGGCCGACAACTGCCAGTTCATCGCGAACCCCTCGCAGGCCGACGCCGACAACGACGGTTTGGGCGACGAGTGCGACGCCGACTCCGACGGCGACGGTATCCTCGATGATGGCGATGGCAGTGGAACGGTCGGCGACAACCTTTGCTCCGCAGGTCAATCGGTAGGGTGCGACGACAACTGCATCTTCACGCCGAACACGCCACAGAGCGACGCCGACGGCGACGGAATTGGTGACGCGTGCGATAGCGACGTCGATGGCGACGGGATCGACAACGGCGCGGACAACTGCGAGTTCACTGCAAACACGACTCAGGACGACCTCGATGGCGACGGCATTGGCGACGCCTGTGACCCCGACATCGATGGCGACGGGATCCTCGACGACGGTGATGGAAGTGGCACCGTCGGCGACAATCGCTGCGTCGGGGGCAGCGTCGCGAACTGCGACGACAACTGCGTACTCACCCCCAACACCGCTCAGGATGACCTCGACGGCGATGGAATTGGCGACGCATGCGACCCTGACATCGACGGCGACGGCATCCTCGACGATGGCGATGGTAGCGGCTTCCCAGGCGACAGCTCATGCTCCGGTGGAGCGACTTCGTCTTGCGACGACAACTGCCCGGTCACCCCGAACGTGACTCAGGTCGACACCGACGCCGACGGCCTCGGCGATGCGTGCGACACCGATGACGACGGCGACGGTATCCCCGACAACGTCGACAATTGCTCGCTTGTCCCAAACCCAGCGCAAACCGACAGCGACAACGACGGCACCGGCGATGCCTGCGATGCCGACTCCGACGGCGATGGAATCCTCGACGACGGCGACGGTAGCGGCATCATTGGCGACAACGTGTGCACAGGCGGCCAGACCGTCGGTTGCGACGACAACTGCCTCCTGACGCCAAACACACCGCAACAGGACCTCGACGGCGACGGCCTCGGCGATGCCTGTGACGACGACGATGACGGCGACGGAATCGACGACAACGTCGACAACTGCAGCGATTCCGCGAACGCGAGCCAGAACGACCTCGACGGCGACGGCATCGGCGACATCTGCGACCCAGACGTAGATGGCGACGGCATTCTCGACGACGGTGACGGTAGCGGAGTCATCGGCGACAACACCTGCGTCAGCGGTCAAACGGCCGGTTGCGACGACTCCTGCGTGACCATCCCGAACGCGGACCAGGCCGACCTCGATGGCGACGGCATTGGCGATGTTTGCGACGACGACGTCGACGGCGACAACGTTGGCGAAGACGGCGACGGAAGTGGCGCGGCGGGCGACAGTGTCTGCTTCGGTGGCGCGACAACTTCGTGTGACGACAACTGCCCCGGAATCCCGAACCCGACCCAGCTCGACACCGACGGCGACGGACTCGGTGACGCTTGCGACGACGATGACGACGGCGATGGCGTGGCGGATGGTGACGACAACTGCGTCCTCACGCCGAACGCCGACCAGACCGATACCGACGGCGATGGAATTGGTGATGCTTGTGCCGACGATGTCGATGGCGACGGCGTGCCGGATGACGGCGACGATAGCGGAACCACCGGCGACAACGTCTGCATCGGCGGCGAGACCGTAAACTGCGACGACAACTGCCCCGGAGTTCCGAACCCCGACCAGGCCGACCTCGACGGCGACGGCATCGGTGACGCATGCGACAACGATTCCGACGGCGACGGAGTCATCGACGATGTCGACAACTGCGTCGGCATCGCAAACGACGGCCAGATCGACACCGACGGCGACGGCCTCGGCGACGATTGTGACCTCGATGACGACGACGATGGAGTCGACGACGACGTCGACAACTGTCCGACGGTCGAGAACCCCGACCAGGCCGACTCCGACGGCGACGGTATCGGTGATGCCTGCGATGACGACCGCGACGGCGACGGCATCGACAACGACGACGACAACTGTCCGGACACCGCAAACGGTGAACAGTCCGATGTCGATGAAGACGGTCTGGGCGACGCTTGCGACGACACCGACGACCGACCGGTCGACGATGACGACGATGACGTGCCCGACGACGTCGACAACTGTCCCGACGTGGCGAATCCGGACCAGGCCGACACCGACGGCGATGGCGTGGGCGATGCGTGCGACGATGACTTCGGAGGCATGGAGCCCGACCTGCGGCCCGACGACGACCCGCAGATGCGTGGATACCTGCAAGGCGGCTGTGCCGCCGCCGGAGGAAGCTCCGCCACCGCGTGGCCGTTGCTCCTCCTCGGTCTCATGTTGCTTGGCCGTCGTCGCCGCAAAGCGCGTCGAGTGTGATTCCGTGACGTCCATGCGGTAGGTTGGACGTATGCAGACTTCCGGCGATCAAACGGCGGTCCCGGGCTGGCAACGGCTCGGGACGTCGCGTGCCGTTTTGGCCGCGGGCCTGCTCGCGCTTTCGGGCGTGTGGCTGCTCGCGCCATTCGACCTCTGGCTGGGAGATGTCGTCCGTGCCGTCGAAGCAGCGCCCGTTGCCGGGCCCTTGGTCTTTGGCGCAACCTACCTGATCACCGCGCTCGTCCTCGTTCCGTCGACCATTTTAACGCTTGCGGCCGGTGCGATCTGGGGCCTCTGGCGTGGCGTGGTCATCTTGCACGTGGTCAGCGTGTTCGCCGACGTGGTGATGTTCTGGATCGCCAAGCGCGGAATCTACCCTCGCATCGCCGAACGCGAACTGGGCGCCAACGGCGAGCTCCTCGCTCGCATCGACGCCGCATTCGAACGCGACGGTTTCCTCCTCGCCGTCCTCATCCGCTGGTTTCCACTGCTGCCGACCAACGTCGTGAACTACCTGTTGGGCACGACGAAGCTGTCGATGCGCGACTATGTGTGGGCAACGATTTTGGGGACGATCCCCAACAGTTTTGCGTTCGTCTACGTGGGCGCGCTCGCCACGGAGCGGTCACGGGCGACGATCAGCTCCGACCCCGTGCTCGTCGCCACCGGATTGGTCCTCGCCGTCGTCAGCATGGTTGGGCTGATGGTCTAAGCGCGGCGTGTCATTCGGTTGAAGCATGGCGATTTCGCTTCGCAGGACGTCGCTTGTGCGCCGACCTGGAACGTCGTCGGCGAATTGAACGAAGTTCCCGACCTGGTTTGGGAACTCGATCTGGGCCTGTTCCAGTCGCGTCCCTATCTCGAGGCCGCGATTGCGACAGACCCCCGAGTGACGTGGCGGTTTGCCGTGCTGCACCGCGGTGATGGTGTCGTAGCTTTTGTGCCGCTGCAGTCGTTCGAAGTGGACCCAATCGAACACGTTTCCGCGCTCGATCCCGAGCGAGCTGATGACGGCGCGCAGCGCATCGGGCGTCGGTTTGCGGCATTCGGGCTTCGGCGGCTCAATCGTCGCGTGCTCATCCTGGGGAATTGCTTTTCGAGCGGAGTTCCCGGTTGGTGGTCATCTGGACACCTTTCGACCAAAGCGACGACTCAGGAGCTGCTGACGTTGATGCGTCGAGTATCGGCAGACCTCAACGCGTCGACCCTGATGGTGAAGGACGTCGTCTTGGCCTTCGACGGCGAAGTCGCCGAACGCTGGGGCTATCGGGCCTACGACGTCGATCCGGTGATGGAGCTGCGGATTGCCGACTCTTGGAGCGACTACGACGACTATCTCGCTTCGCTGAAGTCGCGATATCGGCTCAGCGCGCGCCAGGCCCGCGACGCGGCGAAAGATGTCGTGCGAAGGTCACTTTCGCCGGCCGAGTTGCACGAAATGGCGCCGCGGCTCGACGAGCTTCAGACCGAGATTCTACAGCGAGGGGCGTTCGTACCTGTTTCGGCGGTCCCGACCGCATTCGCGCATCAGCAGGAATGCCTGCCGGAGCGATGTCAGACCGTCGGCTACTTCCTCGGGGACCAGCTCATCGGTTTCAATACGCGATACATCACGGAGTGCACGCTCTACTCGCACGTATTCGGCGTGGATGGAGCCGTGGCGCGTGACTTCGACCTGTATCGAAACATCATGCTCGACGACCTGGAGGCCGCGATTGAACACGGATGTGCCGTGCTTCATCTGGGGCGAACGTCGCAGTCGTTCAAGAGCGGACTTGGCGCCACCGAGGCACCCACCGTCTCTTGGAGCCGGCACCGCTATGCGCCGGGTCAGCTCCTGATTCGAGCGGTCCTGCGGTTCATCACCGCGCCGGAATGGGCGCGCCGGAACCCGTATCGCGACGACATCGAACTGACGTGGAGGAGCCGCACATGAACGCCGTCGAGCGTCATCCAGTCTTGCAGCCGCGAGAGATCGAGCGCGTTGTGGTGTCGCACCCAAGCGAGGTCGCCGAACGTCTGGAAGCCGAGCAGCCGATCATCTTCGAGCGTGCAATCGACTCGTGGGACGCCGCGGGCAAGTGGTCTCCGCAGTACTTCGCAGACTCGTTTCCCGACTACCCTCTGCGCCTGTACGACTTCACTCGCCAAGACGCGATCCCGAGCACGTTTCCGGAGTTCCTGGCGTATCTCGAACATGGCGTGCGAGGCGGTGAGCTAGCTCAGACGGACCGGCCTCTCTATCTGGCGTGGAATGCGGATGTCATCGCTTCACACCCCGAGTTGGCCGCCGATTTCGACTTCGAGCCGTTCTTTGGCGGTCGACTCGGGGTCATCCACACCGGATTTTGGATGGGAGCGGGTGAGTCCCACACACCGCTCCACACCGACATCGATTCGTACAATCTGCACGCGGTGCTTCACGGATCGAAGAACTTCCTGCTCTTTCCGCCTGACGACGACACGAATCTGTACCCCTCGAACGTGTACGAATGGAGCACCGTGTTCTCGTCCGTCGATGTCCGAAACCCAGACCTCGAACGCTTTCCGCGAGTCACCGAGGCCGCCGGCTATAGTGGCGACGTCCACGCCGGCGAGCTGATCTACATCCCGATCGGGTGGTGGCACGCAGTGAGTTGTCTGGAGCCGACGACTTCGCTCAACGCTTGGTTGTTCGACAAACGTCTCCTCTGGTCGCTCAAACTCTACCGAGACCTGGGTAAACGCGCTCTCCACGCGATGGGCCTCTACGCTCGAGGGCGTTGTACGTGCCACGGCCAGCTCGAGTTCTAGCCTGTTCATTTGTGAACGGGCACTGCTTGATTGTGTCTATTTCTGATCCGTCTTCGTTTCCCTACCGTTGCTTTCACGACAACCACAGCAACGAGAGGAGACAAAATGAACATCTTGGTCATTGGAGCAACGGGAACGATCGGAAACGCCATCGTGAACGCGTGCCGCGAGGCAGGCCACGACGTGGTCGGAGCACATCGTTCGGGCCGCGTGTCGGTCGATCTGGAGGCTGCGGAGACGGTCACGGCTGCCCTCGAGGCGCACGGACCGTTTCACGCGATCATCTGTGCGGCAGGGGAGGGCGCGTTCGGACCGGTGCAGCAGCTCGGCGATGCTGCCTACGAATCGACCATTGCGAGCAAATTGATGGGGCAGGTCAATCTCATCCGCGCGGCCCACGAAGAGGTTGAGACCATCGTGGTCACCACTGGAATTCTCGCTCAGCATCCGTGGCCCGGCTCGTCGGTGCTGGCGATGGCAAACGGTGGACTAGAGAGCTTCGTGCGCGCAGCTGCGCTGGACCTGGAGCGCAATCGAGTCGTCGCAGTCTCGCCACCGCTCGTGCGCGAAACCGCTATTGCGATGGGGATGGGCGAGCGCGGACCGACGGCCGCGGAGGTCGCAGAGGTCTACGTGGCTGCACTCGAAGCCGAGTCGGGTCAGATTCTACAGGTCGCTGGCCACTAGGCGCCGCCACTGAAAGGCATGCCGTCGCGCTGAAGCACGTCCATCAAGAACTCCGCCATGAGCCGCACCCTCGGGCTGCGGGACATGTCGGGGTGCATCGCGATTGCGCCGAATCCAACGAGCAACGGGTCAGTCAGCCGGACCAGGCCCGAACGCTTCGCCGCGAAGTCTGGCAGGCAACAAGCGCCCAGACCGGCAACCGCGCAGGCCAATGACGCATTCAACGAGTTGCATTCCAAAACGACATTGAGCGGAGATGCATGCTCCTTCAGCCAGCTGAATCCCGGGTTCGCTGGCGCCAGGTCACTGTGTCGAATCATCGGCACGCCGCTCAAGTCGTTCGCGGGGTACGACAAATCGTACTGGTCCACGAGGTCCTCGCGCGCGAAGAACGACCATTCGAAATCTCCGATCTTGCGAATCCGCACCGACGGATCGTCCTCAATTCGTCCTAGAAACAGTCGAATCGCCAGATCGGCCTCCTGTTTGCGCAGGTTTGCGTAGGTCTGACCATCGTAGAGCTCGAGCATGATCTCGGGGTGTTCCGTTCGAACCGCTGTCGCGATCTGGGCAGACACCGTCGGTCCGAAGAACCCTGGAACCGCAACCCTCACCCTCCCCGTCGGCGCCGCCTCCCAAGCCGAAAGCACTCGCTCCAACCGGAACATCTGCGTCTGCATTGCCCGGGCGACGTCGAGCAGCTCCATCCCGAGGGCGGTCACTTCATACCCCGCGGGAGACTTCTCGAAGAGAGGCGACGGTAGCTCTTCCTCAAACGCCGCAACTCGCCGAGCAACGGTCGCGTGACTCACGTCGAGCGCCCGCGCCGCGCCGCTGAGCGTTCCCGCCTCGGCCAGCGCGAGCACGAATTTCAAATCATCCCAGTTCATGCCGCTACCTGTTCATTTCTGAACAGCCATTGTGAACAAGAACCTATTTCCTGTCACCTCGAGAGACATCATTCTGTGTTCTCCACGAGAATAGGAGGAATTGTGAGCGACACGGGGAAGGGCGAAAAGTCGGGTGGGAAGGGGCTGAAGCGGTGGGTCTTTCGCGGGGTGATTGCAGTCGTCGCGCTGATCTTGGGCGTCGTGACGCTCGTCTTTGTGACGAGCGAAATGGCGTTGAGCAAGGTGTACGCGGTCGAGCCGGTGCCCCTCGCAGTCAAGCCATCGGCAAGCATGGTGGAGCGTGGGAAAGAGCTGGCGACGTATCGTGGATGTCGGGACTGTCACGGCGAGAATCTGGCGGGGCGGGTCGTGGCCGATGACCTACCGGTGATGCGTCTCGCGGGACCCAACATCACCCCCTCGTCGCGCATCAAGGACTACAGCGACGTCGACCTGGCGCGCGTGATTCGACACGGGCTCCAGCCCGACGGAACGCCGGTCCGGTTCATGCCGTCGTACGAGTACACGAAGCTCAGCCACGGCGACTTGGCCGCGATGATCGCGTACGTGCGAAGCGTGCCTGGTGTGGATGAAGTCGGCCCCACGTTCGAGCTCGGCCCGGTGGGGCGTGCACTGTATTTGGCAGGAGAGTTGCCGCTCATCCCGGCCGAGACAATCGATCACAAACTGAAGCCCGTGAATCCGGAGCGAGCTCCAACGGTAGAGTACGGAGAGTATCTGGCGACCGCTTGTTCGGGATGTCACGGTCCGGAGTTCGTTGGTGGAAAGATTCCGGGTGTGCCGCCGGACTGGCCGATCGCGCCGAACCTGACCGCGCACGAGAGTGGTTTGAAGACGTGGTCGTTCGAGGACTTCAAAAAGGCGTTGCGCAAGGGCAAGCGTCCGGATGGCACCGACATTCAAGAGCAGTACATGCCGTGGAAGCTTGCCGGGCAGTCGCCCGATGATGACTTGCTGGCACTCTGGAAGTACCTGCGGTCGGTGGATCCCAAGCCGCGAGGCTGACTGAGGCGGTAACCGCGAACTGACCCGCTCGAGCGTTCGAGCGGGTTTTTTGTTTGTCTGCATCGATCGCGTGTGGGCAACAGTTTGATCGTTGGGGAAGACATCGATCGCGACTCGGCAACAGTTGATCGCGTGGAATTCGCCGACGGAAATGGCTGCATTACCGCATGTGCTCTACAGAAGCTGGCCTATGCGCACAGGTTATATCGCATATAACGACAATGTACTTGTAGTTATGGGGAGTAGATACCAAAGTGCGCCGTGTCGAAATGAGTAACGACTTTCACCCCATAGGAGATGACATGGCAGAAATCAGCAAATGTCCGGTGCTTCATGACTCCCGCAAGCGCGAGTCGTCAGGTGCACGATTCTCGAACCGCCACTGGTGGCCAGAGCAGCTCAATCTTTCGATCCTCGAGCAGAACACTGAGGCGGTCGACCCTCTGGGTAAGGATTTCAACTACGCGGATGAGTTCGAGAAGATCGACTACGCGGCGCTGAAATCGGACGTGCAGAGCACGCTTCGAGACTCGCAAGATTGGTGGCCGGCAGACTGGGGCCACTACGGTCCGTTCTACGTCCGAATGGCGTGGCACGCCGCGGGCACCTACCGCGTGCAGGACGGTCGCGGCGGTGGTGGAGCAGGAATGCAGCGTTTCGCTCCGCTCAACAGCTGGCCCGACAACGGAAACCTCGACAAGGCTCGTCGCCTTCTGTGGCCGGTGAAGAAGAAGTACGGCCAGAAGATTTCGTGGGCTGACCTCATGCTCCTCGCGGGCAACGTCGCCATGGAAGACATGGGCTTCAAGACGTGGGGCTTCGCAGCTGGCCGCGCCGATGTGTGGGAGCCAGAAGAAGACGTCTACTGGGGTCCTGAGACGGTTTGGCTCGGCGACGAGCGTTACACCGGTGAGCGCGAGCTCGACACCCCGCTCGCAGCGGTTCAGATGGGGCTCATCTACGTGAACCCGCAGGGGCCGAACGGCAATCCAGATCCGGTCGCGGCTGCGAAGGACATTCGCGAGACGTTCGGCCGAATGGCGATGAACGACGTCGAAACGGTCGCACTCATCGCGGGTGGTCACACCTTCGGTAAGTGCCACGGTGCCGTGCCGGAAGACCGGCTCGGCGCAGACCCCGAAGGCTCGCCGATGGCGCAGCAGCAGTTCGGCTGGCAGAACAGCGAAGGAACTGGCAACGCCGGCTACACCACCACCAGTGGTCTCGAAGGCGCTTGGACCACCAACCCGCTGCAGTGGGACAGCGGCTACTTCGACTTGATGTTCAAGTACGAAGACCAGTGGGAACTCACGAAGTCCCCCGCGGGCGCACATCAGTGGACGGTGCCGAATCCGGACGAAGACGACATGTACGTCGACGCTCACGATTCGTCGAAGAAGCACGCACCGTTCATGCTCACGACCGACCTCTCACTCATCAAGGACCCCGAGTACCGCAAGATTTCGGAGCGCTTCCATGCGAATCCGGACGAGCTTGCGACCGAGTTCGCGAAAGCGTGGTTCAAGTTGCTTCACCGCGACATGGGCCCGACCTCGCGCTACCTCGGACCGGAGATTCCTTCGGAGACGTTCAACTGGCAGGACCCACTGCCTGAAGTCGACTTCGACGTGATCAACGACAGCGACATCGCGGGCCTCAAGACCGCCATCCTCGACTCCGACCTCACGGTCGCCGAGCTCGTCGAGACGGCGTGGGCTTCGGCTTCGACCTACCGCAACAGCGACAAGCGTGGCGGAGCGAACGGTGCTCGCATCGCGCTCGCCCCGCAGAAAGACTGGCGCGCGAACAATCCGGCGCAGCTTTCGAAGGTCCTCGGTGTGCTCGAGGGCATCAAAGACGACTTCAACAATGGTCGTTCGGACAACAAGCGTGTTTCGCTCGCGGACCTGATCGTCCTCGGTGGAACGGCTGCGGTCGAGAAGGCCGCACGTGACGCCGGACACGAGCTCGAAGTCGCGTTCACGCCTGGCCGTGTCGACGCGACGCAAGACACCGTCGACGTCGATGGCTTCAAGTTCTTGGAGCCGGCGGCAGACGGTTTCCGCAACTACGACAACGGCGATCTGCGACGCCGCGCCGAGGAAGAGCTGGTCGACAAGGCCAACCTCCTCAAGCTCACGGCACCCGAAATGACGGTGCTCGTCGGCGGTCTTCGTTCGCTAGGAATCTCGGCCGACGGCGACCACGGCGTCTTCACGGACCGCCCTGGCCAGCTGACGCAGGACTTCTTCGTGAACCTCCTCGACATGGGCACCGCATGGTCGGCAACCGACGATTCGGACCGCTTCTTCGAAGGTAAGGACCGAGCGACCGGCGAAGTGAAGTGGAAGGGAACTCGTGCCGACCTCGTGTTTGGCTCGAACTCGATCCTTCGCGCCCTCGCCGAGGTTTACGCCAGCGACGACGGTGCCGAGCGATTCGTGAAGGACTTCGGTTCCGCCTGGTCGAAGGTCATGGACCTCGACCGGTTCGACCTCGGCTGGCGCGCGTAATCACGCGAGCAGGCGAATGGACGAAAGGGCGCGCCGCGAAAGCGGGGCGCGCTTTTTGATTCTGCTCCGGCGCACGCGGCGATGGGGGTTTTGGTCGCCCAGGCGGGACGTCGGTCATCTGTCCAAGTGGGAGGGCTCAAACACAGGAGTCGATCCCGGAGGGAACGAATTGTCTCAAGGTCGAGGGCGGAATCGCATGCGATTCGGGACAAGAGTTTGAGTACAGGCAGGCGGAAGTAGGCCCGGAGTCTGAAAAGGACGAGCTCGAGCACTTCGAAGAGGTCGCGACTGGAAAAACAGGTCGAGTAGCTGGGTCAGATTCGGCCAAAATGTGAATACGTACCGAAAACAACCGGATCAAACGCAAAGGTCAATAGGCGCGTGAATGCGCACCGATTTCATATAAAATCGGTACAATATAGTCCTGAATGCCGCTCAGCTGGATTGGTTCCTTGGGTGTCGTGGTGGCCTTCGGTGGGGTGTGATTGACGCCTTTTGGGAAACAGTGTGTCGTCTTCCCGCTGCGGTTAGGCAGCAACACACCAAGCCCTATGGAGGGGGACATGATTAAGTCAATCTCGACAATTCTTGTCGCGAGTGCGGCAATTCTCTTTTATTGCGGAAACGCAACGGCCTATGACTTCTCGGCCTGTGACCCGCAGACGGATCCAGACAACTGCGAATGCCCCTCGGGAGCGACCGCCTGCGAAGCGTTCGATGCGAACGACATCCCAGACTTTCGAAACGGTACGTACTCAACTGAGTGGATTGATGTAGTGCAATCGGATCCAAACTCGAGCCGATACACAGTCGTCTTCAACCTCAAGGACGCACCGGGTCATGGCGTGGTGATAGCGGATGACTCCCCATGGGCAGACGTCGGGGAGGTCGAGAGCTTTCTTCAATCATTGACTGGCGTTGCCGGTTCGGACGATGGCGTTAAAGAATTCAACCTCGTTCAGGTCGGTGAAAGCGTGATGGTGGATTCAAACGGCGAGCGCACGGATGGAAGTTCGAAGATTTGGCTAATGAATGTCTTGATGAACAAGGCGGGTGAGATCGACATCGACGGCGTACCCTATGATCCGAAGTACTCGCCCCTGAACATCGATGGAATCAGTTTCCCGGGTGGGTCGTCATCGCTGTTCGATACCGACGCTGGAAGTTGTGCGGATCTCATTGTGATCGATGCATCGGACAACCTCTGGGAAGCCGACCAGTGCACTTACGTCGACAACACCAGCGCTTCGAGTTATTTCAACAAAACGTCCGGTTTCGCGAGTTCGAGTTCGATCACGAATCTTACGAAGAACGGACTCGGCTCGACAATTGAGGTCAATAACTCGGGGTCTGTTCCGTCGTTTCGACTGGAGCGAGTTGAAGCGCAGTTGTCGGAAGCTACATTTGAGACATTGGACCGCGGACCCGGGCCCGAGTCCACTCTCACGGCCTCCGAAGAGAAGTCAGAGTTTACGGATATGATCTTCGTAGAAAACCTCCAGTTTACGGAAGAGCGCCTCGGTGAAGACGGCGAAGAGTTCTGGACTCGAGGAGAGTGTGGTAGCGGCACGCTCAAAGTCGATGCTCTGTCTGACACGGACCACACCAGTCATGGGTGGGTGACCGACGAAGAGTCAGCCTGCCCGCAAAGCGAAGGTACTGATTAACGTATTTCTCCAACAAACGACCGACCACTCCGATGGAACCTCGGAGTGGTCGGTCAATAGCTTTGTCTATGAGATATTCATCGATTTTCCTCTCAGTTCTTCTCTCGTCCGCCGTTTTGGGGCCATGCCTTGGCTGTGCTGATTCAATCGACGACGGTGATGTCATCGACATCGATTTGCCGGACACAAGTGTCGTGGATTCAGACGCGCCGAACGATGCCGGCACCGATAGTAGAATGGAGGAGCCAGATCCCGAGATTGTGGAAGCAGGGTCGAGCCGCATTTGTAGCCGACACCTGGCCCGAGGGGCCGTTGACGACGAGTCATTTCCCCGGATCGAGGGCAAGGTTCGAGAACGTCAAGTCTACATCGACGACTTCTATGACCCTGAATCCGGGACCTTTCAGGACGATTGGCGACGTCTGACGACACTACTCGTACCCATCGGTTTTACCTATGTGGAGCCTACTGGCCCAATCGAGTGGTCATCCACCGCGTCGTTCGCACGGTCTCGTGCCGACTCGGAGGACTCATCCCTAGTTTCGCAGCTTTTTCTGCGCGCAGGAGACGGGGAGGCAGAAAGCTACCTTTCTTACTTCTCCATCTTGGTCAACGGACGTCCAACTTCGGCAACCTTTCTTCAAAGGTCACTTGATGGGCGCGAAACCTTGAAAGAGTCGAACGGAGGTATTCAGGCGGTGACGTCCGAGCCATTCGTGGCATTCGAAGTCGAGGTTCCCGCGGAGCTACTTCCTGACGCGTATGTCGCCGATGTCCAATATGTGGCGGGCGTCAGGCCGCTAAACGACGAAAACTGGAAGACTTTCAGTCATCCTACGAGCAAGTGGACGTTCTACAACGGAGGTAACGCCTGGCCGGATGTAGAAATGGAGTTCCTTTGTCCTCCGGACGAGTATCTGCAAGTTTCCGACTTCGAACAGGAAATGATCGACATTTGGGATTTTGAAGACGCCTATCTCTATCTGCCGGGCCATACCGCTCGAGAGCACTACAACCCGATTCCGGTCGAAGAGGAAGAGGTCGAGATGGTGTTCTTTGCTCAACGCAACCAATTACACGGGCAAACGAACATGGCCTACCAGCTACTCGTGAACGGAATCCCTCAAGGCGACCCCATCTATTTCCACGAGTCGGGTCAGTACTACGGCCAGATCGGAATGCGGCGCAAACTCACCGTGGAGCTCGACCCCGAGCTTCCCTTCAACACCGTTCAAATGGCTGTCTTTGTCGAGATGCTCGAGCCCGTATTCACGGCGAGAGGAAAAAAGAGAGGCGTCTCAAGTAGCCATATTGGCGGCGGGAACATCGTCTACTTGACCCATAGCGGCCATCAGTTCGGACCGCGCACGGGCGCTGCTCCCTGAGTGCGCGAATGGGTACCGACTTCATACAAAATCGGTACAGTGTCTGTTCGCGCCTCGTCCGGAGCAAACAAGTGAACATTCGGCACAAAAATCTTAGCGACCTATCGGCGACTGACTTCTCAGAACCTGCGGAAGGTTGGGCGGACCGCGAAGACGAGACCGTCGACTTCAAGCTGGAGGGTCCCCTTGGTTACAGAACGCTGGAGAAGGGGAAGGGTCGCAACGAGTTGAAGTTGAAGCAGGTGTTCGAGCTGGCGTTGGACGCGTCGGCACTCGCAAACACCATGGGTGGAGACCTTGTGTTCGGGGTGGGGCAGACAGCGGGAGCCATAGGAGTCGAGATTCCCAATGCAGATAGCCTTCAGCGACAGGTACAGCAGGCGATTCGAAACGGAACCGATCCGCCGCTTCGTGTGACGGTCCAATGCGTCCCGGGATTCGAACGAGGCTCTGTGGTGGTAGTTCGAGTCCCTGAGCGACGAACAGGGCTGGTTTCGGCTCGCCGGCAAAATCAACCGGAGCGGTTCTTCTATCTGCGACAAGGTAACGAGAATCGAAGCATGACAATGAGAGAGATTGAAGAAGGGTTTCGACAAGGTTCGGGTTTCTTGGAGCGTCTAGAGAACTTTCGTCGGCAAAGGGTCCGAGGTGCAGTGAGCGATATCATTGGCACGGACGAATCCCGAGTGGTGCTTCATATCCAAAGCTTGAGCGAAGGATTTCCCGGGAATAGCTATGCTGTGGAAGAAGTCGAAGAGCTCAAACCACCTGGGAACTTTGGCAGTTGGCACTCGATGAGAATGGCCGAGGGCGTGCTCGTTTGGGCAGGGGTCCAAGACACCCAACAACGTCCAGTGCGGCACTCATACATTCTGGGCATGCGGGCAAGAGCGGTCGTTGAAGCCGTTGATAGAATGGTGTTTGAGTCCAACGTCCGGCATCCCAAGGAAATAGTAGATAGCTTCTTAAGTACTCTGTTCTTCGCCGCCCCACATTTCTTTCGAAGCCTGGACGTGAAGGGGCCCTTCATCGTCCAGCTTTCGCTGGTCGGTTTTCGAGGTGTCACCGTCCCACATGGCTTCCTTGAGAGGTCGCGGGAGCAACCGATCATTTCGGATGTGGTTCATCTACCGGCCCTGGAGCTCGACCGCATGGAGGGGGCGACTTTGAAAGACTATCACCCGCTCTTTGATCTGTTGTGGGCGACTTTCAACCTTCCAACACCTCCCATCGAAAAGTTGGAAGAGCAGTTTGGACGGGCTGTAATCGGATTCGGCCGTGAGCTCCAGAAACTTGCACCCGGAGCACCAAGATGAGCAGAAGGCTCCCCAAGTTCCTCGATGCTGACGAAAAGCGTCTCCTGCTCGGTGTCTTCAACACTCGATACGAATCTGGTCTGAAAAATCTCTGCATGGTTCGATTCATGATCGAGGCCGGGCTTCGAGTCTCGGAATTGTGCGCGCTTCGCGTGCGCGATCTCAATATGGCGACGTGCCAGCTCGACGTGCGAGACGGGAAGGGCGGCAAGGATCGAACGCTGTGGGTCTCACATGAGCTGCGCGACCTGGTGGGAGAGTGGCTGGAACGTCGGCCGGAGAGCGAGTGGTTGTTTCCGACCCGAACGGGACGCCA
Source organism: uncultured Bradymonadales bacterium (assembly GCA_964384605.1). Classification (GTDB taxonomy): domain Bacteria; phylum Myxococcota_A; class Bradymonadia; order Bradymonadales; family Bradymonadaceae; genus CAYLMO01. The sequence continues at coordinate 64,844 of CAYLMO010000015.1, read as the reverse complement.
GACTTCTGCGCGTTCGGTCCGTCGAACAGTGAAGCACTATGCGACGAAGGCTGGAATTGAGTGGGCGGACGACGTGAGTCCGCACACGCTCCGGCATAAATTCGCCACGGAATTGCTTCGAAGAACGGGGAACTTGAGGCTCGTGCAAAGAGCTCTGGGACATGCAGATATCTGGACGACGCAGATTTAGACCCACATCGTTGATGGCGAGCTGGGGCTGGCGATGAAGCATTCCGCGGGGGTGTCGCCGAGTGGATTTCAGGATTCTGAGGTGGGCGAATCCGGTCAAAGAGGTTTGGTTCGATGACAGACGAGGGTGATGAGAAACAAGTAACAGGCTCGGTCTTCGACCAACTTCGAGAAGAGGCGGCGAGTAGTGACGCTGAATCTTGGCGGCCAGATTTACCAAACAAGGTATTCTCGCATTCCAAAAGGAAGGGACTTGTCACCGAAGACTTGCTAGCTGGCGTCGCCAGACTCGGAGGTCCAGTGAGAGTCCCGAAATTCCACGAGGCCTACCTGTTGGCAGCTGAAAGTCTTCTCAACCAAGCTTTGAAAAGCGAGATGCTCGACGAATACGCGGTGGTCATTCTTTACTGCGTCAGACACGCGACAGAACTTGCCTTAAAAGATCTCATAAATGAATGCCTCATCCGAAGAACCTCGCTTTCCGGGGTCATCGACGGGGTGGAGAGACCAACATACTCAGATCACTGGAACGTAAAGACTCACAAACTGGTTGATCTCACCGAGCAACTAGAACGCCAGTTGGTCGAACTGTTTAAGGCAGAGAAGAAGGCAAAAACCGGCCGAGAACACCCAATCAAGCCTCCTGAACAATTGAGAGCGCTGGCCGTGCGCCTTCAGGAATTGGACCAAGACGGTGAACGATTTCGCTTCCCGGCTTTCATCGACACTGAAGCACAGAAGCGCGACGCAGACGACTACTCGGATATCTTCGAGGCCAACGAAAACCAGTTCGGCGAGAAGTTTCAGGTGACCCGCTCACACGTGAAGATCTCAGCGACCTTCCCTACTTCTCAGGTCTTTCCTGTCCAAGAGTTTGTGCACTCCCTTCGTGCCGCGTTCGATGAGGTGTTTGTATACGCGGGTTCGGACCTTGACCAGGTTTGGGAAGGGTATTTCCACGGCCTGGACAGGCTATGCAGCGAAAGAGATCACGCGGCGTATGCTGACTGGGAGTGGCAACGGCGACGGCAAGCGGGGAAGCTCAAGGAATTCGACGTCCTGATAGAGAAACTGAAAAGGGGCGAAGCACCTCAATCGGAAGAAATCGAATTGTTGATAGAGGTCAGAGATCAGGTTCAGGAGGACACGAACCCGTAATTCTGGCAAATCGGCTATCACGTAGCCTATTTCTCTCTATGCATTCTTCGTAGTCGGATTGCCATTTGTAACATCCCTCTGCTTGGGACTCATCGGCCGTGTTGGTTTCTGTCTCCTCGACTTGTGGAGCGCCGTTTTCGTTTGCGCAAATCTGAAGACACTCGGGTTCATCGGAAATGCACTGATTCATCTCGTCTCGGATCGCCGGGGCGTTGTCCGCACCGCATCGGGAGCCGGAAAACTGAATGCACTTTTCCATCGCGGCATCGCGACAGTTTGAGTACATGCCAGTACAGACGGCCTTGCACTCGATGTCGGCCTTGGTTTGCGGTTTGAACTGAGCACGGGGCTGCAACGTCGCACAGCCGATGAGCAGGCCGAAACCGTGTACTTGTACAGGGCGGGCGAAAACTCTTCGTGCCGGAGCCACCGAAGTGTTGCGTAGACGACGCGCACGATGTCCGCGTTGGTCTTTCCGAGTTGGGTTGCATTCATGGGCAGGCGCGAGGGACTGAACTCCATTCGCGGTGCGTGCTTGGTACATCCGCTTCGCTCATGGCGTTCGGTCTCGGAGAAGCTCGAGCGCAAAGCTCGGCCGTCACCGATGAGGTGCAGGCGTTACGGAGGTGGTCTTGAGGCGTTCCCCGTCGTCGTATCCCGTCCGCCGAAGTCGCCTTTTTGATTCTGAGCGAACGGAGTCGCTAACGCTTCAGCGTCGCTTCAATGATCTCGTACACTGCGGGGTGATTCTGAATCTCGTGGTGCAGCACGCGGCCGCGGTGCGCCCGCGAGATGGGGACCGAGCGCGAGACGACCCCTTCGCCCTCGGCGCTCGAGCGGCGGACCAACAGGTCTCCCAACACCGAACCAACCGGGTGGTCTGGGTCTCGTGTAACCGTCCCCGAGATGAACGTGTGTTGAGCGTCGGGAAGAGGCAGGGCGAGTTCGAGTCCTGCGGCGAGGTCTTTGATCCCTTCCGAGCGCCCGTTGATCACGCTCGCGATGATTCTCGTCGCCGGCAAGTCCACGGAGTCCAAAACCCCCGCAGCCCCTTGCGCGAAACGGGCGAGCGGGGCGCCGCGATGAGGAGAGCCGAGGTAGAACACGTCTCGGACCGTGGGCGTCCAAGATGCGCCTCGTCGCTCGGCATGACTCAGTGCCTCTCGAATCACCAAACCGCCCATGCTGTGGCCGAAGAGAGTCATCGACTGAAGGTTCGGCGAGCGGCGGGCGAACTCCGCCAGTTTCGCAGCGAGTTCGCGGCCGTTCTCGCCGAGCGGTCGTCCCGTGTTGTAGCGCACGTAGACCGGCGTCATGCCGAAGTGGCGGCTCAGGTTCGTCCCGAAGCACTCGGCGGGATCACCCCAGGACTGTTCGGCGCCGAGCACCCACGACCATTCGGTCGCTGCGAGTCCGTGCACGAACACGGCGACGTGTTCGAGCTCTTCGAACTCCGGAGTCTTTCTGGACGTCATCGGGAAGTAGTGGTCGCCGAGTCGAAAGACCATCGCGGCGCCGAGCGGATTGCGCCTACGGTCGAGGTGGTCGCCCAGGGCGCCGTTCACCGCTCCAACGAGTGCGTCCCCCCACCATTGCTTTTCGCCGGCAACGTCGTCTCGTAGCGGAAGCGCCTTGCCGGGTTGCTCCGGCGTTGAAGGCCAAACCCGGTCCAGGGCGGCGTCGCTGACTACCTCGATGGTTCGATTGACCGCCGAAATGATGCTCAAGACTCCTTCGGTCGCGGTCATCCGCACGCTCTCGACCGTTCGCACTGCAGGTCCGAGCGAGGTTGCATCGCCGGCCATGCAGACCGATCTGGACGCACTTCCGTGCCCCTCGCGCACGAGATCGACGGTCGTGTCGACCGCGTCGTGTACGAGTGACTTGAGCCCCTTCCATTGGTCGCGTTTGTTCATGGGTGAAGAGTACACGGTTTTGACGCGCCGCGTCAAAAGTTGGGTTCATTTGGTTGGATGAACGCCGTGAGGCTCTCAGGATGCTGTTTACTCGTCGGGGAGTTCGACCGGTTCGACGGCGGATGGAGGAGCACCGTCGAGCGCATCTCGAATGGCGCGTTCGACTTCGTATCCGTGGGCGTTTTTCACGGTGAAGACCGTGACCGCCACACGACGAGGGCCGATGGGCTCGATCTCCGGATCGCGGCCCGAGACAGCCCAAGGGCTGAGGAGTGCGGTTCGCCGAACGACGGACGCGATTTCTGGGTGTGAGCGCTCGGAATCCCACTCGACCTCGAATCGGTGGGGCAGGGGGCCGACGCGCTGGCTTCGGCGGTGCACGATGGCGCGTGCCAGCGTGCTGTGTGGCACGATGAGTCGGCCTCGGGCGTCGTCGAGATGCACATTCAGGCGTCCGATTTCGGCCACGGTGCCTTCGTGCCCTTCGATGACCACGCTGTCGCCAACACGAATCTTGCGACCGACGCGAACGAAGATGCCGAGCACGTAGTCCTCGACGGCGTGTCTACCCGCGAATAGAGCCGCGACGATGAGGGCCGACAGGACCAGTCCAATGTCGAGACGGTTGCCCGCGAGGAACGCGATGGCACCGCCGATGGCCAGGAGCAATATCGCCAGCTCTACCGGCGCCGTGCGAAGGCCACCCAGTAGGCCGCGCCACCACTCCGGTCGTCGCAGCAGGATTGCGACGATCGTCAGTCCGCTCGCGATCGCGATGAGGGCTTCGACAGTCATCCGAGGACCCCCTGTTCGGACAGCCAGCGCAGCACGTACGGTCGCATGAACCGGTCGAGCTCCGTGACGTCGTCACGTCGAGAGAACAGGCCGGCGCGCGTGAGTGTTCGCACGACCGCCGATGCGTCGCTTCCGCCGAGCACTTGCGCCAATCCTTCGTCGTCCAGCCGACGATGCACCGCCAACGCGGCGATCACGGGCACCCAGTCTGATGGAACCGCGTTGAAAGCCGACAGGCTCGCCGATACCGCGGGTCGCATTGTCAGCGTCTGTGGGGTGACGTCGTCGATGTGGGCAAGCCACGAGACGAGGAGGGGGCCGGCTGCACCGCCGGTCAGTTCGCGAAGCGTCGTGAAGTAGCGCGCCAACTCGAACTCCGAGACCTCGGTGCCGTCCGGAGACCGCACTTCGAGCTCTGACGTTCGGTGACGCCGCATCACGGCGTCCATTCCTTCTGCAGCAGTCAACGGCTCGACCGGCACGTGTGCCACCACCATCGGTTCGAGCAAATCGACCTGGCGCAGAAGGTGCGCCGACGCCTGGTTGCAGCTGACCACGAACAGTAGCCGCGAGCCGAACTGCTCAATGAGCTCCTCGAGCCGCTGAATTGCTGCGAGGCCATTGGCGCCTCGATGCCACCAAAGTTCGAGGTCGTGCACCACGATTACCGAGCCTCGCGGCTGGCTGCGAAGCGCGTTCTCGACCGACGTACTCTCCGGCACTCGAAGTGCCGCAACCACGGCGCGCTCGAAGGCCACCGGATCGCTCTTGGCCACACGCGGCGCCGAAACCTCGGCCTGCGGGCGGTCGCCCAAAACCTCGCGCATGATTCGTCGCACCACCGACGTCGTTCCCGCGCCGGGCGAACCCGACACGAGCAAGGCGCCATGGTGCCCACCGTCGTAACGGCGCACGCCTTCGCGTGCCGTCTGAATGACGCCATCACCGCCCACGATGAATTCGGCGTCATTGGTCTGCGCCGTAAATGTTCGACGATAGAAGACCGGCAGCTCGTCGAGCGTACTCGCGCTCGGCGCGACGATGTCACGGAAGCCGAGGAGCTCCTCGACCACGCTCGGGTCCGGCTCCGCCGTCTCGGAACGCGCAGCGACCCAGCCTTCGTCCCAGCGCAACGACAGATCGACCAGCTTCTGGTTTGCCTCGGTTCGCCACTCTTTGATGCGATGCGTGACCGCGCTCACCAGGCGTCGTTGCTCTTGCGTTCGCACGAATCGCGAAAGCTCGCCGGCTTCGGAGGCGATGGATGAACCATCGAGCCGCGACTCGAGGTCGTTCAGGTGGCCGTGCACCGTGGTGCGGAACACCTCGAGTGCCTGGGCGAGTGAAGCCTTGGTCTCGTCGACGCGTTCCTGAAGTTCCTCGACGATCCCCTCGTGTTCGTCTTCTTCGGAGTCGGCGTGGGAGATGTCGGCGACGATTCGGGCCCCGTCGCGCAACAGGTCTTCGGCTCGCCTCGCCTCGCGTTCGAGCACATGTGCCGCATCGCGCGCCGTAGACAGCAGTTCTGTTTCGAGCAGATACCCGACCAGCTGCCGCACGGCGACGTTCTGTGCGTCGGTGTCGTCCATCTCGGCGTCGGCCTCGATCTGGGCGAGGGCCACTTCGGGGACGATTCGGATTGTGTCTGGGACCTCGACGACCGCGGTTTCGACCGTGCGCGAAAGATCGCGCAGCACGGGGCTGACGTCGAACTCGCCACGGCGACGCGAACCGAGCGGTTCCGTGGAGCGTTCTTTCACGGCTCGATCGAGCTGTCTCAGGTCTTCGCGTAGTCCATGCTCGAGGCGTTGGTCCATGCGTTCCAGAGCGTCGTCGACGCCGCCGCGGAGCGCCTGAAGCACCACCGACATTCTCAGGTCCAGCCCGGTGACTTCGAGCCCTTCGTCGATGGCCGCCAGGCGTGGCGCATAGGTCATGGCCATGTCTTCGGCGTCGAGCCACGAGGCCGCGCTCACCGCGCGTTTCGGCACCAGATGGCGTCTCGCCTCTCGAATTCGGTTGGCGAGCTTCTCGGCGATCGTACGCGCAGCACTCTTGGCCGCGGCTTCCTCGATTCGAGCGGTGTCGCGCAGACTTTCTCGCCAGTGCTCCAGCTCTTCGTGCCAGTCGGCCGTCTGCTCCTTGCCTTCGACGACGTTGGCGAGCGCAATCGCGACCGAGTGCAGTCCCGTGACATGGCCGAGTCGGGCAGCCACGAGGCGACGCACGGCCGAACCAACGGCGTCCGGTGCCTCGGATGCGACCAGCGTGGCGAGCTCCGACTGCAGATAGACCGTGCGCGACAGCCATCGGGCAAGTCGCTTCTCAGGCACGGCGACATCGCGAACTCCAGCTTTCTTCACGCGAGTCACTTCGAGCCGGCGGAACGTCGAAAGGACGACATCGCCCAGAGCTCGGTCGGCCGAGTCGGTCGCCGAGGTCAGCCACTGCTCATGGGCCTTCTCGCCGCGCGCGGCGCGCGCCGTGAAGTCGGCGAGCGCTTCCCAGGTGGTGGTTCGAAGCCGCAGGGTCACGTCGTCGCCCATTGGCAGCTCGGAATTTTCGAGTCGCTTGAGCTGCCGAAGGGCGCGGTCGCCGAGGTTTTCGCACTCGTCGGCAATCTCGAACAACGAGGCAAACAGCTCCCGATTGGCGTGATGCAACGGTTCGATGAACGCCTCGACCAAGCCTTGCTCGATATCACCCACCAATTCAGCGAGCGTCGGATCGTTGAGCAGCGCCTCGCCCCGCTCGGGAACCATCACGTCAGGCGTGTCCACCTGCGTTTCCCGATCTTCACCGAACGGGTCCTTGAAGGAATTCGCAGGCTGCACGAGCAGAACGTGCGGAAGGTTCTCGGTAAGCCTTCGCAGGCGCGAGGCGAACTGGGCCGGGTCATCGGCGCCGGGCAATCCGAGCACTGTGATCGCCGCATCGGCGGAGAGCCGCTCAATCTGGGGGAGTCCTTCCGAATCGTCGACGCTTCGGACGTCGGCCGAAACTCGCGCCTGCTCGAGCCAGTGCGAGATTCGACGCTCGACGATGCGGCGTTCGGCCGCGTTCTTCAGCGGAATGTGGAAGCGGACACCCGCGCGGCGCCAGCTTCTCGCGGCGGTGATCGATCGGACGAGCGCGAGCGCTAGGGCGAGGCTGCCGCCGCGGCCCCGCCACCAGATGTCGATTCGACCCGGTACAATCGCAGGTCGCGAGCGAGATACCATCACGTTGAATCGGTCCCGGTCGACCGACTCGAGGAACTCCAGCGCGTGTTCCGGCGCCGACAAAACGTCCTCGAGGGAGAGCAGAATCGTGTTCGGCTTAAGGCCAGGCAGACCGTGGTACTCGACTGCGGCCGCGCGCTTCTTCCATGCGTCTTTCAGGCCCGGACCACACTCCTCCGAGAGGTCCGAATACAGACCACTTCGACCGACGAAGTGCTCCGCGAGGGCGCGCGTGGCGTCGCCGCTGAACGACAGGATGTGTGGGCGCCAGTTGCGCTCGTGGCCGTCTTCTTTTGCGAGCTGGCCGAGCGACCAGCGGACAAGTGTGGCCCAAACCCCCGACCAAGTGTCGCCACCTTCGAGCGCGAGTTCACGACGCTTCAAGAGGGCGTAGAGCAAGCCCATGGCCAAGCACGCACCCGCCATCGCGGCGAGGTCGAGCTGAATCATCAAGAGCGCGCAGGTGAGCGCGCCTGTGAGGCTCACAAAACGCGGGATTCGGAAGTCGGGCCGGAAGTCGGGGCTGACCCAGCTCTCGACAAACGCGGCAAAGTTCAGGAAGCCGTAGCTCGTGAGGAAGAACATCGAGACGACGCGCGCGATGGCGTCGAGTTCGCCGACGAGGACGCCGCACCAGGCGATGAAGACGGTGAGGACGAGCGCGTTGCGCGGTTCGTTCGCGGCGCCGACGCCTTTTTCGAAGAACTTGGGCCCGATACCGTCCGCAGCGCACGCCTGCAGGATACGCGGAGCCCCCAGGATACTCCCGAGCGCCGACGAGATCGTTGCTCCCCAGATACCCGGCACGACAAGTCGTTCGTCGAACGCATAGTCGAGGAGTACCCGCGGGTTATTGGCGAGTTGATCGGCCGGGATTCGCCACGCGAGGAAGTACGCGAGCGCGAGGTAGACTGCGAGGCCCACGAAGATTGCGGCCATCGTGCCGACGGGGATCGACTTCTTGGGATCCTTGAGGTCGCCCGACATCGAGACGCCTGCCTCGAAGCCTGTGACGGCGGGGAAGAAGATTCCGAAGAGGACGGCCAGCGAAGCACCGCCGACCATCGCGTCGTAGTGCACTTCCTGTGGCATCGGAGCATCGCCGTTGCCGATCACTACGGCAACCAGCGAAATCGCGATCGCGGTCATGATGAAGTACTGCGCCTTCATGGCGAGCGCGGTGCTGATCAGCGTCACGGTCGCGACACCCGCGAGCAGCACAGTGCCTACGATACGCACGTTCTCGCCCGAGATCTCCCGGTCGATGTAGCTGAGGAAACTCTCGGAAAAGCCGATGACGTAGAGACTCACGCTGAACGAGAGTCCCACGAACAGAGCGATGCCGAGCGCGCCACCGATGGGCAGGCCGAGACTTCGCGACAAGATGTAGTAGCTGCCGCCCGCTTTGACCCGCTTGTCGGTCGCCATCGACGAAACCGAAAGGCCAGTCGTCAGCGAGACCACGTGCGCGACGGCGATGACGCCCCAGGTGACCCACACGCCGCCATTGCCCACGATCCAGGGCAGGCGCATGTACATGATGACGCCGAGGATCGTGAGGATCGCCGGCGTAAATACGCCGCCAAACGTTCCGAATTTGCCCGACTTGGCCACTGAAACTCTAGGAGTGAAGGTCGGCGACAGCTTAACGCAAGATTGAAGTAGTCGTCGAGTTTCCGTCGGGGCTCGACGTCAGGTCAGTCTGCTTCGAGCACCGGCTTCGGAGTTCTGTCGACGTTGTAGAGGCCCCAGTGTTTCTCGACTTCACGAGGGTCATCGCTACCTTTCCACGGCTCGTCGAACGCCTCGAAGAAGAAGTAGGGCTGGCCCGACTCGGCCGCCCACGCCACAAACTCTCGATAGAACTTCCGCTGCTCCGCCTCGCCGGCGGGCGCGGTGATGTACTTGGTCTCGTCGCCTTCGGGATTGAGCTCGGTTGCCCAGCCGGTCTCGCCGAGCACAACCTTCTTCGTGGGGTGCTCGGCCTCGATCGATTCGACGATCTCGGCGGTCCAGGCGACCGCGTTGTCGAGCGACTGTTGATTCCACATCGCGTAGGCGTGGAGGAGGATGAAGTCGACCTCGGCGGCGACGGCATGGCTCTCGGGCTTGTTCCAGAAGTTGTAGTCGTCAGCTGTCGTGACCGGTTGTTGAATCGCGTCGCGAGCGGTGCGAATCCAGCCGATCAGGGTGTCGGTTGGTGTGCGGTGACTCGACCAGAAGACCTGGGTTTCGTTGCCAATCGAAACGGCCGCGACGACGCTCGGGAAGTCGTTGGCGAGTCGAATCGCGGCTTGGACTTCGGCGCGGTTTGCGGCTTCGTCTTCGGGATCGATCCAGGCCCCGACGACCACGACGATGGGCAGGTCGTTGTCCTTGATGATCCGGAGCATCGCTTCGGTCGGTCCGCGGCTGCCGTAGACCCGAAGCATGTTCCAGTGCTGCGCGATGATGCGGAGGTCTTCTTCGAGCTGTGCGGGTGTTGGGTCGGGGCCGCCGGGTCGTTGGCCTTCACGATAAGGCCCGTACGAGATGCCAGCGATGATGGGCTCGCCATCGTGTTTCGGCGCGAAGGAGCGTCGTTTGGGTTCGGTGGCGCGCTCGAGCTGTTGTGGAGGGGGCGACGCTGCTGGCGTCGCGCACCCGATTGCGGCGAAGAGCAGGGCCGCGATGGCGATGAAGCGTGCGCTCGAGGTGCGAACGTGGGGTATCAAAATGGGATGTCGTCGTCTGGTGCTTCGGGTGCGTCGGGCGCATCGACCACTTCGAGGTCGCCCGCGTCGGCCCAAATGGTCTCATCGTCGTCGGTTTTGAGGCCGGCTCGCATGCCGTCGCCCCATTTGGATTCGCCCCACCAGAAGATGACGCCCTCGGAGCCAGTTTCTTTGCCGTTGAGGACTCGGACGCGGTCGCCCTTGCCCATGTCTGGCTGCGCTTTCGCGGCTTCGAGAATCGCGTCGGGGATGTCGTCGTCGGGCCAACCGAGGTCGGCTTCGTCGACCCAGTAGGTCTTGTCGCCGGGTCCCTTGATTCCGGCGCGCATGCCTTCGCCGTACTTCGAGTCGCCCCACCAGAAGATCTCGCCGACCACGCCCACGCCTTCTTTACCGCTGACGATCTTCGCCTCTACGCCGCGGCCAAACTCGCGAGCACCGCCAGCGGGCTTTCCGCCCGTCGACGGGCTCGTTTTTGGGCCTGGTCTCGCCGCCGGTCCGGGCTTGCCGGACGTGGCGTCGTCGAACGGATAGTCGCCATAAGGCACGTCGACTTCTGGCGGGGGCGCCCACTCTTCGTCCGGCAGCGGAATGTCCTCGGGTGGCCCTGATGCGGCGACCCACTCGTCGTCGGGCAATGGGACGTCTTCAAACGCGTGTGCGGGAGGCTCGTTTCGGTCGTTGCTCACGTTCGGTTCCTCGTTCGAAAGTGCGGCGAGAGCCTAACGCATGGACCACCGTTCGAACCAATCGAGTTCGTCAATCATGTCGCATCAGGATCGTTTGATGTAGAACCACGGCCAAACCTACAAGGAGTTAGATTTGCGCAGAATTGCCTTCATCATCGCCTTTGGAATGGTCCTGGTCTTGTCGTCGAACGCAAGCGCGCAGACCTATGTCGATCGTGGAATCACCGCGTCTAGTGGGAGTTTTGACGTGCTCCTTGGGCCAGTGCCTCGGCCGATGTTGCCCGACGCGGGGCTTCGGTTCGAGTCGGGGGGGAGCGACTTGCACCTCGACGCCGGCCTTGCCTACGGCGTCACCGAGCAGTTCGAGCTTGGCGCATATCTGCTGCGATTCCGAATCTTCGGCGATCCAGACCTCGACAGTCCGACGGTCTGGGGGGCGTATCAGTTCCTGAGCGGCGACGTCGACATTGCGCTGCGTGTATCGATCCCCGTGCCGATCTTTGGCGGCGGGTTCTACGTGAACCTCGACGTCCCCATCGTGTTCCGCCTCGGGTCGAACGCACGCTTCGAGACGGGCGTCGGGTTCTCGGTCCTGTTCGAGGACCCGGTCATCTCGGGGGCGTTCATCCCGCTTCGACTGGTCTTCAACGTAACCCCGGCCATCTTTCTCGGGTTCGATTCCGGGCTGTCGGTGCCCTTCAGTGGTGGCGACGGCGTCGGGATCCCGCTGGGGGCGTTTCTTGGCTACTCCATTACTCCAAACATCGACTTCGCCGTGGCGTTTCGGTGGGGCAGGGCTTGGAGAAGTGGCGACAACGCCGGATTCGAGTTCGGAGATCCCTCCATCGGGCTCGGACTGAATCTCTACGAAGCGCTCTGAATCTCACTTCGTTCGCGCACGCTACTTCCAAATTCGGTGCTCTGGAGTACGTGGGGAAAGTATTGGGATTGATCCTTTTACTTCGACCAGCTACTTTGTTCACTCGACGAATTAACTCGTTGAGAACAGGTCTGCACGAGGCAGGCTGCGGAGCTAGATGATATGAGATTTCCAGCGTTTGCACCGAGGCTCTTGTTTGTAGCTGCTCCGATCTTTTGGGTCGGATGCATGCCCGAAGTCAACGACACGGAGCCGTGTCCGGCGGGTACGTACCGGGATGGCTCAGAGTGCGTCGGCGGTGGGATCACGAACAACTCGCAGAACGTCGATCCGAACGTCGATCCGAACGTCGAGCCGGGCGATGCGGGGATGGTGGATCCCGACATGGGCACGCCGACTGACGCGGGCTCCGAGCTGACGTTGCCGCTCGCCGTCGACGAGGCCGGATACGTACCGAGCGGATACTTCGGCGACGGCGAAACCCCAGGCGCAATCGCCATGGCCACGAACTGCGACCAGCGGGCGGGCGACGAAGCCGGTTTCTGCCACACGGTCACTTGGACCCCGGGTATTGGCTCCGCCGGATTTGGCGGCGTCTTCTGGCAGTATCCCGCAAACAACTTCGGCTCGGAGGCCGGCCTAAAGCTCCCGCAAGGCGCTACCGAACTGTCGTTCTGGGCGTGGGGCGAGAGCGGCGGCGAAGCCGTCGAGTTCTTCTCGGGGCTCGACGTCGCGACCGACGGATACCGAGCCTCCACCGGCGTCGTCACGCTCACCGACACCCCCACTCAATACACGATGTCGCTCTGCGACGCCGATTACGACGAGGTGGTCTCCGCGTTTGGTTGGGTCGCAGCCGACGCGACCGACCCCGTCTCGTTCTCCATCGACGACATCGTGATGCGGGTCGCCGACGAAGAGTGCGGCGCTCCTCCGACCGAGCTCGCCCTCCCATTCTGGCTCGACGACATGGAGGCCGGTTTCGTCCCGAGCGGATTCATGGGCGACTTCGATGGCGTCACGATGAGCAACGACTGCCCACAGCGTGCACCCGACGCCAAAGGCCTTTGCCACAATGCTCAGTGGTCCGAATCCGCCGGCTCACCGGGCTGGGCGGGTGTCTTCTGGCAGTACCCCGAGAACAACTGGGGCGAGCTCCCAGGTCGAGCAATCGAGTCCGGTGCCACCGAGATCGCCTTCACCGCTTGGGGCGCACAGGGCGGGGAGGTCGTGAACTTCGGATCGGGCTACCAGATCGAAGACGGCTTCGCGAGAAGCTCTGGAAACATCACGCTGACCACCGAACCGACCGAGTACACCCTCAGCCTCTCGGGGGTTTCGTACACCGACGTCCGCGGCGGCTTCAGCTGGGTCTCGGACCAAGCACCACTTCAGATTTTCATCGACGACATCCACTGGCGGTAAGTACGAGTCCATGGGCAAACGAACACAATCATCAGCCGTCGACGCGACGGTAATGCGCCAGAGCAACGCTGCGCTCGTGCTCCGTTTGATCTGGGAGTCGAAGCAGCTCTCGCGCGCCGACCTCGCCCGAATCACGGGCCTCAGTGCGTCGACGGTGTCGGACATCATCAACGAACTGCGCGACCATGACCTCGTGGTGGAGCAGGGCACGGGCGTGTCGTCCGGAGGTCGTCGCCCCATCTTGCTCGGGGTCAATCCGTCGCGCGCGCACATCATCGGGATCGAGATCGGCGGCACGCACATCACGGTCGTCGCCACCTCTCTCGTCGGCGAGATTCTCTGTTCTCAGCGGATTCATCAGCCGACGCGCGAACAGCCCGAAGCTACAATCGCAAAGCTCCACGAGCTCATCGAGTGGTGCTTCGAGCAGCCCGGGGTCGAGCGAGACTCGTTGCTCGGTTTGGGAGTTGCGGTCCCGTCTCCGGTCGATCCGTCGCGCCCTGGACAGCTCTCGCGTCTCGTGCTGCCGGCCTGGGTAGGCGTCGACCTGCTCTCGGAACTTCAGGAGCGATACGGGCGCCCCGTCCACATCGAGAACGACGCCAACGCCGGCGCCCTCGCCGAGCTCTGGTGGGGTGAGCGCGAAGACGTTCAGAATCTGGCCTACGTCAAGGTAGCGACGGGCGTTGGAGCCGGCTTCATCATCGACGGAAAGCTCTACCGCGGAGCCGACGGAAGTGCCGGAGAGATCGGCCATCTATCGGTGAATCCCGAAGGCAAGGAGTGCATTTGTGGGTCTCGCGGATGTCTCGCGACGGCCATCGGCACCGCCGCCATCTTGGAGCGAGCCCGTGACCAGGTGACGCTTCGTTCGGGCGAGCCAGCCGAGTCGATCGAGCAGATTGTCGAAGCCACCATGGAGGGCGACCGCAAAGCACGTGAGCTTGTCGAATCCGTCGGCAGCATGCTCGGCGTGGCTCTCGCAGGTCTGCTCAACACGCTCAACCCACGCGTCGTCGTGCTCGGCGGCGAGATCACGGAGCTCGGAGACATCTTGTTCGACCCACTGCGGGTAACGCTACGAAATCAAGCGCTCTTCAGCTCGATCGCGCGCACCACCATCGTCGCATCACGGCTCGGAACCTACGCCATCGCTGTCGGGACGACCGCCATGGTGCTCGACGCCGCGCTAGACGACCTCGAACTTTTTCCGGCGATTTCCGCCGGGGCTGCATAGCTAGGAACGACCATGACGAGAATCTCGACCATTCTGCTCATGGCCATCGCCACAATCAGTTCTTCCTGCGGGCTATCGGGTTCCGACACGAACTCCGACCCCCTCGACGGCTGGGTACTCGCGTGGTCTGACGAATTCGAAGGAGCGCGAGGAACGGTCCCGGACCCGACGATCTGGAGCTACGACATCGGTGGCAACGGGTGGGGGAACGAACAGCTCGAGTTCAACACCGATCGCCCCGAAAACGCCTCCATGGACGGCGAGGGAAACCTCGCCATCACGGCTCGGCGTGAGGCGTTCGAAGGCAATCAGTACACCTCGGCCCGCCTCAAGACCGAGCAGACGCTCGAGGTCACCTATGGCCGAGTCGAAGCTCGCATCTCGATGCCGGAAGGCCGAGGGATCTGGCCTGCGTTCTGGATGTTGGGGAGTGATTTCGAGACGGTCGGCTGGCCTGCCTGTGGCGAGATCGACATCGTCGAATACCGAGGCCAAGACCCCGCCATCGTCCACGGCACCGTCCACGGTCCAGGTTACTCTGGCGGGCAGGGCATCACCGAGCTGACCGCCGTAGCTGGCGGAGCCGCCGGCGAGTTCCACGTCTACGCGATCGAGTGGGAGCCAAGCGAAATCCGTTGGTACGTCGACGGTGTGCAGTACCACTCGGTCTCGAAAGACACGATTCCGCCGACGGGGCGCTGGGTCTTCGACCACCCGTTCTTCCTGCTGCTCAACGTGGCGGTTGGCGGAACGTTCCTCGGGAATCCCGACGCATCGACGCAATTTCCTCAGCAAATGCTCGTGGACTACGTACGCGTCTACGAACGGGGTTGAACTTGAGGGCATTCGAATTGCGATACGCGCTCGTTGCGCTGCTGCTCGTCGGGCTGAATCTGCCGGGCTGCGAGCGCCATCGGCCTCAACCGGAGCCAGGCGTCTTGTCGGTCTCGGTCGAGGCGGCGAGCGCATGGGTGCGCAATTTCAACCCACTCGGGCCGGGCCAGCCGCGCTGGCCGACCATCGCGGGCATCTACGAGCCACTCGTCGTCTACAACAGCATGCAGGGCGAATGGGAGCCCTGGCTCGCCGAGTCCTACGCGTGGAGTGAAGACCTGCGCTCGATCAACTTCACGCTGCGAAAGGGCGTCAAGTGGTCTGACGGCGAGGCCTTCGACGCGTCGGATGTGGTGTTCACGTACGAGCTCTTGCGCGAGCACAAGGCGCTCGACCAACAGGCCATCTGGTCGTTCGTCGACAAAGTCGAGATGGTGGGCTCGCACGAGGTGAAGGTCTCGTTTTCGCGAGTCTACGTGCCTGGGTTCGCCAACCTGACCGGGGTGTCGATCGTGCCGGAACACATCTGGTCGAAGATCGAAGACCCCATCACCTTCGCGAATCCGGACCCCGTCGCGACCGGACCGTTCACCGAGGTCTCGGTGTTCCGAAATCAGGTCTACGAGCTCCGCAAAAACCCGCACTATTGGCAAGAGGGCAAGCCCTACATCGAAGGGCTGCGGTTCTTGGCCTACCCGTCGAACGACCAGTCGAACCTGGCATTGGTCGACGGGAGCGTCGATTGGGCGGCGAACTTTGTCCCGGCGGTGGACCGAACGTTCGTGGACCGCGACCCCGAACACAACGCGTATTGGTTCCCCGCGTTCGGTGCGATGATCTTCCTCTATCTGAACACCACCGACCCGCACTTCAAAGACGTCCGAGTGCGCAAGGCGATCAGTCTCGGAATCGACCGAGAGCGCCTGGTCGAGATTGCGATGTACGACTACACGCAACCACCGCACCCAACCGGACTCTCGGACGCATTCGAGCGCTGGCGGATCGACGCCGACCCGAAGACTTCATGGGTCCGGCATGACCCCAAGAGAGCCGCAGAGCTGCTCGACGAAGCTGGCTTCAAGGTCGGTAAGGACGGCATGCGATACGGCCCCGACGGGAAGCATCTGGAGTTCATGATCGATGTCGTGAGCGGCTGGTCCGATTGGGTCCGCGCTGCGCAGGTCATCGCCGAGGACATGAAGAAGCTTGGCGTGCGCGCCAAGGTTCGCCCGTCGGAGTTCAGCGCCTGGTTCTCGCGACTCGGGAAAGGCGAATTTACCGGCGCGATTTCGTGGTCGAATGAGGGCGCAGACCCGTACTTCTTCTATCGATACCTGATGGCCGAAGCGACCGTCGCTCCCGTGGGGGAGTCGACCCCGGCCAACTGGCATCGATTCGGCGACCCCCGCGTCGACACGCTGTTGGCTCGGTTCGAAAAGTCGACCGACGAAGAGGTACAGCGCGAGATCATGGGCGAAACTCAGGAGCTCTTCATGGAGCTCGCCCCCGCCGTTCCACTGTTTCCATCACCGGTCTGGGCCGCGTACTCGACGGAGCGCTTCTCGGGATTCCCGACGAAGGACAATCCGTACGCGATGCCGTCGCCAAACAATGCGCCTGACCGGCTCATCGTGTTGACCAATCTCAAACCGAAGCCACAAGAGGCCACCCCATGAGGTACGCACTTCGCAGGCTCGGCTTCTATTCGCTGGCCGCCGCCGCCGCCATCATTCTGAACTTCGCGCTGCCTCGCTTGATGCCGGGTGACCCGGCATCGACGATGTTTGCCCGTTTTCAGGGCAAGATGGCGCCGGAGTCGATGGAGGCCTTGAAGGCTGCTTTCGGGTTCACCGAAGGTCCGCTCCTCGCCCAGTTCTGGTCGTATCTGACACACCTCGTTCGCGGCGACCTGGGGACATCGATTGCCTACTATCCGTCGCCCGTAACCGACGCGATCGGCACCGGACTGATGTGGACCCTGGGGCTCACCGGCACCGCCGTCATCATCGCATTCATCATCGGCACCAGCCTCGGCGCGATTGCAGCATGGCGCCGCGGCGGATGGCTCGACAGCATCCTGCCACCCCTTCTCTCGTTCATCGGCGCGTTTCCATACTTCTGGCTGTCGATGTTCGCGCTCTACCTGTTCGGATTTGCTTTCGATTGGGTGCCGTTGCGCCACGCCTATTCCGACGACCTCACGCCCGAGTTCAGCTGGCTCTTCATCAGCGACGTGCTTTGGCACGCCTTCTTGCCGGCACTCACTCTGGTCGTCGCCACGCTCGGGGGATGGATGCTCTCGATGCGCAACACCATGATCGCGGTGCTTGGCGAGGACTACATCAAGATGGCGAAGGCGAAAGGGCTCAGCAGTAACCGCGTCTTGTTCCGCTACGCCGCGCGGAATGCGCTGCTGCCGAACATCACTGGCTTCGGGATGGCGCTCGGTTTCGTCTTGAGTGGCTCCCTCTTGATGGAGATTGTCTTCTCGTATCCCGGCCTCGGCTACCTCTTGGTCGTCGCGGTTCGCAATCAGGACTACCCGCTGATGCAGGGGCTCTTCCTCGCCATCACGTTCGCGGTCTTGCTCGCGAACTGGCTCGTGGACCTCGTCTATCTGTGGCTCGAGCCGAGGACACGAATCAATGGGTGAGATGCTCCAGCTGTTGCGCGACAACCGCAAGGCCACGGCCGGCGCGATCATCGTCGGGCTTTACGTGCTCCTCGCGATCTTCGGTCCGCTTCTGGTGACCGACCCGACAGCCTATGTCGGAACGCCGCACTCGCCGCCGTCTCCGGACCATTGGTTCGGAACGACCGGTCAGGGTCAGGACGTTCTCAGCCAGGCGGTCGCCGGCGCACGAGTCACGTTGGCAATCGGCTTCGTCGTCGGATTCTTCGTGACGATGGTGGGCGCCTTCATCGGGATCTCGGCCGGCTACTTTCGCGGTCGTGTGGACGATGCGCTCTCCCTCTTGATCAACGTCTTCCTCGTCATCCCAGGGCTGCCGCTCGCCATCATCCTGGCGACGTACTTGCCACCGGGGCCGGTGAGCCTTGCGATTGTGCTCATCGTCTCGGGGTGGGCGTGGAATGCGCGCGTGTTCCGTGCCCAGGCGCTT
This sequence comes from uncultured Bradymonadales bacterium, assembly GCA_964384605.1. GTDB lineage: Bacteria > Myxococcota_A > Bradymonadia > Bradymonadales > Bradymonadaceae > CAYLMO01. The sequence goes on along the minus strand of CAYLMO010000015.1, from coordinate 46,664 downwards.
TCACTCGGCCGCAAAGACTTCATCGCGGCCTCGCTGGTCGCGGGTGAAACGTCCTCGCGCATCGTTGCAGTCGAGATTCTGCCGAACATGCTCTCGCTGCTCGTCTCGGCGTTCATCGGTGCGACGGTCTACGCGATCGGCGCGCAGGTTGGCCTGGAGTTCCTGGGCCTTGGCGATGTCGGCACCGTCACCTGGGGAACCAACCTCTACTGGGCCGCCAACGATTCGGCGCTCCTGACAGGCTCGTGGTGGATTCTCGTGCCGACTGGCGTCAGCATCGCGCTCGTCGGGTTTGGATTGACCCTCGTGAACTTCGCAATCGACGAAGTAAACAACCCACGCCTCCGCTCCGAAACGCTCCCGGCGACCAAGACCGGCGAACAGATTTCGGAGCCGGCACCGGCCGTCGCGGCGCTCGGCAAACCGCATGAAGCCGACGAACTGCCGGACGGGGCGCCCATCGTCGTCATCGAAGACCTGGTCATCGAGTTCCCCAACGGGGAGACATCGGTCCGAGCGGTCGATGGGGTCTCGATCACGATTCGCAAGGGCGACTGGTACGCACTCGCCGGAGAATCGGGCAGCGGCAAGTCGACGATCGGCTACGCCATCTTGCAGCTCCTCGCGGGTAACGCTCGCGTATCGAGCGGTTCAATCGAAGTGTTGGGCCGACAGGTCTTGTACTTGCGCGACGAGGAGCTGCGCTCGTTCCGATGGCGAAATGCCTCGATGGTGTTTCAGGCCGCGATGAACGCGCTGAACCCGGTGGCGACCGTCGGCGACCAGATCCTGGACACGCTCGCCGCGCACGAAGACGTGTCGCGCGCTGAGGCGCTGGATACGGCGCGTTCGCTGCTCGAGATGGTCGGCATCGACCCGATGCACCTCGACTCGTATCCGCACCAGCTCTCGGGCGGAATGCGCCAGCGTGTGGTCATCGCCATCGCCATGGCGCTGCGACCATCGCTCCTCATCATGGACGAGCCGACGACGGCGCTCGATGTTGTCGTGCAGAAAGAGATTCTGCAGCGCATCTCGGACCTAAAATCGGCGCTTGGTTTTTCGGTCCTCTTCATCAGCCATGACATGCCGCTGCTGATGGATGTCGCCACGCGGATCGGCATCTTGAAGCACGGAAAGCTGGTCGAAGAGAAGACGGTCGAGGAGCTGCGTGAAGGGGCGGACAAAGCCTATACGCGAGAGCTTCTCAGCCCGTTTCCCGATGTGCCCCCGCGCATCATCGACTCGAAATTCTCCGAGGAAGAGCCGGTCTTGTCGGTGCGCGACCTGAACATCTCTTTCCCGACCGGGGGCGGTGGCCGCAAGCAGGTCCTTTTCGACATCAACTTCGACCTGAAGCCCGGCGAGGTGGTGGCGTTGGTCGGTGAGTCGGGGAGTGGCAAATCGACGATCGCCCGGTGCATCGCGCGCATCGAGACGCCCGACTCGGGTTCGGTCGCGCTCCACGGCAAAGACATGCTGGTCGAAGAGCCGAACGGCGCGTCGCTGCACTATCGCGGCGAGGTTCAGATGATCTTCCAGGATCCGTTCGGCTCGCTGAATCCGGTCCATCGTATCGGCCACCATGTGGAGCGGCCGCTGTTGCGGCACGGAAAGGCTCAAGACGACGTGGACGCGCAGGTCGCCGGGCTGCTCGAGGAGGTCGATCTGGTGCCAGGAGCGGACTACGCGCACCGCTACCCTCATGCGCTTTCAGGCGGGCAGCGCCAGCGCGTCGCAATCGCGCGCGCCCTCGCTGTCGAGCCCCAGGTCATCCTCGCCGACGAGCCGACGTCGATGCTCGATGTGGCGACCCGGTTGGGCATTTTGAACCAGCTTCGCGGGCTGTGCGACAGCCGCGGGATTTCGATGTTGTTCGTGACGCACGATCTCGAGAGTGCGCGTTACCTCGCCGACCGCATTCTGGTTTTGTACGCCGGAAACGTGGTGGAGGAAGGGCCGGCGCGCGAGATTCTAGAACGGCCGTCGCACCCATATACCCAGATGCTGCTCGACGCCTCGCCCCACGGCGAAGGCAAGTTCTTGCAGCCGCCCGATCCAGAGCGTGAGGCGTTGGATGCCGCGTTTGCGGCGAACAAGCCGGCCCCGACCGGATGTCCGTTCCGGATGCGTTGCCCGCACGCGACTTCGCTCTGCGAGCGAGTCGACCCTGGTCCGCAGCCGGTTGGCGACAATCACGTCGTCTACTGTCACCTCTACACCGAAGAGTCCGAGGCCGCATGAGTACCAAGGTCACGTTTCCAACAGGCTTTTTGTGGGGTGCAGCGACCTCGTCGTTCCAGATCGAGGGTGCGGTCGCAGAAGATGGCCGCGGGCCGTCGATTTGGGACACTTTCGCCGCCGATCCGTCCAACATCGACGACGGCGACGATGGTTCAGTCGCATGCGACCACTATCACCGGTGGCGTGAAGACATCGGCCTCATGACGGAGCTCGGGCTGCAGGCCTATCGATTCTCGATCGCTTGGCCCCGCATCATGCCCAATGGCCGCCGCAGCAGTTTGAATCAGGCCGGCATCGACTGGTACTCGCGGCTCGTGGACGGCCTGCTCGAGGCCGGTATCGAACCGGCGGCGACGCTCTATCACTGGGACCTGCCGCAGGCATTGGAGGACTCTGGAGGCTGGCCGGACCGGGCCGTAGTCGATCGATTCCTCGAGTACACCGACGTCGTTACTCGCGCGCTGGGTGACCGCGTGACGATGTGGATGACGCACAACGAACCGGCCGTTGCGGCGTGGCTCGGCTACCTCGAGGGCGTGCATGCCCCTGGGCGGCGCTCCTGGCCTGACGCACTCGCCGCGATGCACCACATTCTGCTGTCGCACGGCAAAGCGGTGCCAGTGATCCGCGCGAACGTGCCCGGGGCGAAGGTTGGGCCGGTGCTTCAGCTGGTGCCGAGCGAGCCGGCATCGCCTTCGGCCGCAGACAAGCGTGCCGCGGCCTTTTTCGATTGCATGTGGAACCGCTGGTACCACGACCCGGTGTCGGGGCGCGGGTATCCGATGGAGTTCGTGGACATGCTCGTCGAGCGTGGCGACCTGTCTTCGACGGAGCTTCCCTTCCTAGAGCCGGGCGACATGGAGGCGATCGCGGAGCCGATCGATTTCGTGGGCGTGAACTACTACAGCCGCGGCGTCATGCGCAGCGACGAGATCCCCGAAGAAGAGAACTCGCCGCGCGAGGTCTTCCTCGAGGAAGAGCACACCGACATGGGCTGGGAGGTGCACCCGCCGTCACTCACCCGAGGGCTGAAGTGGCTGGCCGAGGAGTATTCCGGCGTCGACCTCTACATCACCGAGAACGGTGCCGCTTACGACACCGGGCCCGATGAAGACGGCCGCGTGCGCGACGTTCGTAGGCAGGCTTACTTCGACGGCCACCTGCGGGCGACGCACGCTGCGATCGAGGCGGGCGTACCGGTGCGGGGCTACTTCGCCTGGTCGCTCCTCGACAACTTCGAGTGGGCACACGGAATGACAAAACGATTCGGCCTCGTCTGGATCGACTACGAGACACTCAGCCGCACGCCGAAAGATAGCGCGCGCTGGTACGGCGAAGTGATTCGCCAAAATGGAATCATCCCATCTCCCGCGGGGGAATCATGATGCGCATACGCACGGTGGTGCTGGGCTGCATGCTCACACTACTCGGCCTCTGGCCGGCAACCGTTCACGCTCAGGCCAACAAGGTCGAGGTCGTCAAATCGGACGACGGCATTCGACTCATGGTCGATGGCAGGCCGATGATGGTCCACGGCATGAACTGGGGCTACATCCCGATCGGCGAGAACTACGCCTACGACCTTTGGTCCAAGGACGAAGCGTTCATCAAGCGTGTCCTCGACTCCGAGATGACGCTGCTGCAGGAGATGGGCGTGAACTCGATTCGCCTCTTCAGCGACATTCCGCCGAAGTGGGTCGAGTACATCTACGACAACTACGGGATCATGACGTCGATCAACCACCTCATGGGGCGGTACGGATTCGAGGTCAACGGGGCATACGTACCGAATACGAACTACGGGGATCCGGTGATTCGGAAGGCGATCCTCGACGACATCCAGAAGTCGGTCGACCGCTACAAAGACACGCGCGGCGTGTTGATGTTCCTGCTCGGCAACGAGAACAACTACGGCCTGCAGTGGACGTCGTTCAACATCGAGGACGTGCCAGAAGAGGTCGAAGACGGCCGCGCAGACCAGCTCTACAAGTTCTGGTGTGAGGCGGTGACGCTCGTCTCCAAGAACACCGACCATCCGGTCGGCATCGTGAACGGGGACCTGCAGTACCTCGAGCTCGTCGGCCGGTACTGCGACGATCTCGATATCTTCGGCTCGAACATGTACCGCGGAGCATCTGCCGGCGACGCGTTTCAGCGCGTGAACGACGAGCTGGGCCTGCCATTCATGTACACGGAGTTTGGCTCCGACGCCTACAACGCCAAGACGCAGCAAGAGGACCCGTCGATGCAGGCGAAGTACCTCAAAGCGCAGTGGCGCGAGATCTACCAGCAATCGGCCGGGAAGTGGGGCGTCGGAAACGCCATCGGCGGCATGATCTTTCAGTGGTCGGACGGCTGGTGGAAGTACCTGCAGGAGACCAACCTCGACGTCCACGACACCACCGCTCAATGGTCCACCGGCGCGTACGAAGACTACGAGCCTGGCCTGAACAACATGAACGAAGAGTGGTGGGGCATCGCCGCGAAGAACCCGTCGGACCCGACCGGTTTCTACACGGTCACACCGCGAACCGCTTATTACGTGCTGCGCGAGGCTTTCAAACTCGAGGCGTACGGTCCCAACACGCGGCCCGCCTCGATCAATGCGCACTTCAACTCGATCTCGATCCCAAACCTCGAGACCAACTACCTCGCCAACAAGGCGGTGCAAGACATCGCCGTACTTCGTTCGCTGCGTCTGTCGGGCATGCGATTGGTGTTCGATTCATCGATGTCGCAAGGCACCGAAAACACGGTGCGCGGCGACGAACTGCAGTTCGGCCATACCGAGTCGTTCTACACCGAGTTCTCGTTCGAGCATGGCTCGGAGGTCCGCGCGCGATTGGTGATCAACGGCGTGGGCAACGTTGCCGGCAACCGCCTCGACGACCTGTTCTACGAGAGTCAGCGAGCCGTTTCGGTCGTCTCCGACCCCGGAGCTGATGTCGAAGAGACCGCGGTCACCGACCGCTTTGGTATCTACCAGGCCGACTTCGAGATTTCGCAGCCACGCTTCGACGTGAAGGGATTCTATCGCGTTGGGCACCTCGGATGGGGCTACGAAGGCGACTTCTTCAACCTCTATCCCGAGGCCTACTACGGGCCGAACCTCGACATCTACAACGGGCAGGCGCCGAACGGGATGGAGTTCACCGGCAAGCGAGAGCTTCAGGGCCTGAAGGTCGCGATCGGGCCACAGCTGTGGTGGGGCGCGAACCCGGCGGTGATCGGCAAGTATCAAGGCAATGTAGCAGGCGTGGACTACGCCGTGATTCACCACGAAGACCTGAGCCAGCGAGAAGACGTGAGCTCCACGTTTGCCGTGCCGGCGCAGCTGAACCGCCGAAGCTCCCTTCTGCTCGCGAAGAACCTCGGCAGCTGGAAGATCGAGCTGGGTGGGCTCATGTCGGGCACGCCACGAATTGGCGACCGATTCCTCTACGTTCGAGAGGCCGAGGGAGCCGGATACGCCAACTCGGACTACGAAGTCTTCGAAGACGAGATCGAGCTCGCCGACACATTCGGCGGTCGGGCCCGTGCGACTCTCACGACGCCTGGATTCCTCTGGTACGGCCAGGGCAGCCTGATGGGCCTCGTCGCGGACGGCGGCTACAACTACACGACCGTCGTCACAGGATGGCAGCTCAAAGAGAGCGGGCGCGGCAACCACTGGGGCCTCTCATCGGGCGCTTCGGCTCGGTTCGGCAACTTCGAAGTGGCCCCGAAGGTGCTCTATCACCAGCCACTGATCGCGGCGAATCCCAACATCGAGGACGCTTTCGTCGAGGGGCCGGACCTCTACTTCGAGGGCGTCCGGCCGCGGAACATTCTCGACGACCCGTTCACGGTGCTCGAGAACCGCGAGACGCTCGCAGGCGAGTTCTTGCTGGTCTGGGACCCGACTCCGGGGACGTGGTGGCACAAGTGGGACCGCGAGTACTCCGAGAACGCTCCTTTCGCCGCGGCGCTCGACATCTGGTACCAGCACCTGCCGACCCGCCGAGACTCGAACGTGTTCACGCTCGATACCGGCGATGTCGTGCCATTCGGAGTTGTTCCCGAGTCGGCAGACGAGTGGGTGGCGACCGTGACGGGAGTGAACAACTTCGGCGCACACACCAAGCTCGCGACGTCCCTCTTCGTGGGACGCAAACAGCCCCAGAACGAGCTCACACGTGACGCCGGCGACCTCGCCTATGGCGCAGCGCTTCGGTTCTGGTGGCGGAACTACCACATCGTAACGCGTGCCGCGTTCGACGAGTGGGGACCCTACGATTTCCACCGCGACTTCAACCTCATCTACCCGTTCCAAGCCTACTTCGATGGCTCGTGGGGCACTCGCCCCGCCACGTACGAAGTCCGCGGAACACGTATCGGCGCACGCGCTCAGATCCGCACCCTCGACGATCGGTCGCTAGACTTCGTGCCTGACCTCGACGACCCCGACCGCATGGGGCTCGAGTGGGAAGTCGGAATCTACGCGAACATCGCATTTGGAGGAGTCACCCATGACTAAACGAACTCTAATTTTTGCGTTGCTGGTCGCGATGGCGGGCGTGGGCGCCGGCTGCATCGAGCCCGGCGAGCCGGTCTATGGCGAATCACTGACCGACGCTCCGTTCGAGGTGTACGACCCTTCGGTGGGTGTTCACCCTAGTGAAAAGGTCCTCGAAGACCCGAACAACCCCTTCGCGACCACGCGCAGCGGCCGGGAAACACGGTTCGACATCGAATCGTACGACGAGAATCGAGTCACCGCGTTCTACTCGTGGGCAACCTGGCTCGCCACCGAACCCACTGGCGAGCACCAGTTCTACGCCGCAAACAACCTGAAGATGATTTGGGAATCGGGCAACGCGTCTCAAGCGGATCTGCCGCTCGTGCGCCAGATGGCGATCGACGGGTTTCAGACGGTGCTCGACGACTTTCCCGACGCGGTCACTTACGACGTGACCGGCACGATTACCTTTGAGCTGTTGACCCCGTCGTACCAAGGCATCGTCGACCTCGGCGGTACGCCGACCGGCGGGTGGGTCATCATTCCCGACCAGCAGGGGATTCCCCGGGCGGTACGTCAATGAACACGAAACTACGAATGTTCGCGGCCGTGGCCGCCATGGGGCTGGTAGCCGGCGGTTGTCGCGTCGATCCGGGGGAAACGGACTACGAATCGCAGCAGATCTCCGACTTTGTCGAAGACGAGACCGATGCTGGCGGAACGATGGAGTTTCTTCCCGGGCCGGATCCGTTTGGCCCCGGCGACTCGAGGCTGACCTTCGGCCCGTTCTACGAGGGCTCACAGTCGGCCGAGATCCCGATCGACGATGTGCGGAACTTCTTCTTCGTGTTCGACGCCAACGGCCAGAGTTCGATCCAGATCACTACGTCGGACGACCGAATCGAAGGGTTCGAGTCGAACGTGTTCGAGCACGCTGGCGGCGGATTCTGGGGGATGTCGCTCGCCTGGTTCACAGCGAACCCAGACGACGGTGGCATGCCGCGACCGGAAGACATGAGCGCTTGGACGACCGCGCACATCAGCTTCAAGTCGTCGGACCCAGCGTTCGCTGACCTCGAGATTGGGGTGGCGTCTGAGGCGGGCGAAGGGCGCGTTTCGGCGAGTGACTACGGCTATACGAACGATGGTGAGTGGCACACGCTCGACATTCCGCTCGACGACTTCGGCACGGACCTGACGTCTGTGACGACGCCGCTCATTCTCGTCGGAGAGGGCGGTGCAGCGGGTGACGAACTGCTGGTGGACAACTTCTACTACTCCTCGCCCTAGCTCGGGCCGCTAGCCCATCAATAAGAAAAACGGCGAGGGGGTGACCCCTCGCCGTTTGGCGTTTTTGGCGTTGCCGCCAGCTACATCAGTAGAAGTAGAGGTTGTCGAGATAGACAACCGCCGTGCCTGCAGGCAGTGCAGTGATGATGATCTGCGACGCGTTGGTTCGGCTGTTCAGGCCGGTCGCGTCGAATGCCGACAGCGGAATGTCGAAGGACGCCCACGAGCCGTTCTGGAAGTCGGCCGGGTTGCTCAACACATACGGGGTGTTCTCCGAGTCGTCGCCACCGCCGAATGCGTTGTCGGCGCCGAAGTCGACGAGCTTGACCGTGAACTCGGTCGCGTTATCCGACCAGATGTCGACGTGCATCGTCGTGCGGCCAGACAGGTCGAGGCTGTTCGGTCCGAGGAACTCGATGCCAGCGAAGACCAGGTTGGAGTAGAGGGCCGTCATGTTGCCCATGATCATCGGTTCGGTGAAGTTCGCCTGCGAGAAGCTGGCGCTCATCGTATTGATGGTCACGTTGGTGTACGCGTCGGAGTAGAGCGAGGTGACGTCAGCTGCGTTTCGCGCCGGCGGGGTTGGTGCCGCCATGGTCGGGACGGCGGCTGGTGCCGTCACGACGACGCTGAGCTGGCCGCCAGCTGCGGTGCCCGCGAGCGAGCCGGTGATGTTTGCCGTACCCTCTCCCACTGCTGTGACCACACCGTTTCCGTCGACGGTTGCCACTGCGTCATCCGAGCTCATCCACGTGAACCAGTAAGGGCGAGGGAAGACGGTGAGCGCGGAGCCGCCGACTTCGAGGTTGAAGACCGTGCCTGCAACTTCGGCGGTCTGGCCGACGGCGAGCGTTGCGCCTGCGACGCCGAATGCTGCCGACGGGTTGGTGAACTCCGACGGGTCGACGTTCACGAACGCGATGTCGTCGAAGAAGATGTCGTATTCGCCGTCTTCCGCGCCTTCGGCGAAGTGGAAGAGTCCGGCGGTGGAGTCAGCGAGGGTCGGGTCCGGAATCGGGATGATGACCTCTTGCCAGTCGGTGGTCACCGCGATGCCGCCGATCTCGACCTGCTTGACGTTGGTCTGGCCGGTGTTGCCGAATCCAGCGGTGTTGAGCGTGGCAGCTTTACTTGCCTTCACCTGGAAGGTGAGCGCGTTGTACGCCGACACGTCGACTGGAGCAGTGGGGACGTAAGCGCCACCGGTGTATCCAGCCGCCGGGGTCGTCACCTGGATCGAGGACGTTCCGCTGAACGCTTCGGTCTGGCTGATCTGGATCGCGTTGGTCGAGCCGTCGAACTGCGCGAACGAGACTCCCTCGGCGAACTCGTCGCCGAAGATCAGGTAGCCGTCGAACGGAGCGCCCATGTCGGCGCCCATATCCTCTTCGCCGCCCATGTCTTCTTCGCCGCCGCCCATGTCCTCTTCGCCGCCGCCCATATCTTCTTCGCCGCCGCCCATGTCTTCTTCGCCACCGCCCATGTCCGTCGCGCCAGCGTCCATGTTGCCGGTGTTACCAGCATCGGTGACCACGTTGTTCGGGTCGGTGTTGTTCTCATCCGGGTCGTCGCTACATCCGACCGACGCCGCGAGGCTCAGGGCTAGGATCGCTGCCCACGTTTGTTTCTTCGAGATAGCCATGAAGTTTCTCCTGTCCGCTCTTTGCGGCACTCGTATTTGGGTGTTTTCGTGCTTGAAAAGTGACCTTTGTTGTTTCTCCATTCATGGAATATAGCCACATGATGGTGGAAAATAAAGGTATTGCGGACTATAATTCGGTCCGCGAACGAAGTTTCTTCGGAAATCGAATTAATGGAAGGAGGTCCTCGTGGGAACAACGCACGTCGAGAGCCGCTGGCATCGAGCGACTGGCGACGAAATCGTCGAAGATTTTCTCATGACGATCGTCGGCGGTTCCGATCACTGGCTCTTTCTCTCGAGCACAGGTGCCCTGACCGCCGGGCGGCAGAACGCACAGCAGGCCATCTTCTCGTACGAAACCGAAGACCGGCTTCATCGTCTGGCAAGAGCGAGTGGTCCTCGCACGACCATTCGCGCCGGAGCGACCACGTGGAACCCGTGGACTCGTTACCTCGCTGACGACGTCGACCGCACGCTCGAGAAGCGCACGCTGGGCGACGGAGTTCGCTTCACCGAACGCCACTCGGGTCTGGGCCTGACGTTCGCCTACGAGTGGAAGTTGAGCGAAGAGTTCGGCTTTGTGCGGGAGTGCCGCCTCTCGCTCGACGCAACCGGTCAGCCGCTCTCGGTGAACTTGGTCGACGGTCTTGCCGGCATCCTGCCGCACGGCGTCGACCCCTACACGCAGCAGACGGCGAGCGTGCTCGTGGACGCGTACAAGCATGCCGAGACGATCGCCGACGGTCAGATCGGGCTCTTCAGCCTGACGTCGCAAATCGTAGATCGTCCCGAACCCGCCGAGGCGCTTCGCTGCACGGTCGCATGGGTGCGCGGACTGCCGAACAAGACGACGTTTCTCGATGCACATCAGGCCGACGCCTTCGAACGCGGAGAGTCGCCATCGGCCGAAGAACTCCGGCTCGGCAGACCTTCCGGCTTCTTCGTGAATGCGCAAGTCGAACTCTCCCCGGGCGAGTCGGTCTCGTGGCAGCTAGGCGTAGACATCGGCTGGAGCGCAGAACGCGTCGTCGCCCTCGCAGAAGCGTTCTCCGCAGCCGACTTCGAATCTATGATCGAGCGCTCGGTTGTCGAGAATCGCGCCCGACTTCGAACCTTCGTCGCCCGCGCAGACGGACTGCAAAGCACGGGTGAGCCGGTCCGCGACGACCGCCACGCGACCAACGTGATGTTCAACTGCATGCGCGGCGGCGTGTTCGCGACCGATCGCATGCTTCGCGCCGATCTCATCGATTTCATCTCGACGCGGAATCGCGCAGTCGCGCAACGACACGCAAACGCGCTCCAGTCACTCGATGTCGAGTTCTTGCGCGACGACCTGCTCGCACTCGCCGCCGACGCAGGCGACCCCGATCTGGAGCGCCTCGCGATCGAGTACCTGCCGCTGACGTTCTCGCGGCGTCACGGAGATCCCAGCCGGCCGTGGAACACCTTCAGCATCAACGTGCGAAACCCAGACGGCTCGCAGCGGTTCGACTACGAAGGCAACTGGCGCGATGTCTTCCAGAACTGGGAGGCGTTGCTCACGAGCTTTCCTGAGTTCATCGAATCGGCTTGGACCGTGTTCGTGAACGCGACTACGGCAGACGGCCATAACCCCTATCGAATCACACGCGATGGCATCGACTGGGAACGCCCCGACCCGGACGACCCCTGGGCGCACATCGGATACTGGGGCGACCATCAGATCATCTATCTGCTCAAACTCCTGGAGCTCGGCGAAGCGCACTTCCCCGGGCGAATTCAGAATCGACTGAACGACCCGATCTACACGTTCGCCGACGTGCCTTATCGCATCGGCAGCTATGCCGAGATCGTCGCAGACCCGCACGAGACCATCACGTTTGACCGTGAGCACGACCGCCACATCGACGCGCGACGCGAGGCAACAGGAGCCGACGGCAACCTCGTGCACGACGGCGACGAGATCGTCCGCGCAACCCTCGGCGAGAAGCTGCTCATCAGCGTGCTCGCGAAGCTCGGGAACTTCGTGCCCGACGGCGGAATCTGGATGAACACGCAGCGTCCCGAGTGGAACGATGCGAACAACGCGCTGGTCGGCAACGGCTTGTCGATGGTCACGCTGGCCTACCTCGTGCGTCACCTGTCTTTTCTTCACGGCCAGTTCGACCGTGACGGGGAAGACCTCCAGATGCATGCACCGGTGGCGAAGTGGCTGCGCGCGACCGCGGCAGTCTTCGCTTCACACGACCTCACCTCGTCGGTGCCGGACAACTTGCGACGCGAGGTCCTCGACGAACTCGGAGAGGCTGCCGAAGCGTATCGGGTTGCGGTGTATGCCAACGGGCTCGGTGAGCTTGCCAGCGTGACCCAGTCCGAGGTCTGCGACCTGCTCGAGCATGCCACCACCGCTCTCACCGCCACTCTGCGCGGTGCGCGACGGAGCGACGGGCTCTTCCACGGCTACAACCTCATCGCGCTCGACGAAGCGGCGGCGAGAGTCGAACCCCTGCCGCTGATGCTCGAAGGGCAGGTCGCCGCGCTCAGCGCAGGGGCGCTCGAGCCGAACGAAGTCGTGCAGCTCGTCGATTCGCTGTTTGACGGACCCCTCTATCGAGCCGACCAGAACACCTTCCTGCTCTATCCCGAGACGGACCTCCCGCGCTTCTTGGACCGCGGGATCATCCCGCCAAACCTGGCCGAACGGAGCGAAGCGATTCGAATCGCGGTCGAAGTGGGCGAGTCGCGATTGGTCACGCGTGACGCGCGCGGCGTCTATCGGTTCGGCGGAGCGCTACGAAATGCGAAGGACCTCGAGAAGCTCGCGAGGGAACTCTCGACGCAGACACCATTCCGCAGCATCGGCGAGGCCGATTGGGACCAACTGCTCGGGATCTGGGAATCCGTATTCCATCACCACGCGTACACGGGGCGGTCGGGGTCGATGTACGGCTACGAAGGCATCGGGAGCGTGTATTGGCACATGGTGTCGAAGCTCATCCTGGCCGCCCAGGAGAATGTGGTCGACGCACGAAGGAGCGAGATCTCCAACGAAACGACCCGGCTGCTGGTCGAGCGCTACTATCGGCTGCGCTCGGGGCTGGGAGACGCAAAGACCTTCGAGGAGTACGGCGCATTTCCCACCGACGCCTACTCCCACACTCCGCCTCGAGGGGGAGCCCGTCAGCCCGGAATGACCGGACAGGTCAAAGAAGACATCCTGTCGCGGCGCGGAGAGCTGGGAGTGTTTGTTCGCGAGGGAGAGGTGTCGTTCGACCCGTTCATGCTTCGGGCCGACGAGTTCTTGACCAGCGAAGCGCCGTTCCATGGTGTCGACCGCCTCGGGCGTTCGTACGAACTGCAGCTTTCGGCCGGTCAGCTCGCCTTCACCCTGTGCCAGGTTCCAGTGGTCTATTCGCTGAGCGACGAACCAGATGTGCGTGTCACCGTGCATCGAAGCGGCGGAGCTCACCGACTCGACGGGGCGAGTCTGGATGCCGAGCTGAGCCGCGCGCTCTTTGGGCGCGACCAGGCCTTGGAACGCATCGACGTGTCTGTGCCACGAGCGCTGCTTGGCTGAGGCTCTTAGAGCTTCGCCTCGAACGAAACGCCGCTCAGCTTGATGGGCGGCTTTTCTTTGTCTTTGGGCTTCACGGTCGCGAGGTCCATGTCGCCCACCTTGCCCTTGACCACTCCGCCGTCGAACGATTCGAACGTGATCTCCGCAAACCCCCGATACTGAACGCCGTCTGGCGACACGTACTGCACGATGGGATTCGGAGCTTTCATGGCCTTCATCGGGTCCTTCTCCTGCATCCGCTTCTTCATATCGAGATTGAGCTCGGCGGGCAGAGTCTCCTTCTTCACGTCGAAGTTCGTGACCAGAATCGAGAATTCTTCGGTGGAACCCGACTCGGGCAGGGCGAGCAGCATCGTGCTTCCGGCGACGGCCATGTTCTTCTCAGCCGGAAGATGACCGAACGACTTTTTCTCGCCATTCACCGAGAACTTGAATGAGCCCTTGGTGGTTGCCGAATCGGCGGCGGGCGAGTCTTTGGCGCCGTCATCGTTGGCTGCGGCGGTCTCTTCGGCCTCGCTCGCTTCAGCTGTCGCGGCCTCTTCTTCGCCTTGTTTTTGATCGCAGGCAGTCAGGGCGAGCAGTACGAAAGTGATGGTCCACACGAACTTGTTCATGGCGCTTCTCCCAAAATGGAACGGATGCCTGATTCTGGGGATGACTTGCCGATCGGTCAATCATGCGGTCAGCACAGAGCGTGCGCAGTCGTCGCTCGAGGCCGCTTGGTAATCGCCGCATTGTTGACGGCGGCGAAGGGGATCGAAGCGTAGGCGCGAACGTACGCCTCCGGCGAAAGCGTCGTGTCCGCGATCGCCGAAATCTCGAGCATTCGCTCGCGATAGTTCCAGACGTTTGGATGAGCGCTGGGCTCTTGCACGTCGCAGTAGAACGCTTCGCGATAGGCCTCGAAGCGAACCAGAGTCGGAACCAATCGCACATCAGCTTCCGTCAAACGGTCACCGAAGAGATACGGCCCGTTCGTAGCCAATCGGAACTCCAGCCAATCGAGAGTCTGGAAGACCTCAGCGACCGCCGCGTCGTGCACACTTTGGTCGCGCGCAAACCCGGCGCGATAGACCCCGTTGTTCAATCCCTCGTAGATGCGGGCATTGAGCTCATCGATCTCGTCGATCAGATGCGGCGGAACCAGACAGTTGCCGTTCGACAGGCGTGAGAAGTTGCGCGCGAACATTCGGATGATCTCGGACGACTCATTGTTGACGATTCGCCCAGATTCCTTGTCCCACAGCAACGGCACGGTAGCTCGACCCGTGTAGTCCTTCGCGCCATCTCGATAGAGCTCGTGGACCGCCGCGCGTCCGTCGGGACACGCATGTGGTCCCGACTCGGCAAACACCCACCCATCGGCCGCTGTCGGTATCGGAAGCGTCCAACACACCTCGATCGAATCCTCCAGCCCGAGGAAAGCTCGCGTGATCGTCGTGCGATGCGCCCACGGACAGCCTGGACTCACGTACAGCCGGTACCTGCCTGCGACCGCCGGAAACTCGACCCACTTGCGGTCAGCCACCCAGTTCCGAACCCCCGATTGCTCGCGCTCGAAACTGCCATCCACCTCCACTCTGAATTCCGCCCCCGAATCCCATTCCCCGTCAATCAGTGCGCCCATGGTCACCCCGTTTGCTTCAAAATCACTACAAAAGTGTGTCATTGTTTCTGCGGTGTAACTATAGTCGCTATTTCAACGTATTGTTGCGCTGAAGGAATTATGGATCTCGATGCTTCACTCGCGTTCGTCACCGTCGTCCGCGAAGGCACATTCACCGCCGCGGGTGAGCGCCTCGGTCTGCCGACGTCGACGGTGAGCCGTCAGGTCAAGCGGCTCGAAGAGCGGCTAGGGGTTCGTCTGCTGCACCGAACAACTCGGTCGCTGTCGCTCACCGAAGTGGGCGAGGCCTACTTCGAGCGCTGTTCTTCGGGTCTGGACGTGATGGCTCGCGCCGAGGCGGTTGCGCTCGACGCTGCGGCGGCGCCGCGAGGTGTCTTGAGATTTGCAGCACCGCCCGATTTCCACCGGTTCTGGGAAGCCTTCGAGATGGACCGTTTCATCGACACCTATCCCGAAGTGCGGCTCGACATTCGGGTCGAGCAAAGGGCGGTCGACCTCATCGCCGGAGGGTTCGACCTGGCCTTGCGAGCTGGACCTCTTCCCGATTCCAACTTCTACGTCCAGAAGCTCGCCGACAGCGCGCTACACCTGTTCGCCTCGCCCGAGTACATCGAGCAGCATGGCGCGCCAGAATCGCCCGAAGCGCTTGGGGACCATAGCCTGTGCCTGTTCCCAGTCTTCGGCCCCCGAGGCCTCGAGCTGAGCGGCCCAGATGGCACGCAGATGGTCCCCGTGGAGCCACGCATCATCGTCAACAGTTGGTATCAGCTGACAAATCTCGCGCTCGCGGGGCGGGGAGTTGCGCTGATCGAGCGTCAGTTCCCGAAGGAACATGTCGAGGCGGGTAAACTGGTGCGTGTCCTGCCCGATTTCAGGGCGGGCATTGGCGGCTTCTACGCTGTCTATCCGAGTTCGCAGCTGCTCTCGCCCAAGGTTCGCGTGTTCATCGAACACGTGGTCGAGGCGGCGCGACGAAATCTACCCTCGATGTAGCTCAGGCGAGCCAGCGAACTCGGGTCGATTGTGAATCAGAAGGCGGGGCGAATCGCAGGCTAGCGCCTGGTTCTTCGCGTACTAGCGCGAGGTGCGTACCCGAGAAGTCGAGCTCGATGGACGACGGTTGGAATGATGCGATCCCGCCGCTGGACCAGCCCGATTCGCCGATTCCGACGCGCGAAAGGCGTCGAAACGAGAGGGCCTGAAACTCGCGTTCTGGGTTGCTCACCCACTGGAACGGACGATTGGAATCGTCGAACCATGCGAGCGGTTTGGTGCGGTTGATTTCGTCGATGGAGACGTAGAGCTCTTGGCGGTCGCCGAAGCAAAGCTCCAGCTGGTGTCCGCCAATACAGACGACGATGGGCGCATCATTGACCCACTCGTCGTTCTGGAAGTCCCACATCAACCACGCCCCGTCGAAGGGTTGTCCTATCAACTTCGAGATCGTCGCCGCCATCGCGGCGGCGACCTCGTCAGTCGCGTAGAATTCGACGGGGTCGTAGTCAGGGATGCCAAACGTCTCGATCATTTCGTCCCCTCAATTCGATCGTTCGAACGTGGTTCGGCAGGTCCCGTTGGGGAGGTCAGCGGCGTCGGCGCCGCCGGCCACCAGACCGTTTTTGCTGGTTGGAGTTGGGCGAACTTGCCGGGTATCCGTGTCCATCGATCACGGCGATTTCTTCGCCGATGAGCTTCTCGATGTCGGTGAGATACTCGCGCTCGCTCTCGTCGCAGAATGCGATGGCGGTGCCGCGTCGTCCAGCTCGGCCGGTACGACCGATGCGGTGCACGTACACTTCGGGCTCGTTCGGGAGGTCGAAGTTGAAGACGTGGGTGACGTCGTCGATATCGATTCCTCGAGCAGCAACGTCGGTTCCGACGAGCAGTCGGATGTCACCGTTCTGCAGCGCCGCGAGCGCACGCTGGCGAGCGTTCTGCGACTTGTTGCCATGAATCGCGAGGGCCGTGATACCGGCCTTGTTGAGCTTCTTCGTGAGGCGGTTCGCGCCGTGCTTGGTGCGCGTGAACACGATTCCGCATTCGACGCTCTCTTCGTTGGCGAGGTCGACGATGAGGTCGCGCTTCGCCTTCGAGCCCACGAAGTAGACGCTTTGGTCGATCTTCTCGACGGTCGGCGTCTCGGGGGCGATATCGACGTGAATCGGCTTGTGGAGCAGCTCTTTCGCCAGCTTGATGATGCTGTCGGGGAGCGTCGCCGAGAAGAGGAGGTTCTGCCGCTTGCGCGGCAGCGCCTTCATGACCTTCTCGATGTCGCGGATGAAGCCCATGTCGAGCATGCGGTCGGCTTCGTCCAAGACGAAGCAGTTCACGCGAGACAGGTCGACGTGCTTGCGACCCATCAGGTCGAGAAGTCGGCCTGGCGTGGCGACGACCCAGTCGACGCCTTTCTCGAGTTCGGCAATCTGAGGCTTGTCGTTCACGCCGCCGTAAATGCAGACGCCGTGGAGCTCGAGCTCTTTTCCGTAGGTCTCGAAGCTCTCGGCCACCTGGATGGCGAGCTCACGAGTCGGCGCGAGTACGAGCGCCTGAATGTAGGGGAACTCCTCCAGGTTGGAGTCGATTCTCTGCAGCGTCGGGAGCGCGAATGCCGCGGTCTTCCCGGTACCTGTTTGTGCGCACCCCATCATATCGCGACCTTGGAGAAGGTCCGGGATGGCTTGCGCTTGGATTGGGGTGGGAGTGCGATAATTCTCAGCGGCTATCGCGCGCTGGAGCGGCTCGATGAGGTCGAGCTCCTTGAAGTTCTTCAAACTAATTTCCAAAAGTGGGGCGCGTTACACTACGTGCCCTAAAGTCGCCGCTTGGTAACACGAACCCGGGAGAAAGTCGAGGAACGGCCGATATTTGGGCGTCTGAGCGCATTTAGGACACCCTGAGGGCGTCGCGGCACCAGATACTAGAGCAGGTACGAGGTTCGACAACGACGCGCGACCGCGCCAGCCTCTCGCTTCCAACCCTCGAGGAGCACGGGCAGGCGGCTTCGCTGGACATCTTGCTCTTCGGGCTCGAGCGAGCCGATTCGAGCGTGGCGTTCGAGGGCCTCACGAAGCCCCGCCGACTTCTCGCCGAATCCGGAGAGATATCCCGCCTCGTCGGCCACCACTCGCTCAATCTCGAGGAGCCCCGTGATGGCCGCCTCGTAGCGCGTGGCCTGCAGGTCCTCGTCGACCTTGGCAAGGTGAGGCTCAAGGTCGATGCACGCTTGCGGTCGACATCCCGTCGACAGGGCGAGGAGTGCGGCGAGCGCCAATGCGGTCAGGGTTCGCATGGGTCTTCGATGCCATGAACCGGCCGTTCACGCCACCAGAGTCGGCTCACACCACCATCTTTCGCGAGCGGTTCGCAGACCCGAAGTTGGCGCCCCAGCGAGCCAGGAACGGGAAAACCCACGCGGTACATGCGCTCCCCAGCTGGCCTTCGAGCATGTAGTAAATCACCAGATTCAAGACCACCGCGATCAATGCCGACCAGAGCGCCGTCCTCTCGGGCTCGCCCTCGGAGTATCGACCCACTAGCCATCCGGCGCCCCAGAAGAAACCACCAACCAAAACCAACGACGTTGCGACACCCAGGATGAGTCCCGGAACCGGTCCAAGCATGGCCGAGATCGCGCCAATCGACATGAGCGCAATGAACCCCACCACGGAATGCCCAATGAGCATGCCGATTCCCGCAATGACGCAGTCGAGGGGGTTGACCGAGTCGCCAAAAGAGCGATCGCTACTCGAGGCCGGCAGATGTTCGAGCTGCTGCTGACGCATCAACTTTTCGCGAAGATTCCGCAGCTCGGCCATTCCTTCCTGCATGTTTGGCGGAAGCGTCAATCCGCCGACGGAATGCATCATCGGCTGACTCGTGCCCATCCCCATGCCGATCTGCTCGAAGTCCCCGCCACCTCCGAGCTGATGGAAGTTCATCTGGAATCGCTCCACCAACCACTGCGCGTAGTTCGGATCGATCGCGCTCTCCATCTGGCTGATGACCTCTCCGAACGCGCTCTTCTCGAAAAACAACACCGCACCAGTTCGATCGACCCGGATCGACGAGATTCGTCCTTCGCCCGTTTTCTTGTGAACCACGTATTCCATCGCGTCCTCGCTCCCACTCGTTGCATGAGTGATGAATCTAGCGATCGAACGTGATTAGAAAAAATAGAAAAAAGAAAACGAATCGTTAGGTCTGGTGCATGTGTTTCATTGCATCAGGTGGTTCATCGCCGTCTGAGCGCCGGCGAGGGACCAACCGCCATCGACGGGGAGGATGGCACCGCTGACATAGCGTGCGGAGTCAGACGCCAGGAAGAGCGCGACGTCCGCGCAGTCTTCGACCGTCCCCAGCCGCTGGAGAGGAACCGTGCCGGCCAGGTCGTCTTTCTTGGACTTGTCGACGAGCAGTCGTTCCATCCCTTCGGTGTTCTCGATGGGTCCAGGGACCAGTGAGTTCACACGCACGCCGGCCGGTCCCCACTCGATGGCGAGGGTTTTTGTGAGCATGTCGACGCCAGCTTTTGCCGCGCAGACGTGGGCCTGGAAGGCCATTGGAAGCCACGCCTGCGGCGCCGAGATGTTGATGACGCTCGCCCCGGGTTTGCGCAGGTGCTCGAAGGCGAACCGCAGTACGTGGAACGACCCCAGCAGGTCGATGCCGACGACCGAGCTGAAAGCGTTCGACGACATCCCTAGCGCCGGAGCCGGGAAGTTCCCGGCGGCACCGCTCACGAGCACGTCGATCTCGCCGTGCGCTTCGACGAGTTTTGCGAGAACGGCCTGCACCGCCTCGGGGTCGCGAACGTCGGCGGTGCCACCGGCGGCTGAGGCTCCATGCGACTCGAGCTTCGCCACGGCCGCTTCGACTTTGTCTGCCGAACGGCTGAAGACGGAGACTTTCGCCCCAGCCTTCGCGAATCCCTCCGCGATGCCCAGATTGATTCCGCTGGTGCCGCCGGCGACGAGTACGTGCTTTCCTTCGAACATGAATGATCCTTGCTTGAGTTTCGGCGCCGATCCTCGGCGTGTTGATTTGCTAGCTTCTTCGATTTCTATCGCAGGGGTTCCGCCGAGAGCCGGTCGAGCCGACGCAACACGCTTTCAGCAGCGTGGAAGCCGCACATCCCGTGGACACCGCCTCCGGGCGGAGTCGAGGCGGAACAGATCCAGACGCGGGGGTTGGGAGTCGAGTACGGGTCGATGCGGGTGACGGGACGGGTGAAGAGCTGGCTCCAGTTTGCAGCACCGCCCGTGATTGCGCCCCCGAGATAGTTCGGGTTGTGCGCCAGGAGGTCGGCGGGGCCCATCGCCCGGCGTTCGAGCACGACGTCTCTGA
This sequence comes from uncultured Bradymonadales bacterium, assembly GCA_964384605.1. Taxonomy (GTDB): domain Bacteria; phylum Myxococcota_A; class Bradymonadia; order Bradymonadales; family Bradymonadaceae; genus CAYLMO01. The sequence continues at coordinate 26,461 of CAYLMO010000015.1, read as the reverse complement.
AACCGGGGGCGAATCGTTCGATTTGTGCTTCGATCGCCTCGGTCATGTCGACGTTCGAGCCATGAGGAACATGGCAATATGCATACCCCGTCTGCTTTCCGTCGGGCGCGCGGGTCGAGTCCACTTCGCTCTGCTGGCAGACCATCACGAACGGCCTTTCGGGGTGTTTGCCGCGCCACGTCTGACCCTCAGCATCGTTGATCTCGGCGAGTGTTCCGCCGACGTGGACGGTGGATGCTTCGGTGACGTTGGAGTCGGTCCAAGGAATCGACTCCGACAGCGCGTAGTCGAGCTTGAAGACGCCGGGCCCGTAGAGATACCGGTCGAGGCGTTTGCGGTACGAGGAGGGGAGGGCGTCGCCCAGGATCGGACCGAGCTGATGCGGTGTTACGTCGAAGAGGTAGGCCCGCGCAGGGGGAAGGTCGTCGACCGAGGTCACGCGCGAGTTTGTGCGGACCTCACCGCCGAGTGACTCGAGGAGGCTGACGAGTGCTCGAGCGATCGCCTCGGAGCCGCCGCGCGCCACCGGCCAGTCCGACTCGTGCGTCATCAGCGTGAACATCAGAGCAAGGGCCGATGTAAACGTGAAGTTGAGCGGCAACACGCTGTGAGCAGCGCAGCCCGCGAGCAGCGCCCGACCGCGCTCGGTCTTGAACGACCAGCGAGCCAGCCAGGTGCTGGGTAGAATTGCGCGCATTCCGAATCGAGCGAGCAAAACTGGATGGGACGGTATGCTCAGCGGGCCGAGCGCGTCTTCGAGGAGGTCGGGGACGCGCTCGACAAAAGGCCGAACAAAACGTCGGTATCGATCTGCATCCTCACCCAGGCTCGCCGCAGTTGCGTCGATGTCTCGCATGAGCAGTGCCGCCGGCCCGTCGTCGAGTGGGTGAGCGGCGGATATTTGTGACGGCACCCATTCGAGGCCGTGGTCTTCGAGACCGAGCGTGCGCCAAAATGGTGAGAGGATGCCGGTCGGATGCACCGCCGAGCAGATGTCGTGGGTGAATCCGGGGAGCGTGAGTTCCCCGCTTCGCATGCCGCCGCCAGGCCGGTTGTTCGCCTCTAGGACCAGCACTCTCGCGCCCGCTTGCGCCAGTCGCACCGCGGCTGAGAGCCCATTGGGACCCGAACCGACGACGACTGCGTCCCACTGTGAGCTCATCGTGTTCCCTGGCTTCGCTTCATTCGCTTGCGGAATGTATTCTAGACACGCCGACAAAGTTGAACACGGATGCGTGCATGTTCACCCCTGTGATGCCGCCATACGACCTGGAGGAGTGGAAGAAGAAGCCATTCCATGCTCGGCTCAAGATGCTCTGTGGGTCTTGGGCGCTGCAGGGCTACGGAAGTCCAGTGGGCGTCTACATCTTCTACGTGGCCAAGATTGCGCTCTTTGTGGGGGGCTGGGCGTTTTTTTGCTCCTTCTCGCCGGAGTATACGTCGCTGGCGGGGATTGATGCGTGGTGGGCTGCGCCTGTCGTGTTTCAGAAGATGTTGGTCTGGGCCATGCTCTTCGAAGTGCTGGGCCTGGGGTGTGGTAGCGGGCCGCTGACAGGCCGCTACGTGCCCCCGGTAGCGGCGTTCGTGCACTTCTTGTGGCCGGGCACGACCAAGATGCCGTTTTTTCCGGGCGCGCCGATCATCGGCGGAATCAAGCGGACCGTGCTTGACGCATTGGTGTATGCCGCGCTGCTCGTTGCGCTCGTCTGGGCGCTGGTCTCACCGGCACCGGGGTTCGAGAATTTCGCGCTCATCGCGGCGGCGATCATCGTCGCGGGAGTCCTCGACAAAACGATATTTCTGGCCGCCCGCTCCGAGCATTATCTGACGGCGATGGTGGTCTTCGCGCTGGCCGACCCTTGGATTCCGGCAGTGAAGTGGATCTGGATGGCGCTGTGGTTCGGTGCGGCGACTTCGAAGCTGAATCATCACTTTCCGTCGGTGGTCACGGTGATGATGTCGAACAGTCCGTTCACCAACTTCGAGTGGTTTCGAAAGCGCCTCTACGTGTCGTACCCGGATGACTTGAGGCCGTCGAAGTTCGCGCATCTCGCCGCTCATGGCGGCACGGTCTTGGAGTACACGTTCCCGCTGTTGCTCCTCTTTGGCGCCGGAACGACCGTCGGCATGGTGGGCTTGATCGTGATGCTCGTGTTTCACGTCTTCATCACTTCGAACATTCCGATGGGCGTGCCGCTCGAATGGAACGTCGTGATGGTCTACGGCGCGTTCGTCTTGTTCGGCGTGCATGCGGATGCCGGCATGGCGGTCGCGCAGCCGGAGGTCATCGCTTACTTGGTGGCCATTTTGTTGGTCGTGCCGGTGTTGGGGAACTTCTTCCCGCATCGGTTCTCGTTCCTCTGTTCGATGCGCTACTACGCCGGAAACTGGGCTTTCAGCGGGTGGATGTTCCGGCACGGGACGGTGGAGAAGCTCGACGATGGGCTGCGGAAGGTCTCCAAGAACGTGCGCGCTCAGCTGCAAGTACTCTACGAGGATGACGTCATCGACGCCGTGCTCTCGAAGGTGCTCGCGTTCCGCTCCATGCACCTCCACGGGCGCTCCCTGCAGTTCCTGATTCCGAAGGCGGTCGACGACCCTGGAGCGTACGACTACCTCGACGGCGAGATCGTCGCGGGCCTCGCGCTCGGGTGGAACTTTGGCGATGGCCACCTGCACAACCTCCAGCTGTTGAAGGCGGTGCAGGAGCAGTGCGGCTTCGAGCCGGGCGAGCTTCGCTGCATCTTCGTCGAGTCGACTCCGATGGCGAGTACCTATCACCGATGGGTCATCGCCGACGCGGCCGAAGGCGTGCTCGCCGAGGGACGAATCTCGACGAGGGACCTGCTGGACCTTCAGCCCTGGTCGGCGCTGGAGCCGGGGTCGGCCATCAGCATCCCGCTGGGCTCGAGCTAGGCGTGCCGGATCGACGTCTGGTAAGCCCCGACGATTCGTCATAGCCTCGCCGCATTCAATTCATCGATGAGAATCAAAATGCACACGTACCTTCGATTTGTCGCGGTCGGCCTCGCCTGCTGCTCCATCTCTTGCGCTTCGAGCTCGACTTCGCCGGACGAAACACCGGTCGAAGGACCCGAGAAAATTCAGTTGATGTTCGATTGGCCTGCGGGCCTCGAGGGCACGCTCAAGTCAACGGGAAGTCAGTCGAAGCGCGGCGTTTCGACCGGACTGCAGACCACCTACACGATGACGACCGAGCCCGCTGAGAAGGGGGTCGTGCTTCACTATCGCGAGCCGCGCAATGTCGTCATCAACGGCATACCGGACGCGCAGAAAGCCCTCATCGAGCCGATGCTTCGTTCGGTTCCGTCGGTGATTTTCAACGGTGGCGCGGTCATCGGCATCGCCGACTACGAAGAGATTTTGCAGCAGATTGGCGAGTTGCTCGACCCCATCGCGAAAGAGAATCCGGCGATCAAAGCGCAGGTCATGTCGGTGCTCACAGAGGAGACTTTTCTCGCGTCGGCCCAGTCGGAATGGACGTGGCGCGCGACCGCGTTCCACCGGATGGAGCTGGAGGTCGGCGAAACGGTCGAGGAGACCGTGCGTCAGCCGCTCGGCGTTCTGCCCGGTGAAGCTGAAACGACGATTCGCACCACGCTCGTGGAGCGCCTCCCATGCCCCGGCGCGTCAGAACGCCGCTGCGTTCGGCTTCAACGCGAGCTGGTCCTCGACAAAGAAGATCTGGCCGCTGCTGTCTCCGACATGGTCGGGATGGTCCAGGAGTTCGAGCAGTCGACTAAGGTCGAAGTCGTTGCGGAACCCGAAACGCTGCTCACGTACGAGATGAAAAAGGTCGAACGTCAACGAATGGTCACGGCGAACGATACCGTCGAAACGATGAAAGAGGTGACCGAGGTCTACACCTGGGAGTCGCGCGAATGATTTCGTGAAAAACGAACGATTCGGTGAACCTGTCGTTCTTTCCGGGTATCCAACGCGATGCACGACCGATTTTGGCGTGGAACTCACGAGCGAGGAACCCGATGAATCTCAAAGCAATTTTCGTAGCTGCAAGCGCTTCATGCTTCCTGTTTGCCTGCTCCGGCGGATCCGGCGCTGAAAAGGAAGAGAATACCGAAATGACCGAACAGCCAGCGCAAACGGAAGAAGCACCCAAGGAAGAAGCAAAAGACAGCTCGCCAGGACTGGCCGACTGCGGCGGCGGCGCCGTGCCAGAAGGCGCGACGAACTGCCGGCTCGATCTCGGCACTGGCGTCGATACTTACTGGTCCGACTCGACCGGAGTTGATCCGGGAACGCCGGCTTGTCACTACGAGTTCACCGACAACACCTGCAGCACGCTCAAGCCCGGCCGAACCTTCGGCGAGCTCTGCTTGGATGACGACCGACTGGTGGAGTCGAACCCCGGTGCAGGCGAGTGCCACACGCACGCCGGAGATGTTGGCGGACCGAACGTATTCAGCTGCTCGGCGTGGTGTGCGGAACAGGGCAAAGAGACCGGCAAGTGCGTCTCCGGAATCGCCGCAACGGGTGAGTACGGCGACTGCCAGTCCGCGAAATGCGAGTGCGGCTAGGTTCCGCAGAAAGTCGCTTCGATCTCCTCGCCAGGTGCCGGCGGCTGTGTCAGCTCGGTCTGATTCGGCCAGGCGAAAGGCGAGGTGAGCGCATCGGCGAGGTTGTGGAACGGCTCGAGATCACCGTCGTTCACCGCTGATTCGATCGCTCGCTCGACCTCGTGATTCCTCGGAATCACGACGGGGTTGACCGCCCGCATCCGCGCGACGACTTCATCGTCGGTGACTCCTTCGCGAGCAATCAACCCTCTCCATCGCTCCAACCACGAGTCGAATCCATCCGGGAGATTTCCCGTCGGCTCGTCGGTTGGGGCGATCTCTTCTGCAAGCTGCAAAAACGTGAGCGTGAAGTCGGCGTTCGACTCGTCCATCTGCTCGAGCAAGCCGTCGAGTAGTTGCCAGGTCTCTTCGTCGACCTCCGACAGACCAACCTTGGCCGCAAGCGCCGTCCCGTACGCTTCGCGGAAACGCGCAGGGAAAGCATCGATGATCCCCTGAGCACGCGCGATTCGTTCTTCAGTGGGGTCATCCGCTCGCAGCAGGGCTTCGGCGAGGCGCGTGAGGTTCCACTGGGCGATCGCCGGCTGGTTTCCGTAGGCGTAGCGTCCCATCCGGTCGATTGAGCTGTAGACCGTCTGCGGGTCGTACTGGTTCATGAACGCACACGGACCGTAGTCGATGGTCTCGCCGGACAGGAGCATGTTGTCGGTGTTCAAAACCCCGTGGATGAACCCCACGGCCTGCCACTTGGCGACAAGTGACGCGAGTCGGCCCGCGTAGGCGTCGAGCAGGTCGAGCGGCGCGTCGGCCGTGTTGGAATCGAGGTCGGGGTAGTGTCGCTCGATCACGTATCGAGCGAGCGTGGCGATGCCGTCGTAGTCGGCCCGGCCAGCGAAGAACTCGAACGTCCCGATACGAATATGGCTGCGCGCGACGCGCACGAGGACGCCGCCCGGCAGCACCGATTCACGACGAACCGGTGCCCCCGTCGCGGCGGCGACGAGCGAGCGGGTGGTTGGAATGCCCAGGGCGTGCATCGCCTCGCTGACGAGGTACTCCCGCAAGACCGGGCCAAGCGGAGCGCGGCCATCGCCGCGCCGCGAGAACGGCGTTCGACCGCTCCCTTTGAGCTGCACGTCGAAACGCTCACCACTCTCGGTGAGGACCTCCCCGAGCAAGACTGCGCGCCCGTCGCCAAGCTGTGGCACCCAACCGCCAAACTGATGGCCTGCGTAGGCCTGCGCGATCGGCTCCGAGCCATCGAGCAGTTCGTTTCCGACGGCGAAATCGGCGCCCTCGTCGCTCGCGAGCCACTCCGGGTCGAACCCTAACTGTCGGGCGAGCCCGGCGTTTACTCGAAGCGTTTGCGGTTCGGGCACCGGCTCCGGTTCGACTCGGCTGAAGAAACGGTCGGGGAGTCGAGCGTACGTGTTGTCGAATTGGACCATGGTTGGTTCCTGCGTTCAGCGGAACTCGAGCGCGCCATCGTCAATGGAGGCGTGCCGGAAGAGGTAGCTGTCGAGAATGTAGTTTTGATAGAGGCGCCACGGCAGGCGTTCGCCCTGCTTCGGGAGGCGGTCGAGCGCGCGGAGCACGTAGCCAGAATTGAAATCGATGAGCGGTTCATCGCCGTTCGCGTCGGCCGGCAGTCGGGGCACACAGACGTCGACGTCGTTTTCGTCCATATGGTCGAGCAGGCGAACGACCCACTGGCTGATGAGCTCGCACTTCAGGGTCCACGACGCGTTCGTGTAGCCGACCGAGACGACCGCGTTGGGCAGGTTGCTCATCATTGCGCCCTTGTAGAGCGTCTCCGAGCCGGGGTTCACGCGCGCCCCATCGACGACGATCTCAGCACCGCCGCACACGACCAGATCTAGCCCGGTGGCGCTCACGATGATGTCAGCCTCGAGGTGGTCCCCCGACTCGAGCTGGATGCCCGTCGGAGTGAAGTGGTCGATGTGGTCGGTCACGACCGATGCGCTTCCGTCGCGCAAGACATCGAAGAGGTCGTCGTCAGGCACGAAGCAGACACGCTGATCCCACGGGTCGTACGTCGGGCTGAAGTGCTTCTCGACGTCGACCACGTCGCCAATCGCGCTCTCGACTTGTTTGAGGATGAATCGGCGCGCGCTCGACGGAAGGCGGCGCGAGTACTGATAAAACAGGATGATTCGGAGGATGTTCTTCCAGCGCGTGACGAACGAGCCGGCCTGGTTGCCGAGGAGCTTCTTCGAAAGCTTCGAGACGGTGTCTTCGCCTTCGACCGACATGACGTAGCTGGGCGTTCGCTGCAGCATCGTGACGTGCTCGGCCCGCGGAGCCATCGACGGGACGAGCGTGACCGCTGTCGCGCCGCTGCCGATGACGACGACCTTCTTGTCGGTGAAGTCGAGGTCTTCGTCCCAGAACTGCGGATGGATGAGGACACCCTCGAAGTCGTCAGCGCCAGGAAACTCGGGCATATGGCCGCGGTCGTACCGATAGTAGCCGGTGCACGCCCACAAGAAGTTGCAGGTGTAGATGTGCTCTTCGCCGTTCTCGTCTTTTGCGGTTACGGTCCACATCGCGTCTTCGGTCGACCACTCCCCCCGTACGACTCGGCGGTGGTACTGAATCTTGTCGTCGAGGCCGACCTCACGTGTCGTATCGTGCAGATACTGCAGAATCGACGGACCGTCGGCGATCGCCTGCGGATTCGGCCACGGCCGGAACGAAAATCCGAGCGTGTGCATGTCGGAATCGGACCGAATGCCCGGATATCGGAAGAGGTCCCACGTGCCGCCGAGCTGCCCCCGCGCCTCCAAAATCGCGAACCGCTTCTTTGTGTGCTCGTGGATGTAGTACCCCGCGCAGATACCGGAGAGGCCGGCGCCGAGGATGAGAACGTCGAAGTGGTTTTCTGGCATGAGCCCGTTCGAACATGAGGGGCGAACGCCTTGAGAGTAGTGACCGAAAGGCCATGGTCAATGACGCACTGCGGCGAAGTTTGACCGGCGACGAAACCGAGGATAGACTTCGAAACATGAACCACGCTGTCGCCAGCTTTTTCTTCTATTTTGCCTGCCCTCTTGGGCCAGGGAGCGGCGACTAGCGTGTAACACGACGCGTTCGACGAGCCTCCTGGTCACAGGGGGCTTTTTTGTTGCCCGCTGATGACCCGGTTGCTCCGAAGCGCACAAGGAGTAGACCGATGTCCGACACCGAATCGAACCTTCAGGACCTTCGCGAACAGATCGCCGAGGTCGACCAATCCCTACTCGAGCAGCTGGCCCGCCGTCGTCAGCTGGTCGCCGATGTCGTCGAGCACAAGCTCGATGCGGCTCGCGCGGTTCGCGACCCATTGCGCGAGGAGCAACTGCTCGTGCGCCTCGCGCAGCAAGCGCAGTCGCTGGGGTTGAACACCCAACTGGTTACTCGGGTCTTCCAGGCGATCATCGAAGATTCCGTGCTCATGCAGCAGGCTTGGCTGCAGAACCACACCAATGGTGGTGAGCTCGAAAGGCCGCGAGTCGCGTACCTCGGCGGGCCGGGAAGCTACTCCCACATGGCGACGCACGCGTACTTCGAGCGTCGCGGTGGCGAGGTCGTGGACGTCGGCCGCAACTCGTTCGAGGCCATCATCGATGCGGTCGAGCAAGGCCATGCGGACTACGGAGTCCTACCGGTCGAGAACACGACTTCGGGTTCGATCACCCAGGTCCGCGATCTGCTCCAGCACATGAACCTCCACATCGTCGGTGAGGAGACGCAGCCGATTCAGCACTGTCTGTTGGGGCTGCCGGGGACGTCGCCCGACGAAGTGCGCGAGGTGCTCGCGCACCCGCAAGTGCGGCATCAGTGCACACAGTGGCTCGGTCGGACAGGCCACGGAAACGATGTCACTCTCTGCAGCAGCACCGCCGACGCCATGCGCCGAGTCGTCGAGAGCGGTGACCGCGCACGAGCGGCCATCGGAAGCGAAGAGGGCGGGGCGCTCCACGGGCTCGTCGTGCTCCAACGAGAGCTCGCGAACCACACCGGGAACGAGACTCGCTTCCTCGTCGTGGGGCGAGAGCCCGTGCGCGTCTCGGAGCAAATCCCGGCGCGCACGACGTTCCTGATGTCGACATCGCAAAAGCCGGGGGCACTGGTTGAAGCCCTGTTGGTGCTGCGCGAGCGCGGCATCAATATGAGCCGAATCGAGTCGCGTCCGATTCCTGGCAACCCGTGGGAAGAGATGTTCCATGTGGATGTGGAGGCCAACGCCGAATCTGAGACGATGCGCCAGGCCCTCGACGACCTGGGGCGCATGACGCGCTTCCTGAAGGTGCTCGGTTGCTACCCCATCGAACGAATCTCGCCCACGGCCATCCCAGCGCCCGCGCTCGCCGCGACGGCGAAGGCTTCGGAGGTGCAGGCCCCGGCGGTCATCAAGAGCTCGTCGCGCGACAAATGGAGGCTCGCGAGCCGGGAGTACAAAGCGGAAGACACCATCGTCCGCGTAGGCGACGCCGCGATTGGTGGCGATGGATTCTCGGTGATCGCTGGGCCGTGTTCGGTGGAGTCGGCCGAGCAGATCGAGGCGTGCGCCGAGCTCGTACGCGGTCGGGGCGGCGTGATGCTGCGGGGCGGATGTTTCAAGCCGCGGACGAGCCCGTACAGCTTCCAAGGGCTCGGCCTCGACGGTCTGGCCATGATGGCCGAGGCAGGGCGTCGAAACGGACTGCCGATCGTCACGGAAGTCATGGACACGGCGCAGGTAGGTCGAGTCGCGGAGGTCGCCGACGTGCTGCAGATTGGCGCGCGGAACATGCAGAACTTCGAGCTGTTGAAGGCGGTCGGCAAGACGACGCGGCCGGTACTCCTGAAGCGGGGGATGATGGCGTCGCTCGAGGAGCTACTGTCGGCCGCCGAGTACGTCTTGGCCGGCGGGAACATGCAGGTGATCTTGTGCGAGCGCGGGATTCGGACGTTCGAAACGGCGTCGCGGAACACGCTCGACATCAGCGCAGTGCCGCTGCTCAAGAGCATGACCCACCTGCCGGTGATCATCGATCCGTCGCATGCGGTGGGGATCCGCGAGATGGTGACGCCGCTCGCTCGCGCAGCCAAAGCGGTGGGCGCGCACGGCGTCATCGTCGAGACGCACCCGAACCCATCGGAGGCCTTGTCGGATGCGCATCAGCAGCTCGCGCCGGAGGAATTCTCCGACATGATGGCGTCGCTGCACGCGCTCAGTCGCTAGCTTCGGCTTCGTCGGGATCGATGACGACCAACACCGTGTTTGCAGCGACCGAATCGCCTTCGCTCGCGCGAATCTCGGTGACGGTTCCGGCGACGTCGGAGCGCAACGTGGTTTCGAGCTTCATCGCTTCGACTACGGCCACCGGGTCTCCGACAGAGACCGTGTCGCCGACGCTCACTGGTAGCCGCAGTACCTGTGCGGCACTCGGTGCCCGAATCGTACCGTCGCCCGCGACGTCGACAAGCTGGGGGGACGGGTCCCAGGGGCGCACGGCGACGACGTCGGAACGATGCGAGACGAAGAGGGTGTCGCCGTTCTCGACGACCTCGAAATCGCGTTCGACTCCGTCGATGCGAACACGGCCGTTGCGCAGTTCGAAGCTAGATTTGGCGTCGTCGATGGCGACGGTCCTGGAGCGTAAATCGACGCGGGCGTCGACCCGTTCGCCGTCGACGTCGAGCGCCACCGGCTGGCTCCCTCCGAGCGCCATGCGGAAGCCAGTTCCGCCGAGTCGAGCGACGTAGGCGGCGGCCGCTACGAGTAGGGTTTCGGGGTCTCGAGTGGGCGCAGCAATGTCGGTGTCGCTCAGGAAGTGCGTCGTGGCTTCACCAGCCACGAACGCGTCGTGTTCGAGGATCGAGTGGAGGAACCGAAGGTTGTTGCGGATACCGTAGACCGACGTGCGTTCGAGCGCGCGGACCAAGCGACGGCGCGCCGTTTCGCGGTCGGGACCGTTCGCGATGAGCTTCGCGATCATCGGGTCGTAGTGAGGCGTGATGTCGATTCCGTCGAGCACGCCGTGGTCGACTCGAATGTCGGACGGAAACGTGAACCGGTGGATGGTCCCTGTCTGCGGAAGGTAGCCTTCGGCGGGGTCTTCCGCGTACAGGCGGACCTCGATGGAGTGACCAGCAAAGGTGAGGTCTTCCTGCGCAAACGGCAACGGTTCGCCAGCCGCGACGCGCAGCTGGAGCTCGACGAGATCGAGACCGGTGATCATTTCGGTGACCGGGTGCTCGACCTGAAGCCTGGTGTTCATCTCGAGGAAGTAGAACGAGCCGTCGGCTCCGAGCAGAAACTCGACCGTCCCCGCGCCGCAGTAGCTCACGCTCGCCGCCGCCCGGCAGGCCGCTTCGCCCATCTTGGCCCGAAGTTCGGGGTCGACGGCGGGGGAGGGCGCTTCTTCGACCACCTTTTGATGGCGTCGCTGCACCGAGCAATCGCGCTCGAACAGGTGGACGATGTTGCCGTGGGAGTCGCCCAGGATCTGGACTTCGACGTGTCGAGCCCCTTCGACGAGCCGTTCGAGGAGCAGGCGTTCCGAGCCGAAAGCGGCCTTGGCTTCGGCACGTGCCGACTTGATGGCGTCTGGCAGGTCTTTGGTGGAGTCGGCACGCCTCATGCCGCGGCCACCCCCGCCGGCCGCGGCCTTCACGAGCAGCGGGAAACCGACGTCGCTGGCTGCGGCAATCAGTTCCTCGTCGGTCGGGTCGCCCTCGTCGACACCGGGTACGACTGGGACGTCGTGTTCGCGCATGCGCGCCTTGGCTTCGGCTTTGTCGCCCATGGCGGCGATCGCGTCGGCGGACGGACCAATGAAGACGATTCCTGCGTCCTCACAGGCCTTCGAGAATGCGGCGTTTTCGCTCAGGAACCCGTAGCCGGGGTGGATGGCGTCGGCGCCAGTTTGTCGCGCGGCGTCGAGCACACGCTCGATGTCGAGGTAGCTCTTGGCGACTGCCGCCGGGCCGATTCGCACGGCTTCGTCGGCCATCGCGACGTGCGGCGCTTCGCTGTCGGCGTCGGAGAAAACAGTCACGGTGCGATAGCCCATCGCGCGGGCCGAGCGAATGACGCGGCAGGCAATCTCGCCGCGATTCGCCACGAGAACGGTTCGAAATGGTCTATTCATCTTAGTACCTCGCCACGCCAAAGACGTTTGGTCGGAGGGTTCGACGTCGCGATTCGCTGCAGGTGCCGAGCGCGAACGAGATGACGGAGCGCGTGTCGCGCGGGTCGATGATGCCGTCGTCCCAGATTCGAGCGCTCGCGAAGAGTGCGGTCGTCTCTTTGTCGAGCGTCTTTCGGATTTCGTTGGCCATCTCGTCGAGGGCCTCTTCGACGAGGGGCCAGCCCTTCCGTTCGAACTTCGCTTTGGTGATGATTTTCATGACCGTCGCGGCTTGTTCGCCGCCCATCACGGCGACCTTCGCCGTGGGCCAGGCGAAGATGAAATCGGGGTCGTAGCCACGTCCGCACATGCCGTAGTTACCCGCGCCGTACGCGCCTCCGAGCACGATCGTTACCTTGGGCACACGCGTGTTCGTGACCGCCTGGATCATCTTCGAGCCGTGCTTCACCGCGCCGGCTTGCTCGGCTTCGGTGCCGACCATGTAGCCGGTCGTGTTCATGAGGAAGACGAGCGGGATTCCGGACTGGTCGCACAGCTGCATGAAGTGGCCGGCCTTCTGGCTCCCCTCAGGGAAGATCGGGCCGTTGTTGCCGATGATTCCGACGCTGCGTCCCTCGATTCGAGCGTGTCCGCAGACCGTTTGTGGACCGTAGTCGGCCTTGAACTCGAGGAACTCGGAGCCGTCTACGATTCGGGCGATGACCTCGCGGCAGTCGTACGGAATCTTTGGGTCAGTCGGGACCACGCCGCACAGCTCCTCCGGGTCGAAGACCGGCGGGCGAGATTCGGCGAGCGTTTCGGGGCCGAGCTCACGATTCCAGTCGAGCGTGCTGACGATTTGGCGAGCGAGGTGGAGCGCGTGGGCGTCGTCCTCGGCCAAGTATTCTGCGGTCCCCGAGACCGACGTGTGCATCGTCGCGCCGCCGAGTTCTTCTTCGTCGGAGTCTTCGCCCAGGGCGGCTTTCACGAGCGGTGGGCCGGCGAGGAAGATCTTGGAGCGGTCTTTCACGACGACGACGTAGTCGCTCATGCCGGGCATGTAGGCGCCTCCCGCCGTCGACGAACCGTGGACGACCGTAATCTGTGGGATCCCGGCAGCCGAAAGGCGTGCCATGTTCGCAAACACTCGACCGCCGTCGACGAAGAGTTCCGACTGATAGAGCAGATTCGCGCCGCCGCTCTCGACCAACGAGACAAGCGGAAGCCGTTGCTTCAGCGCAATTTCCTGAGCGCGAAGGCTCTTGCGCAAGCCCATCGGTGTCACGCTTCCGCCCTTGATGGCGGCGTTGCTGGCGCTAACGAGCGAGCGGACTCCGTTCACGAATCCGACGCCGATGATGTTGTTCCCGCCCGCGATTGCGTCGTCGCCGTCGTCGTCGTGCATCTTGTAGCCGGCAAGTGTCGAGAGCTCGACGAACGGCGCACCGGGGTCGAGCAGGCGCGCCACCCGTTCGCGCGGCATGAGTTGCCCGCGCGATTCCATCTTCGGGCGGGCGCGCTCTTCGTGCGCGACGACCTTCTCTTCGAGGCCGCGAATCTCGGCCACGAGCTCGAGCATCGCTTCTCGCTGTTCTTGATATTCGGTCGAGCCAGTGTCGACGCGACTCTTGATCACAGGCATGGCTAGCCTCCGTGCGTTTCGATGAGTGATTCGACTCGGTCGGGCGCTACGCCCATCGCGCCGAGGGCGAACCGAATTCCGTGTGCGACGACTTCGTCGAGACCGTCGGGAACGTTGTATTCGAGCGCTTCGTAGAGAATTCGCTCGAAGAGCGTGACCGCGAAGTAGGCGGTGTATCGGGTGTCGGCCTGGTGCTTCGCCGAACCCTCCGCGACTGCCTCTTCGAGCAGTCGAGTGACGCCTTCGGCAAGCCGAGAGCGCCCTTCGATCGCGGCCCTTTCAGTGGCTTCGGCGGACTCCGCGGAACGAAACACCCGCTCGAGATCCTGATTGCGACGGACAGCGTCGGCCATCTCGAACAGGGTCTTGGTGATGCGCACGTCGGCCGGGAGGTCACTCCCCGCAATTGTCGCAAACACCGTCGCGTAGTCCCGAAACACGCGGCGCCGAAGCTCCGTGAGCACCTCCTGCTTCGACTTGAAGTAGAGGTAAAAGGTGCCTTGCGCCACGCCGACGTCCGCCACGATCGCCGAGACCGGTGTCTTGGCGTATCCGTCCGCCACAAATCGTCGATGTGCTGCCTCGACGATCTGCTGTTTCCTGTCGGATTCATTGGTGTTGGTGGACTTCGGCACGTCTCTTTCCTTGTGGTGACTGACTGTCAGTCAGTGGGTAGCGTAGCCAAGATATAGACCGTCGGCAACGAGTAATCCATGGGGCTGAGGCGGTGCGCGCTAGTTCGGGGTTTCTTGCAAGATTCCGCGGACCGATTCGAGCAGTCTGTCGGAACCGAACGGCTTGGGGAGGAACGTGCAATTGTTGGGCAGGTCGGTCTCGAGTGGGGTCCCGCTGACCAACAGAATCGGTACTTCGCCGCCCGAGTCACGGAAGGTCTGTGCGAGCTCGGGGCCAATCATACCGGGCATGGCGCTGTCGGTGATGATGAGGTCAGCAGTGTTTCGCTCGAGATAGGCGAGCGCCTCGAGTCCGTCGCCCGCTTCGACGACGGTCCATCGCTGGGCTTCGAGCAGTGCCGCCATCGAACGCCGAACCCCCTCGTTGTCGTCGACCAGCAGGATGTGAGGCGCATACGAAAGCTCCGCGGACACTCCCGAAGCCTTTCGGGAACGTTCCGGAGCGCCCGTGGCGTGTGGCCATGTCGCGCGGAACTCGGCGCCCGGCGAAGCATTCCCGACCGAGATTTCGCCGTTCGACTCCGCGATCAGTCGCCTGATCGTCGACAGGCCAAGCCCCGTTCCAGACGATTTTGTGGTGAAGAACGGCTCGAAGATCTGCTGCTCCAGTTCCGCGGGCACACCGGGACCCGAATCGCGGACGACCAGTTCGACCGACTCTTCGCGGGCCTTCACGAAGAGGTCGATGGTCCCCCTCGCGTCTTGAGCTTCGCGCGCGTTGATGATCAGGTTCAACACGATCTGCTGAAACGCGAGTTCGTCGATTTCGATGACACAGTTTGGTTCGACCGAGCAGGTCAATCGAATCTCGTCTCCGGCCATGGTCTCGAGCAGCGGCAGGATGTCGTCCACGGCTTCGCCAAGGTCGAGCTTCGAGGTGCTGGGGTTTCTCGGCCGCGCGAACGTGAGCAGCCGGCGAGTGAGCAGATTCGCGCGTTGTGTGGCGCTGTCGACGTCGTCGAGGAGTTCTTCGTCGGGGCCGGCGATGCGAATGACGTCGACGGTCGACTGGATGACGGTGAGGAGGTTGTTGAAGTCGTGGGCGATTCCGGAAGCCAGGCGCCCGACGACGTCCATCTTCTGTGCCTGCAACATTTCGGCTTCGGCCTGGTCGCGCTCACGTTCACGGGCCTCGGCGGCGTCGATCGCGTCGTCGCGGATGCGCAGCATCACGCGCAGTAGATAGACGCTCAGGAGCAGCGGAAACACGGACGACGCCAGCGCATTGATGACCGACTTCGCGTCGGCCAACGGGGTTGGGAGGTAGCCCAACTGCTCCACCGCGCCGAACGCCACCAAGGTGACGCACGCGGCGATCGTCCAGCCCACCGCCGCCCGAGGGCCGAGCGTCGCTGCGGCAACCATCACGCAGACGAAGAACGATCCCGTCACGGCGACATGCACGCCGCCCAGGATGAACACCGCACCGGCCGAGATCCCGAACATCGCCGTCGTCAGGACGATCCCGGCAATCTGCACGCGATCGTGCTTCAGCAGCCAGCGGATGCCTATCAGCGCCAAGATGATCGGCGTGTAGAAGATCGTCGTGATCAGATCGTCATTGCCCGGAGTCGCGTACATGAGCGGCAAGACGATGCACACGCCCACGACAGACGCCCGCCAGATGGACCACGCGACCTGCTCTTGCCCCGCCTCCAAGATCGATTTTTTTCGACCTTCTGGCACTTGTTACGGCTCCTTTCGCATCCTCATCGTCACCGCGGCTTGAGACTTCAGCCAGAAAACCGTAACGAATGCGTAGTCAGGGACGAGGACGTACCTCGTCCGCCCACAAAGTAAAGGATGCACCATGTTGAGCGAAAAGTTGGTCGGTCTTCTCAATGATCAGGTCAATCGCGAGTTTTACTCGTCGAACCTCTATCTCCAGATGAGCGCCTGGGCAGAGCACAAGGGCCTCGAGGGGACTGCAGAGTTCCTGCGCGTGCACGCCGATGAAGAGATGATGCACATGCGCAAGATGTTCGACTTCCTGAACGAGTCCGACGCCCTCGCCGAGATCGGTGAGCTGAAGGCTCCGCCCACGAAGTACGACGGTATTCGCGACCTCTTCGAACAGATCTACGAGCACGAGAAGCACATCACGCAGTGCATCAACAACATCGTGCACGCGGCGTTCCTCGAACAAGACTACTCCACGTTCAACTTCCTGCAGTGGTACGTCGCCGAGCAGCGCGAAGAAGAGCACCTCGTGAAGAACATTCTCGACAAGGTCGCTCTCATCGGCACCACCGGCGAGGCACTGTTCTTCCTCGACCGCGAGATTGGTGACCTTGCGACCAACAAGCCGGTCATGGGCTCGCTCGCAGAAGAAGTCTAAGACCGCCGTCGAATCGCTCCGAGCACACACATCAGAACAAGCACCAGCGCGCCAGGCCCCTCCGCCGGCGCGCTGGTGCACCCCCTTCCCGTCAATTCGCCGCGAACGTCGTTTGCCTCGTCGTCGAAGCGGTCTGGATCGTTCAGTGGAATCTCCACCGCGAACGGTTCTGAACCGTATTCTGCATGCTCACCAGCGTAGATCGCGGTGTTGCCGAGGAACGCAATCCCGGAGAACGGCAACATCGCACCATCGCCGCTCTCTGGGGTGACCGCGACGGCCTCTCGACCCGGGACGATGGCGTAGAGCCGCGATGGCTGGATGGTACGAACGTAGACGACTCCACGGTGGGCGCGTAGGAAGTTCCCCCGCAATGAGCCCTCTGCACGGAAGGCAGTCGTCGTCCCCTCGTTGGTCCCATCGGTCTGCGCCAGTTCCAGCTCCTCAGAACCGTCTAGCGCAAGACGGAAGAAGTATCCGAGACCCTCGACGGCGACCGGATTGGAAAAAACGAAACCGCCCTGGATGCTCCTCTCGGTCTCGCCATCTACGAACCAAACCCCGTCTTGGCGGACCTCGAGGTCTCCGTTTCGCAACTGCACCCGACCTGCTCGCACGCAGTTCGTGTCGTTTGTAAACTCCGTCGCTCCATCTTCGGGCGAGACCGTCCAGCGGCGGCAGGTATCTTGCCCGTTCACCACGAGCTTGCCGTCTTCAGCAATCCAGAAAGTGAACGGTTCCAACGTCTCGGGGGTGGAGACGCGAATCCGGGATATCGACCGGACGCTGGCGCCATCGACGATCGAGACGACGATGTCCACGTACTGGACGTGGAACATGATGTCGTGGACGTACGTGTGAATCGCCCCGCTGATCGCGCCCGTTAATCCGAAGTTCGCTTCGCCCTCGACCAACTCGCGTCGGTCCTCGACGTCCGTGACTCCGTTGGGTGTCCAAAACGAGAACCCGGTGCCGTCGTCGACGAGCAGGCGGTCGTTCGGGAGCGCCGCAATTACGCGTGACCGCGGCGGCAGATTTCCAACGGTCGTGGTCGTTTCGGGCGTGCCGTAAGTCTGCCACCGAGCCCGTGGAGGTTCTTCGAACTCGGAGCCTTGTTTCGAAAGGAAGACGACGAACGATTCGGTCGCTACGAATTCGCCTGGCTCTGCGTCGCTCGTCCGCACCGGAAAATCGGCTGGCCACACTTCGGCGACGCCGGACTCCTCCGTGAGCCTCCAGATGTACAGGTCATCCCAGACGTACACGCCGTTGGAAGTTGCGGCCGTTCCGCGGACCCTGGCGGCGGGGACCGCGCCCACCTGCTTCGTGGTCGAGTCGGCATCGATTCGCCAGATGGCGCCATCGGCCGCGGTCCAGTACACGAAGGAGCCATCGGTCGTGAGCGGCCCGACCGGGGGAGACCGCGTGACGCGCGAAGTGCCTCGCACAGTGCCGTCCGAGCTCCAGAACCCTCCGCGACTCGGCTGCAAGAATGACCGGTCTCCGACTAGGAACGCCCCCGTCAGCGGTGTCGAGAACAACGACTGAAGGTGGATGGTGCCGGGCTCGGTACCGTCGGTGAAACGCAGCGTCTCAAGATCCCAGACGAGCGCACCGTTGGCGGCGGATGTGAACTGACTGCCGTAGTCGATCCAATCCAATGACCGCAGCTGAGTGCGGCCCTCTTCGGTCACCCAAACTCGATTCGTGTCGCGCCTGTGAATCAGCAGCTCGTCTCGTCCGAATCGGCTGACTTCGCAAATCGGGATCGGTCCGCTCATCACCGGTTCGACGGGGCCGAGGACTTGTTGGACCTCGTAGCCATCGGTCGCGAGGAGTTCGCAGGAAGTGCCCATGAAGAAAGCGAGTCCCCCGAGCGACTCGGTCTTCGGAAGGAATGGCTGGGTGGTGAGCCGCGTCAATTCGCCATCGGCCGACAACGACCATAGGACGTGGTCGCCAACGAGTTCCTCCCAGAACACCCACCGGTCGTCGAGCTTCGTGAACGCGCGGACTGACCGGCCGATCTGAGCCTCTCTCGTCCCCTGCGGCGTGCCGTCCGTGATGAGACTTGGACTTGGCCGGACGGTGGCGAGAATGGCGAGCCCCTCGGCGGCAAAAATCGCCGTTTCGCGCGTGGGTAACTCGGCGAGCTGAACGACCGATGTGCCATCGATGGCAAACACCTGCGTTACATCGTCCACCGGGCGGGTGAACACGATTCGCTCGCCAAGGCTCACCACCGACGAGATTCCCTCAGCGCTGGGTGTCGAGTTCGTGTCGGCCAGGAGCACGGGTTCTGCGGCATCCGCGGCAGAGGCGGCACAAATGACGCAGCAGATGAACGCGAACGTGGCACTTTTCATGGGAGGTCGCTCCGGGCGTTGCGGCGTCTTCGAACCAGGCCAGCGATTGTCAGCAGCAAGAGTGGCGCGAAAGGGAGTTGGTCGCCCGACGCCGCGCATCCACAGCCTCCGGCCATCGCTTCAGCGCCGCCGGTCGGGGACTCGCCGCCGGACACGGATTCGCCAGAGCCGGCAGCGGCCACAGCGAATGGCTCGGCCCCGTACGTTTCGTGGAAGCCGGAGTAGATCACCTGGTCGCCCAGAATCGCAATTCCCCACGACGACGATCGGCCGTCCCCTTCTGCTGGGGTCAATGCGACGACTTCGCCGGCCGGACTCACCTCGATCAGCTGGTCGGGGTCGAACAAGCGCAGGTAGAGCCGACCATTCCCGGCGTGCATCGTGCGTTCGTCGAAGCCGTTGGGAGCGGTGAGCACCGTTCGTGTGTTCTCCACCGTACCGTCGGTTGCCGCGAGCTCGCGAATGGGCTCCCCGTCGACGGTTTCGGCATCGCGGAAGTAGAACGCCTCGCCGTCGATCACCTGGACCTGTTCTGGAGTAGGGTCCTCGGAGATCTGCACGGCGGGCGACTCGGAGACAAGCCACACGCCATCGTGCCGAAACTCGAGGTCTCCGGCGGCGAGACGGACCGTCGCCGAAGACTTGCAGCTGGTGCCTTCGGAGTAGCTTGGCACGCCATCGTCGTCGAACTCCCAAGTGCGGCAGCTCGGCGTGGTTACCACCGGTCGACCCTCCTCATTCACATACAAGGCGATGGGCTCGAAATCTCCGTCAGGAGGCAAGAGGTCAAACTGTGCGAAGAGTTCGAGGCGGTCATCGACGAGCTTCGAGACGATCCCGACCGCCTCGCTTTCGGAGAACCAGACTTCTGCGATGTAGAACTGCTCGTTCGTACGAACGAGATCGAAGCGCAGAAGCTCTTCAGTCGGCACGGCGAGATTTCGCCGGTCTTGAACGTTCGTCGCGCCGCTCGCGACGTCGTAGATGAAGTAGCCTTCGTCGAAGTCAAATCCGAGCGCGCGG